>JAUNPU010000010.1 GCA_030536555.1 Eubacteriales bacterium | reverse complement strand
AAGAATCAAGTAACGAAGATTCAGGCAACGAAGAATCAAGCAGCGACAGCGAGGAATCTGACAGCGCAGAGGACGACAGTCAGCTCTGCTAGAAGCCAGAGAGAACTTCTAATTATGTGAATGACAGTAATTACCGGAACCGGGGAGAGCGTCTTTGGGCGCTTTCCCGGATACCCGGGGACAATCGAACAGAACGAGGGAAGCAGCGGATTTGGCATCCGTTCATCATAAACAGCAGCAAAACACCATGCTTTAACTTAACCGATACGAACAACAACAGGAGGATATGCCATGGGAATTGAGTATTTAGAGAAAGAACAGTTGTTTCGTCTTACCACACCGAATACAGAGTATGTAATCGGGATTACGGACGGCATCTACATAGGACATGTGTATTACGGAAAGAGACTGGGCGACGCCCGCTGCGGATATCTGATGCGGACCGGGGAGCATCCTTTTACTCCGGCGCAGAAGAAACGGGAGAAATGCTCCTTTGCAGACACCTACCCGTGGGAGTATTCCACCTGGGGCGTGGGCGACTACCGGGAAAGCAGCCTGAATGTCAGGACGGAGAGCGGTTACCGGGGCTGTGAGCTTCACTATGAGGGATATCAGATCATCCAGGGCAAGCCGGGACTGCCGGGACTTCCGGCTACATTCTGCGGCGAAGGCGAGCAGGGCGGCGGTCAGACCCTGGAGCTGTACGCGCAGGATCCGGTGACTGGACTTCATGTGACGCTGCGGTACAGCGTGTTTGAGGACAGCGATGCACTGATGCGAAGTGTCTCCTGTTCCAACCGGGGTTCGCAGACGTTGTATCTGGAGAAGGTGCTGAGCGCCTGTCTGGATATGGACTGCGGCGACTGGGATACCCTGACGCTCCACGGCTCCTGGGCAAGAGAGCACATCATGGACCGCCGGGAGCTGACCCTCGGAAAATATCTGGCAGCTTCGGCGCGAGGAGAATCGGGGCATCAGGTGCAGCCGTTTATGGCTGTGCTGGACCGGAATGCAGATCAGGAACACGGCGAGGTGTACGGCATGCATTTTGTCTACTCCGGCAATTTCATGGCGATGGCGGAGAAGACCCAGTTTGGGGCGCTCCGCATGGTTATGGGCATCAACCCGGAGGGATTTGAGTGGGTGCTGGAGCCGGGCGCAGACTTTGACGCGCCGGAGGTGGTATGCGTGTATTCGGATGAAGGTCTCGGGAAAATGACCCGGACCCTGCATGACCTGTACCGGAACCATCTGATCCGCAGTCCGTACCTGCATCAGAAGCGGCCAATCTTAATCAACAACTGGGAGGCAACCTACTTCGACTTTAACACCGAAAAGCTCCTGCAGATTGCAGCGGAGGCGAAGAAGCGGGGCATCGAGATGCTGGTGATGGACGATGGCTGGTTCGGAAAGCGCAGCAGCGACGAGGGTTCGCTGGGCGACTGGGTGGTAAATGAGGAGAAGCTGCCCGGTGGTCTGGCTTATCTGGCAGACCGGCTGACGGAGATGGGTATGAAGTTCGGCATCTGGTTTGAGCCGGAGATGATATCCCCGGATTCTGACCTGTACCGGAAGCATCCGGAGTGGGCGGTGCAGCATCCGGGCAGGGAGCTGACCCAGAGCCGCGCCCAGTATATTCTGGATCTGTCCCGGCCGGAGGTGGTGGATTACGTCTATGAGTCGGTGGCGTCCATTCTCAGAAGTGCCAACATCTCCTATGTGAAGTGGGATATGAACCGTCAGTTTACGGACGTGGGAAGCCTGTATCTGGACGGAACCCATCAGGGAGAGCTGTTTCACCGCTATGTGCTGGGTGTGTACAGGCTGCAGGAGCGGCTGACAGCGGAATTTCCGGATCTGCTTCTGGAAAACTGCGCCAGCGGCGGAGCCCGCTTCGACCCGGGCATGCTGTATTACAGTCCGCAGATCTGGTGCTCGGACGATACCGACGCGGTGGAGCGTCTGGCGATTCAGGAGGGAACCGCCCTGCTCTATCCCCTCAGTACCATCGGCGCCCATGTCAGCGACTGCCCGAATCATGCGGTCGGGCGAAATACCCCGTTTCAGACGCGCGGGTATGTGGCGCTGGCAGGAACCTTCGGCTATGAGCTGGATATCACGAAGATATCACCTGAGGATCAGGCGGAGGTGGAGAAACAGGTCAGACTGTACCACCGGTATCAGCCGCTGATGCGGGAGGGAGATTACTACCGCCTTGCCTCATGGAAGGAGAACGGAACCTGGGACTGCTGGGAGGTGGTGTCCAAGGATCGCTCTGAGGCGCTGGTAACACTGATTCAGGTGCTGGCAGAGCCGAATTACCACAGCCGCAGGCTGAAAATCGCCGGACTGGAGCCGGACGGAACCTATGAACTGGAAGGAACGGGTCAGGTATACAGCGGCAGACTGCTGATGTACGGCGGGCTGCTGGTGGAGCGAACCTGGGGAGATTATACCGGAACCCTTTTACATTTTATAAAACGATAACAGGAGAAAACGATTATGAAGATCATTGCACCAAGCATCAAGACCATGCCGTGGCAGGAGCCGCAGAACTCGCTTCAGAACGCACCAATCTGGCGTTACAGTGAGAACCCGATCGTCGGACGCAATCCGGTAAATGGGGTAGCCCGTATCTTCAATTCCGCAGTGATTCCCTATGAGGACGCTTTTATCGGCGTGTTCCGGGGAGAGCAGGTGAACGGGGTTCCGTATATCTATCTGGGGCGCAGCCAGGACGGAATCCACTGGGATTTTGACGAGGACAAGATTCCATTTGTGGACGAGAAAGGCGAGCCGTTTATGCCGGTATATGCCTATGACCCGCGACTGGTAAAAGTGGAGGATACCTACTATGTCATGTGGTGTCAGGACTTCTACGGTGCGGCGATTGGCATGGCAAAGACCACGGACTTTAAGACTTTTACCCGAATCGAGAATCCGTTTCTGCCGTTTAACAGAAATGCGGTACTGTTCCCGCGGAAGATCAATGGCAATTTCATGATGCTGTCCCGCCCGAGTGACAGCGGGCACACTCCGTTTGGAGATATTTTTGTCAGCGAGAGTCCGGATATGAAGTTCTGGGGAAAACACCGTCATGTGATGGGCAAGGGAAATGAGTGGTGGCAGTCCTTGAAGATCGGCGGCGGCGCGGCTCCGATTGAGACGGATGAGGGATGGCTTTTGTTCTATCACGGTGTGACCGGGACCTGCAATGGCTACGTGTACAGCATCGGCGGCGCAATTCTGGATCTGGAGAACCCGTCCATCGTAAAGTACCGCTGTGAAAACTTCCTGATTACCCCGGAGGAGTGGTACGAGGAGCGGGGCTTTGTGCCAAATGTGTGCTTCCCCTGTGCGACCATCTGCGACCCGGAGGACGGAAGAATCGCCATCTATTATGGGGCGGCAGACAGCTACATCGCCCTGGCTTTTACCAGAGCGGATGAGATTGCCGCTTACATCAAGGAACACAGCAGACTGACAGAAAGCGACCGGGAGCTGGGAATCCGGTAGACAGCAGGACAAGGAATCATGGAGGCGTGGTGATGAGTGGAATGGAACAGGAAATCGAGCAGCATCTGAGAAGCAGGCTGCTTCCCTTCTGGGAAGGACTGCGGGATCAGAGGTTTGGTGGATTTTACGGATATATGGATTATGATTTGAAGCTGGACAGAAGGGCGGTCAAGGGTGTGATCCTGAACAGCCGCATTCTCTGGTTCTTCTCCAACGCCTATCTGGCGCTGGGGGAGCCGGAGCTTCTGGAATATGCGAAGCATGCATGGCTGTTTCTGCGGGATGTGTGCGTGGACAGGACCTACGGCGGCGTCTACTGGTCGATGACCTTTGACGGTGACGTGGAGGATGAGACAAAGCACACCTACAATCAGGCATTTGCCATCTATGCTCTGGCTTCCTACTATGACGCCAGCGGCGATGAGCAGGCGCTGCGGCTGGCTTACGAGCTGTTTGATCTGATCGAGAGCCGGTGCCGGGATGAGATCGGGTACGGGGAAGCCTATGACCGGGAGTTCCGCCCGGCATCCAATGAGAAGCTTTCGGAAAATGGCGTGATGGCGTCGCGCACCATGAACACCCTGCTTCATGTGTTCGAGGCGTACACGGAGCTGTACCGCGTCGATCATCAGGCGGAGGTGGAAGAGAAGCTGCGGGAAATCCTGGATACCTTCGGGGATAAGATTTACAATCCGCAGAAGCGCCGTCAGGAAGTATTTTTCGACGATGCATGGCATTCGCTGATTGATCTCCATTCCTACGGACATGATATCGAGACCTCCTGGCTGATTGACCGGGGGCTTGAGATTCTTGGCGAGCGGAAGTATACAGAGAAGATGAAGCCGATTACCGCCGCGCTGGCGGAGCACATCTATGAGCGCGCCTATGTGGATCACAGCATTTTAAATGAATGTGAGAATGGTATCGACAACACCGACCGGATCTGGTGGGTGCAGGCGGAGGGCATCGTGGGATTTGTGAATGCCTGGGAGCAGCAGGGACAGGAGAAGTACCTGCAGGCGGCAGAGGACATCTGGGAGTATGTGAAGAACTGCCTCATCGACCCGCGGGAAGGCTCCGAATGGTTCTGGCGGGTGGACGCTATCGGGAAACCGGTGGAGGGAGAGCCCATCGTGGAGCCGTGGAAATGTCCCTACCATAATGGAAGAATGTGCTTTGAAGTGATGAAACGGAGGAAATGACGAGATGATTCATCCAAAATATCAGGAAGAACTGGCGAAGCAGGAGAAGCTGCTTGCGCGGAAAAATAAGAAAAGCGACCGTTACAACGGAATCTACGACCGGTACGAATATCCGGTGCTGACGAGAGACCATGCGCCTCTTCACTGGCGGTATGACTTAAATCAGGAGACGAATCCCTATTTTATGGAGCGGCTGGGAATCAATGCGGTGATGAACTCCGGTGCCATCGAGTTGAACGGAAAATACTATCTGGTTGCCCGGGTGGAGGGCAATGACCGCAAATCCTTCTTTGCGGTGGCAGAGAGCGACAATGGCATCGACAACTTCCGCTTCTGGGATTATCCGGTGCAGCTTCCGGATACCTGTCCGGAGGAGACCAATGTCTATGATATGCGTCTGACCAGGCATGAGGACGGATGGATTTACGGGGTGTTCTGCTCCGAGAGCAAGGACAGGGAGGACCCGGATCTGTCGGCTGCCGTGGCGGCTGCCGGCATCGTCAGAACGAAGGATCTGGTGACCTGGGAGCGTCTGGACAATCTCATCACTCTGCAGTCTCCGCAGCAGAGAAATGTGGTGCTGCATCCGGAATTTGTAGACGGAAAGTATGCCTTCTATACAAGACCCATGGACGGCTTCATCGAGACCGGAAGTGGCGGCGGAATCGGATTCGGACTTTGTGCGGATATCGAGCATGCGGTCATCGATGAGGAGCGGATTATCAGCAGACGGGTATACCACACGCTGACCGAGGCGAAGAATGGCGCCGGAGCAGTTCCGATTCGTGGGAAACAGGGCTGGATCCATATTGCCCATGGGGTCCGCAATACCGCAGCCGGACTTCGCTATGTGCTGTATGTGTTCATGACAAGTCTGGATGACCCGACTAAGGTGATCGCAGAGCCGTCCGGAGTATTTTTGGTGCCGCTTGGAGCTGAGCGGGTGGGCGATGTGTCCAATGTGGTCTTCACCAACGGGGCGATTGCCAGAGAAAACGGGGACGTCTATATTTACTACGCATCCAGCGATACCCGGATGCATGTGGCGACGACCACGGTGGATAAGCTGGAGGACTACGCGCTGCACACGCCACAGGATCCCCACCGTTCCCCGGACTGCGTGAAGCAGAGATGCGAGCTGATTCATCAGAATCTGGAACTTTTGAAGAGAGTGTAAAGGCTTTTCAAAGCCGTTGAGAGATGGCAGGCGGCTGCAAAAAGTGGCTGCCTGTTATTTTTGTACCCAAAATTCGGGAAATAGAGTGAAAAGAGAGGAAAAATGGAATGATGGAAGCAAAAAACATATATCAGAAATGGTGCGAGGATCCGTACTTTGATGAGGAGACCAGAGCGGAGCTGCTGGCAATCCGGGAAGATGAGAAGGAAATCGAGGAGCGCTTTTATAAGAATCTGGAGTTTGGAACCGGCGGTCTGCGGGGGATTCTGGGAGCCGGAACCAACCGGATGAACCGCTACACCGTGCGGAAAGCTACTCAGGGGCTTGCAAACTATATCATCCGGGAGAACGGGCAGAAGCGTGGCGTGGCGATTGCCTATGATTCAAGAAGGTATTCCACCGAATTTGCCAGAGAGGCGGCGCTGTGCCTGGCTGCCAATGGAATCACGGTGTATGTGTTTGATTCTCTTCGCCCGACGCCGGAGCTTTCCTTTGCCCTTCGTCAGCTTGGCTGCATCTCCGGCATCGTGATTACGGCAAGTCACAATCCGGCGGAGTACAACGGATATAAGGTGTACTGGGAGGACGGTGCCCAGATCACAGCGCCCAGAGATGGGGAGATTATCCGGGAGGTCAATGCGGTCAGCGACTTTTCTCAGGTGAATACGATGACACTGGAACAGGCAGAGGAGCAGGGACTGTACCATATGATCGGAAAAGAAACAGATGATCTGTATATGGCGGCGTTGAAAAAGCTGGTGATTCATCCGGATATGGTTCGCGAGCAGGGAAGCGGCCTGAAAATCGTGTACACGCCCCTTCACGGAACGGGCAATCTTCCGGTTCGCCGCATTCTGGCGGAGCTGGGATTTACCAATGTGTATGTAGTGCCGGAGCAGGAGCTTCCCGACGGGAATTTTCCGACGGTCAGCTATCCGAACCCGGAGGACAGGAATGCATTTGCCATGGCACTGAAGCTGGCAGAGCAGGTGGACGCAGACCTTGTGCTCGCCACTGACCCGGATGCAGACCGGCTGGGCGTATACGCGAAGAATCCAGAGAACGGAAGCTATGAGAGCTTTACCGGCAACATGTCCGGCATGCTGATTCTGGAATACATTCTGTCTCAGAAGAAGGCGATGCAGCAGCTGCCTGAGAATGGCGCTGTGGTCACCACCATTGTGTCCGGCAAGATGGCGAGAGCAATCACAGCGGATTACGGGGTGAAGCTGATCGAGACTCTGACCGGATTTAAGTATATCGGGGAGCAGATCAAGTTCTTTGAGCAGGAGCATTCCTTTGAGTATCTGTTTGGCTACGAGGAGAGCTACGGCTGTCTGGTGGGCACCCATGCGAGAGACAAGGACGCGGTTGTGGCTGTGATGGCACTCTGTGAGGTGGCTGCATGGTGTAGACAGCAGGGACGGACCCTCTGTGAGCAGATGAACCGGCTTTTCGACCGGTATGGCTACTATAAGGAAGCTCTCTGTACGGTAACCCTGAAAGGGCAGGACGGTGCGAAGCAGATTCAGACCATGATGGAAGCCATCCGCACCCAGGTGCCGGCAGAGATTGGCGGTCTTGCGGTTCGCCAGTTCCGGGATTACAGGGCAGATGTGCGGAAAGATTTTGTTAGCGGTACAGAAGGCACGACAGGACTTCCGGCCTCCAACGTGCTTTACTTTGCGCTGGAGAACGATGCCTGGTGCTGTATCCGCCCATCGGGAACGGAGCCGAAGATCAAGTTCTATATTGGCGTGAAGGGCGTAGACCATGCAGATGCAGACGCGAAGCTTGCGGCACTGACAGGGGCGGTGCAGACGCTTGCGGAGTAGAATATATTTTAACTTAGTTTGTTGAAGAAATAAGTTAAATAAGTTAGAATGGAATTATCTAAGGAGTGTATGAATCCGGTTAAAATTGAAGTAATCTGGCAATGCCAGAAATGATGCGATAAGGAGGCGAGCACATGCAGGAATTAGAGCGGCAGTTTCATATTCATTGTATGGAGGGGGATGTGGGAAGGTACTGCATTCTGCCGGGGGATCCCGGGCGCTGCGAGGCCATTGCGCAGTATTTTGATGACCCGGTGCTGGTGTCCCGAAACAGGGAGTATACCGTATACACCGGCACGCTGCTGGGGGAGAAGGTGACGGTGTGTTCCACCGGCATCGGCGGTCCGTCGGCGTCGATTGCCATGGAGGAGCTTCACAATATCGGCGCGGATACCTTTATCCGTGTGGGAACCTGCGGGGGCATCGATCTGGATGTGGAGTCCGGGGATGTGGTGATCGCAACCGGGGCAATCCGATATGAACATACCAGCTGTGAGTATGCGCCGATCGAGTATCCGGCTGTGGCGAACTTCGAGGTGCTGACGGCGCTGGTGGAGGCGACGAGGGCGCTGGGGAAGAAGTATCACGTGGGTGTGGTGCAGTGCAAGGACGCATTTTACGGGCAGCATTCTCCGGCGAAGATGCCGGTATCCTATGAGCTTCTTCAGAAGTGGGAGGCGTGGAAGCGCCTGGGCGTCAAGGCAAGCGAGATGGAGTCGGCAGCGCTGTTCGTGGTGGCGGATGCGCTGAAGTGCCGCTGCGGTTCTGCCTTCCATGTGATCTGGAATCAGGAGCGGGAGGCAGCCGGACTGGACCAGAAGATGAGTGAGGATACCTCCTCGGCGGTTCAAGTGGGAATTGAGGCGCTGAAGCTGCTGATCCAGCGGGACCGGGAGAGTTGAGAGGAGCAGGCAGATGACCAGCAGGACCGGGAGAGCTGAGAGGAGCAGGCAGATAACCAGCGGGACCATGAGAGCTGAGGGCGCAGGCAGATGAACCGGCACTGCTGGCAATGTTGCACAAAGATTTTCCGGAATCAACTTCAAAAATGTGTTTGACATTTCTGGAAATAGGAATATAATAGCAAATAACAAAAGAACGACGGAGTTCCTAAGTGGAAATTCCGCCGTTCTTTTGTTATTTTCAGATAAAAGTGTCGAATCAGGCAAAAAAGAGGAGGATGACTGTATGAAAAAACTGGAAATCATCATCAAGCCGGAGAAACTGGAGGATTTGAAGGGAATCCTGGAGTCCTGCAAGGCCAATGGTCTGATGATCAGCAACATCATGGGATATGGCAACCAGAAGGGCTACAAGCAGATGTACCGGGGGACGGAATACACGGTGAATCTGCTTCCAAAGGTGAAGGTGGAAACGGTAGTTGCAGAGCCGGTGGCAGAGGAGATTGTGGATCGGGTTGTAAAGGAAATCAATACCGGCAATTATGGTGACGGCAAGATATTCATTTATGATGTGCAGGATGCAGTCCGGATCCGTACCGGTGAACGCGGGGAAAATGCCCTGTAGCGGAAGAATTTCATACAGTCTTTTTATCGAGGAAGATAAACCATGCGACGATGCGCGGTTATCTTCCTCATTTGCTTTTCAGATGGAGAAGCAGGCTGGATGAGAGGAGATCAATCATCGATGGAATTGAGAATGAGGAGGACACAATTATGGAAGAAATGGTAAAAGAGATATTTGGCATTTGGTATCTGATCGGTGCGTCGCTGGTATTCTTCATGCAGGCAGGATTTGCCATGGTGGAAACGGGATTTACGAGAGCGAAAAATGCCGGAAATATCATTATGAAGAACCTGATGGATTTCTGTATCGGTACGGTGGTGTTCATGTTCCTTGGATTTGGAATCCTGCTGGGGGAGGATACGCTGGGGGGATTTATCGGAATGCCGACCCTGGGCATTGTCACGGATTATGCAAATTTTGACTGGTCCAACTTTGTATTCAACCTGGTGTTCTGTGCAACCGCGGCAACCATCGTGTCCGGCGCCATGGCAGAGCGGACGAAGTTCATTTCCTACTGTGTGTATTCAGCCGTGATTTCGGCAGTGGTATATCCGATTGAGGCCCACTGGATCTGGGGCGGCGGCTGGCTGGCGGCCATGGGATTTCATGACTTTGCAGGTTCCTGCGCGATTCATATGGTAGGCGGACTGTCAGCACTGATTGGAGCCTGGATGGAGGGACCGAGACTGGGGAAATATAATGAAGACGGAACCCCGAATGCGATTCCCGGACACAATGTGGTGATCGGTTCTCTTGGATGCTTTATCCTGTGGTTTGGATGGTATGGATTTAATGGTGCGGCAGCGACCAGCGGACCGCAGCTGGCTTCGATCTTTGCCACCACGACCATTGCTCCGGCAGTTGCAACAGTGACCTGTATGATAGTCACCTGGATCAAATACGGAAAGCCGGATGTATCCATGTGTCTGAATGCTTCCCTTGCAGGTCTGGTAGGCATTACAGCGGGTTGCGACGTCATGGATGCCATGGGAGCGTTTGTTGTGGGAATCGTCTCCGGGTGTCTGGTGGTCTTTGGCGTCTGGTTCTGTGATTATGTGATTCGTGTGGACGATCCGGTGGGCGCGGTTGCAGTGCATTTCTGCAATGGACTCTGGGGAACCATCGCGGTGGGACTGTTTGCTACCCCGGCAGCGCCGTCCAATGAGATTGCAGGTCTGTTCTACGGCGGCGGGACATCCCAGCTGATCCTGCAGCTGACCGGCGTGGTCTCTGTGCTGGCGTGGACAGCAGTCTGCATGCTGATCGTATTTAAGGTGATTGACCTGACGCTGGGACTGAGGGTGACCGAACAGGAGCAGCTGGATGGTCTGGATCTGCACGAGCATGGCATGAATGCCTACTATGGATTCCGGATTGACAAGTAGGGATGAAAATTGCAATTATGCCTTGACAAGTCCCGGCGAAATGCCCTATACTTACCACTGATAAGAGGGAGTAGCTTGCAGGAAGCCTGTCATGCGCTGTCGTCATCACGGTCACACCGCGTCAGCGGCGATTAGAAGTGACCCGGTACGCATATAATAAGCGAGACTTTTATTGTATCTTTGTGGTACAATAGAGGGCTCGCTTTTTCTGTGTCATGAGAGTGCTGGCGAAGGTTCGGTCTGGATGCGAAGACATGGGAAGAGGGTTGCGAGGCTGACTCCGAAGATGCGAAACAAGGGAATATGCAATACGGAAAGAGGAAGGGAAAGAGAAATTATGATGTATGTATGGTTGCTGGTAGGATTTTTCCTGTTGATCAAGGGCGCCGATTATTTCGTGGAGGCAAGCTCCTCCATTGCCAAGATGCTGCGTGTGCCCAGTATCATCATCGGTCTGACAATCGTGGCATTTGGAACCAGTGCGCCGGAGCTGGCGGTCAGCACGGCGGCATCCCTGGCTGGAAACAATGATATTGCAGTGGGCAATGTCATCGGCTCCAACCTGTTTAACCTTTTGGTGGTGCTGGGTGCCTGCGGTGTGATCCGCCCCTTTGCGGTGCAGCTGCGCTGGGACTTTATGGCGTCTGTGGGTGTGGCGGTTGTCGTATTTGTGATGATTGCATTTGATAAGTTTGTGAGCCGCCCGGAGGCATTTATCCTGCTGGCACTGTTTGCCGGATTCATGACGCTGACGGTGCGGGATGCGCTGAACAACCGGGTGACAGAGGAAGAGGAGTATAAGAGCCTGCCCCTGAGCCGCTGTATCATTTACATCATCGGCGGTCTGGCGGCAATCGTGTGGGGCGGTGACCTGGTGGTAGACAGTGCCAGCGACATCGCGCTGTCCTTCGGCATGAGCCAGACGCTGGTGGGCCTGACGGTGGTGGCGCTGGGAACCTCTCTGCCGGAGCTGGTCACCTCTGTGGTGGCTTCCCGCAAGGGTGAGAACGGGCTGGCGCTGGGCAATGTCATCGGCTCCAACATCTTCAATATCCTGATGGTGCTGGCACTTTCCGCAGCGGTGAAGCCGATTACTGTGGATCCGTTTTCCGTGTTCGACACCCTGTTCCTGATCATTGCCAGCGTGATTACCTGGTTCCTGTGCAGAAGCAAGCAGCGGATCAGCCGGGTGGAGGGCGCAGTGATGCTGGCGATGTATACCGGGTATCTGGTGTATATTTGCGTGCGGTGATGACAGGGTGGAAGTGATTTTGCTATATGCAAAGTGAAAAGAGGTGAATCGGCAGTTTGCAGAGAGGTCTGTGGACTGCCGATTTTTGTATTGCACTATTGCCTATTGAACCGGTTTTCTATATAATATCAGGTATGGATGGTCATCTGTCTATATAAATCGTTTTTATCACATGATTCTTTTTAATTCGAAAAGATTCCCTATTTGCTATATACGTGCAAATATGTATTATTTGATTGACGCACGTATTTGCACGTGCTACAATGTATGTAGAGAAAGGAGTAACAAATGAAAACATCAGAACTTGTAAAGATTCTGAGAAGAGGAGGCTGCCATCTTGTGGAGCATGGAAAAGAGCATGATAAGTGGCATAGCAAGCTGACCGGTAAGGATTTCAGGGTTCCAAGACATGGCAGTAAGGAGATTCCAACTGGTACGGCAGACAGAATATTAAAAGATGCAGGGTTGAAATGATTTGTTACTCACTATAGCACATATATTTGGAAAGGAGCATTTCTATGGCAAAATACGCATATCCGGCAGTTTTCACGCCAGAGGAGAACGGGCAGTTTTCTGTCAATTTCCCGGATCTGGACAGCTGTTACACTTGTGGAGATGATTTGAAAGATGCTTTATTTATGGCGGAGGATGTGCTTGCCTATACGCTTTATGATTATGAGCGGGCGGGCAGAGCGATTCCGACCCCTTCTAAAAGTTCTGAATTACCCTTGTCAGACGGGGAATTTGTGAATTTTGTTGCATGTGACACGCTGGCATATTGTAAAATGCACAATAACAGGGCAGTGAAAAAGACGCTCACCATTCCGGAATGGCTTAATGAAGCTGCCGTGGTTGCAGGTATCAACTTTTCTCAGGCGCTGCAGGAGGTTCTGATGCAGAAATTGAAATTATGACACCAATCTGAAATCACACCTGATAATCATACAAAATAACGAAAATAAACACGGATAAGTTCAGAAAATCCGACAATAATACCGAAAAATAGGTATTTACCCCTCCTCTTTGATGATATACTTACAATATCAGAAAAAAGGAGGGGTTTTGTTATGAAGAAAAAACTCGCAATGTTGTTGGCATGTTCCATGATGTTAAGTCTCACGGCCTGCGGCGGCAAGGAAGAAGCTCCTGCGACCACGGCGGCTCCGGCAACGGAAGCTGCGACGGAGGCAGCCAAGGAAGAGGCAAAGCCGGAGGAGAAGACTGAGGCAGCAGCTGAGGCCGGCGGTATGGACGCGCTGATCGAGGCGGCGAAGGCAGAAGGGGAACTGACCGTGTATGGCTCCTGTGAGGAGGAGTATTTATCCGCAGCCTGCAAGAACTTCGAACAGCTGTATGGCATCAAGACCAAATATCAGAGACTTTCTACTTCTGAGGTTTACACCAAGGTATCTGAGGAGGCAGGCAAGCCGTCAGCGGATGTATGGTTCGGCGGAACCACAGACCCGTACAATGAGGCGGTGGCAGACAAGCTGCTGATGCCTTATGAGGCTGAGAATGCGAAGAACCTGATTGGTGAGGAATACAAGGATCCCACCAACTGCTGGTACGGCATCTACAAAGGTATCCTGGGATTCATGGTCAACACCGAGGAGCTGAACCGTCTGGGTCTGGAAGCTCCGAAGACCTGGGATGATCTGACCAAGGAAGAGTACAAGGGTCTGATCATGCTGTCCAACCCGAATACCGCAGGTACTGCAAAGCTGATCATCAACACCATGGTTCAGATGAAGGGTCATGATGAGGCAATGGAATACTTCAAGGCACTGGATAAGAATGTCAGCCAGTACACCAAGTCCGGTTCCGGTCCGTCCAAGATGGTAGGTCCTGGCGAGTGTGTCATCGGTGTAGGCTTCCTGCATGATGGTATTTATCAGATTCTGCAGGGCTACGACAACATCCAGCTGGTAGTTCCGGAGGACGGTACTTCCTTTGAGATCGGTGCAACCGCAATCTTCGAGGGCTGTGCACATCCGAATGCAGCAAAATTGTGGATTGAGTACGCATTATCTCCGGATTGTGTGGATCATGCGAAGGAGAACGGCTCCTATCAGTTCCTGGTTCTGAAGAATGCAACTCAGCCGGAAGAGGCAGAGCAGTTCGGTCTGGATATGAACAATACCATCGACTATGATTTCGAGGATGCAAAAGCAAACATCGCAACCTATGTGGAGGACTTCTTCACCGCACTGGGAAGCTCCAAAGACAGTGCAGATGCAGGCAGATTCCTGACTGAATAAAGCACAATTACAGTGCAATCCGGCTGCGCAGCGTGTCAAAAGCGCTGCGCAGCTTTTCTATTTTTACCGAATATCACAAACCTGAAAAGGGGGAATTGTTGTGGCGAGAACACAGAGCGCAGAGCTTGAGCGCAAAAAATTCTTTTCTGACCCGATCCTGGTCAGCATGATCGTGGTGCTGCTGGTCTTCCTGGCGTTGTTCATCATGTATCCGCTGCTGATGCTGTTGGTGGACAGCTTCTATACGGAAGGCAGAGTCACCATGGAGGTGTTTGAACGGGTCCTGAGTCTGGAACGGTTCCAGATTGCATTTAAAAATACCCTGGTGCTGGGCGTGATCACAGGTCTGGCATCCACCGCCATCGGACTGCTGTTCGCCTACGTGGAAGTGTATGTGAAGCTGAGAACGAAAATTCTGGAGAAGCTGTTCGGGCTGGTATCCATGCTTCCGGTGGTATCCCCGCCCTTCGTGCTGTCCCTGTCCATGATCATGCTGTTCGGGCGAAGCGGCATCATTACCCGGTCGATGCTGGGCATCTATGATTCCAATGTATACGGGCTGAAGGGCATCGCCATCGTACAGACCCTGACCTTCTTTCCGGTCTGCTACCTGATGTTAAAGGGACTTCTGAAAAATATCGACCCGTCCTTAGAGGAGGCGACCCGCGACATGGGCGCGACCCGGTGGAAGGTATTTACCAGTGTCACATTTCCGCTGCTGCTTCCGGGTCTTGGCAATGCATTTTTAGTGACCTTCATCGAGTCGGTGGCAGACTTTGCGAACCCGATGCTGATCGGAGGCTCCTACGATACGCTGGCGACCACCATCTACCTGCAGGTAACCGGCGCCTATGACTCCACCGGTGCGGCTGCCATGTCTGTGGTGCTGCTGTCCCTGACGGTGGTGCTGTTCCTGATCCAGAAGTATTATCTGGAGAAGAAGACGGCGGCGACCCTGACCGGCAAGGCATCCAGAATGCGTATGCTGATCGAGGACCGGAGCGTGACCGTGCCCCTGACCATTTTCTGCGGACTGGTGGCGGCGTTTGTGCTGCTGATGTATATCATGGTTCCCTTTGGCGCCATGTTCACCCTGTGGGGGCGCGACTACAGCCTGTCCCTCAAGTGGTTCCAGTACATGTTCAAGACCAGCGGTCTGAAGGCATTCAAGGATTCCTTCGTGCTGTCCCTGATCGCGGCTCCGCTGACGGCATTTCTGTCCATGGTGATCTCCTACCTGGTGGTGAAGAAAAAGTTCAAGCTAAAGGGCTTTATCGAGTTCGTGTCCATGCTTGCCATGGCGGTTCCCGGTACGGTTCTCGGTATCGGATACATCCGCGGCTATGCCAACGGCCTGTTCCGGACCGGTCTCATGAGCGGTCTGTACGGCACAGGACTGATCCTGATCATCGTATTTATCGTGCGAAGCCTTCCTACGGGTACCCGAAGCGGTATCTCGGCGCTGCGCCAGATCGACAAGTCCATTGAGGAGTCGGCATACGATATGGGTGCCAACTCCGCGACGGTATTTATGACGGTGACGCTGCCGCTGATCAAGGACTCCTTCTTCAGCGGACTGGTTACGGCATTTGTGCGAAGCATCACGGCAATCTCGGCAATCATTCTGCTGGTAACGCCGGACTTTTTGCTGATCACCTGCCAGATCAATGAGCAGGCGGAGAAGGGCAACTATGGTGTGGCATGTGCCTACGCTACGGTGCTGATCATCATTACCTACGGCGCGGTGCTGATCATGAACGGACTGATGCGGCACTTTGGCGTCAGCCGGAAGATCGTGGACGAGCAGAAGTAGGAGATTGTATTGCAGGAAAATGGATGGAGCATGAGGAGGATTCAACATGGAAAAACAGAAAAAAGGTGTTCGCCTGGAACACATTTCCAAAATATATCAGGACCCGAAGACAGGAAAGGATTTCTATGCGGTGCAGGACACGACTCTGGATATTGAGCCGGGAACCTTTGTGACACTGTTAGGACCATCCGGCTGCGGCAAGACCACCACGCTGCGCATGATTGCCGGATTTGAAAGCCCGGATGAGGGCGAGATCTATCTGGGCGGGGAGGCAATCAACAGCCTGACCCCCAATAAGCGGGATACGGCGATGGTATTTCAGAGCTATGCGCTGCTGCCCCACTACAATGTATTTGACAATGTGGCGTATGGACTGAAGATCCGCAAGCTTCCCAGGGAGGAGATCCGGGAGCGGGTGATGAACATCCTGAAGCTTGTGGAGATGGACGGCATGGAATCCCGTATGACCAACCAGCTTTCCGGCGGTCAGCAGCAGCGTGTGGCGCTGGCGCGCGCCCTGGTGCTGGAGCCGGGTGTGCTGCTGTTTGATGAGCCGCTGAGCAACCTGGACGCCAAGCTGCGGGTGACCATGAGAACGGAAATCCGCAAGATTCAGCAGAAGGTGGGTATCACGGCGGTGTATGTCACCCATGACCAGTCCGAGGCCATGAGTATTTCCGATAAGATTATCATTATGAGCAAAGGCAAGGTGGAGCAGATCGGAACGCCGCGGGAGATTTACTATCATCCCAACTCCAAATTCGTGGCGGACTTTATCGGCGAGGCCAACTTCCTGAATGCGGAGGTGCTGAAGGCAGAAGGGGAGAAGGCGGTGATCCGGGTAGCCGGAGAGGAAATCGAGGTCAATAACTTTGCCCACGCCGCTGCCGGAGATCAGGCAGAGCTGGTGATTCGTCCGGAGGCGGCGAAGCTTTCCGAGACAGGTCTTCTGGAGGGAACGGTGGTATTGTCCACATTTATGGGTTCCTACCAGTATTATCAGGTGATGGTGGGCGGCATGGAGATTCAGATCACCGACTACAATCCGGTAAATCGCCGGATCTATGAGGTGGGCGAGAAGGCGTATCTGGATTTCGACCCGAGAGGGGTTTACATTCTGTAGGCAGATGCTACAATAGTCTTAACGAAAACACAAAAAATGCGGGATTCCGGGGGATGTATGGAACGTACAGAGATGAAGTGCAGAGTTAGAGACTGTAAAACAGGCAGCGTCGAAACAGAGCGGCAGGACCGGACGCCGGAAAGGACCGGGAACAGAATCAGGGCGGCGCTGCGGGCGATATGCCTGCTTGCGGGTGTGGCAGGAGTGATTTCCGGCTGCGCCGGGGCAGGTGCCGCGGAGAGCGCCGGTGTGCAGGCGGATGAGGAGCTGGTGGTATACTGTCCTCACCCGCCTGGTCTGATTGACCCGATCGTGTCAGAGTTTGAGAATCGGACGGGAATCCATGTGCAGGTGTGCACAGGCGGTACGGGCGAGCTGCTGCAGCAGGTGGCTCAGGGACAGGAACCCGGGTGTGACATCTTCTGGGGCGGTTCCCTGACGACGGTACGGCCGAGGCAGGAGCTGTTTGAGCCGTATATCAGTGTCAATGAGCCTGTGGTGCAGGCGGAATTTAAGAATGTGGAGGGCAGCCTGACCCGCTTTACCGACATGCCCAGTGTGCTGATGGTCAACACCAATCTGCTGGGGGATATTGTGGTGGAGGGTTATGAGGACCTGCTGAACCCGGAGCTTAAGGGGGAGATCGCCATGTGCAGCCCTTCCAGCTCCTCCTCGGCTTGGGAGCACCTGATCAACATGCTCTACGCCATGGGAAACGGAGACCCGGAAGCCGGATGGGACTATGTGGAGGACTTCGTGGGGAATCTGGACGGGAAGCTGCTGGACAGCTCCTCGGAGGTCTACCGCGGCGTGGCGGAGGGACGGTTTACAGTGGGGCTGACCTTTGAGGAGGGAGCAGCCCACTATGTGGCGGACGGAGAGCCGGTGCGCATCGTGTATATGGAAGAGGGCGTGATTTCCAGACCGGATGTGGTCTGCATCGCAAGAGAGACAAGACATCGGAAGGAGGCGGAGACCTTTGTGGATTTCGTCACCGGAAGGGATGCGCAGACGGTGATTGCAGCTGAGCTGGACCGGAGACCGGTCCGGTCGGATGTGGAGGAGCCGGAGTATCTGCCGGACAAAAGCCGGATTCATATCATCCATGACGATATGGAGGTGACCGGGCAGAAAAAGGCAGTGTGGCTGGAGCGGTTCCAGACCCTGTATGAGGAGGCGAAGCCATGAAGCGGGAGCGGTATTTTCAGGATGAGCTTCGAACGTTGTTCATCGGGTATGCGGTGATCCCGGCAGTTGTATTTACCCTGGTCTGCGGACTGACCTTTATGGCGGCGCTTGTCTACGGGAAATACCGCTCGACCCTGCGGCAGAATGCCTATGTGGCGGCGGAGCTTGACCGGGTGCTGACCGGATACGAGCGGGGGCTTTTGGAACTGGCTGAGATTCCGGGATTGTTTGAAGTGTCGGCGGAATCCGGGGCACAGCCGGTGCCTGAGAACGGGGGCGAGCCGGCTGCAAAGCTCCGGAGTGACACAAAACTGCAGCGGAAGATCTACGAGATCGTCTACCGGCTGCAGAATGAGATCGGGTATGGGGCGGACTTTCAGGTGCTGCGCCGGGAGAACCAGCAGGTGTCCTGGGGCATGACGGCTGCCATGGATCAGAACCCGGGTCAGGTGGTGATCCGGCTTCTGGACGGCTGGAAGAGCCAGGAGAGCCGCATCGCAATCGGCAAATCCGTTGGAACAGAGGGCTATCTGGTATTTTCCATAGACAGCCGCCGGATGCAGCCGATGCTGGATATGCTGGATGCCCAGACGGTGGTAAGCGACTCCTTCGGCTGGGTATTTACAGGAAGCGGGTCCCAGTTCCTGACGGAGAGCAATCAGGTGAACCGGAAGCTTCAGACTGCCGGAAGATTCTTAAATGATGGCGGGCAGGCCTATCTGGTGACCCGGCAGCAGGTGGAGGCAGGCGGGCTGGTGGTTCACTCCGTTGCCAATATCCAGAACATCGTCATTTCCCTGACAATCAGCGGGCTGCTGGTGGTGACGGCGCTGCTGGGCATGACCTTCTGGCTGGTGATCACCTCCAGGAAGGTGACAGCCAGGAAGACGGAGGACTTCTACCAGATTCTGGATGTGCTGGAGCAGGTAAAGGGCGGCAATCTGGACACGCCGATCTCCATTTGCAGTGAAAATGAATTTCAGGTCATTGCCGATGCCTGCAATGAGATGATGTCCGGTCTGAAGGAGCAGATGGAGAAGAACCAGAAAATGGCGGTGCTGGTGGCGACGGCTCAGAACAAGCAGCTGGAGTCCCAGTTCAACCCGCATTTTCTGTACAATACGCTGGAAAATATCCGCTATATGTGCAAGCTGGAACCGGCTACGGCAGAGAGGATGGTATTTAACCTGTCCAGCCTCCTGCGCTACAGCTTAAATGGAGGCGAGGCGGAGGTGACGCTGCGGGAGGACTTAGAGCATCTGGAACACTACCTGTCGATCCTTTCCTACCGGTTCGGAGAGCGGTTCCGGTGTCAGATCGATGTGGAGCCGGAGGTGATGGAGTGCAGGATCCCGAAGCTGGTATTCCAGCCGATGATTGAGAATTCGGTCAAGTACGGATTTGGCAGGCAGGAGCGGCTGAAGGTGGAGCTGAAGGCGTACCGGCTGGAGGACAGGCTGATCATGATCTGCCGGGATGACGGCGTGGGCATGAGCCCCCAGACCTTGAGCGAACTCACGGCGCTGCTGGAGCAGAAGGAAAATACCAGCCGCCATTCCGGGCTTTACAACATTCACCGCAGGATCACGATTCTGTACGGACACGCATATGGAGTAGAGATTCGAAGCACAGAGGGCCATGGAACCACACTGATTGTGACGCTTCCGGCCCATGGGGAGGAAACAGCTGCATGTTGAGAATATTGATTGCAGAGGATGAGGATATCATCCGAAAGGGACTGGTGTACACCACCGACTGGCTGTCCATGGACAGCGTGGTGGTGGCGGAGGCGGCCAATGGCCAGGAGGGCTACGAGAAGATTCTGGAGTATCGCCCGGATGTGGTGATTGCGGACATCTGCATGCCGTATCTGGATGGCATCGAGATGATCGAGAAGGCATCCCGGCAGGTGAAGTTCAAGAGTATTCTGCTGACCAGCTATGCGGATTTTGAGTATGCGAAGCGTGCCATCACGGCGCGGGTCAGCGAATATCTGCTGAAGCCTGTGGATGAGACGGCACTGGCGGAGATTCTGCAGAGACTGAAGCAGGAGCTTTCCGGGGAGCGGCAGATGGAGCATGCCATGGAGCATCTGGAACAGGCGGAGTTAGAGGGCGGCAACCTGAATCTGGAATACTACAAGAAGCTGGACCGGTCCGAGAACCGGTATGTGTCCCGGACCATTGAGCGGATCCGGGAGCATTTTGCGGAGAAGATCAGCATTGAATCCATCTCGGAGGAGCTGGGAGTCAGCGCCAGCTACTTAAGCCGCAAGTTCAAGGAGGTGACCGGGCAGACCTTTCTGGACTTTTTGAACAAATACCGGGTGCAGCAGGCCGTGACCCTGTTGGAGACCGGCGACTACCGGATCGGCGAGATCTCCGAGGCAACCGGCTTTACGGACTACAAGCATTTCTGCTCCGTGTTCAAAAAATATACGCTGAAATCACCGACGAAGTTCATCAAGCAGGTGTAAGAACATCAAAAAAGAACCACTCCCTGGCGGAAATGGTTCTTTTTACAATTTAAAGAGGTAAAAAAGGGAGGAGAGCTGATAAGTAACTTATCAGCTCGAGTATTATGAAAAAAATCTTGTAAGCATGTCATAAACAACTTGGTCGTTGGCGTCCTTCCTTGTTGCTTATGACTATAGTATAGGCAGGAATCGTGAAGAAATCGTGTTGATAATGTAAAAGGTTTTTGAATGAATTGTGAACAGATTATGAATGGAAACAGAAGAACATGTGTGTATGTATTTATGTATTTCGGGGATTGAAAGAGAGAGGCACTTATGATAAAATGATATTCAGGAAACAACCATGTCACTGCAAGGTGTTGGCCTTCCATTTTACATAAGATGGGAGGTGGTGCGAATGAAGTTTGATTTTAAAGACCTGATGGCTTTTGGAACATTCATTCTTGCATTACTGACCTTTATCCTGAAGATTAGTCAGTAGCGTTTTTCCCGGAAACGGGTACAGAAAACCACCCTTGTATACTTTGGCGAGTAAAGGGTGGCAATCTGTCATTTGCTTTATGGGCCAACCTCTTGTATGAGGTGGTTGTTTCTTTTATGCCCTTATTATAATCAATCAGGCTGTTAATTTCAATAGATTTATCAAGAAAATCATTTAGAAACAGTGAGAGGCGTTACTGTTCGGGGAAAAATGTAAGCGTTACGGAGGAGAAGAACATGAAAAACGGGAGCAGACAGCGGTCACAGACCAGCCTGACGGAGGGACCTATCGGCAGAGGAATCCTTGCCTTTGCCATACCTCTGTTTTTAGGACAGCTTCTGCAGCAGCTATACAATATGGCGGATGCCTGGGTGGTGGGGAACTTTGCGGACAATGATGCATTTGCGGCGGTCAGCATGGCGACCCATATTTCCTTTCTGATCATCGGATTCTTCAACGGCATTGCCATCGGCGGCGGAGTGGTGATCTCCCGCTACTTTGGGGCGAAGAATGAGACGGAGACGGAGCGGGCAATCCATACCAACTTTCTGTTCGGTATAGCGGCGTCGGTGATCTCCACCGTCGTGGGAGTGCTGCTGGTGCCCCATATTCTGGTGTGGATGCACACGCCGGACAGCGTGATGCCGGATGCGCTGACGTATTTTCGCATCTATTTTGCAGGGGTGTCCACGATCATCATGTATAATATCTGCATGGCGATCATGCGGGCGCTGGGGGACAGCTTGCATCCGTTATATTACCTGATTTTTTCCTCATTGGTCAATGTGGTGCTGGATCTGGTATTTGTGGCGGGAATGAAACTGGGCGTGGGCGGCGCGGCAATCGCTACGGTAATCTCCCAGGGCTTAAGCGCCATCCTCTGCATGATTCGTATGTGCCGGGTGAAGGACTACACGGCACTGAGCTTTCGTAAGCTTCATTTTCATAAGAACATTCTGTCCCAGGTGATCCGGCAGGGACTGCCGTCGGGGGTGCAGAACTCGGTTATCAGCATCGGAAATCTGGTGGTGCAGGCCAATATCAACAGCTTCGGCGCCTACGCCATATCCGGCCACGGGGCGTACAGCAAGGTGGAGGGACTGGTGTTCCTGCCGATTATGAGCATGTCCATGGCGCTGCCGACCTTTATCAGCCAGAATCTGGGGGCAGGAGAGTATGACCGGGCGAAGAAGGGAGCGGCTTTCGGGATTATTTCCGGCATGGTGATGGCGGAACTGGTAGGCGTGCTTCTGTATTTTGGGTGCGGGCAGGCGCTGCAGATCTTCGTGGATACGCCGGAGGCGATAAAATACGGCACCATTCACGGGCATATTGTGACTATGTTTTTCTGCCTGCTGGCATTCTCCCACTGTGCGGCGGGAGTGATGCGGGGCTGTGGCAAGTCCATGGTGCCGATGGTTGTGATGCTGCTGTGCTGGTGCGGAATCCGCATCGTGTATGTGACGGTGGCTCTGCGGATTGTCAATGAATTCCGGATGATTTCCTGGGCGTATCCGCTGACCTGGACCCTCAGCTCCCTGGCTTTTCTGGTGTTTCTCAGAAAGTCAGACTGGGTACACGGCTTCGAGCAGTAGATTCGGAGTAACCGGAAATGGCAAATTCGGTCTGGTCACGGAAACAGATGTATGATACAATAAGGTATTCTGATTAACAAATTGAAAAAGGAGATTATAACCATATGAAAAATCCAGAGATTACCATTACCATGGAAGACGGCAGCGTGATCCGCGCGGAGCTGTATCCGACCGTGGCACCGAACACCGTCAACAACTTTATCAGTCTGGCGAAGAAGGGCTTCTATGACGGTCTGATCTTCCACAGAGTCATTGAGGGCTTCATGATTCAGGGCGGCTGCCCGCAGGGTACCGGCACCGGCGGTCCGGGATACTCCATCAAAGGCGAGTTCTCTCAGAACGGCTTCCAGAATGACTTAAAGCATGACGCAGGTGTTCTGTCCATGGCACGTGCCATGATGCCGAACTCCGCCGGATCCCAGTTCTTCATCATGCACAAGGCGGCTCCTCATCTGGATGGCGCTTACGCTGCATTTGGCATGGTGGTAGAGGGCATGGACGTGGTGAATAAGATCGCGGAGACCCGCACCGACTACAGCGACCGCCCGCTGAAAGAGCAGAAGATTAAGAGCATGACCGTAGATACCTTCGGCGAAGAGTATGCAGAGCCGGAGAAGTGCTGAATACAGAAGACTTCTGATAATGGGAGTTAAGAAAGAGACAGGGAGTTTATGAAGCAGGAACGTGAAGTTTCCGTGGAAGGAACCGTATATCGTGTCGTTATTTCAGATGAACAGGAGACCCTCCTTGCTGCGCGAGTGGCGGGGAGGGTCCCTGTGGGTTTGCTCCACGAAGAGGGAGAGCAGGATCTGGGAGCGGCGCATTTTCTTGTGGAGACACTGGAGACGGTGGATGAGCGGTACTTGGAGCGCGTGGTGCGCAGAGAGCTGGGGCTTCCCTGGGTGATCGGGGAGTCTGAGCGGCTGATTCTCCGGGAATTTGCCATGGGAGATCTGGAACAGGTGGTCCGGGAGCCGGAGGATGGGGACGGGGACCGGGTTTTCTACACGCCGGACCGTCTGGAGGCGTACATCCGGGGGCAGTATGGCTTCTATGAATATGGATTGTGGGCGGTGGTGCGGAAGGCGGACGGAAGACTGATGGGAAAGGCGGGAATCACCGGATGCCATGTAAGAGATGGGAACATGCCGGGGGAGCCGGAGGAATGGATGGAGCTTGGGTATCACATCTTCACTCCCTATCGCCGTCAGGGGTACGCAGAGGAAGCGTGCCGGATCATCCTGGATTATGCAGAGCAGGAATACGGATGTCCGGTCTGCGCTTATGTGGAGACCGGCAATGCGGCATCTGCGGCACTGCTTGAGAAGCTGGGATTCCAGAAAATGACAGAAAAAATCCCGGAGAGCTGTGCCAAGCTTAAGGTTCATGGCAGTATTCTCCGGGAATCAGAGTCTACGGAACAAAGATGTACTGAATCAGACGTTCCACAGTATCGCTATGTGCGGAATTGCTGATGACGCCAAGGAGCGGAGGGTCAAGAGCCAGACTGGTGTCACCGGCAAAAGCAGTGCCGCTTAAGTCGATGGCATAGGCGTGTTTCGATCCGTCCTCGCCGGTGGTGTAGTACAGGCGGTCCTGAACCAGCCCAAGGGTGTCAGGAGACAGTCCGGTTTCCAGATCCAGGAATCCGGAGATGGAAGCGTAGTGGTTGATGGATTCGGTGTCACCGATGACCACATCCAGAGACTGAGCGGCAACCAGCGCGGAGATCTTCGCCATGGAAGCGTAGCTGAACTCGGTTGCGTCATCGCCGAAGCCGATGAAGGCGGACTCCACGGTGACCTTCTGTTTCTTACCAAGCTCCAGGTATGAGGCGAAGTCCTGCTCTAAGGGAGCCGTGTTCAGCTCGGTTTCAGAGCGGTTGTTTATGACCATGCAGTGCAGCTCGGTGGTGAAGGTGCTGTTGTACATGGCGTGTCCGATGGCGCCTGCCGTCAGTACGGCGAGAATGACGCCGAATATGTGGAACTTGTAGTAGGCCCAGATGTACCAGAGCCGGTCCCTGCGGTCCATGGACTTAAGCTTCTCACGTTCCGTCAGCTTCGGTGCCGCCGAGGGGGCGCCGTCTGCCGAAGGCTCTGTCTGCCGGTCAGTATCCGGTTTATTCTGTTGTTTCATGGTTTCTTCTGTAATTTTCATGGTCGATGTTCCTTTTCGTGAATTCTGTTTTCGTATAGATTAGTATAACATAGCCGGACGCCGGGGACTATAAAAACTTTATAAACTTCGACCTTTTTGGCGGAAGGTATTGTGGGAAACAGGAAAATGCGATAGAATAATAGATAGTATTTTGTAAAAGACTGGAAGAAACGAGGCGAGAGAGATGTTTTCTGGATTTTTTAACTACGATAATCCGGTGTGGCGGTTTATCGGCAAATTCTTCGATGTGATGATTCTGAACCTGTTGTGGATTGTGTGCAGTCTTCCGATTGTTACCATCGGAGCTTCCACCACGGCGGTTTATTATGTGACTCTGAAGCTGGTGCGGGACGAGGAGGGAGCCACGATCAAGGCATTCTTCAAGTCGTTCCGGGAGAACTTCAAGCAGGCCACGATTATCTGGCTGATTCTGCTGGCAGCCGGATGCATCATCGGATTTGACCTGTACTTCTTCCTGATGATTCAGACCGCGCCCTCCACCATGCGCAATGTGATGATGGCAGTGTTTATTGCATTTGGCGTTGTCTATCTGGGTGTCGGTCTGTATGTATTCCCGCTTCAGTGCCGGTTCTACAATCCGGTGAAGCGCACACTGTTCAACGCGTTTTTCATGTCCATCCGTCATTTTTTCCAGACCCTTGGCATGCTGGCGCTGAATGTGGCACTTCCGGCACTGGCACTGTTTGTGGTGCCGCTGCTGCAGCCGCTTCTGATGCTGTTCGGATTTCCGCTGCTTGCATTCTTTAACTCCTATTTCTTTGTGGCAATCTTCGATAAGTACATGCCGCCGAAGGAAGAGGAAGATGAAGTGCATGAGCTGGACCAGCTGGAAGGACTTTAAGAAGATAACAACAAAAGACCACCGGATCAGCCTGTGAGCTTACTCACATGGCTGCCGGTGGTCTTTTTGACTGGCATTTTCTGACTCTGTCAGGCGGCAGAACTACTGCTGCTCCTTGATATTTCTGGAAACGGTGATCTCCTGGTTGTCGATATGCTCGCGGATGGCAGTCTTGGCCTCGGCAACGTGGTGTCCCTGAACCGCCTTGAGGATCTGGTCATGCTCCACCACCAGAATCTGGCGCTTGTCGGCATCCTTGATGTACTCCAGGCGATAGCGGTACATCTGCTCCCGGAGATTGTTGAGCATCTGGACCAGGCGGGCATTGCCGGTTCCGTTGTAAATGATATCGTGATAGTGCTCGTCCGTCTCGGCGATGGTCATGGCATCACCGGTTTTGACAGCCTCACGGAATGCTTCCTGTGCCTCGGAAAGAGACTGCATCTCTTCATCGCTCATGCGCTGGATCGCCAGCTCGATTGCCAGCTCTTCTAAGGAACGGCGGACTTCCAGCACGTCGCGGAGACTCTTCTCGGAAATCTTCGCAACCTCGGCGCCTTTACGCGGAATCATCAGAACCAGTCCTTCCAGCTCCAGCTTGCGGATCGCTTCGCGGATCGGGGTGCGGCTTACGCCCAGACGGTCTGCCAGCTGAATCTCCATCAGGCGCTCGCCCGGTTCCAGCTCTCCTTTTAAAATAGCCTGGCGCAGGGTGTTGAACACCACATCACGCAGCGGCAGATATTCGTTCATATTGACTTTCAGTTCGTGATTCATCTCTGATCTTCTCCTTTGGCAGCTTGTTTTTGATTATAAAAATTGGTCAGGTAGACCTGTTTGGCAAGGTGTGATACGGAGCCGTAGCGCAGCTCCTCATAGGCATCCTGTGCGGCTTTCGGGTTGGTAAACAGACCGAATACGGTGGGACCGCTGCCGCTCATCAGGGAACCGATGGAGCCGTATTCCATCATGACTTCCTTGATCTGACGGATGACCGGGTACTCCTTCACGGTGACCGTCTCCAGTACATTGCCCAGCTTTCCGGCAATCTGGTGGATGTCGCGGGCCTGGATGGCGTCAATCATGCCGTCAATGTCCGGGTGCTGGTCCGGGCGCAGGTCATTGGCGTGGAGGTTCTCGTATACAAATTTGGTTGAGACACTGATGCCCGGCTTGGCGATCAGCACCTGGCACTGGGGGACTGCCGGAAGAGGAGTCAGAATCTCGCCGATTCCCTCGGACAGCGCCGTGCCGCGCAGGATGCAGTAGGGCACGTCTGCGCCGATTTTCACACCGCGTTCCATCAGCTGGGCGGTGGTAAGCCCTAACTGGAACATTTTATTGACGCCAAATAATACAGCGGCAGCGTCGCTGCTTCCGCCTGCCATACCGGCTGCCACCGGGATGAACTTCTTCAAGCGGATGGTGACGCCTTCCGTGATATGAAATTCGTCCATCAGAAGCCTGGCGGCTTTATAGACCAGATTGTTTTCGTTGGTGGGCAGGTAGAACAGGTTGGTTTCAACCTGGATGCCCGGTTCCTGACTGCGGATCAGGTCGATCCGGTCAAAGATGCCGACAGTCTGCATGATCATGCGGACATCGTGGTATCCGTCCTCACGCTTGCGGAGGACATCCAGACCGAGATTGATTTTGCCGTAGGCTTTCAGACCAAGATGCTTAATCATAATCATTTCTCCAATGTATTTTTAAATTATATTGTATACAGTATATTATAAACATGATATTTGGAAAGCGCAACCCTGTTTTTGCAGTTTTTGTTTTTTCATGAAAATGGTACAGAAAACCCCGGTTTTATGGTATGATGAAAGGCAGAGTGCAGTAACAGACGGGTTGCTGCGGCAGAGAGAAAGGATATGGAAGAAACGATATGGATAAAAAGATGAATCAGCAGGAGAATCAGCCTCACAAACGCCGTGTCCGCTATAAGGGCACGCATCCGAGAAGTTATAAGGAAAAGTATAAGGAGCTGAATCCGGAGAAGTACGGCGATACCATTGAGAAGGTGATCCAGAAGGGCGGCACTCCGGCGGGCATGCATATTTCTATCTGCGTCAACGAGATTCTGGAGTTTCTGAACATTCAGCCGGGACAAAAAGGGCTGGACTGTACCCTGGGATACGGCGGCCATACACAGGCAATGATGAAGTGTCTGAATGGGGAAGGCCATATGTATGCGCTGGATGTGGACCCGATCGAGTCGGTGAAGACGAAGAAGCGTCTGGAGGAAAAGGGCTTTGGCGAGGAGATTCTGACCATTCGTCAGATGAACTTTGCGGATATTGATCAGATTGCAGAAGAGGTGGGACCTTTTGACTTCATTCTGGCGGATCTGGGAGTGTCCTCCATGCAGATCGACAACCCGGAGCGGGGATTTTCCTATAAGTTTGAAGGTCCTCTGGACCTGCGGCTGAATCCGGAGAAGGGAATCTCTGCGGCGGAGCGGCTTCGGCATATTGATGAGGAAGAACTGTGCGGCATGCTGGTGGAGAACTCGGATGAGCCATATGCGGAGGAGATTGCCCATGCGGTGGTCACTTCCTTTAAGCGGGGCAAAGCAGTTGACACCACCACAAAGCTGCGGCAGCTGATCGAGGATACGCTGGAATTTCTGCCGGAGAAGGAGCGAAAGGATGCAGTGAAGAAGTCCTGCGCCCGCACGTTCCAGGCACTGCGGATCGATGTGAACAGTGAGTTTGAGGTGCTGTATTCCCTGCTTGAGAAGCTGCCTTATGCCCTGGCACCGGGTGGAAGAGTGGCAATCCTGACCTTCCACTCCGGCGAGGACCGGCTGGTGAAGAAGTCCTTCAAGCGTGGTCAGAAAGAAGGATTATATTCAGAGATATGCGAAGAGGTAATCCGCCCGTCGGCAGAAGAGTGCATCCGCAACAGCCGTGCCAAGTCCACCAAGATGCGGTGGGCGATCCGGGCGTGAACATAGGAGGGTAATAAACGGGGGACATACAGATAACACGGACAGCAAAAAACCAGGGGAAAAAAGATTCCCCTGGTTTTTACATCCCTCAGAAAAAGCTAATTCAATTGATTATAAATTCTCCCCGTTACTTTCGATGACTTTCTGATACCAGTAGAAGGATTTCTTCTTACTCCTTTTATAGGTGCCGCTTCCGTCATCTGCCTTATCTACATGGATGAAGCCGTAGCGTTTGCTCATTTCCCCGGTTGAGGCGGAGACAAGGTCGATGCAGCTCCAGACAATGTAGCCCATCAGGTCTACGCCGTCTTCCACAGCAAGCTTCATTGCTTCCACATGCTTTTTCAGGTAATCGATGCGGTAGTCATCGTCGATGCTGCCATCCGGCTTTACTTCATCTTTTGCGCCCAGACCATTTTCTACAAGGAACAGTGGTTTCTGGTAGCGGTCATAGAGCTGGTTCATGGTGATTCTGAGACCAAGCGGGTCAATGGCCCAGCCCCACTGGCTCGTCTGCAAATACGGATTCTTTACAGAGCGGACAACGTTTCCTTCATTGGCAGTCTTGTCGTTCATGTCTGCTGCGACACAGCGGCTTGCGTAGTAGCTGAATGAGATAAAGTCTACCGTGGTCTTCAAAATATCCAGATCCCCGTCTTCCATCTCAAGCTGAACCTGTTTTTCTTCAAACATTTTGCGGGCATAGCTCGGATAATGTCCTCGCGCCTGCACATCGATGAAAAACAGATTTTCCTGCTCTTTTTTCACAGATTCCCAGACATCTTCCGGATTGCAGGAGTAAGGATAGAAACTGCCTCCTGCCAGCATGCAGCCAACCTGATTGGCCGGATCATACTGGTGTGCCAGTCTGGTTGCCATGGCACTTGCAAGAAGCATGTGATGGGCAGACTGATAGATGACCTGATTTCTGTTTTCACCGTCCTGAAATGCGATTCCGGCGCCGGAAAACGGGCTGTGCAGAACAATGTTGATCTCGTTGAAGGTCAACCAGTATTTTACCAGTCCAGAGAATTCGCGGAAGCAGGTTTCTGCATACCGCAGAAAGCAGGTCAGGGTCTTGCGGCTTCTCCAGGAACCATAGGTCTCCACCAGCCCCATCGGTGTGTCGAAATGACACAGGGTAACCAACGGCTCGATGTCGTATTTTCTGCATTCGGAAAACAGACCGCGATAAAATGCGATTCCCTCCGGGTTCGGTATTTCCTCATCCCCGTTAGGGTAAAGGCGGGACCAGGAGATGGAGGTGCGGAATACTTTCAGTCCCAGTTCTGCCAGCATTGCGATATCTTCTTTATAGTGGTGATAGAAATCAATCCCGCTGTGGCTGGGATAATAGGCATCCGCCTGTAAAACCGGGTGGGAAACATTGCCGAGCTTGACACTCATCCGCTGCGTCCCGTGAGGAATCATGTCGATGTTGCTCAGACCACGTCCACCTTCACGGAAGGCGCCCTCCGCCTGATTGGCGGCGATGGCTCCTCCCCATAAAAAATTTTCAGATAATTTGAAGTTACTCAAATTTATGCCTCCTCTTCAGGAATATCGTTGAAACCGATGACCAGGGTCAGCACGAAGGACATGACAATAGACAGCACGGTGATGCCTGCAATCCATGCAATGCTGCGGCCCGGATTTGCCGGATCGATGAACTGTACGCCGGTCAGCACGCTCGGAGATACCATGGAACGGCTTGCCAGACCGCCAAGACCAGCCAGACAACCGCAGACAAAGCCGGTAATCAGGGATGCAATCAGCGGGCGTTTCAGACGAACTGCTACACCGTACAGTGCCGGCTCAGTGGTTCCTGCAATCAGTGCGGAGGAAGCAGCAGCCAGTGCAGTCTGACGAAGCTCACGGTTCTTGGTCTTTAATGCGACAGCGAGAGAAACACCACCGAGAGAAAGGTTTGCGCCGATCTCAGACGGCATAACCGTACCTTCCATTCCTGTTTCAGAAATGGTCTGTAAAATGGTTGGGGTGAATACGCGGTGCATACCGGTAATAACCAGCAGCGGCCAGATTGCTCCCATGATACCAACAGCCAGGAAACCGAGTTTGGACTGTACAAAGAATACAAATGCGGAGATGCCTTCACCAACAAAGATGCCGGCCGGTCCAATAATCAGGATTGCAATTGGAGCTGCAATCAGTAAAATCAGCATCGGCTTTAAGAAATTCTTGGTTACAGCCGGGGTGATTTTGTCAATACCGCGCTCGATGTAAGAAAGAATCCAGGTCATGCACAGCGCCGGAATTACGGTGTAGGTGTATTTTACGGATGCAATCGGAATACCGAAGAAGTGAGCAGCGGTATCACCGACGGTTACAGCTTCCATCAGACCGCGGAAATCCGGGTGAATCAGGGTTCCGGCAATGGCAATGGCAAGGAACATGTTGGTTTTAAACTTCTTAGAGGCAGAAGCAGCAACCATAACCGGCAGGAAGTAGAACGCTCCGTCACCGATGGAGTTGATGATCTTGTAGGTGTCGCAGTCAGCCGGGAGAATGTTTGCCATGGCAAGCAGCATAACCAGCAGCTTTACCATGGAACCGCCGATGATTGCCGGGATTAACGGAGACATGGTGCCGACAATCGCGTCTAAGATGTTGTTGCCGATCTTTTTCAGGGTCAGCGGTTCTTTCTTCTCACCTTTTGCAATCTCGCTGGCCTCACCGAAGTTGCCAAGCTTCAGAATCTCCTGGTAAGCGGTGCCAACATGGTTTCCGATGATGACCTGGAACTGTCCACCCTGCTTTACCACGCCCATAACACCGTCGATTGCCTTGACAGCAGCGTCGTCTGCCTTACTCTCGTCGTTCAAGACAAAACGCAGACGGGTCATGCAGTGGGTGACACTGGCGATGTTTTCAACGCCGCCGATGTGTTCCACAATGGATTTTGATACTACAGCATAATCTTTTGCCATTTTTTGTTACCTCCTCATTTGGGTTGATTGAATGTGGTTTGTATTGCTGTGTGTGATTATATGGAATCTTTCACAGTTTGTCATCCCATTTGGAGCGTAAAAAAACAAGTGACGTGGCTTCTCACTTGTTTTTTTGACGTAACAATATGTTTCTTAAATCAGGTCGGCGCCCTTGCTACACTGGTACAGCTTTTTACCTAATCGCTCGATGATGCTCATGGCCGGCAGCTGACTGGTGACATCATAATTCTTAATGCGCATGTAGGTGATATAGTACGCGATGTTGTAGTCTGATATTCTGGCAAGGGTGCAGTTCTCTGTGTTCGTGATGCTGATAATCCGGCAGTTCTGTTCCTTGAACCGCAGAATATGTCCCACCGTATCTTTCGACTCACCAGAAACGGAAAATACGATGACCAGTGCGTTATCCAGTGATTTGCTGTCAGTGGGATAGTGGGGCTCATCAATATACAGGCAGAACTTTCCCATGCTGGAAAAGTACCGCGCTCCATATTTGGCCACGATTCCGGACATTCCGCTGCCCACAAAGAAAACACGGTTGGACTTCATAATCATATCAGACAGCATTTCCAGCTTGTCTTCAAATTCATCGGAAGTGGTTTTTTTGAGAAAATCAATAACTTCCGTGATATCGTCGGTTATGCGGTTCGGTTTATCTTTGCCGGAAAGCTGCTTTAATTTCAGTTTGAATTCTGCATAACCGTTGCAGTCCATTTTCTTGCAGAACCGGAGTATGGTGGAAGTGGAGACATGGGCTTCCGAGGCCAGTTCCCGTATTCGCATGTATTTCACCTTCTCCGGATGCTTCATCACATATTCATAGACTGACATTTCAAGGTCGTTGAGTGTTTTTACCTGTTCTACGCCAAACATTGCTGCAGTCATCTCCCCCCAATATTGTGGCTTTGCAAATTTATGGTTTCGATAATCTTATCTGCAGTCCACCAGCTCATACTCCCGGCTTCCCAGTCCGATCTTTGCGGCGTGCGCTAAGCAGGAGCGCCACTCGGATTCCGGCGTGGAGTTCCTGAAGTGGTCGTGGTGGTCGTGAAAATGCGGGTCAGCCAGATGGTCGGACAGCTGACTGTTTGCCATAGGCGTCGCTGCCAGGCAGGCATCCACGCAGGCCTGATCCAGCGCCAGCGGGTCGAAGGAGGCGAACATGCCAAGGTTTGGCAGAATCGGCGCGTCGTTCTCTCCGTGGCAGTCACAGTTGGGAGATACGTCCACAATCAGGGAGATGTGGAAGTTCGGTCTGCCGTCAACCACAGCTTTGGTGTACTCAGCCATGCGGCAGTTCAGAAGCTCGTTGGCATCGTCATTGTTGAATTCAATGGCGTCGAAGTTGCAGGCACCAAGACACCGCCCGCAGCCCACACAGTTGTCCGGATTCACGGACATTTTTCGGGTATCTGCGTTAAACACCAGCCCTTCGTTGGCGCATTCCTTCTGGCACTTGCGGCAGCCGCGGCACAGGGACTCCTCGATATGAGGCTTGCCGCTGCAGTGCTGCTCCTTCTTGCCGGCGCGGGAGCCGCAGCCCATGCCGATGTTCTTGATGGTGCCGCCGAAGCCGGTCATCTCATGTCCCTTGAAGTGGGTCAGACTGATGAATACATCTGCGTCCATGACGGCGCGACCGATCTTGGCAGCCTTCACATACTCACCGCCGGCAACCGGTACCTCCACATCATCGGTGCCCTTCAGGCCGTCTCCAATCAGAATCGGGCATCCTACGGTCAGCGGGGTAAATCCATTCTCCCATGCACATTCCAGATGCTCCAGGGCGTTTTTGCGGCTGCCCGGATACATGGTGTTGCAGTCGGTGAGGAATGGTTTGCCGCCCAGTTCCTTCACTACATCCGCAACTGCCTTTGCGTAGTTGGGACGAAGGTAGCTGATGTTGCCCAGTTCTCCGAAATGCATCTTGATGGCAACAAACTTGCCGTCCATATCGATCTCGCCGATACCGGCTTTTTTAATCAGTTTCTTTAACTTCACCGGGAGACTGTCACCGAAGGCGATGGTCCGGAAGTCGGTGAAATATACTTTTGACTTTTCCATGATGGTGTACTCCTTTTGCATTGTCTGTAATACAATTTCCTTCCCTATCTTACAACAACGTCCGATGCATTTCAAGAAAAATATGGGATTGCCAATCAGAGGAACTATGAGGTATGATAGAAGAAAGTACAAGAATAATCAGCCGGACATTCCGGCTGGGAACAGGAAGCAGAGAATAAGGCATGGGTGGATTATCAAATCTAAAGAGCAAGCTGCTGGTGGAGCAGACACAGGAGCAGATTTTTCAATATATACTGAATACCCCATTGGATATCGGAACCAAGCTGCCCAATGAGTTCGAGCTGGGAGAGCGGTTTGGCGTGGGCAGAAGTACAGTCCGGGAGGCGGTAAAGCTGCTGGTATCCCGGGGAATTCTGGAGGTCAAGCAGGGATCGGGCACCTACGTGGTGGGCATCACGCCCATCGACATGGACCCGCTGGGACTGCGGGCGGTGGAGGACAAGATGGCGCTGGCGCTGGATCTGGTCAACGTCCGCATGATACTGGAGCCTGGCATCGCGGAGATGGCGGCGCTGAATGCCACGGACGAGGATATTGAGAAGCTTACGTATCTGTGTGATCTGGTAGAGCAAAAGATTGAGTACGGGGATACCTATATTCAGGATGATATTGCATTCCATACCTGTGTGGCAGAGTGTTCCAAGAACAAGGTGGTGGAGCAGCTGATTCCGATTATTGATACGGCGGTGCTGATGTTCGTCAATGTGACCCACAAGAAGCTGACGAAGGAGACAATCATGACCCATCGGGCTGTGGTGGACGCCATCGCAGAGCATGACCCGGTGGGAGCCAAGTCAGCCATGACGATGCACATGACCTTCAACCGGAATATGATAAAACAACTGATGCGGGAAGAAAATAGAGCAGACGACTAATGATAAAACTACGATTTACAAGCAATAAAAGAGACAAATCATCTGATGATTTGTCTCTTTTTGCGTGAAAAAGGACGGAAAAGCAGTGTGGAACGGCAGGAATAACACTGCTTTTTGTGCAGTTTTACCAATGAAAAAAGAAAGTTTACATCAAAAAGTAGAAACACTATGGGATGACTTGCAATCAATGGAATGAAATGTTACGATATATGCATAAGACATCTGATGAATTGACGGAAAACAAGAGAAAATGAAACAAAATCCAAAAGTCATCAGACCTAAAAGCGACATCATGAAGCGAAACAGAGACATTAGAAACAGGAAAAAATCACCAATAAAACCAAAGGAGGACTTAAGTTATGGAACTGAACAGTCAGAGAGTGAGAGGACTTGCACCGGAGAATGACCCGTTGAAAATCGGTATGGGCTGGACCGTGGAGGATCTGGACAAGCCGCAGATCATGGTGGAGAGCACCTTCGGAGACAGCCATCCGGGCAGCGCCCATCTGGATCAGTTTGTGGCAGAGGCAGTGCGGGGAATCAAGGATGCAGGTGGTAAGGCTGCAAGATACTACACTACCGACATCTGTGACGGTATCGCCCAGGGACACGATGGCATCAACTATTCCCTGGTACACCGCGACATGATTGCCAACATGATCGAGATCCATGGCAATTCCACAGGATTCGACGGCGGCGTATTTATCGCAAGCTGTGACAAATCCGTACCGGCATGTCTGATGGGACTGTGCAGACTGGATATGCCGTCCATCGTGATCACCGGCGGTGTGATGGATGCAGGTCCGGATCTGTTGACCTTAGAGCAGATCGGCGCTTATTCCGCCATGTGCCAGCGTGGCGAGATCACCGAGGAGAAGCTGACCTACTACAAGCACAATGCCTGCCCATCCTGTGGTGCCTGCTCCTTCATGGGAACGGCATCTACCATGCAGATTATGGCGGAGGCACTTGGTCTGATGCTTCCGGGTTCCGCACTGATGCCGGCAACCTGCGAGGATTTGAAGGAAATGGCATACAAGGCAGGCGTACAGGTGATGGAGCTGGCAAGAAAAGGACTGAAGGCCAGTGACATCGTGACCAAAGAGGCATTTGAGAATGCAATCATGGTTCACGCAGCCATCTCCGGTTCCACCAACTCCCTGCTCCATATTCCGGCAGTGGCACATGAGCTGGGCATCGAGATCGACGCCGATACCTTTGACCGCATGCACCGTGGAGCACATTATCTTCTGGATATCCGTCCGGCAGGCAAGTGGCCGGCACAGTTCTTCTACTATGCAGGCGGCGTACCGGCCGTTATGGAGGAAATCAAGTCCATGCTGCATCTGGACGTGATGACCGTAACCGGCAAGACGCTGGGCGAGAACTTAGAGGAGCTGAAGAAGAATGGCTTCTATGACAAGTGTGAGGGTTACTTAAAGAAATGGGGCATCAAGCGCACTGACGTGATCCGCACCTTTGAGGAACCTATCGGAACCAACGGTACGGTAGCAATCCTGAAGGGCAATCTGGCACCGGAAGGTTCTGTGGTAAAGCACTCCGCAGTGCCGAAGGAGATGTTCCAGGCAGTGCTGAAGGCAAAACCATTCGACTGTGAGGAGGATGCAATCGCAGCAGTCATCACCCACAAGATTCAGCCGGGGGACGCGGTATTTATCCGCTACGAGGGTCCGAAGGGTTCCGGCATGCCGGAGATGTTCTATACCACCGAGGCAATTTCTTCTGATCCGGAGCTTGGCAGGTCCATCGCTCTGATCACCGACGGAAGATTCTCAGGCGCGTCCAAGGGACCGGCTATCGGTCATGTGTCTCCGGAGGCGGCAGACGGCGGTCCGATCGCACTGGTGGAAGAGGATGATTTAATCAGGATTGATATCCCGGCACGTGTGCTGGAAATCGTCGGCGTGAAGGGTCAGGAGCTTCCGAAGGAGGAAGTGGACCGCATTCTGGCAGAGCGCAAAGCGGCATGGCAGCCGAAGGCTCCGAAGTACACGAAGGGTGTGTTGAAAATCTATTCTGAGCATGCAGTATCTCCGATGAAGGGCGGATACATGGAGTAAGCAATTACAAGGGATGAATGAGGAGGATATGAGTTATGACAGCAGATGTGGCAGCAACTGCATTAAACCCGACCAGACTGGTTATGGCAGCACTGATTGGTCTGGTACTGTTACTGGTTTTGATTATTAAGTTTAAGATTCAGGCAATGATTGCAATTCTGGTAGGTGCAATCGCCATCGGTCTGATTGCCGGAATGCCGTTTAGCGCGATTGTAGATTCCGTAAATCAGGGTATTGGAAACACGTTAAAAGGAATTGCACTGCTGGTAGGACTTGGTTCCATGTTCGGTGCCATACTGGAGGTGTCGGGCGGTGCACAGACGATCGCCGTCACCATGGTAAAGAAGTTCGGTGATCAGAAGGCAGCCTGGGCGCTGGGCATCACCGGTCTGGTGATTGCAATGCCGGTATTCTTCGATGCCGGTCTGATCATCCTGATTCCGCTGGCATTTTCACTGGCAAAGAGAACAAAGCGTTCCTCTCTGTTCTATGTAATTCCGCTGCTGGCAGGTCTGGCAGTCGGTCACGCATTTATTCCGCCGACACCGGGTCCGGTGCTGGTGGCAACCATGCTGAATGTGGATCTGGGATGGGTTATCCTGGTAGGTATCTTCTGCGGCATCTGTGCAATGATCGTGGCTGGTCCGGTCTGGGGCGCAATCTGTGGCAAGAAGTTTTATGTTCCGGTTCCGGAGCATGTGGCAAATCAGGAGGACTTTGACGAGTCCAAGCTGCCGAAGTTCGGCACCATCGTTGGTATCATTCTGATTCCGCTGGTACTGATCATCCTGAACTCCGTTGCAAAGGTGGTTCCGGCTATGAGCGGCATTCAGCCGGTCTTAAGCTTCCTGGGTGAGCCGTTCGTGGCACTGACCATTGCGACCATCGCAGCCATGGTGTTGCTGGGCTACAGGCACGGCTATACCAACGAAGAGCTGGAAAAGGTGATGAGCAAGTCCTTAGAGCCGACTGGCATGATCCTGTTAGTGACTGCATGTGGTGGTGTTCTCCGTTACATGCTGCAGAACTCCGGTCTGGGTGATGTAATCGGCAACGCAGTATCCGCAGCATCCCTGCCGCTGGTGGTAGTGGCATTCGTGGTAGCAGTTCTGGTACGTGTGTCTGTAGGCTCTGCAACCGTGGCTATGACCATGGCAGCAGGCATCATCGCAGCCATGCCGGAGATTGCAAACATGTCTCCGCTGTATCTGGCATGTGTGACCGCAGCCATTGCAGGCGGCGCGACGGTATGCTCTCACTTCAACGACTCCGGCTTCTGGCTGGTGAAGTCCCTGGTAGGCATGGACGAGAAAACCACCTTGAAGACCTGGACTATCATGGAGACACTGGTAGGCGGAACCGGATTTGTGGTGGCATTGATTATTTCTTTCTTTGCATAAACACGCGGGACGCTGTCGATAAACTGACAGCGTCCGGTTTTGCTATACAAAGGTTAAATACAAAATGTGGCATAGCGGTCTGATATACAGAATTCATCAAGGAGGAGAGTATGGTTGATTTAAGTAAGATTACAGATGGAAAGAACCTGTCCGATATGGAGCGGACGGTGCTCTACTATATAGTGGAACACATTGATGAGGTGCTGAAAATGGGTGTTCGCGGTGTGGCAAGGGAGAATTTTACCTCTTCCTCCACCATTATGCGTCTGACAAAGAAACTGGGGTACAGCGGTTTTGTGGACATGTATTACAAGCTGCTTCCAATGATTCGAAGCGCAGAAGGAGAGCGTGTAGATCAGAGTATGCGGCTGGATCTGCAGTTTATGAACAGCTTTTGCAGTAATACGCTTTTGCAGTACAATTCCTACGAGCAGATGCAGCTGTTCGCGAGAAAATGCTGTGAGCTGGGAAACAGTTATGTATTTATCTTCGGTACAGGATTTTCTGCCATGTCGGCGGAATATCTGAATCGCAAGTTTCTGGTTCTGGGACGTAAGTGCATTATGTCCAGCGGCATGGATTCCATAGGTGTATTTGAGAACAACCTGGAAGACATGGGGATGCTGATCGTGATTTCCAGATCCGGGGAGACTCAGAGTGTGGTGGACCGCGCCAAGATTGCGAAAGAGAATGGAGTATTTCTTGTCAGTTTCACCAATGAACTGGATAACCGGGTGAATGAACTGGCGGACATCGCGTTTCGCATCGAGGACAGCAACAAGCTGGATGACCGGAACATGATGCCGAATACCTTCTTTCCAAATGTCCTGATGTTGATGGAATTACTGGTCTATGAATACTATAAAGTCCTTCAAAAAGAGGAAAAACAGTAACGTGTTTCGTTTCGGCGGAACACGTTTTTTTGACCTCCAAAACTATATACAAGCAGAGAATCGTTGGTTATAATGCAATCATGAATTTCACGTGAGATCGAACAAAGCATCAAAAAAAGTATCAAACCAAAGACATATTATTGGAGGAATGGAAACATGAAAGAAAAGGTAATGGACGCTCTGCAGCGCTTCTCAAAAGCAATGTTTATCCCGGTCCTGATTCTCCCGATTGCTGGTATTCTGATTGCGGTCGGCAACCTGTTTACAAATGCAAGACTGATTGAAATGCTCCCATTTATGGATAACGCGGTAATGAAAGGGTTCGGTACCCTGCTCTCCGGTTCTCTGGTTTCAATCTTAAATAACCTTGGCCTGATCTTCTGTGTCGGTATCGCAGTCGGTCTGGCAAACAAGAAAAAATCGGAAGCCGGCTTTACCGCACTGTTAGGCTTTCTGGTATTCATCAACGCTATGAACAAGTTCATGGGACTGACCGGAATCCTGTTCACCGGTGAATCCTTAAGAGGTACCGGTCAGGCAATGGTTATGGGTGTTCAGATTCTGGACATGGGCGTGTTCCTGGGCATCATCCTGGGTATCGTAACCGCTATGATTCATAACCGCTTCTGCGAGACTGAGTTCAACAATGCGTTCCAGATTTACGGCGGTTCCCGCTTCGTATTCATCGTACTGATTCCGGTACTGGTTGTATTGGCAGTGGTACTGACCTATGTCTGGCCGTTCGTACAGGCAGGCATCTCCAGCCTGGGCGGATTCATTAACAAGTCCGGTAACTTCGGTATCTTCCTGTACGGCTCCTTAGAGCGTCTGCTGATTCCGACCGGTCTGCATCACCTGGTATACACTCCGTTTCTGTACACTTCCCTTGGTGGTGTTGAGACCATCGGCGGACAGGTACTGGAAGGCGCAAGAAACATTTACTACGCAGAGATCGCTGACCCGGCTGTTGCAATGCTTTCCAAGTCTGTGGTATGGGATGCAAGAGGTATCTCCAAGATGTTTGGTCTGATCGGTGCCTGCCTGGCTATGTATCACACCGCAAGACCGGAGAACAAGAACAAAATCAAAGCAATCCTGATCCCGGCAGCATTCACCTCCTTCATCGCAGGTGTAACCGAACCGATAGAGTTCTCCTTCATGTTTGTAGCTCCGATCCTGTTTGTAATCCACGCAGCACTGAGCGGTCTGAGCATGGTTGCATTTAACATCTTTGACTGCCGTGCAATCGGTCCGAACGGATTTATCGATTTCCTGTTGTACAACCTGCCGTTGGGCAATGCAAAGACCCACTGGATTACCTACATCCTGATCGGTCTGGTATTCTTTGCACTGTACTACGTAATCTTCCGTATCCTGATCACCGCTATGAATCTGAAGACTCTGGGCCGTGAGACCGAGGGCATGGAGATGAAGCTGCACAGCAAGGCAGAGTACAAGGAAAAGGTTGCAGCAGAAAAATCCGGCAAGGGCAATGATGTGGACGCAGCTCGGATTGTAGAAGCACTGGGCGGCGCAGACAACATCACGAAGGTGGATAACTGCTACACCAGACTGAGACTGATTCTGGCGAATCCGGAACTGGTTCAGGATGCTGTCCTGAAAAATGAAACCGGCGCCAACGGTGTCGTAAAGAAAGGCAACAATGTTCAGGTTGTTTACGGTCTGAAAGTAACTGCAGTGCGCAAGGCGGTAGACGCATATCTGGGTCGCAGTGCGGAGTAAGGCAGGGAGCACAGCTTTTGACAGATGTAATCTTAAACTATGATTAGTAAGCCCGGTCAGGGCGGAGAGGAAGAAAAATATGAAGAAGTATTCTGTAGTAATTGCAGGCGGTGGAAGTACCTACACGCCGGGTATCGTAATGATGATGATGGACAGTCTGGAACGTTTTCCAATCCGTTCTCTGAAACTGTATGATAACGATGCAGAGCGTCAGGAAGTGATTGCAAAAGGTCTGGAGGTCGTGATGCGGGAGATGGCTCCGGAAGTTGAGTTCTCCTACACCACTGACCCGGAAGAAGCATTTACGGATGTGGATTTCTGTATGGCGCACATCCGCGTAGGCAAATATGCAATGCGTGAACTGGATGAGAAAATTCCGTTAAAGTATGGCGTAGTCGGACAGGAGACCTGCGGACCTGGCGGAATCGCATACGGTATGAGAAGCATCGGCGGTATGCTGGAGCTGATTGACTATATGGAGAAATATTCTCCGGACTGCTGGATGCTCAACTACTCCAACCCGGCTTCCATCGTAGCTGAGGCATGCAGAGTGCTGAAACCGAACTCCAGGGTACTGAACATCTGTGATATGCCGGTAGGAACCAAGCGCAGAATGTCTTACATCGTAGGAAGAGACCCGAAAGACATCGATGTAAGTTACTTTGGTCTGAACCATTTCGGATGGTGGACCAGCGTCCGCGACAAGGATGGCACCGATCTGATGCCGCAGCTTCTGGAGTATGTATCTGAGAACGGATACCTGACCCAGAAAGCAGTTGAGACCCAGCACATGGATGCAAGCTGGCAGGAGACCCACAAGAAGGCAAAAGATCTGCTGGCACTGGATCCCAATTTCCTTCCGAACACCTACCTCAAATACTATCTGTACCCGGACTACGTGGTAGAGCACAGTGATCCGGAGTACACCAGAGCAAATGAGGTTATGGCAGGCAGAGAGAAGCATGTATTCGATTCAGCACGTGCAATCGCAGCAGCAGGTACCTCTGAGGGCGGCGGATTTGAGATCGACAACCACGCATCCTTCATCGTGGATCTGGCAAGAGCAATCGCATACAACACCCACGAGCGCATGCTGTGCATCGTGGAGAACAAGGGTGCAATCTCCAACTTTGACCCGACCGCAATGGTAGAAGTACCGTGTCTGGTTGGCTGCAACGGACCGGAGCCGCTGTGCCAGGGCAACATCCCGACTTTTGAGAAGGGTATGATGGAAGAGCAGCTGGCAGTAGAGCGTCTGGTTGTGGAAGCATGGATTGAGGGAAGCTACCTGAAACTGTGGCAGGCACTGACCCTTTCCAAGACTGTGCCGAGTGCAAAGGTTGCAAAAGAGATTCTGGACGAGCTGATCGAGGCAAACAAGGGCTACTGGCCGGAATTAAAATAGGTTTTTTCTGAGGGAGTATTATGATAGGAGCGGAGATGCCGTGGCGTTAAAGGCTGCGGGATCTCCGCTTTTTTGAGTGGAGCGTCTGGTGATGCACGTAAGATAAATAAAGCTTATACATGCGGATATTTTCGAAAGCAGACCGGTTGTAAAGCGGCTCTGGATATGTTATGATTTATTCATGCAGAATAGTTCAGGTATAAAATCGATTCCGATTTTCTTGTTTATCAATTTCGGCGAATACAGCCGTTCTGCATGTATCTAAGACCACATCGGTTATAGATTCAAATCAGGAAACCAGAAGAATAAGAGAAGAATGGGGGACAAATGAAGAGCGAACGATTGCAATGGCATGTGGGATTTTGTGCTGCCATGCGAACAGAGCTGGAGCAGCATGCAGACGAGCTGGAATTTATCAATGAATACAGCCTGACGAAGAAACCGCTGCAGCCGGACCTGTTGATTATTCGAAAGCATGGAGCGGAAAATCCGGGTGCAATGACCTGTGGGTCAGATCAGCACAGGAAAAGTGCAGAAGATTCAGGTGGTTTGCAGGGGCTTTTGGCGAAGCATACGTTATTTGAGTACAAAGGCCCGGATGACACACTGGGAATTGATGATTTTTACAAGGTAATGGCATATGCAGGGCTTTACAAGTACCTGTCGAAAGGGGAAAACAGCATCAAGGTGGAGGAGATGTCGGTGGTTTTTGTCGTATCGAAAAGACCCTTAAAGCTCTTGAAACACCTGGAGAAATATTATAAAATTAGATTAGTAGAACTGGAACAGAATGTTTACAGACTGGAAGGCCCGGTGCTCTTTACCAGCTATCTGGTGATAGCCGGAAGGGGAGCGCTGGGAAATCCGGGCTTTCCATGGCTGAACGCATTGAACAAGGGACTGACGGAGCGAGACCGTGACTATGTCAGAGCTATGCTGGATGGTTACGCAGAGCAGAAAGACAGTGACCGGGATGCGGTTATAGATTTGTTGATTCGTGCAAACGAGAGTTTTGTGAATGAGATTAAGGAGGAAAACAGAATGTGTCAGGCATTGTTGGATTTGATGGCACCGGAGATTAATGAGGCAAAGCGGCTGGCTGCGCTGGAGGGCAGACAGGAGGGAATGCTTCAGGGCAGGCAGGAAGGAATGCAGCAGGGAGCGAAAGATAAGTCCTGCCTTGTGGTAAGAAATATGTTTGCCCGCGGCTATTCTGCGGAAGATGCTTCCGGTATTGCAGAGGTGCCGCTGGAGCAGGTGAAGCAGTGGTTTGCAGAGTGGAGCAGCAAGTAATATTGTGTACGAAGACGACGTTATGGTAATAAATCCGTAAGAGAAACGTACTGAAACGTCAATAGTATTTTCCTTTCATCTTTGCTATACTTTGTATGTCAGTGAAACACACACCGATACACGGTGATGAAAATACAGGAAAGTTAAGAGGAACAGGATTATGACAAAGATGAATCGAAATACATTGGCAGTGGTTATCTGTGCGGGGATTCTGGCAGTGTCCGGGTCAGGCATGGCGATGGCGCAGGCACCGACCATTCTGGCAGGCGGCGTGAGTACGGAGAACGCAGGCGGACCGGGAGCGCAGAATGCAGGAACTCAGGATGCAGGAACTCAGGGACTGATGCAGGAGTCCTACCGGATCTTCGGACCGGTGCTTTCCGTTGAGGAAGGACGTATTACCATCGACAATCAGTCGGAGGTATCCTTCAAGGGGGAGATTGTACTGCATATTTCCGATGAGACCAGCAGAGTTTTAGATGCGGTAGACGGATTCCCGGTACAGCTGTCAGATATTAAGGTGGGGGAAGTGATCTACGTCAATATCGGACCGGCTATGACCATGAGCCTGCCGCCGCAGACCACCGCAGAGACCGTGATTGCGAAGATTCCGGCTGATTTTAAGGCACCGGAGATGGTGACGGTCAAGTCGATGGAGTGGCATGAGAACGGCGACTGGACGCTGACCGGCGTTGACGGTACGGTTTACCAGATTCCGGGTGAGTGCCCGATCACTCCGTATCGGACCCGCCAGATTGTGACCCTGGCGGATGTGACCGAATCCCGTGAGATTCTGCTGTGGACCGATGCAGAGGGCAACGGACAGAAGATCGTGCTGTTTGCAGCGGAAGATGAGATGCTGTAAGATACGACGAGAAGTGCTGTGAGATGTACAGAGAATGCTGTGAGATACAGGGAATCCTGTAAGCGACAGTGAGACTACCGGTGCAGGAACGGATCAGGCAATCCTGCACCGGTAATATTTCAACCAGCTACTTGACAATACATAGTAGTAGGTATAATATGGTATTATGCAATTCAAGGTAACTGCCGGTGCCGATACAGGCTGACCGGGATGTTACCACAAGAATACCGGAAAGGCAGGGAGCCTGTATGAATGCGCAGTTCAAGAAAGGAGTGCTGGAGCTGGTGGTGCTGGAGTCGGTCCGCCAGCGGGATATGTACGGCTACGAGCTGGTGGAGGAGGTCTCCAAGGTGGTGGATGTCAACGAGGGAACCATATATCCGCTGCTGAAGCGACTGACCAATGAGCACTATTTTGAGACATATCTGCGGGAGTCCACGGAGGGACCTCCACGGAAATATTACCATCTGACGGCGGCGGGAGTATTGTATCGGGACGCGTTGGAGGCAGAATGGAACCAGTTGACAGAGAAAGTCGGTCAGTTCTTAAAGGAGTGCAGAAATGGATAAGAGGACATTTATAGAAGAGTTGGAGAAGGCGCTGTCTGTGCTGCAGGAGGATGAGCTTAAGGATATCGTCAGCGAGTATGAGCAGCATATTGACATGAAGGTTCAGAGCGGTCTGAGCGAGGAAGAGGCGATTGCAGACTTCGGAAGCATCCGTGAGCTGACGGCGGACATTCTGGAAGCGTACCATGTGCGGGCGGATTACGCGTCCCGTGCGGAGGAACCACACAGAAGCGGGTGGAGCTTTGGGAAGGCGGCAGAGACCGGTGCAGAGAAGGGGAAGAACCTGCTGCACAGGACGGGAGAGAAGCTGCTGCATCGGAGCGGAGAGAAGAACCGGCATGAGGGTGGAGAGAAGATTTTGCATCAGAGCAGAGAGAAGCTCTGGCATGAGGGGGAAGAAGCTCTTCTGCATCAGAGCGGAGAGAGAGTTCCGCATCAGAGTGGAGAGAATCTTCTGCATGAGACCGGGGACGTCTGTGTGAAGGCCGGCAGGAAGACGGCGGCATGGCTTTGCAGAGCCGGGGATGCTTTCCGGAACTTCTGGAAGAAGCTGACTGTGCAGCTGCAGCGCCCGGTACAGTGGGCAAGGCTAAGATGGGGTGAGAGACAGAGGCGGATTCAGGAGGCGAAGGAAGTGAGCGGAGATATGGAGTACGGGAAGAGAAGCGGTGTGTTACATAGCTGCAGGACGGCAGCGGGAACGCTGGGAGATGTCTGCTATGGGGTTCTGCGGTTCTTTGGGCAGGCAGTATGCTGGGGGATTCGGATGTGCTGGAATGCAGGCTGGATCTGCTGCGCGCTTGTATGCGGCGGTATGGGAGTGTTCTGTCTGTTTGGACTGGGTATGCTGGCAGTGCTCTGGGCACAGGGCTATCCGCTGGCGGGAGTGACCATCGGCTGTCTGGGACTGAACCTCTGCCTGTTTGCGGCAGCGGGGATGAGCCTGACTTTTCTGTGGAAAAGGCATAAAAAAGTGCAGGAGAAGCGGATACCGGAGAAACTGATGCCGGAGACGGTGAAACCGGAGTGTGAGAAGGAGGTACAGCATGCGTAAAATACAGAAGATATGCATAGGAGTATTTCTCGGAGGGGTGCTGCTGGGCGGTATCGGAACCGGCATTGCACTGGCTGAATATTCTTCTATTTCCTATGGAGGAGAGAAGAGAATCGGGGAAGAGAAGCTGATTACGGAGAATTTTGATTTTGAGTTCGATCCGGAGAAGGGGGAGATACTGCTGGATGGCAGCTACTGGAGCCGGAAAGCGGTCCACACCATTGTGGAGGACCCGGAAGTGCCGGAGGGCGTGATCCGCTACCAGGTGACCTACAATCCGGATGTCATTACCCCGTTTCTCAGGATGGAAGAGCTGCAGGAGCCGGAGTCAGATGGAGCGACAGAACCGGAAGCAGAGTCAGACGAAGCAGGGGAATCGGAGCAGAAGCCAGAGCCGGCAAAGCGGGAGCAGGGCATCCTCAGCCTTGATGCAGAGTACCATGGTGACGGCTTTGCCATGTGGATGGAGCACAAGGATGAACTGCTTGCGGGACTGAAGCGAGGGGAGATCTGCAGCTACCGGTTACTGGACATGGAGGATGTACAGATCCACGTAAACCCGGAGACCCTGCCCTGCGTAGCGGCAAGGTAAGCCATAACTAAGAAGATACAGAACCGTCAAGTCAAGGAGCCGTTAAGATAAGTAAAAACCTGTCAGTTCCGGAATATTGTCTGAATCTCAGACAGCATTCCGGATCTGGCAGGTTTTTCATTACAAGGGTTTCGTCATGAACTCCAGCATATCCGCTTCCGGCATGGGCTTTGCATAGTAGAAACCCTGGATGTAATCGACGCCCATGGCATGGAGCAGTTCCTGCTGCTGCCGGGTCTCGATGCCTTCTGCCACCACCTGCAGATTCATGCTGTGGAACAGCTCGATCATGGAGCGTACCACCATGCGGTCTTTGGAGTGCTGGGTGAACTTCTCAAACAGGCTACGATCCAGTTTGACACAGGCAAAGGGCAGGTGCATGACATTGGAAAGGTTGGAGTAGCCGGTTCCGAAGTCGTCTACGCAGAACACCAGTCCTTCTTCGGCAAAGTGTTCCATCTGCTGTTTCATGTACTTCATATCGTAGGACACCACCCGCTCGGTGATCTCCATCTTGATCTGGCTGGGGGACAGGTGATTGCGCTCCAGACAGTCGGATATCTTCTCCGACAGATGCTGGTTCATGAACTGCTGCATGGACATGTTGATGGAGACCGCCTGCAGCGGCAGTTCCGAATGGGTGCCCAGGAAGCGGCATACCTCCTCCCACACGAACCATCCGATCTCCTCAATCATGCCGTTCTCCTCCGCCAGAGGAATGAAGTCAGCCGGGCTGATCAGATGGCCCTCATAATCCCGCAGCCGGATCAGTGCCTCGGCAGCGTCAAACTGCTGGGTCTTACAGTTGAAGATCGGCTGATACCACACTTCAAATCGCTTCTTTTCCACAGAATCCAGAAGCAGCTCCTCCAGCCACTTCTTCTTCCGGAACATCAGCTCGATGTCCTTGTCGTACTCAATCTCCTTCTGTTCCTTCTGCTTGGCAAATTCCATCATCATAGTCAGCATCTCCATGATCTGGGTTGCCTCCAGGGTCTGCTGATTGCAGGTCATCAGACCGAAGCAGGCGGAAAGTCCATACCGGATGTCGCCGATCTGCCAGATGTCATCGAACCGTTCCTTCAACTGATGCAGCAGTTTTCTGGCAGAGTCATCGTCTTCATAGGGGCAGATCAGGGCGAAGGTGACATTGCTGAACCGGAATGCCCGCCCGGATGGGTGAACCTCCTCCAGCCACTTGGCAATGTGGTACAGGAATTCATCGCCCTTGCGGTAGCCGAACTGCTGGTTTACCGCAGCAAATCCGCAGAGGGAGACCAGCAGAATCTGGAACTTCTGACCGCCTTTCAGTCTCAGGGACAGCTCCTCGAAGAAGCTCTTGCGGTTGCCGATGCCGGTCAGACTGTCCTGTCCCACCTGAAGATTCTGGAAGTTGACAAATATGATCAGTGCGGCAAATGCCATGATAGTTCCATTCAGCAGCAGACCGGAAAAGCTGAGCTGGAAGAAAGCTAAAAGCAGGGCAACCGGCGGCAGCATATACATCACGCGGCGGACACTTCTTCCGATGCTTGCCCGGTTGCGGTGGTAGCACATTCCTATCATGCCCAGTTCAATGATCAGAAGCATATACCCGGCTTTATTCAGTGGTCCGCGGCAATAGACGCCCTGCTCATTAAAGTAGAACAGCAGACCATTTTGACAGTTCAGAAGCACAAGGAGGGTGAAAATCACCGTAAGGATACTAAGCCCCACCAGTGCCTTGGTTCGACAGTGCTTGTCGTAGACATGCTCTAACAGCAGATCGAACAGGTAGGCCGCAAAGGCCGTACAGGTTGAGGAACTGATGAGAAAGTATACGCTGTTCAGAACCATATTCAGGCCGTGGGGTACATCGGCGTAATGTTCGATGGTGAAGACGCAGACGGTATTCAGCAGAATGGAAAGTGCCGACATCAGCAGAATCAGATCGAACAGTCTGTCACGCCTGGTTTTTATTTGCTTTTTGTCATAACAAAACAGAGCTGTCATGATAATAATAATCAGGGAAAGCAGCTCTGTGGATAAGGACCAGTTAATCATTGGTAAATCCTCTTGCCTCCGCTCATTTATACTCACTGGTATTATTTTAGTACAAATCGGTCCGGATAACAAGAGGAATTGTTTCATTTAAGAGGGAAAAAACAGATGTTCCACGAGAATTTTAACCCCGAGAAGCACCAGGATCATGCCGCCTGCCAGTTCGGCGCGGGACTTGTAGCGGCAGCCGAATACGGTTCCCATCTTGACTCCGATGATGGAGAGGATGAAGGTGGTGACGCCGATGAAGGAGACAGCCGGGACGATCCGAACCTGAAGGAAGGCAAAGGTCACGCCCACAGCCAGTGCATCAATGCTGGTGGCAACCGCCAGCACCAGCATATCCTTCATGGCTACGGACGCATCGCAGGATTCCGCCTCCGGATCCCGGGATTCCTTGATCATATTGAAGCCGATGATCCCCAGCAGGATAAATGCAATCCAGTGATCATAGGCGGTGATGGCGCTCTGAAACCGGGTGCCCAGCAGATAGCCCAGAAGCGGCATACCGCCCTGAAAGCCTCCAAAGTACAGACCGACGATGACTGCATGCTTTAAGTTCATCCGGCGCATGGACAGTCCTTTACAGATTGATACGGCAAATGCATCCATGGACAGTCCCACGGCAATAAGAAACAACTCGAACAGTGACATAACACGACCTCCTGATTTTCCATAATTTTAGCCAAATCTCAGGATTCTGTCAAGAAAAACCGGGATTACCGGCAAATCATAGAAAGAGTTGGGAAAAAGAAATGACAACTTTGTGAAAATACCGGATTGTCAGGTTGGAAAAATTCGTGTAGAATGAAAGGCAAACCCTATACCGACCGGTTTTGCACCGGTAACTGAAAAGGAGTCATGCAGATGAGGAGGAAGAAAACCATGCAGCCATATGCAGAGATGAGCAATGAAGAACTGCTGGCAGTGAGAAAGCAGCTTTCTGCCCAGTATAAAGAATTCCAGGGAAAAGACTTGAAGCTGGACATGTCCAGAGGTAAGCCGAGTGTTGAGCAGCTTGACCTTTCCATGGGGATGATGGACGTTCTGAGCAGCCAGGATGACCTGACCTGTGAGGACGGTACCGACTGTCGTAACTACGGTGTTCTGGCAGGCATCAAGGAGGCCAAGGAGATCATCGGTGATATGATGGAGGTGGCTCCGGCCAACATCATCATTTACGGCAACTCCAGCCTGAATGTCATGTTCGATACCATTTCCCGTTCCATGACCCACGGCGTTATGGGAAGCACTCCGTGGTGCAAGCTGGACAAGGTAAAGTTCATCTGCATCGTACCGGGATATGACCGCCACTTTGCCATCACCGAGTATTTCGGCATTGAGATGGTCAATGTGCCCATGCTGGAGAGCGGTCCGGACATGGATATGATCGAGAAGCTGGTTGCAGAGGATGAGGCGATCAAGGGCATCTGGTGTGTGCCGAAGTATTCCAACCCGACCGGCAACAGCTACTCCGACGAGACCGTCCGCCGCTTTGCCCGCTTAAAGCCGGCAGCTCCGGACTTCAGAATCTACTGGGACAATGCCTACGGCGTTCACCACCTGTACGATCATGATCAGGATCATCTGATCGAGATTCTGGCAGAGTGTAAGCGTGCAGGCAACCCGGATCTGGTGTACAAGTTCTCTTCTACATCCAAGATCAGTTTCCCGGGTTCCGGTATTGCGGCAATCGCAACCTCCCGCAACAACTTAGAGGACATTGAGAAGCAGCTTCAATATCAGACCATCGGTCACGACAAGGTGAACCAGCTGCGTCATGTGCGCTACTTTGGCGACATCCACGGCATGGTAGAGCATATGCGTCTTCACGCAGATATCCTGCGCCCGAAGTTCGAGAGTGTCATCAGCATTCTGGACCGTGAGCTGGGCGGACTGGGCATCGGTGAGTGGACCAGACCGAAGGGCGGCTATTTCATTTCCTTCAATACCATCGACGGCTGTGCGAAAGATGTGGTAGCCAAGTGCAAGAAGGCAGGTCTGGTGATGACCAAGGCCGGCGCCACCTATCCATACGGCAAGGACCCGCACGACAGCAACATCCGTATCGCTCCGTCCTATCCGCCGCTGGGAGACCTGATCCTTGCCATGGAGCTGTTCGCCCTGTGCGTGAAGATCGTCACCATCGACAAGATCATCAAGAACCGTCAGGAGAATCCGGCACCTGTACAGCACACAGAGGCTGCGGCAGAGCAGTAATCATCAGAAAAGCCGAAGCAGAATCCTCATGAAAGAAGAGGATATCCGCTTCGGCTTATTTTATTTGGCAGGAAGATCAGGCAAGATCCCGGATCTTCTCGTTGTAAATCCGCCTGAACAGCACAGTGGTCAGAGCCACGGAAATGATCTCTGCCATCGGGAAGGCGTACCAGACGGCATGCAGCCCCCACACATGGGAGAAGATGTAGGCGAGAGGCAGGATGCAGAGCAGCTGTCTCGCCACGGAGACCATCAGGCTGTAGACGCCGTTGCCCAGAGCCTGGAACAGGGAACCCACCACGATACAGTAGCCTGCGAACAGGAAGCTTAAGCTGATCAGCCTCAGCGCCGGTACACCCATCTCAAGCAGGTGCTCGGAGGCATTGAAGATCATCAGAAGCTGAGGGGTAAAGCACTGGAAGATCGCCAGTCCCACCAGCATGATGCCCACGGCGATGCTGATGCTGAGCCTGGTGGTGTCCATGATCCGCTTTTTGTTGCGGGCGCCGTAGTTGTAGGCGATGATCGGCACCATGCCGTTGTTCAGGCCGAAGACCGGCATGAAGATGAAGCTCTGAAGCTTGAAGTAGATGCCCAGCACGGTCACGGCAGTGGCGGAGAACTCGATCAGAATCAGGTTCATGCCATAGGTCATCACGGACATGATGGACTGCATGATGATGGACGGAATACCGACAGCGTAAATGATCCGGATGATTCGTCCACAGGGGCGGAAGCCCCGCATATTGATGCTGACATCCGGATTCTTTGTCAGGTTAAAGTACAGGGACACGCACATACCGAGAATCTGACCGATGACGGTGGCAACCGCCGCGCCGCGGATCCCCATAGCCGGGAACCCCAGCAGACCGAAAATCAGGATCGGGTCCAGGATAATGTTGGTGATTGCACCGATTCCCTGGGAATACATGTTGTAAATGGTTCGTCCTGTGGACTGTATGATCCGCTCCAGCACGATGGACATGAAAATGCCAAAGGAGAAAATCATGCAGACCTGCAGATACTGGGTCCCATATTCGATGATGACCGGGTCTGAGGTCTGGCTGACAAAGTAGGCACGGGAGCCAAACAGACCAAACAGGGCGAAGATAACGTAGCTTACGAGAGACAGGAAAATACCGTTGACAGCAGTAAGCCGCGCATCCTCGAAGTTCTGTTCGCCAAGTGACCGGGAAAGCAGCGCGTTGACGCCGACACAGGTTCCCACTGACATGGCGATGATCAGGCTCTGAATGGGAAATGCCATGGACACGGCAGCCAGAGCCGCCTCTCCGATTCGTGCGACGAAAATGCTGTCGATAATGTTGTACATGGCCTGCACCAGCATGGAAGCGACCATGGGCAGGGACATGGTGATCAGCAGACGGTTGACCGGCATGGTCCCCATCTTGTTCTGTGGTTGTTTCAGTTCAGTTTCAGGCATAAAACTCTCCTTATTCTTTGGTAGTCGGTATTCTTTGCAACAGAAAATCGCCGCATCCTCAAAGCCTGGGCGGTGAAGATGCGGCGCGGCGGATATGCTGAAGCCTGCAGTGGTATGGCAGATAAGCCGAAGCCTGCGGCCGTGCGGCAGATAAGCTGAAGCCTGCAGCCGTGGGGCAGATAAGCCGAAGCCTGCAGTGGTATGGCAGGTCAGTGAAATGCGCTGCCATACCAGCAGCAATCCGGAATTACCAGGTTGCTACGGTGGTCTCGCCTGCAACGGCGGTCATGCCGGTGGTGTAGGATAACTCCGGAAGTGCCGGGTTGTCCAGGGCAATCAGGATAACGTCTGCGCACAGACCTTTGGACTCCACCAGTGCCTTGTCGAAGGTGATCAGCTTGTCCCCTGCCTTGACCTTCTGTCCCATCTTAATATAGGAAGTAAAGCCCTCGCCGTTTAAGGATACGGTGTCGATACCGATGTGGATCAGCAGGTCAAAACCTTCTGCCACCTTGATGCCGACTGCATGGTTGGTGCCTTCCATGGTAACGGAAATCTCGCCGTCAACCGGTGCCACAACGGTGCCGTCAGCCGGATGAATCGCAATACCCTTGCCGAGCATGCAGGAAGAAAACACATCATCTTTGACTTCAGTTACAGAAATAACTTCCCCATTTACCATAGCCTTCAGTTCTTTTGCCGCAGCTTTTTTCTTAAAGAATCCAAACATAGTACTCCTCCTCATTAAAATCAGTAAGTATCTGATGGTGATATCTTATCATAGTTAAGGTAGAGTTACAAGGACATTCCCTTTACATTTTTGGATTCGTGCCCTATAATACAAGGAAACATAACATGGCTGTAATTGGAAGAACAAGTTACAGACGGGGAGAAAATCAATGTTTGAGCGACTATGGAAGAAATTTGTGAATCGGGAAACCATTTCCTATGTGATTTTCGGGGTGTTGACCACGCTGGTGGACTGGATCAGCTACTGGGTGATGCGGCAGCAGGGCATAGACTACCGGATTGCCACGGCCGGTTCCTGGGTGGCGGCGGTGTTGTTTGCATTTGTCACCAACAAGCTGTTCGTATTCAACAGCTGGAGCCTGCATCCGAAAAAGGTGTGGGCGGAATTTGTGCCGTTTGTGATCTGCCGGGCGGCGACGGGGGTATTTGTCATGGTTGCCATGATCGTTCTGGTAGATGGACTGGGGATTCAGCAGGACTTTATCTGCAAGGTTGTGGTGTCTGCAATCTCCCTGGTGCTGAACTATGTGTTCAGCAAGCTGTTTATATTTAAGAAGCAAAACTGAATCAAATGGTATCGTAAGCAAGGAGAAACCGGATATGGAACATGGAGAACTGGACCGGATCACAAGAGAATTAGAGGACTTACTTATGACAGATAAAAGACGTGCGCCTGAGCCTGCGGGCGCAGAAGACAGAAAAGCAGCAGCGCAGATTGCGGCTGCCATGGAGCAGGAGCCGGTGTGGGAGCCGGAAGAAGGAGAAGGTCCGGTGGACTGGGCGGCGAGACCGGAAGCAGCGGATCGGACAGCGAAGACAGAGGCGGCGGACCGGGCAGAAGGACGGAAGTCGGCAGAGCAGACGGCGAGAACAGAAGCAGCGGACCGGAACACCAGACAGAAGCCGATGGTCCGGGCGGAGAGCAGAACCCGCAGACGGGTGAGCAGACCGGCACCGCGTAAGGTACAGCCGGGGAGAAGCCGGCAGGGCATTTCCGCTGCGTCGCTGCGGCAGTATGACGGGCTGATGGCGGCATTTTTCGTGCCGATTATCATTATGGTCATCATCTTCATTCAGCGGGGGATATTCCCCTTTGGAGAGGCTTCCTTCCTGCGGACGGATATGTACCATCAGTATGCACCGTTCTTCTCAGAATTTCAGGAGAAGCTAAAGAGCGGCGGAAGCCTTCTGTACAGCTGGGATGTGGGAATGGGGGTCAACTTCTCGGCTCTTTATGCCTATTATCTGGCGAGCCCGCTGAACTGGCTCGTCCTGCTGTGTCCGAAGTCGCTGGTGATCGAGTTCATGACCTATTCCATCGTGCTGAAGATCGGTCTCTGCGGACTGACCATGGCGTATTACTTAAGGAAGCGCTGCGGGACCCGGGACTTTGGAGTGGCATTTTTCGGTATTTTCTATGCGCTGTCCGGATATATGGCGGCTTACAGCTGGAATATCATGTGGCTGGACTGCATTTTCCTGTTCCCCCTGATTGTGCTGGGGCTGGAACGGCTGGTGCATGAGGGGAAGGGACTGCTCTACTGTGTGGCGCTGGGGCTTTCCATCTTTTCCAATTACTATATCTCCATCATGACCTGTATTTTCATGGTGCTGTATTTTATCGCGCTGCTGGTGCTGGAGGAGGAGATGACCTGGGAGAAGTTCATCAGCCGGTCCTTTCAGTTCACCGTGTACTCGCTGCTGGCAGGCGGTCTGGCGGCGGTGGTGCTGCTGCCGGAGATCTGTGTGCTGCAGACCACGGCTTCCGGGGATGTGAACTTCCCCAAGACCTTTACCCAGTATTTTCCGATCTTTGACATGCTTGCCCGCCATATCGGCAACGTGGAGACGGAGATCGGGCTGGATCACTGGCCGAATATCTACTGCGGCGTGGCGGTGCTGATTCTGATGCTTTTGTATCTGGCACAGAAGAGAATCGCCGGGAAGGAAAAGGCGGTGTACTGCCTGATGCTGCTGTTCTTCTTTGCCAGCTTTTCCTTCAATATGCTGAACTTTATCTGGCACGGATTTCACTACCCCAACAGCCTTCCCTGCCGCCAGTCCTACATTTACATTTTCCTGGTGCTGTTTATGTGCTACCGGGCTTATATGTACCTGCAGGAGACGCCCTGGAAGCACGTGCTGATGGCATTCTGGGGGGCGGTGGTGTTCGTGATTCTGGCACAGAAGCTGGTGACGGAGGAGCATTTCCACTTTATTGTGTACTATGTGGCAATCCTGTTCCTGGCTCTGTACCTGGGAGCCTTCTGGCTGTGCAGGAAGGGACCGGCATATTATCATCGGGCGTTACTGTATACCCTTGCCATCGTCTCCATCGAGGCGGCGGTCAATACCACGGTTACCAGTGTGACCACCGTCAACAGAACCTCCTACAAGAAGGATAACAAGGCGGTGGAGAAGCTGGTGGATCTGGTGCAGCCCAGTGACTCCTTCTATCGGATGGAGAAGGTGACCCGGAAGACAAAAAATGACGGAGCGTGGATGCATTTCCCATCCATATCCCTGTTCTCCTCCACAGCCAATGCAGACCTGTCAAAGCTGTTTAAGAAGCTGGGCTGCGAGAGTTCGACCAACGCCTACAGCATTACGGGCAGTACGCCTCTGATCGATGCCCTGTTCTCTGTTCGGTACGGTATTTATTCCGAGGAGCCGGAGAGCACGGGACTTCGAGCGCTGGTGGCGCAGGAAGAGGATACCATGCTCTATGAAAATACCTGGACGCTGCCGTTAGGATACTGGGTGGATGCAGGCTTTGAGGAGCGCTGGGACTTAGAGACCGGCAATCCGGCGGATGTGCAGAACAGCCTGACCGACGCCCTGGGGACCAGCCAGGTACTGGAGCTGATGCTGGATACCAGTGCGGAAGGCAAGACCCTGTCCTTTACCCCTGAGATCAGCGGTGAATACTATGCCTGGGTGGGCAACAAGAAGATTGAGAAAGTGACGGCGGATACCTGGAAGGGTACGAAGAAGTTCGATAATGTGGACCGGGGCTTTCTGCTGGAGCTGGGCTACTGCCTTGCAGGTGAGGAAGTGGTGCTGACCGCGGAGGACACCAAGGAAGCCATGACGGCGGACGTATACCGGTTCTCGGAAGAGGGACTGGCGGAGGTCTACGAGGAGCTGGCGGTGCGGCCCTGGGAGCTGACAAGCTGGACCGACACGTATCTGGAAGGAAGCATTTCCTGTGAGGAGTCAGGTTTGATGCTGACGTCGATTCCCTATGACGAGGGATGGACGATTCTGGTGGATGGCGTGGAGCAGCCGGCGGTCAAGACGCTGAATGCCTTTACGGGAGTCCGGCTGACACCGGGAAGCCACAGAATCTCCATGAAATATTACCCGCAAGGTCTGAAGCAGGGCTGGATCATAACGGCGGGAAGTATTCTGACGCTGATATTGATTGCGGCAGGAGGATGGTTCTGGCAGAAGCGCCGTGAGGAAGAATGCCGGAGCAGAGCTGTGGAACATAATACGGAAATTCGTGACTGTAAGGATTCAGCGCAGTCATAGATGATACAAGAAGAGGAGACAACGATTATGAAATTATGGGGCGGACGCTTCACAAAAGAGGAAAATCAGTTAGTACACAATTTTAATGAGTCTTTGTCATTTGACCAGAAGTTCTATCATCAGGACATTCAGGGCAGCATTGCCCATGTGACCATGCTGGCAAAGCAGGGAATCGTGTCGGAGGAGGACCGGAAGGCGATTGTAGACGGTCTGAACGGCATTCTGGCGGACATTGAATCCGGCAAACTGGTATTTACAAAGGAGCACGAGGATATTCACTCCTTCGTGGAGGCAAATCTGACGGAGCGGATCGGAGAGGCGGGCAAGCGCCTGCACACGGGACGCAGCCGCAACGACCAGGTGGCGCTGGACATGAAGCTTTACTGCCGGGATGAGATTCAGGAGATTGACGGACTGGTGAAGACGCTGCTGGAGGAACTGCTGAAAATCATGGAGGAGAACCTGGAGACCTATATGCCGGGCTTTACCCATCTGCAGAAGGCACAGCCGATCACCCTGGCACACCATGTGGGCGCTTATTTTGAGATGTTTACCCGTGACCGGGGCCGTCTGGCTGACATTTATAAGCGGATGAACTACTGTCCGCTGGGCTCCGGCGCGCTGGCAGGCACCACCTATCCTTTGGACCGGGCTTATACGGCAGAGCTGCTGGGATTTGCAGGTCCGACCCTCAACAGCATGGATTCCGTGGCAGACCGGGACTATCTGATCGAGCTGCTGTCTGCACTGTCCACCATTGCCATGCATTTGAGCCGGTTCAGTGAGGAAATCATCATCTGGAACACCAACGAATACCGGTTCGTGGAGATCGATGACGCCTACAGCACCGGAAGCAGCATTATGCCTCAGAAGAAGAATCCGGATATCGCGGAGCTGGTGCGGGGCAAGACCGGACGTGTATACGGCGCGCTTGTGTCCATCCTGACCACCATGAAGGGACTGCCCCTTGCATACAATAAGGACATGCAGGAGGATAAGGAGCTGACCTTTGATGCCATTGACACGGTGAAGGGTTGTCTGGCGCTGTTTACCGGCATGATTTCCACCATGACCTTCAACAAGAATGTGATGGAAAACAGTGCAAAGCACGGCTTTACCAATGCGACGGATGCGGCAGACTATCTGGTAAATCACGGAGTTCCTTTCCGGGATGCTCATGGAATCGTGGGACAGCTGGTGCTGTACTGCATTGATAAGGGAATCGCGCTGGATGATATGACGCTGGAGGAGTTCAAGGCAATCAGCCCGGTATTTGAGGGGGATGTCTATGAGGCAATCAGCATGAAGACCTGCGTGGAGAAGCGAATGACCACCGGAGCACCGGGACCGGATGCCATGCGTCAGGTAATCGAGATCTACAGGAAACAGTTGGAAAAATAAGATATTGCAAAAAAATGCTGCCTCACCGATCGGTGGGACAGCATTTTTTGTGCGCCCGCGGGCACACAGAATGTTTTGATTTGTTCAAGTCTGTATCGTTCCTTATGACAGGACTGGCCGCTACGGCTTAAGCTACCAGAAATACTTCCAGATTCTGATTGCCGTGCTGTCTGGTCTGGGCATGGGTATCGAAGAAAATATCGATGTGATTGCCCCGGACGCCGCCTCCCCGGTCTTCTGCGGTGTAGACAACGCCATTTACCATAACCTTGCTTCCGTATGGAATCACCCGTGGGTCCACGGCGATGGTGTGATTGGACTGTGCAATGGCACCGGTGGAGGTATGGCGGCCCCAGCCTTCGGAACACTGATGACACGGGCAGTAGCCGGTGGTGCGGAAGACTCCTAAGGAACGCATGCCGTTGGTATCGGCAGCTTCTGCGCTCTGGCTGTCATCTGCAGCCTCCTTCGTATCTTCCTGAGATGCGCTGGTTTTGGTGTAGGTGACGGTGTTCTCAAATTTCAGATCATCCACCCAGCCTTCAATCAGGTAGGAACCGTCTGCAACGGACTCCCAGTCCATATCGATGCGGAAACCGTGGCTGCCATTGCCGATACCGTTCTCCTCCAGATCGGTGCGGTATACGCCGGCAGTGGGAGTGAAGTCGCCAACGACCTCGGAGGTCTCCTGATTGGTTACGGTTACGTGAACCGGAACCAGGGTATTCGGTGAGGAGGATTCCCAGCCCCATCCAACGATGGTGCCTTCCTCCATCTCGTCAAAATGACCGGACATTTCGGTCATCTCTTTTGCGTATGTGGTCATAGAGCTGCACAGCAGCATTACAATCATGAGGATCAGACTTGAACATATCGATTTGTGTTTTAACATCATTTTCTTTCCTTTCTGAGTCAAAGCATTGAGGAGTTGAGCCCTCAATCGTTGCTCCTGAACCGTTACAACAAAATCTCAATGGAACGTTCATATATTTTAAATATATGTAACAAATTCGTAACATATGAACGACAAGTCCCTATTTTACATACTTTTTTTGTTTTGTCAAGCAAAAACCGGCAATTTCGGGGAAAACCAGGGATTTTTGGTGGATTTCACAAGAGAAAATCGAAGAAATTGTGGATAAAAAAGCGGGCACAGCGCAAAATCCAAATGGTTCAGATTCTGTACGTTACCCGCTGAATGTTCCTGAATCAGGGAAGTACCGTGAATACTTCCTGCTGCTTCATGCCGTGAGCCACGGCATCATCATGATTGTCATAGTAGATATCGACCCAGCTGCCCTCCACATGGGTTCCGATGTCCTCCACGGTGTAGATCACATCATCGATCATCAGCCTGGTGCCGATGGGATAGTGGTTGATATCTGCGGAAATGGTGTGGTTCGCTTTCGGCACGGTGCCGGAGTAGGTCAGGGTCCAGCCTGCAGAGCAGCACTGGGTGCAGGTGCAGTAGCCGGTGGTGGTAAAGATGCCAAGGGACTCGCCCTTTGTGCCGGTTGCCTCAGAAGCAGACTTGCCGGAAGCGCCAGCAGTGTCAGAAGCGCCAGCAGAGTCGGAAGCATCGGCAGTGTTAGAAGCCGGAGAACCGACAGTACCGGGACCGCCAAGGGTCAGCTCCTCATCTGAAGGAGTGGATTTAACGCCGCCGCAGATGATTACGCCGGAAGTGCTGTCGGAAGCTTCCGTGGAAGCGGAGGCAGACACATCAGAGTCACCTGTCGGTACGGCTCCCCATGCAGTCACAGTCATGGCGAGAGAACAGATTGTTCCTATTAATAAAGTTGGGAAATGAAGGGTTTTCTTTTGCATGATTGGGTTCCTCTCTGAAAAATAGGGGGGGGGACATGGGGTATCAAAACTATTATATTACAGAATTGTTAAATGTCAAGATTTGGGGAGGAAAATTGGGAAGGGGGGGTGCATTGGCGGGGGGAGTACGCCATGAAGCAGACTGGCAGGAGCCGTCACTCCGGTTCTCTCATCGGGAGTTGCTAAGGGGGCAGGCTGCCTGCGTAACTGCCGCGGGCAACTCGGGAATGTGCCGGATGCCCATTCCCTCAGACAGAGGCCCGCTAGAAATCCCGTCTGGTAAACGGGATTTTTACAGCTACTCCGCCATCCTGCCCCCTAACCAACTCCTCGATTCGCTCACATGTCGTTCCTTGCTCCTGCCAGCCTGCTTCATGGCTGTGCTTTGGCTGCTCATATGTAAAACCTGCTCAATTTTTCTGGGAAGGAGTAGGTGTCGCGGGCGTGAGGGATTGGGTGGTGGGGGGAGTTTTGTTTTTGCTGGGGTTCTGGGGGTATGTGGCAGCGAAGTCATGTTCTTGCGTAAACTTAGTGGCTGTACGTGACAGCTTTTTTCCTGCCAAGTAGTGAGGGGGGAGATGGGGTTTTTCTGGCGGGTGCCAGGGCACAGCAGTGAGGCGGGGCGGGGGAGGGGGAGGGCGACATAGAGCGAGTTGAGCAACTGGTTAGGGGACAGCATGCCGGAGCAGATGTAAAATCTCCGTTGACCAGACGGAGATTTTAGGGGAACCTGTTTGAGAAAATGTACATCAGGTACATTTTCGAGTTGTTCCCCGGCATCTGTGCAGGCAGGATGGACCCTTAGCAGTTGCCAACGCAGCGACCAGGAGCATCCCCCTCCCCCGCCCCGTCTCGCTGCGTTCCCTCCAAAACAATCCCCCTTCCATAACTACAAAAGATTTTTTCAAAACCTCTTGACAAATGATTCCATGTAAAGTATATTATTCACATGGATGTTAGCACTCCCTATTAACGAGTGCTAACAAATATAAAACGGAGGTCGAGACATGGAACTGGATGATCGGAAAGTCACCATATTGAAAGCAATCATCAAGACATATCTGGAGACAGGAGAGCCGGTGGGTTCCAGAACCATTTCCAAGTATACGGATCTGAAGCTGAGCTCCGCGACCATCCGGAATGAGATGTCTGATCTGGAGGAGATGGGATATATTCTACAGCCTCACACCTCTGCGGGCCGGATTCCTTCTGATAAGGGCTATCGGTTCTATGTAGACCAGATCATGCAGGAGAAGGAGCAGGAAGTCACCGAGGTCAAGGAGCTGATGATTCAGCGGGTAGACCGGGTGGAACTGATTCTCAAGAAGCTGGCGCAGCTGTTGGCAAACAACACCAACTACGCTGCCATGATCAGCGGACCGCAGTACCATCGGAACAAGCTGAAGTTCATTCAGCTGTCCCAAATGAGCCCCAGAAAGCTTCTGGTGGTGACAGTGGTGGAGGGCAATCTCATTAAGAACGCCATGGTCGATGTCCAGGAGGAGATCAGCCAGGAGGAGCTGCTGAATCTGAATATTCTGATGAACAGCGCGCTGAACGGTCTGACCATCGAGGAGATCAACCTGGATGTGATCAGCAGACTGAAGCAGCAGGCAGGCATTCACAGCCAGGTGGTAGATCTGGTGCTGAACGAGGTGGCAGCCGCCATCCGGGCAGATGAAGAGGATCTGCAGATTTACACCAGCGGAGCGACCAACATTTTCAAGTATCCGGAGCTGAGCGACGGCGAGAAAGCCAGTCAGCTGATCAGCACCCTGGAGAAGAAGGAGATGCTGCAGGAGCTGATCGACGATGTGAATGAGTCGGAGGACAACAACGGCATTCAGGTATACATCGGAGACGAGACGCCGGTACAGAGCATGAAGGACTGCAGTGTGGTGACAGCCAACTATGAGCTGGGCGAGGGAATCCGCGGCACCATCGGCATCATCGGGCCGAAGCGAATGGATTACGAGAAGGTGCTCAGCACGTTGAAGCATCTGATGAAGCAGCTGGACGTCACATTTAAGAATGAAGACAGGTAACTGGATAGACAACGAACAGTTATGAGATAGAGAAGAAAGGTGATAGACGATGACTCAGGAGCATAAACAGGAAGAAGCCTGCAGCCAGGCAGAGGAGACTCTGAACCAGGCGGAGCAGACAGAAGAAGTCAAAGCTTCCGAAGCAGCCGGAGACGGCGCAGCAGAGGCTGACGCAGCGGCTGATACCGCAGAGGAAGCCGGGCAGGAGGCAGCTAAGAGCGACGGCGAGGCAAAGGGCGGCAGGAAAGACCCGCGCGATGCACAGATCGAAGATCTGCAGGATCGCCTGAAGCGCCAGATGGCGGAGTTCGACAACTTCCGCAAGCGCACCGAGAAGGAGAAGTCTTCCATGTACGAGATCGGTGCGAAGGACATCATCGAGAAGATTCTTCCGGTGGTGGACAATTTTGAGCGGGGACTGGCAACTGTGCCGGAGGAGGAGAAGGGAAGTCCCTTTGCCGAAGGCATGGAGAAGATTTACAAGCAGTTCTTAAAGACACTGGAGGATGCCGGTGTGGAAGCAATCGAGGCAGTTGGACAGCCGTTCGACCCGAACCTGCACAATGCCGTGATGCACATCGACGACGACCAGTACGGCGAGAACGAGGTATGTCAGGAGCTGCAGAAGGGCTACAGGTACCGTGGAAGCGTCGTAAGATACAGCATGGTACAGGTGGCTAACTGACATTGAACACTTAATGAGCGCAAGCCGCAGGCGCAGAGCGAATTTAGTGTGAAAGTCGTTCCCGAAACTTAACGAGTCCGAGCCGCAGGCGACAGACGAGTTTAGTTGAGTGGAACATGTTATGGAAGAAAGAAACTTATCATAGAAGTATATTTTCAGGAGGAAAAATCATGAGCAAGATTATTGGTATTGACTTAGGAACCACCAACAGCTGTGTAGCTGTTATGGAGGGCGGCAAACCGGTAGTAATCCCGAACCAGGAAGGTTCCCGTACTACTCCGTCTGTAGTTGCATTCACAAAGACCGGTGAGAGACTGGTTGGTGAGCCGGCAAAGCGTCAGGCAGTTACCAACGCAGAGCGCACCATCTCTTCCATCAAGAGACATATGGGTACCGACTACAAGGTAACCATCGATGGCAAGAGCTACAGCCCGCAGGAGATTTCCGCTATGGTACTGCAGAAGCTGAAAGCGGATGCAGAGGCATACTTAGGCGAGAAGGTAACCGAGGCGGTTATCACCGTTCCGGCATACTTCAACGACGCACAGCGTCAGGCTACCAAGGATGCAGGTAAGATTGCAGGTCTGGAGGTTAAGCGTATCATCAACGAGCCGACCGCAGCAGCACTGGCATACGGCCTGGACAATGAGAGCGAGCAGAAGATCATGGTATACGACTTGGGCGGCGGTACCTTCGATGTATCTCTGATTGAGATCGGTGACGGTGTCATCGAGGTATTATCCACCAACGGTGATACCCACCTGGGCGGCGATGATTTCGATAACCGTATCACCCAGTGGCTGGTTGACGAGTTCAAGAAGGCTGAGGGCGTAGACTTATCCGGCGATAAGATGGCAATGCAGAGACTGAAAGAGGCAGCAGAGAAGGCAAAGAAGGAAGTTTCCACTGCTACCACCACCAACATCAACCTGCCGTTCATCACTGCAACCGCAGAAGGCCCGAAGCATCTGGATGTGAACCTGACCAGAGCAAAATTCGACGAGCTGACTCATGACCTGGTAGAGAAGACCGCAGTTCCGGTACAGAACGCACTGAGAGATGCAGGCGTGACCACCAGCGAGTTAGGCAAGGTTCTGTTAGTAGGCGGTTCCACCCGTATGCTGGCAGCACAGGATAAAGTAAAGCAGATCACCGGCAAAGAGCCGAACAAGTCCTTGAACCCGGATGAGTGCGTTGCAATCGGCGCAGCAATCCAGGGCGGTAAGCTGGCAGGCGACGCAGGCGCAGGCGATATCCTGTTACTGGATGTTACCCCGCTGTCTCTGTCCATCGAGACCATGGGAGGCATCGCAACCAGACTGATCGAGAGAAATACCACCATCCCGACCAAGAAGAGCCAGATCTTCTCCACCGCAGCCGACAACCAGACTGCAGTAGATATCCACGTGGTACAGGGTGAGCGTGAATTTGCCCGCGACAACAAGTCTCTGGGACAGTTCCGTCTGGATGGTATCCCGCCGGCAAGAAGAGGTGTTCCGCAGATCGAGGTTACCTTCGATATCGATGCCAACGGCATTGTAAATGTATCCGCGAAGGATCTTGGCACCGGCAAGGAGCAGCACATCACCATCACCTCCGGCTCCAACATGTCCGAGGCTGATATCGACAAGGCTGTCAAGGAAGCAGCTGAGTTCGAGGCTCAGGATAAGAAGAAGAAAGAGGGCATCGATGCGAGAAATGACGCTGACGCAATCGTATTCCAGACCGAGAAGGCACTGGAAGAGGTTGGCGACAAGATTGATGCCAACGATAAGTCTGCCGTTGAGTCTGACTTAAATGCACTGAAGGAAGCAATCAACCGCGCACCGATCGATCAGATGACCGACGCACAGGTTGAGGACATCAAGGCCGGCAAGGAGAAGCTGATGGCAAGCGCACAGGCTCTGTTTGCAAAGGTCTACGAGGCAGCTCAGGCAGCAGGCGCAGCACAGGGCGCAGGTCCGGATATGGGCGCAGGCGCAGCAGGTGCAGGCAATGCAGCAGGCGGTCAGGATGACGATGTGATCGACGCTGACTTCAAGGAAGTCTAAAAGATAAACCATAAAAAGCAGTGAGAGGCTGGCGCAATCTCCGGGACTGCAAGAGCAGCCCCGGAGGGCGACAGCCGTTTCGCGTGTGAAGATAAGAAAGGGAACCAATCATGGCAGAGAGCAAGAGAGATTATTATGAAGTCTTAGGCGTTCCGAAGAATGCGGATGACGCTGCCCTCAAAAAAGCATATCGTACTCTGGCGAAGAAGTACCATCCGGACAGTAATCCGGGAGACGAAGAAGCCGAGAAGAAGTTCAAGGAGGCATCCGAAGCATACAGTGTCTTAAGTGACCCGGAGAAGAGACGCCAGTATGATCAGTTTGGCCATGCTGCCTTCGAGGGAGGCGCCGGCGGCGGAGCTGGCGGGTTCGGCGGCTTTGATTTCAACGGCGCAGATATGGGAGACATTTTCGGTGATATTTTCGGAGATATCTTCGGTGGCGGCGGCAGAAGCCGCGGCAGCCAGTACAACGGTCCGATGCGGGGAGCCAATGTCCGCACCGCAGTCCGCCTGACCTTCGAGGAGGCTGTATTTGGCTGTGAGAAAGAGATTGAGATTAACTTTAAGGAAGAGTGCGGAACCTGTCACGGCACTGGCGCAAAGGCAGGCACCTCACCGGAGACCTGCCCGAAGTGTAACGGTAAGGGCAAGATTATGTACACCCAGCAGTCCTTCTTCGGTCAGGTACAGAATGTACAGACCTGTCCGGAGTGCGGCGGCAAGGGCAAGGTGATCCGCGAGAAGTGTCCGGACTGCTACGGAACCGGATACATTACGAAGAAGAAGAAGTTCAAGGTGCCGTTCCCGGCAGGTATCGACAACGGTCAGAGCGTGCGCTCCGCAGGCGGCGGCGAGCCGGGTACCAACGGCGGCGAGCGCGGCGATTTGCTGGTTGAGGCAGTGGTATCCCAGCATCCGCTGTTCAAGCGTCAGGATATGAACATCTATTCCACCGTGCCGATTTCCTTCGCTACGGCAGCCCTGGGCGGTCCAATCCGTATCAAGACGGTGGACGGCGAAGTGGAGTACGAGGTCAAGAGCGGAACCCAGACCGACACCAGAGTGCGTCTGCGTGGCAAGGGCGTTCCGTCCCTCAGAAACCGCAACGTGCGGGGCGACCACTATGTAACGCTGGTTGTCACTGTGCCGGAGCGTATGAACGAGGCACAGAGAGAGGCGCTGCGCAACTTCGACGCCGTGATGCGCGGCGAGGAGCCGAAGAAGACATCCGAGGCAGAAGGCGGCGAGAAGCATAAGAAGAAAGGGTTCTTCAGCAAGTAGGAAATCCGGGCAGAGGAAACTCTGATTGGGACAGGTTTAAGAGATGGGAGCTATTCTCTTTGAAAACAAGGGGATAGCTCTTTTTGTGTAGTTTTACGGAAGGAATCATAGTTTCGTAGCCTTTTCAAAGCAGTGAGTGTTTTGTACAATAGTCTTATCAAAAACATAAGCCACCCGAATGCAAGAGCTTATGAATTCAGAATATCCGGATAGAACATGAATGAAAAGATGAGTTGGAACAAGGAACAAAACGATAGCAGGAAACAGTTATACAATGGAAAGGCGGAGAAAGAAAATGAGAAAAAACAGTAAGAGATGGCTGAGTATATTATTAGCGGGAACGATGTCCATAATGGCATTGACGGGGTGCTCCGGGGAGAGCAGTGAGAAGCCGGCGGCAAGAGCAGCGGAATCTGAGTCAGCAGGGGCCGAGGAGGCAAAGGACGATAAGGAGGTCACCTTATCCCTGTTAAACTCTATGACGCCGGGTGAGGGAACCGCGATCTCCTACCGCGCTGTGCTGAGCAAATTTGAGGAGGAGAACCCGAACATCCATCTGGATGAGGAGACCATTGCCAATGCAGATATGGCAACGAAGGTTCAGACGCTGGCAGCGGCCGACGAGCTTCCGGACATCTTTATGCTGAAGGGCCAGATGGTGAAAAACTTTGTCGAGAATGGAAAGGTACTCTGTGTGGATGACATCTTGAACGAAGATCCGGAGTGGCGAGACAGCTTCAAGGACGGCATCTTCTCCAACTACATTGTGGACGGGAAAACCTACGGTATTCCGTACCAGATTACCAATACCTGTGTATTCTACAACAAGGACCTGTTTGCCAAGGCGGGTGTGGAGAACTTCCCGAAGACATGGGATGAGTTTATCGAGGCGGTCAAGAAGATTAAGGCTTCCGGCGTTACCCCGATCGTTCTGGGCAATAAGGCAAAGTGGAACGCAGAATCTGTGATTATGAGTACGCTGGGCAACCGCTGTACCGGAGATGAGTGGTATCAGAGCATCCGAGACAAGAACGGCGCAAGCTTTACGGATCCGGAATTTGTGGCATCCTTACAGGCGCTGGCAAATCTGGCCGATGCGGGTGCATTCAATACGGATGTAAACAGTTTGGACAACATCCAGCAGAGACAGGTATATATGAACGGCGAGGCAGCTATGAGCATTGACGGAAGCTGGACCATTGTGGAATTTGACAACAATGCGCCGCAGGAGATTCTGGAGACCACTGAGGTCGCAGCACTTCCGATGGTGGACGGCGGCAAGGGCAATCCGGATGCAATCACCGGAGGTTCCGGATGGGCATATGCAGTCAATGCCAATATTGATCCGGCCAAGCTCCCGGCAGTGAAGAAATATCTCCGCGCAGTAGCCGGTGTAGAATTTGCCAACGAGATGGCGAAGATCGGTACCAACACCGTGATCGAGCCAACAGAAAACAATGAGGGTGATCCGTCCAAAGTCGTGGCAACCAAGTTCAATGAATTCCAGAAGGGACGCCAGTACATTCCGGTATACGATCACCAGCTGTCCTCTGGAATCATGGATGTGATGCAGTCTGGGCTTCAGGAGCTGCTGATCGGTCGGATCAGTGCAGAAGAACTGGCACAGAAGATTCAGGAAGAGTATGCACGTGACTAAGAAAACGGGAAAGGAAGAAACCGGACATGAAACGTCAAATGCAGCCATCCAATAAAGTATTGATTGGTCTCCTTGCACCGGGCATCCTGCTGTTTACTCTTTGCTGCATTTTCCCGCTGTTTGTTGCTCTCTATTACAGCTTTTTCGACTGGGATGGAGGGTACACCAAGCAGTTGATCGGGTTCAGCAACTATCTGGAACTGCTTTGGGATAAGGCATTTTGGAGCGCATTCAAGAACAACCTGTTGTTTATCGTCTACACGGTGATCGGGCAGATCGGAATCGCCTTTGTCATTTCCATGATGCTTACGTCAAGGACACTGAAGTGTAAAAATCTGCACCGCACGGTAATCTTTTTTCCGGTGATCCTGTCAGCGGTTGTTGTAGGATTTCTGTGGAGAATGATTTATAATAATGATTACGGCCTGATCAATCTGTTTTTCCGATTTATCGGGCACGAGGAATGGATCCGGCCATGGCTGGACGATCCGGATATTGTTATCAACTCACTGGCTATACCGAAGATATGGCAGTTCATCGGATACTATATGGTGATCCTGCTGGCAACCATCCAGAGCATCGACACCAGCGTGCTGGAGGTGGCGGAGCTGGACGGATGCCGTGGATGGCAGAAGGCGTGGTATATCGTACTTCCGCTGATCAAGGATACAGTTCTTGTGACAGTTATGCTGTGTATCTCCGGCAATATGAAAACCTTTGACCAGATATTCGTTATGACCGGTGGTGGTCCGGGAACCAGCTCACAGGTGGTAGCCATGTATGCGTACAATGTTTCCATGGAGCGGATGAGGTATGGATACGGCAGCGCCGTGGCAATCGGTATTTTGATTCTGAGCCTGATTCTGATCGGAATCAGCAAAACAGTGGGAAGGAGGAAGAAGGCAGATGAATAACCATCAGGAGTTGCTGAAATTAAAAAAATACGTGACCATGGTGTTGGTCAACGGAATCGTTGCGGTGTTATCCTTCACCTGCATTTTCCCGATTATCTGGATGTTTTATTCCTCCCTGAAATCTCAGAAGGAATTTGCGCTGGATACGGTGGGGCTGCCGAAGATCCTGCGGTTCGGCAATTATCTGCAGGCACTGGAGGAAGGAAAGCTGATGGGGTATTTCAGCAACAGCATGTTCAACACGGTAATCACGGTGGCAATCGTGTTGGTTGTGGCCTATGTGACGGCATACTGTCTGGCGCGGTATCACTTCCGCGGGAGAAACACGATCTACTATCTGTTTCTCTCTGGTATGCTGATTCCAATCTATGCGCTGCTGATCCCGATTTTTATCGAGTTTAAAAAGCTGAATCTGCTGAACAAGAAATTCACGTTGATTCTCCCTTACATTGCTTTTGCGATGCCTACAGCAATTTTTCTGATGGAGAGCTATGTGAAGACCATACCGATCGAGCTGGAGGAGGCGGCGTACATAGATGGGTGCGGGATGGTGCGGACCATGTTTGCCATCATTATGCCGATCTGCAAGCCGGTTATGGCGACAACAGCGATTTTGACATTTCTGCATACCTGGAATGAGTTTCCACTGGCGTTGGTGCTGATCCGGAGCAACCGGCTGAAGACCATGCCAATCGGACTCACCAATTTTGTGGGAACTTATACAGTCAATTATCCGCTTATGATGGCAGCACTTGTGATTTCTACCCTTCCGGTTATGATCATGTATTTCTTGTTCTACAACCAGATTATGAAGGGAATGGTAGCGGGAGCTGTGAAGGGATGACGGAACGGACAAAGTGAAACGGGCGACCTTGAGAGAGGTCTGCCTTTTTCACGTTTTATAAAACAGGAGACTAGTGGGAGGAAGATGGAGAAGGACAGAAGGTTTTTAAGCTTACAGTGGAAAATATTTCTTTTGATTATGCTGATACTGGTTTTGCCGATGGTGGTCTGCGGGATGTTCTTTTACCGGCAAAACGCGGAGAGGAACCGGAAGCAGGCGGAGACGGCCAACTTTAATATAATCGAGCAGAAGGGAATGATGCTGGAATACGTGTTTGACTCCATTCAGCAGAATTCCCTGCGGATGTACCAGAGTGAGACGGTGCGGGATTTTCTGCTGGCGGAGAGCAGGGAGGACCGGCTACACAGCTATATCCGGCTGAATGAGAGTATCCAGAATACGCTGGCCTACGACAAGAATATTGCGGCGGTGGACATTATCCGGTTGGACGGGGAGCAGTACCGCTCCAATCCAGGATATATCACGGGGACGACGGATGTGAACACGGGGAGGCTGACCTATGCCGGCATATCATGGAACCGGTATCTGAAAGAGGACGAGGCATATATTTTTGCGCGAAAAATCCACGACATCAACGATCTTGGCCGGGATCTGGGCCTGATGCGGCTCTATGTGCCAAAGAAGAAGCTTCAGGAGATTTTAAAGAGTGAGCAGAATGCCAGATTCCATGCATGCTATATCGTGGAGCAGGGGGAAATCCTGATTGCCAGCAGCGTCGGTCAGGAAGGGACGCCGCTTCCGGCAGAGCTTGGCGGGATGGTGCAGAGCAGGGAACAGGGCGTGGGTAGCATCCGTTCCGGTGGTGAGGAGCAACTGGTCTCGTGGTACCACTTAGACTATCCGGACTGGCAGCTGGTCAATGTGATGACCTGTGAGCAGATCCAGAGCCAGAATCAGGTGTTTTCCCAGATGCTGTTTTTGACAATGACTCTTGCAATCCTGCTGTGCGGCGGGCTGGCCTTTGCCACGGCCGCCCACGTGCTGTCACCGCTCAGGAAGGTGACGCGGGCCATGAAAAATCTGGAGAAGGAGGATTTCCGGATCGAGGTGCCGGTGAAGGGCCATGATGAGATCTCGGTGCTGGCTTCCAGCTTTAACAAAATGAGCCGGAAGCTGGATGTGCTGGTCAATCAGGTACACGTTGCCCAGATGAGCGAGAAAAATGCCCAGATTAAGGCGCTGCAGGCCTACATTAATCCTCACTTCCTGTATAATACGCTGGATGTGATATGCTGGATGGCGCGGATGGAGGAGGCGGCGGAGACCTGCAGGCTGGTGGAGGCCCTGTCAAAGCTGTTCCGCACATCCGTCCATACCGGGACACGGGTGTTCACAGTGGCGGAGGAGCTGGAGTACACGGAAAACTATCTGACCATTCAGAAATGCAGATATGCCGACTCCATCGACTTTGTGCTGGATGTGGAGCCGGGGCTGCAGGCCTGCGAGACCATCAGCTTTGTCCTGCAGCCGCTGATTGAGAATGCCATAACCCACGGCATGGAGCAGGGGGAGGGCGGCACAATCCGGGTGTCGGTGAAGAAGGAGGGAGACCGTCTGGTCTACCTTGTGGAGGATGATGGGCAGGGCGGCGACACGGAGGAGCTGCAGAGGCTGCTCTCCAGCTACAAGGAGGGAAAGCGGGGGATGGCAATCTCCAGTGTACACAACCGCATCCGCTTATATTATGGGGAAGATTACGGGCTGCGGTTTGAGAAGCATGAGCCAAGGGGCATACGGGCGGTGGTAGAGCAGCCGTATAGCAGTGGAAGGAGGCGGGATGATGATCCGATTGATGATTGTAGATGATGAACTGGTAATAAGAAAAGGGCTGGAGACGTCCGTTGACTGGGCCTCCCTCGGCATTGAGATTGTCGCGCAGGCATCCAACGGGAGAGATGGATTAAGCAGGGCGCTTGTCATGCAGCCGGATATTATTTTGTCCGATGTGAAGATGCCGGTCATGGACGGAATCACCATGGTGCAGGAGGTTCGGAAGAAGCTTCCAAACGTGCATGTGGTGATGCTTAGCGGGTACAGCGATTTCCAGTTCACACGGCAGGCCTTCAAGGCGGGGGCGGTGGACTATCTGCTGAAGCCCGTTTCTGTGGAAGTGTTGACGGAGCTGATGGGAAAGCTGCAAGGCAAGATCTACGAGGAACGAGAGAACCGGAGGCAGAGGCAGAACAGGGGGCAGATCATTCATCAGGCGCTGCCCGTCCTTCGGGGCGAGTTGTTTTTAAAGTATGCCCGCGGAGAGATCACGCAGGAGGAATTTTGGAGCCGCGGTATGGCAAAACTGGGCTTTTTGCTGGGAGGCCCCTTCTATCAGACAGTGATTCTGGAGTACGATGCCTATCACCAGATGATCAAAGGAAAGGAGGATTCCGGCCTGATGCAGTACACCCTATCCAACATTGCGGGGGAGATTCTGGGGACGCTGGGGCAGGTGACGGTGTGTTATCTGAGCGAGTCGAGGATACTGGCGGTTATCAGCACGGAGGAGGAGAGCAGCCTCTATCAGGTGGCGGAGTACTGCCGGGAGGTTCAGTTCTACGTGATGCGGTATTTCGGGCAGACGGTCACGGCTGGGATTGGAGCCTGCGGCGACGGGGAGAAAATTCTGAAGGAATCCTTCGCGCAGGCGGAGGAGGCTGTCAAGAGCAAGGTGATTCGCGGGAAGAATCAGATTGTCACCTACGAGGATGTGGGAGAGCGGGAGGATGACCGGTTCCTTGTACTGCCTGCGGAGATGGAGAAAAACCTACGGGAACAGATCCGGCTGCAGAAGGAAATGGAGGTACAGAAGCAGCTGGATCAGATCTTCATCCAGTGCCTAAAGGGGAGAACAGACCGGAAGGAGATCCAACGGTTCTGCATCCTGTTGGTCTCTATCCTGTTTCAGGAGCTTGAGAGTGGGAAAACCGAGGGAGAGATCCTTAGGGACGGGAATCTGTTTGAGGAGATCGAGCGCTGCGAGATCTTCTTTGAGATGCGAATGTGGGTGAAGCATATCTACAGCCAGATGTTCCAACGTCTGGAGCAGAGCCAGAGCAGCCAGTACCACGGGATTGTGAAGAAGACCATGGAATACGCTATGGAGCATTACGCGGAGAAACTCAAGGCGACGGACATGGCGGCGCTGGCGTTTGTGACCCCAAACTATTTCAGCAGGATTTTCAAGCAGGAGACGGGAGAGAACTTTACGGAGTGGCTGAACAAGTACCGCATCGAGAAGGCCAAGGAACTGATGAGCCGGGAGAGCGAGGACAAGAGCTATGAGATTGCAATGAAGGTGGGGTTTCAGGACTACAAATACTTCACCTACATTTTCAAAAAATATACGGGGTATTCCCCGGTCAATTACAGAAATCTGTCCAGAACCTGATAAGGGAAAATTGTGTAGTTTTGCGGAAGAAAAGGATGGATTTGCTGGATTTTCACTTCCTTCGGGACGGGATATAATAAGACCAGCATTCGGGAGTGCTGGCTTTATGATTTACAAGGAGGAAGAATATGAATCAGTTTTTGTTTGGTGCGGTTTACATCATCGAGCAGGATTATACCGATGATGAGATTGTGAGAGATTTGAAAAATATGAAGGAGTGCGGCTACAACCTGGTCACGCTTTGGCCTATTGGAAATGCATGGCTGGCCAAGAGCTCACATGAGTGGATTTTCACGCAGACGCGGAAGGTTCTGGACATTCTGGACAGTCTGGAGATGAAGGCGATCCTTCAGCTCTTTGGACAGAATCAGGCGCAGGAGTTCATGCCGGACGCAGCGCTGACGAAGGATATGGAGGATGATGACCAGTTCGGCGCTTTCATCAACATCAACAGCATCTGGTCTAATTTAAACCATCCCACTGTGCGGGAGTATTTTGACCTGTATTTCCGCGAGGCCATCACGGCGTTAAAGGATCATCCGGCGGTGTTTGGCTGGGATGTCTATAACGAGGCACATTTCCGAAGTGATGATCCGTACACGGCCAGATACTATCAGCAGTGGCTGGAAAAGAAATATAAGGACATCAAACAGCTGAACTGGGATTGGTACCGGAGATTTGAATCTTTCTCCCAGATCCGGCCGGATAAGAGACGGGCGAGCTACAGCATCTGGAGCAGCCTGCTGCCGCCGGTGGAATACGAGAAGTTCCGCAGTGAGAATCTGACGGACATTTGCAGATTTCTCTATGAGACTGCAAAAAAATACGACAATGTGCATCCGATCATTATCGATGGAACCTCTGCATGGATTCTGCAGGAGGAGATCACCATGCGCAACAACGATGAGTTTGAGACGGCCTATGTGCCGGATGTGTACGGCGCGACCTTCTACCCCAAGAGCTGGGGAAATGATTACAAGGAGAGACCGTGGACTCTTTCCATGTACTACTCCATCCCGGCAAGCGCTGCGAGAAAGGCGGGAAAGCCGTATTTCGTCAATGAGCTGCAGACTCACACCCAGTCAGCCTTGACTCCGGGTTCTGAGGTTAGTGTGGAGGAGCTGCGCAACTGGATCATGATGTGTCTGTTTACCGGTCCGAAGGCGATGCAGCTGTGGCGCTGGCGTCCGTTCCTTCACGGCTATCAGGCTACTGGCCGCGGCATGACACTGATGGATGGAACTCCCAACAAGCGGAGCCGGATCACCAAGGAGGTCCTGCAGGTGGTAAACAGCAATATGGATCTGTTTGGAAGCTATCAGGTGTCGAAGCCGACGGTGCGGATCGCTTACAGCTATCGTTCCAGACTGTTCTTTGATTCCTTGCTGAAATGGAAAGGGAGCTTCTGGTCCAGAGATATTGAGGGCTGGTATAAGCTGTTCTGGGATATGGGTATGCCGGCAGAGATGGCAAATCTGGAAAAGCTGGATGTATGTGACTTTGAAACCCCGGTCATGGTGCTGCCGTCCATTGTCAGCATCGGGGAAGCGGAGGCGGAAAGCCTGACCGAGTATGTGGAGCAGGGCGGCCTTCTAATCGGTGACTGCCGGATGGCGGCGCTGAACGAAAAGGGAGTGGTGCCGTCAGAGGGAATTCCGGGCAGAACTTTGAGCAGGCTGTTTGGCCTGCGTGAGCTTGACGTCACCTCCGGCGAGTATTTTGTCGTCGATGGAGAGCGGATTCCGGCCACCTATATGAGCCAGCAGCTGGAGACGTTGGATGGCAGTCAGGCGCTGGCCTCCATGGAGGACGGAAGTCCGGCTGTGGTCTATCACAAGAAGGGAAAGGGCGCAACGCTGTATTTCAATTCTTTTATGGGAATGGGGCTGTTGGAGAAGCTGTATCCGCAGATTGAAGCGTTGATCGCGGATGCCATGAAGGAAATCCCGGCAATCCGTGCACAGAAGGATGAGAAGGTGCATCTGGCATTCATTGAATCCAACACCAAGAAGGGGATGCTTGCAATCAACTTTTCCGATGAGAAACAGAAGCTGAGCCTGAGTGGAATCCAGAAGGGCACCTGTCTGACTGACCTCTTTGGAGGGGAACAGGTCATCGCAGGAGAAACTACGGAAATTTTGCTGGATGCCGGACAGTGTGCGGTATATGCGTGGGAGAAATGATATGAGATATCTTTGGAAGCTTCCGCCGAATCGTGTCCGCAGAAATTATATGGGAGGCGCCGGCATTGACTGGTTTCATGGCCAGCAGAGCGGCATAGACGGAGACCGGCCGGAGGAGTGGATCGCGTCCATGGTTGAGGCGCGCAATCCGGGGCTGGAGGAGATCTTACAGGAGGGATATGGTTTCCTTGATCTGGACGGCAGGCGTATACTGCTGAAGGACGAGATCGCGGCGGCTCCGGAGTTTTATCTGGGTGCGGAGCACTGCCGGAAAAAGGGACTGGATATGGGGTTCTTGTTCAAAATTCTGGATTCCTCCATGCGTCTCCATGTGCAGGCCCATCCGACTGCGGAATTTGCCAGAACCTATATGGGAACTCCCTATGGGAAGTTGGAATGTTATTACATCCTTCATGTGAGGCCGGGGGTCAGACCTTACATCCGCCTTGGATTCCAGCATGCGCCGACGAAGGAGGAGTGGAGACAGATCATCGAGCGTCAGGATATGGACGCCATGGACGGCTGCTTTGAGCCGGTACCGGTGGAGGAGGGGCAGGTGTGGTACATACCGGGCGGAATGCCCCATGCCATCGGAGAAGGAATCCTGATGCTGGAGATTATGGAGCCGTCTGATCTGGTTACCCGCTGCGAGTTTGAGCGGGAGGGAATCGTTGTTCCGCCGGAAGCAAGGTTTATGGGGCGGGGACTGGATTTCTGCTTGAATCTGTTTGATTATCGAGAGTATTCGGTGGAAGAGATCCGGAAACGCTGCAGCGTCATTCCCTACACGTTGGAGAAGGGAGATGGATATTGGCTGGAACAACTGATTGATGAGACGGTGACATCCTGCTTTGAGGTAAAGCGGTTGCGGGTGGCAAAGAGTGTCAGCCTAAGAGGAGGCAGGATTCAGATTGGCGTAGTAGTGAAGGGTACTGTCACGTTGCAGTGTGGCGATGTGATGACACGGTTGATTCGCGGTGACAGCTTTCTGATTGCGGCCGCTGCAGATACCTGCGTGTTCAGGGCAGACGGCGGACAGGAAGCCGAGGTCTGTCTGGTGACTCCGGGACAATAAGCATAAAAAAACAGAACATGAGGAGGCAGTATTTCACTGCCTCCTCGGTTCTGTTCTGCAGCAGAAGACAGGGCGGGTGTGATAGAGTGTAATGCATCAAGGGATTTCGTAATACTTGATAAGTGTCTGCCATGTGTTCCACTGCAAAGCAGAATGTTCTGTTCATCCGTTCAACAGGTTAATGCAGCCGGAAAGATTTTTATTGCACGTTGCTGAAAAATTACAAAGAAAATAACTTATAAATATTTATAAGAAAAAACAATAAATCGAAGCATGAGAGGCGGAAGTCGGATTTTGAGTATTTTTTTAACGAGGGGTCCGGCCAAAACCAAATCCATAGTTTCCCAAATCTTACAGTATTCTGCAATTTTCAATTCGATTGTATTTTGTCAAAAACAAGGGGAACTGATGTGAGAGAAAAATTGTCTTTTTTTTAACGTGAAATTCCGCCAAATTCGATTGAAATTACAGAATTACCCGTGTAAAACCAATAATTTCATTGTATACAATGTGTGATTTGCAATTGTCGGGATGTTTCAATTGTGATATACTGTTAAAGATGACAAAATACGCTTAGCAAGTCAGAGGCGATATTTTGATCGCGATGAAGAACTAATTTAAAGAAAGAGGGTAAAGGTAGATGGGATTGGCTACATTTAAAGGCGGCATTCATCCTTACGAGGGAAAAGAACTGTCCGAGAACAAGCCGGTACAGATGCTGCTGCCGAAGGGAGAACTGGTTTATCCGATGTCCCAGCATATCGGCGCACCGGCAACACCACTTGTTGCAAAAGGCGATAAGGTTCTGGCAGGCCAGAAGATCGGCGAAGCAAGCGGCTTCATTTCCGCAAATGTGATCTGTTCCGTATCCGGCACAGTCAAGGCAATCGAGCCGAGACGGGTTGCCAGCGGCGCGATGGTGAACTCCATCATCGTGGAGAATGACGGAGAGTATCAGACGGTAGAGGGTCTGGGAGCAGACCGCGATCCGGCGAAGCTGTCCAAGCAGGAGATTCGTGACATTGTAAAAGAAGCCGGTATCGTAGGTTTAGGCGGCGCAGGCTTCCCGACTCACGTAAAGCTGTCTCCGAAGGATGAGAATGCGATTGAGTATATTCTGGTGAACGGTGCAGAGTGTGAGCCGTATCTGACCAGTGACTATCGTCTGATGATCGAGGAGCCGGAGAAGATTGTAGGCGGTCTGAAGGTGATCCTGCAGCTGTTTGACAAGGCGAAGGGCGTGATCGGCATCGAGAACAACAAGCCGGAAGCCATTAAGAAGCTGCGCGAGCTGGTGAAGGACGAGCCGCGTATCGAGGTATGCGAGCTGCTGACCAAGTATCCGCAGGGCGGTGAGCGTTCCCTGATCAACGCGATCACCGGAAGAAAAGTAAATTCCTCCATGCTGCCGGCAGACGCAGGCTGCATCGTGGACAACATTGACACGGTTATTTCTGTCTATATGGCAGTGTGCAAGACCACTCCGCTGATGAGACGTATCGTGACCGTGACCGGTGATGCCATTGCAAATCCGATCAACTTCAACGTGAAGATCGGCACCAACTTCCAGGAGCTGGTTGAGGCTGCAGGCGGCTTCAAGACTGAGCCGGAGAAGCTGATTGCAGGCGGTCCGATGATGGGTATGGCGCTGTTCACCACGGATATTCCGGTGACCAAGACCAACTCCGCTCTGCTGTGCATGACCAGAGATGAGGTTGCTGCCAATGAGGAGACTCCGTGTATCCGCTGCGGTAAGTGCGTCAGCGTATGTCCGAGCCATATTGTACCGGTGAAGATGATGAAGGCTGCCTTAAAGGGCGACTGTGATGCTTTTGTAAAGGTCAACGGTATGGAATGTATGGAGTGCGGAAGCTGTACCTATGTATGTCCGGCGAAGAGACCTCTGACCCAGGCATTCAAAGAGATGAGAAAAACGGTTGCAGCAAACCGCAGAAAGAAAGCGTAGGAGGGGAGTAAGTCATGAGTAAATTATTAAACGTATCATCATCCCCGCACGTTCGAAGCCAGGAGACCACTCAGAGCATCATGACGGATGTGGTTATCGCTATGCTGCCGGCAACTGCGTTCGGTGTATTCCAGTTTGGATTCCACGCACTGATGGTGCTGGCTGCTACGATTCTTGCGTGCGTGCTGAGTGAATATGCATATGAGAAGATTATGGACAAGCCGATCACCATTTATGATATGAGTGCAGTGGTAACCGGTATGATTCTGGCACTGAATATGCCGGCTGATATTCCGGTATGGATGCCGGCGCTGGGCGGCGTGTTCGCTATCATTGTTGTGAAGCAGTTATACGGCGGTCTGGGACAGAACTTCATGAACCCGGCACTGGCTGCCCGCTGCTTCCTGCTGATTTCCTTCGCAGGCAAGATGTCCACCTTCAAGCTGGATGGCTGGAGCGGGGCAACTCCGCTGGCTGTATTAAAGACCGGCGGTCAGGTAGATGTAGCTGCCATGTTCGTCGGTAAGATCCCGGGAACCATCGGTGAGGTATCCGTGATCGCACTGCTGATCGGCGCGGCTTACCTGGTATTTAAGAAAGTTATTTCCCTGCGGATTCCGGTTACCTATATCCTGACCGTAGCGGTATTCGTATTTATTTTCGGCAAACAGGATCTGAACTTTGTGCTGGCTCATATCTGCGGCGGCGGTCTGATCTTCGGTGCGTTCTTCATGGCAACCGACTATGTGACCAGCCCGATTACCCCGAAGGGTCAAATCGTGTTCGGTATTCTGCTTGGTGTGCTGACCGGACTGTTCCGTCTGTTTGGTGGTTCCGCAGAGGGCGTTTCCTATGCAATCATCATCAGCAACATGCTGGTTCCGCTGATTGAGAAATACACCCTTCCGGTAGCATTTGGAAAGGAGGGCAAGAAGGCATGAGTAAAGGTGGATTTATGAAAGACGCCGTAGTGCTGTGCGCAATTACCCTGGTGGCAGGCGCATGCTTAGGCGGCGTATATGAGATGACAAAGGCTCCGATCGCAGCAGCGAATCTGGCAGCGAAAGAGTCTGCATTCCGTACCGTATTTCCGGATGCAGCATCCTTCGGTATGGTAGATGATCCGGCTGCCCTTGAGGCAGGCAATGCGGAGGTTGCAGGTCTGGGCTACGGCAATGTGACCGTAGACGAGGTTGCGGCAGCTCTGGACGCTTCCGGCGCTGAGGCAGGCTATGTGGTTACCGCTACTTCTAACGATGGTTACGGCGGCGCGATCACCGTATCCGTAGGTATTCAGGCAGACGGCACCGTCAACGGCATCGAGTTCTTAACTCTGGCTGAGACTGCAGGTCTTGGTATGAATGCAGCGACTCCGGAGTTCAAGGATCAGTATGCAGGCAAGAAAGCAGAGTCCTTCGCAGTTGTCAAAGGCGGCGGAGCATCTGCAGACAATGAAATCAATGCAATCAGTGGCGCGACCATTACATCAAACGCAGTCACCGGTGCAGTGAACGCGGCAGTTTATTTTGTAAATAACTGTCTGGCAAAGTAGGAGGTGGGAAGTCATGAATAAATATATCGAACGTTTATACAACGGTATTATCAAAGAGAACCCGACCTTCGTGCTGATGCTTGGTATGTGTCCGACGCTGGCAGTTACCACCACGGCCATCAACGGTATTGGTATGGGACTGTCCACCACGGCGGTACTGGTGTTCTCCAACCTTATTATTTCCGCTCTGCGGAAGATTATTCCGGATCGTGTGCGTATTCCGGCATACATCGTAATCGTAGCATCCCTGGTTACCATCGTTCAGCTGCTTTTGCAGGCATATGTTCCGAGCCTGTACGAGTCTCTGGGTATCTACATCCCGCTGATCGTTGTTAACTGTATCATTCTGGGCCGTGCAGAGGCATACGCTGCAAAGAACGGTCCGGTAGAGTCTGCATTTGACGGTATCGGTATGGGCCTTGGATTTACCGTGGGCTTAACCTGTATCGCTGTTGTCCGTGAGCTGATCGGCGGCGGCGCAATCTTCGGTATGGAAGTGATTCCGGAGGATTTCCGTGTCACCATCTTCGGTCTGGCACCGGGCGCATTCTTCGTACTGGCAATCCTGACCGCACTGCAGAACAAGTTCAAAGCTCCGTCTGCAACCAACGGCTCCGCAGCACCCCAGTCCAAGCTGGCATGTGGCGGCAACTGCATGAACTGTACCGGTTCTGCATGTATGTCCAACCACACCACCCTGGAGACCTTACGGCTTCAGGCGCAGGAGGAGGCACTGGCTGCAAAGAAGGCTGCTCTGGCGAAGAAAGAAGCAGAGTTAAAAGCAAAAATGGACAAGAAAGACGAATAGGAGGCCGGGTAGATGAAAGAATTGATTTTAATTATTGTGGGATCTGCTCTGGTTAACAATATCATCCTGAGTCAGTTCCAGGGCCTGTGCCCGTTCCTTGGTGTATCCAAGAAAGTTGACACCTCCCTCGGTATGGGCGGTGCCGTTATCTTCGTTATTACGCTGGCAAGTATCGCCACCAACCTGGTATATTCCTTCGTGCTGGTTCCGCTTCATCTGGAATACTTACAGACGATCGCATTTATCCTGGTTATCGCTGCACTGGTACAGTTCGTGGAGATGTTCCTTAAGAAGAGCATGCCGTCCCTGTATCAGGCGCTGGGCGTATTCCTTCCGCTGATCACCACCAACTGTGCGGTTCTGGGTGCAGCCCTGACCAACGTACAGAAGGGTTACAACTTCATTTTCAGCGTGGCAAACGGTGTGGGTACCGCAGTCGGTTTCACCATCGCCATTGTCCTGCTGGCAAGCATTCGTGAGAGCATTGAAGACAATGACATCCCATACAACTTCCAGGGTTCCCCGATCGTACTGATCACCTCTGGTCTGATGGCGATTGCCTTCCTGGGATTCTCCGGACTGATTTAAGAGGGAGGTAAGGAAATATGACAGGTTTGCTTATGGCGGCGGTTGTCGTAGGCGGCATCGGTATCATCATCGGTGTGCTGCTGGGCATCGCCAGTGAGAAGTTCAAAGTAGAGGTAGATGAGAAAGAGATCCTGGTTCGTGCAGAACTGCCGGGCAACAACTGCGGCGGCTGCGGCTTCCCGGGATGTGACGGTCTGGCAAGTGCCATCGCTGCAGGTACCGCTCCGGTAGGCGGATGTCCGGTGGGCGGCGCTGCCGTTGCTGACAAGATTGCGGCGATCATGGGCGTTTCAAGCGGCGCGGCTGAGAAGAAGGTTGCATTCGTAAAGTGTAAAGGTACCTGCGACAAGACCCGCGTGCAGTACAACTATTTCGGTATCGATGACTGCTCTAAGGTGGCAGTGGTACCGGGCGCAGGCGAGAAGGCATGTGCATACGGATGTATGGGCTACGGCTCTTGCGTGAAGGCATGTCAGTTCGACGCCATCCACGTGGTTGACGGTGTGGCTGTGGTTGACAAGGAGAAGTGTGTAGCCTGCGGCAAGTGTGTGGCTGCCTGCCCGAATCACTTAATCGAGCTGGTTCCGTACTCCGCACAGCATCTGGTACAGTGTTCCTCCCATGATAAGGGCAAGGATGTAAAGGCGAAGTGTGATGCGGGCTGTATCGCATGTACCCTGTGTACCAAGCAGTGTGAGTTCGATGCAATTCACATGGAGAACAATGTGGCTGTGATCGATTATACGAAGTGTACGAACTGTGGCAAGTGCGCGGAGAAGTGTCCGGCTAAGGTGATTCTGTAGGGAAAACATCAGAATAAATATGTAATAGAACAGTTCTGAATATTGAGAAAGAGATGCGACTTTTAGGAATCGCATCTCTTTTTTTATACCGCGTTTTTATGTGAAATCGAAAAAATCGAAAAAATTTTCGGATAACTCTTGACTTTTTTTGACGGAAAATAGACAATGGAATGTAGTACGATGGTTCCCGGATGTGGAGGCTGCGAAAAGCATGAGGAGCGCCTTACGGAGCGAACCGGAGATGGGAGAAGAAGGCAACGATGACAGAACAGAATAAATGTGAAGCGGCGGGAAAGCGAATCCCGGCTTCCAACATGCTGCTTTTCGGCGCAGCCGGCAGGAATCTGGGGAAGACGGAGCTGGCGGAGCGGATGATTGAGGCGTATGCGAAAGCAGGGCCGGTGGCGGCAGTCAAGGTGGTAACCGTACATAATCATGGAGATATCTGCCCGAGAGGGGGGAAGGGCTGCGGGATATGCAAGGGGCTGAAGAGCTGCTTTGATATTCATGAGGAGCACGGAACCGGCAACAAAGATACCATGCGGTTTGCAAAGGCGGGAGCCAGACCGGTATATCTGGTGCGTGCGTATCCGGAGGGACTGGCGGAGGCGATGAAGGCGGTTCTGGACCAGATTGTCCGGACGGAGCCGGAAGCGATGGTCATCTGCGAGTCCAACAGCGTGGCGAATGTGGTAAAGCCCAGGGCGTTTCTGATGATTGGAGATGAGGGTGGAGCGTGGAAGCCATCGGCTGTGAAAGCGGTTTCTTTTGCGGACGAAATACTGGAATCCAGGGAATCGGAATTTTGTCGGATATTGGAAAAGTATGGTCCGAAGTAGGCTTTACTTTGGTTTGGAAATTTGATATATTTATCACAAAGAGATAAGGGAGGAGCAAGGCTATGAAGAAAAAAGAAACGTTGGTGTCGCTGGCTGTGATGTGCGCACTTTCGGCTGCTAATATTGCGTTTGTCGAGTCAGGAATCTGGAAAGTGGGCGAGGGAAAGGCAGTTGATATTTCCGGAATGGATGCTGCTTCCTACGGAGTTACCAGCTTGAATCAGACCAAAGAGGGGTATCGGGTGCATGCATCTGCGGCCGGATTCCAGAGTGATGTTGAGGTTGCGGTTACATTTGACTCCGAGGGGAAGGTGATTCAGGCGCTGGAGATCGCGTCCCAGGCAGAGACGGATGGCATCGGTTCGAATGTGACTTCGCCGGAGTTTACGGGTCAGTTTGCGGGTGTTCAGGCACCGGTGAGCTTCAAGGGCAAAGATCTGGCGGTGGTATCTCCGGGAACCGGTGCTGCTTATGGTGCTGTGACGGAAGGAGCGTCAGAAGAGGAGGAAGCGGTGCAGGAGGGCACGGGATTATCGGATCCGGCAGCCTGGAATCCTCAAGATCAGAGCGTGGAGAGCAATACGGTGCGCAAGCTGTATGCTTCCGGGTTGACGCTCAGTGCGATGGAGGAGACGGAACTGGTTACGCCGGTAGCGGATCTTCCGGCAGAAGAACAGTCTCTTGTTCGGATGGAGCGGGCAGGGCTTCTGGCTTCATCTGCAAAAGAAGAAGCACAGGGAGAAACCGGAGCGGAGGGAACGTCAGCGGGCATCACGACGGAACTTGACGCGGTATCCGGTGCTACCATTTCTTCTTCTGCGGCTGCTGTGGCAGTCAACAACGCATACTTTTTCCTGCAGGAGGAAGTTCTGGCGGAATGAGGTTGAAAACCCGGAGAAGATTGTGTATAATATTTAACAGAAAAGATAAAAAATTGTCAAATATTACCGGGGAGAATGGTAATTATGTCTGAGTCAGAATGAATATTCAGAAGAGTCAGAATAAATTTAATTAATATAAACAGGAGGAACGTATGGAGAGAGAAAAAGGTCAGGGCTTCCTTGACGCCCAGATGACGCGAAGACAGTTTTTGAAAGTTTCAGGAAAGAGCATTGCAGGGTTGGCACTATCTGCTTCCATGCTGTCTTTGTTTGGCTGTACGCAGCAGGAGGTAGAGCAGGATCAGGTGCGTACCTGGGCGATGCCGCAGGGACTGCTGGTTGTAAATGAAGCGAAGTGTACCGGCTGTCAGCGCTGCGAGATTAACTGTACGCTTTTTAATGATGGTGTATGCTCCACTTACATTTCCCGTGTGAAGATCGGCAGAAACTTAAATATGCATGGCAGCGACGGTATCCAGAATCAGAACTTTGTGTACTTCCCGGATACCTGCCGTCAGTGTGAAGATCCGGCATGCGGCAATGCGTGTCCGCAGAAGGCGATTTATGCCAATGAACAGGGAATCAAGGTAGTAGATCAGGAGAAGTGTATTGGCTGCGGAGCCTGTGTGGAGGCGTGTCCGTGGCATATGCCGACCGTTAATCCGGAGACCAAGAAGTCAAGCAAATGTATCGCGTGCGGTGCCTGTGTGGCAGGATGTCCGAGCGGCGCATTGAGCATTATTCCGTGGGATGCAGTAGCGGCTGCAGCACAGGAGATTGTATAAGGAGGAGAAGACAGGATGGCTACATACGGATGGGCAGGACAGATCCTGCGTATTAACCTGACAACAGGTGCGATTACAACAGAAGATGATTCTCATTTACAGAAATATATCGGTGGTATGGGTATGGGCTACCGCATCATTTACGATGAGGTTCCGATGGAGACCAGGGCGCATGATGAGGGCTCCAAGTTTTTCATGGGCGTAGGTCCGCTGACCGGTGCCGGTGTGCCGTGTTCCGGCCGGATGAATATTTCCTTCTTATCCTCCTGGACAAAGGGATATTCCATTCTGGACGCACACATGGGCGGTCATATCGGTCCGCAGCTGAAGTATGCCGGATATGATGGTGTGATTGTGGAGGGTAAGTCCGCAACTCCGGTGTATATCAAGATTGATGACAGCAACGTAACGATTGAGGACGCTTCCGATATGTGGGGCAAGGGTACATTTGAGGCCAATAAGATGATGACAGAGCTCTGCGGACGGGAGTTTGAGACGGCGTCTATCGGACCGGCAGGTGAGAATCTGGTAAATTATTCCACCCTGAACACTTCCTTCGGCAACTCTGCAGGTGCCGGTATCGGTGCGGTTATGGGTTCTAAGAAGTTAAAAGGTATTGCAATCCGTGGTACCGGATCTGTGAAGATCGCGGATGTTGCAGAGCTGCGTCGTCTGAATGATTACATGTTGAAAGACCTGATCGGTGCCAACAATAACCACAACGTGCCGGCAGTTCCGCAGAGCTGGGCAGAGTATTCTGCAGTCGGCGGCAAGAACCGCTGGTCCGGCGCTCCGGGAAGAATGTGGGAGAAGGCGGAAGGCGGTCCCATCGATACCGGTGAGCAGCCCTGCGGCGATATCAACAAGATTGCTTACCGTTGTCTGAAGGGTGTATTTGATAACGGTGAAGTGGCAACCAAGTACATTGTGAAGATGGGCGGATGTTCCTCCTGCCCGGTACGCTGTTATACACAGTACGAGATTGATGTACTGTCTGACTATGACTTGCCGATCAATACCTGCAACACCTGTATGCCGGTAATCAGTGCACAGATGTTCTATCCGTCAGGCGTGAAGGATTTCAAGTATGAGGGCGATGGCAAGCTGGTGCTGAATGGTGCAATGTCCCACGCACAGGACGATCTGGGCGTATGGTGTAACTATGGCAACCTGTATCGTGAGTTTAACTGGCTGTGTAAAACCGGCAAGATTAAGGAATTCCTTCCGGAAGCGGAGTACAACAGCATTCCGTGGGAGTGGGAGAAAAACTGTGATCCGCGCTTCTGCGTAGAGATTTTGCGCCGTATCGCATACAAAGAAGGTGAGCTGGCTACTCTGGGCGAGGGCACTATTGCCGTTCAGGAAAAGTGGAATCTGGGTCAGGAGTGGATGGATATGGTGGACAGCAACAACCAGAATATCACTTACAACGGTTATCCGAAGCATCATGGTCCGGAGGACAGCGGACAGATCGGTATGCTGTTCAACCTGATGTACAACCGTGACTGTATGATCCATCATCTGACAAACGTGGAGAACTCCGGTGCACCTTATGAGGTTTCCAAGAAGGTTATGGAGGGATTCTTCGGCGAGGGCTGTTACGATGCGAAGAAAGCATATACTCCGATGAACCGCAACAAGGCAAAGGTTGCAAAGTGGGCGTTCAACGATAAGCAGTTCCATGACAGCGCTACCGTATGTAACTGGATGTGGCCGATGACCCAGTCTCCGTCCAAGGCGCGCGGATATGCCGGCGATCTGAATCTGGAAGCAGACTTCATGACAGCAGTAACCGGTGTGGATTATACCCGTGAGAGTCTGGAGTTCGACAGTGAGCGTATTTCCCAGATGCTGCGTGTTATGACAGCGATCTCCTTCAATATTCATTATGGTGCTACGGAGCTGCGCAATACGCACGATGCGATTCCGGCATGGGTATTCGATAAAGAGCCGGACTTCCAGGCATTCCAGGAAGGTACGATCAAAATGGATCGTGAGGATATGGAGCTTGCAAAAGATATGTTCTATGAGGAAATGGGCTGGGATATTAAGACCGGTATTCCGACCAGAGCAACTCTTGAGAAATTTGATCTGGCAGAGATGGCAGATGATCTGGCGAAGAGAGGCATCCTTCCGGCATAAAAACTGAATCAGACATTACAGGAATTCCGGCAGAAATCTGCCGGGATTTCCTTTCAATAAGGAAAGGAGTCAAGATGTTATTTGGCAGGAAAAAACCTGGATTTATGAAAGAAGAAGAGGTTGTCGGCGGTGTGATCCGTGAGGGCATGAGCGGCAGCATCGATAAAAACGGTGTGATTACGGTGAATGAAACCGAGGAAAGCCAGGAGGCTCATACGGAAGGAAAGCAGGATCTTCTGGATTATCTTGAATCTCAGCCGGATGTGGAAGACCCGTTTGCGGAGATTGTGGCGGAGCAGGAGAAGAAGGAACCTGAGAAGCCGCAGGAACTTACCAGAGCTCAGCATTTTGCGGAATTTATCCGACTTCGCTCCGGGGCGGCGCAGCTTACGGCGTATCAGACGCTGAAAGCGGAGGATGAGGAGATCGATCAGATCATCGAAGAACTCCGGGAAGATGAGAGCTGTCAGGATGTAAAGACGATAAAGGGAAACAGGGATGTCTACTTTTATTCTGTCAACCGTATGAGTGACAATTATGCGATGATTGCCATGTATGTGGAAGAGAAAGATCTGGTGGAGACGATTGCTCAGATGGTTCGCTTTAATTGCAAAACTTATCCGGCGCCTACCCCGCTGACTTATTTTGAGAATCATCCGTATTTTTATACGCAGGCGCAGATTGAGCGTGCGGTGAGTCTTCTGGTGGAGAAAGAGACTTACCGTGATGTGCATCCTCTGACCAACAGTGAAGGGACGAAATATCTGTATTCGGATCTTACCATGTCAGAGGTTTATGCAAAAGCGTTGATTGAACCGGATGAATTTACGGCATAACAGGGATGGCAGCACGATGGAGGATAGGGAAGCGATGAAAAATGGAGGAGTCATTGGAATCGAGCTTGAGGCGGCAGTTCAGATGATACTGGAGCGGGTGTCGCCGGTGCGGGAGACGGAAACGCTGCCGCTTCTGGATGCCTGGGGGCGGATACTGGCGGAACCTGTATGGGCAGAACTGGACAATCCGCCGTTTCCCCGTTCTCCGCTGGACGGATATACCTTTGCTGCTGCGTCCAGCAGGGGAGCTTCAGAGGTACAGCCGGTCTGCCTGAAAGAGGCGGGCTGCGTGTATGCAGGGCAGTACCACAGCGAGGCTGTTGAGGCTGGACAGGCGGTGCGGATTATGACGGGAGCGCCGATTCCGGCGGGCTGCGACTGTGTGGTGCGCCTCGAGGATGTGAAAGTTCTGCCATCCGGGGAAGTGCTTATTTTTACGGAGATGAAACCGTGGCAGAATTACTGCTTTCAGGGTGAGGATTTCCGGAAAGGAACGCTGCTTGCTGAGACCGGAACCGTGCTGGACGCTGTGAATCTGGGAATTCTGGCATCTGCGGGGATGGCCACGGTGAAGGTCCGCAGAAAACCGCGCATAGCGCTTCTTGTGACCGGAGATGAGGTCATTCTTCCGGGGATGCCGCTGATGCCGGGAAAGCTCTACGGCTCGAACCTGCATGTGCTGTACGGACGTCTGCTGGAACTGGGGATGGAAGTGGTGCAGGCGGAGGCTGTGGCAGATGATCCGGAGGCGGTGGCGGCGGAAATTCGAAAACTTCGTGATACCGGGGTGGACGCCATTGTTACCACCGGGGGTGTTTCTGTGGGTGACAAGGATATTTTCCATCAGGTACTGCCGATTCTGGGAGCGGAGCGACTGTTCTGGCGGGTAAAGATGAAGCCGGGAACCCCGGCGATGTTTGCAGTACTGGACGGGCTTCCCATGTTTCATTTGTCTGGCAACCCGTTTGCGGCGCTTGCCACCTTTGACCTGCTTGTCTGCCCGGCTCTGTCAAAGCTGAACGGGAAAGAAACGCAGGAGCAGCGCACAGTGCAGGCGGTGCTTCAGGATGGATTTGCGAAGGCAAGCGGACAGCGGCGCTTTATTCGTGGCATGTATGAGAATGGCATTGTAAGAATCCGACCGACGGACAGTCATTCGTCCGGGATTCTGTCCTCCATGCGGGGGTGCAATTGTCTGATTGATATTCCGGCAGGGACAGAGCCGCTTGAGCCTGGCAGGGAAGTTCGGGTGGTGCTGCTGTAGAATGAGGAATATGCATTGTAACAGAAATATGTTGAATTTGAAATAATTCAATAGAATGACATGCGAATCCTGGGAAATGGCTCTTGAAATTCATGTAAGGATTTTGTATAATATTTTACAGATAGTTTAAAAATTATCAAATACACAAAAGAGAGGGTTTATGTATTATGTCTAAGATGGAATCCCGTCGTGATTTCCTCAAGAAATCATCTATGTTACTGGGTGGCGCAGCTGTTTTTGGAGGTACCTTATTAACCGGCTGCGGACAGAAGGAAGAGCCTGTTGCTGAGACTCAGGCACCGGAGGTTGTTGAGGTCGTGAAAGAGCCGGAGCTGCCGAAACATCCGTATGCATACGCAGAGCTGGATCTGGACGCTGTTCAGAAAGCAGCTTACGAGGGATATTTTGAGAATGGCTGCTGCTATGGTTCTGCAAAGGGTCTGCTGACCGAGTTACAGGCAAAAGTAGGCTATCCGTACACGGTACTGGATGCAACAATCTTCGCAAATGGCGGCGGCGGATATACCACCGGTTCCTTATGTGGAGCACTGGGCGGCGCTGCTACCGTGATCGGTATGGTATGCGAGCCGGCTGACTCCAAAGCAATCTTAAAAGAGCTGTTAAAGTGGTACACCAGCACCGCGCTTCCGATCAACCGTCCGGAGACTCCGCTGGATATCCAGACCGTATCCCCGTCTGCAAACTGTGCAGATTCTGTTGGCGCTTACTTAAAGGCTGCTAACATCGAGAACGGCAGTGATTTACAGCGCTATCGCTGTGGTGGTCTGACCAGCGATGTTGCACGTAAGACAGCAGAACTGCTGAACATCCACTTTGGCTACGCAGAGGCTCCGGCAGTAGAGGAGACTCAGGCTCCGGAAGAGACTTTAGCAGAGAACGAGTACATCGGTGAGGCAGAAGGCTTCGGCGGCCCGATCAAGGTAAAGGTTACCATGGACGGCGACCAGATTGCGAAGATCGATGTGTTATCTCACGGTGATACCGCAGGCGTTTGTGATCCGGCATATGCACAGATTCCGGAAGCTATCATCAAGGCTCAGTCTACCAGCGTTGATGCAGCAGCAGGCGCTACTGTCAGCAGTAAGGGAATCATGGCTGCTGTAGAGGATGCACTTTCCAAAGTGAAATAATCAAACAGCCAGGGAAGTGGAATCAAATAGTTGCGGAGTGCCTGTCATCAGGTAGACAGGCGCTCTCTTTTAGAATTTATGCAGGAGGATTTAGTTATGTTAGGTAAGATTGGAATGGGTGAGCTTTTAGTCATCCTGATTATTGTATTAGTTGTATTTGGACCGTCCAAGCTTCCGTCTCTGGCAAAGAGCATGGGACAGGCAGTGAGAGAGTTCCGCCACGAGGCACAGTCTCTGACCAAGGAGATGGAGAGTACCGTAGTGGAAGAGGCAAAGACTGAGGAAACGAAGAAGGACAAAGAGTAATCGTGCTGCTTAAGCTACGAGATTCGGGAGGCACGATACTTGAATAACAAGAGTGAGATGTCCCTGGTGGGACATTTGAATGAACTCAGGAAACGTCTGACGGTCATGGTTATTGTGAATCTGATTGTAGCGGCGCTGCTGTTCAACCGGGCTGCGGTCATTATGCAGTATCTGCTGGACCTTAATCCGGGAATGCAGCTGGTGTACATCTCGCCGTCAGAACTGCTTCTTGTGTATATCCAGATTTCCTTTATTATGGCTCTGGTTCTCTGCTCGCCGCTCAACATCTATGAAGTCTGGGCATTTGTGGAGAAGGGGCTCTATAAGAGGGAGAAGGCAGCCGTACTGACAGCGCTGGTCTTCGGGCTGGTCTGCTTTATAGGTGGGGCTGTGTTCTGCTATTTCATGGTACTGCCTACGATACTGCAGTTCTTTGTCCGGATTGAGATCGCGGATGTGGCATCCATGATTTCCGTAAAGTCCTATGCGTCCTTTGCCAATACCATGCTGCTGGCTTTCGGATGTGTCTTTGAGATGCCGGTGCTGGTATTTCTGTTGACAAAGCTGGAGATTCTTACGCCGGAGTTCTTAAAGAAGAACCAGGCGCTGCTGATTGTTGTGATCTTTATATTTGCAGCGATCATTACGCCGCCGGATGTGGTATCACAGATCATGCTGGGACTGCCGATGGTGCTCTTGCTGCAGCTGAGCATCCTGATCAGTGTTCTGGTGGATAAGAAAAATCGAAAAAAGCATGAGCAGGAAGCTGCTCAGTAAGTAAAACAAAGATTGAAAAAGGGAAATTCAGAGAAGGTGTGTCAGTGAGCACATGCCTCGTGAATTTCCCTTTTTCAGTTGGGGTGCAATTGGATTTGCGTCAGGAATATCTGCATATTGCCCTTGACATTTACAAGAAGAATATGGAAAATAAAAGTATCAGTACAGAGCTTGAAGAGGAGAAAAACAAAGCCTGAATGAAGGGCAAATAAAAGTGTGCAGCACTATAAAATACAGAAAGGATCGTACATCAGAATGAAGAAAGAAGTGGCAGTGCGGGGAAATCAGATTACGGAGGGAGTTATCTGGCAGCAGATTCTGCTGTTCTTTTTCCCTATCCTGTTTGGGACATTTTTCCAGCAGCTTTACAATGCGGCGGATGCGATGATCGTCGGCAGATTTGTCGGCAAGGAGGCGCTGTCGGCGGTGGGAGGCTCCACCGGTATGCTGACCAATATGATTGTGGGATTCTTTGTGGGTCTTTCCTCCGGCGCGGGCGTGATTATTTCCCAGTATTACGGGGCGAAGCGGCCGGAGATGGTGGGATATGCGGTCCACACCTCCATTGCGTTCAGTGTGGTGGCAGGGGCGGTTATTATGGTGGTCGGAATCCTGCTGGCGCCGTGGATGCTGTCAGCCATGGATACGCCGGAGGATGTGATGGACCTGTCGGTGCTGTACCTGCGGGTGTATTTTGTGGGCATTATCGCCAACCTGATCTATAATACGGGGGCGGCAATCCTGCGTGCGGTGGGGGATTCCAGGCGGCCGCTGTACTTTCTGATGATCAGCTGCCTGACCAATATTGTGCTGGATGTGCTGTTTGTGGTGGTATTTCGTCTGGGCGTGCTGGGGGCGGCGCTGGCGACGATTCTTTCCCAGCTGATGAGTGCGGTGCTGGTGACCGTGTGCCTGATGCGGACGGCGGACATGCACCGGCTGGAGTGGAAGCAGGTGCGGCTGGATCAGCGGATGCTGGGAAGGATCATCCGGATCGGATTTCCGGCAGGGCTGCAGTCGGTGATGTACGGATTCTCCAATGTGATCATCCAGTCGGGGATCAATTCCCTGGGAACCGATACGGTGGCAGCATGGACTGCGTACAGTAAGATCGACAGTCTGTTCTGGATGATGATCAACTCCTTCGGTATTGCTGCTACCACCTTTGTGGGCCAGAACTACGGGGCAGGCAAGCCGGACCGGGTGCGAAAGGGCGTCCGAAGCTGTATGGTCATGACAGTGGTGGCATCGGTGTTCATGTCCTGGCTGATCTACAACTGGGGTATCTACGGTTACGAATTGTTTACCACTGACAGTGAGGTAATCCGGATCGGCATTGAGATGATGCGGTATCTGGCGCCGGTTTATGTGACCTATGTGGCAATCGAGATTCTGTCCGGTGCGCTGCGGGGCGTGGGCGACTGCTGGGTGCCGATGCTTCTGTGTCTGCTGGGAGTCTGTGTGATCCGAGTGGCGTGGGTGCTGATAGCGGTACCGATTCGGAGAGATATTTATACTATCATGTTCAGCTATCCGCTGACCTGGGTGGTGACGACGATTTTGTTTACGGTGTATTATCTGTTCTTCAGTAAGCTGAGACGATTTGGGAAAAAGAAAATAATTTTCTAATTATAACACAAAAAGCGATGGTATTTTCGGAGCGAAATACCATCGCTTTTTTGTGTTATTCTTATGCAATCTGATCGGATATTTCAGGAGTTACAGAAAAGCTTATAAAATGTGCAAAAAAACTTAAAAAATAGGCTTGCATAATTTATATGATTGTGCTATCATCTAGTTAATCACTTAATATATTAAGTGGTGGAGCGAAAAAGATGTTGGAGAATGGATGGAAACAATAGGAGGAAAGGGGGATGTGTGCAGGATCGGGCTGACAGAATGGAAATCGGGACAGATTCTCATTGAAGTACCGGAAGCTGGTTGATATAATACCAGTAAATAGATTATTATATTAACCAATAAAGCAGAATGGGGGAAAGAATTATGTCAATTCCAAAATATCAGCAGATCAAACAGAGTTTATTATATGAGATCAACAATGGCAATTTTCAGCCGGGTGATAAGTTCTACAGCGAGGCAGAGCTGAAGAAGAAGTTCAACGTAAGCGGAATCACAGCAATCAAGGCGGTTCAGTGCCTGACCAACGAGGGTGTCCTGGTCCGCTATCAGGGCAAGGGAACCTATGTTTCCAAGGCAAGACGGGGCAAGGTTGTGAAGTTCTCCGATGTTGAGCGGTATCACAATGCGGCAGAGCGGACGGAGGTTCTGGAGATCCGGAAGATGCAGGATAAGCGCATCGCGAAGGAGCTGAGCCTGGAACCGGACGAAAGCTTTTACTACATCAAGCGGGTTCGTCTGGTAGACGACAAGCCGATTATTCTTCAGCACAGCTACATTATCGCTGAGTTCATCAAGGAAGATGAGATTGCCAACAAGGATGCATACATATCAGTCTATGGGAAGATCCGCGAGGATTACGGACTGGATCTGCATCAGGCGGATTCAAAGGAAATTACGGAAATCGTATTTCCGACGCCGGCAGAAGCGACGGAGCTTCTGGAAATGAAAGAGGGAGAACCGAGTGCGTTCACCAGAAGGTATACATATTTATTTGACGGAAGAACCATCGAGTATATTGAAGCCTATAAGAGATGGGATTACTTCAGTATCGAGATCGAACCGATTTAAACGTAGGATTTAAGAGCAAATTTGGAGGTAGAGAGATGGAACTGTTATTGGTTTCTCACAGAGGAATCGCCTGCGGGATGAAGAGCGCAGTACAGATGGTACTGGGACCTGCGGCAGATCAGATTACAGCGATGGAGCTGACTGAGGAAGAGGGAATTGATGCATTTGGCAAACGTCTGGAGGCTTACCTTGTGGAGTGGCTGACAGAAGGCAGAAAAGGTCTGATTTTTGCAGATCTGCGGGGCGGCACTCCTTACAACCAGTCGGAACTGCTGCTGACAAAGCATGGTCTGAAGGCGCAGGCAAAGGTCATTTCCGGAATGAATCTTCCGATGATCGTGGACGCACTGTTCAAGGATATTGACGTGTGTGACATGGATGCGGTCAGAGAGATCATGCTGGCGGCACAGAGCGGCGTGGCATGTCTGGACGCTGAGGCAGGTGTTGACGGCGGAGATGACGAGTAAGAGCCGACATCTGTGTGCTGACGGGCGATAACAGATTCTTTATCATATAGAATACAATCAACAAAAAGAGAGGTATATATACAATGGAAATTCAATGGTGGCAGATCCTGCTTCTGACAATTTATGCAGGATGGGCATTTTATGATGGAAACAACACAACCTTTGGTATGGTAAAACCGACCATGGCAGGCTTCTTCGCAGGTCTGGTTCTGGGCGACATTCAGACTGGTCTGGTAGTCGGCGGTACCTTAAACCTGCTGGTACTGGGAATCGGTAACTTCGGCGGCGCATCCATTCCGGACTATATGACCGGCGCACTGCTTGGTACCGCATTTGCAATTCAGAGCGGACAGGGCGCTGAGTTCGGTGTGACTCTGGCAATCCCGATCGGTCTTCTGATGATTCAGTTAGATATTCTGGCAAGATTCTCCAACACCTTCTTCCAGCATCGCGCAGAGAAGTTCATTGGAGAAGGCAAGTATGACAAGGCTGCAACCATGAACCTGCTCGGTATTATTCCGCAGAGCCTTTCCCGTATGCTGCCGGTATTTCTGGCACTGGTATTCGGATCTGCATTTGTAGAACTGGTCGTAAACAATCTGCCGATGTGGCTGATGAATGGTCTGAAGACCGCTGGCGGTATCCTTCCGTCTCTTGGTATTGCAATCCTGCTTCATTACCTGCCGGTAAGCGCAAACATCATGTACCTGATCGCAGGCTTCGTGCTGGCTGCTTACTTAAAGGTTCCGGTACTGGGTGCGGCGTTGGTTGGACTTGCAATGGCAATTCACAGTTTTCAGTCTGAGAAGGACGAAGTGCAGCAGGCAGCTGCAGCAGTAAATGCAGGAGGTGACATGGGCGATGAGTAAGGTAGAGATGACAAAGGATTGTAAGAAAGTATTTTGGAGATGGTATTTCCTGGGCGGCTGCGGCTGGAACTATGAGAAAATGCAGGGCTTAGGCTATTATTTCAGCATGCTTCCGATGATCAAGAAGCAGCAGAACGAGGAGGATAAGCAGACTCTGGCAAAGACCGAGGTGCAGTTCTTCAACACCAACAACACCATGGCTCCGATCATCATGGGCGTAGACTGTGCACTGCAGGATGAGAAGGGCGCTGAAGCGGCTGACACCATCGCAGCATTGAAGACCGGTATGATGGGACCGTTAGCAGGTATCGGTGATACCCTGTTCCACGTAATTCCTTCTACCATCATCGGTTCCATCGCTTCCTACATGGCACTGGAGGGAAGCCCGATGGCACTGATCCTGTGGATCTGCTTTGGTTTCCTGCGCCTGTTCTGCATGAAGAATTTCTTCGCACTGGGATACCGTGAGGGTGCAAAGATTGTAAGTGAAATCGGTAACCGCTTAAAGAAAATCACCAAGGCAGCGAATATTCTTGGTATCACCGTAATCGGTGCGCTGATTCCGTCGGTTGTCAATGCGAAGTTCGCATATGAGTTCACCAGAGGTGAGGTAAGCATCTCCGTACAGGAACTGGCTGACCGCATCATGCCGGCACTGGCTCCGACCCTGGTTGTATTCTTTGCTTACTGGCTGCTTGGCAGAAAGAACATGAACTCCACCAGAGTGACCCTGCTGTTAGTTGTAATTGGTATTCTTGCATATAATTTCAGAATCTTAGCATAAGGAGGAAGTAACAATGAAAGGATTTGTACACATTCGCATTGATGATCGTCTGATTCACGGACAGGTAGCAACCCGCTGGTCTACCGGACTGAAGGTAAACCGTATCATGGTAATTGATGATGCAGTAGCAGCAAACGACGCAGAGAAATCCATCCTGCGCATGGCAGCTCCGGCTGGCATCAACACCTCCATTCTGGCATTTGAGAAGGCTGTAGCAAACATCCAGAACGGCAATTACGACGGCCAGAGAGTCATGCTGATCGTGAAGTCTCCGGTTACCCTGGTTAAGATGATGGAGAAGGGCGTGGAGCTTCTGCCGGTCAACATCGGTAATATGTCCAACCGTCCGGGCACTACCCAGTACAAGAAGTCTGTCAGCATGACCGACGAGGAGAAGGCAGCTGTTGATACCCTTCTGAAAGCCGGCATCAAGGTAACGGCACAGATGGTTCCGGATGATCCGGAAGTCGGCATTGAGACATTCTTCTAAGAAAGGACGGAGCAGGCAATGGCAGAGCGGAGTTTGGATCGGAAACAGATCCAGTCAGAGTTAGACCGGTGCGTCGCGGTACTGGAGAAGAATATGAAACGGTTCGGGACAGACTTCCCTTCTGCCTGTGCGACGGATGGAAGATACCGGATCAAGAAAAATGATGACTGGACCAATGGCTTCTGGACCGGAATGCTGTGGATGGCATATGAATACACCGGACGAGATGCGTTTAAGGAGCTGGCGCTTCAGAATGTAGCGAGCTTTGAGCAGCGTCTTGAGGAGCATTTTGTGCTGGATCATCATGACATCGGTTTTTTGTACAGCCTTTCGGTGGCTGCAGCATGGAAGATTACCGGTGATGAAAGCATCAGACCGCTTGTGATCCGGGCTGCGGATGTTCTGATGGCACGTTTTCAGGAGCGTGGCGGATTTATCCAGGCATGGGGAAAGGCAGGGGACCCGAAGGAGTTTCGCCTGATTATCGATTCCCTGCTGAATCTGCCCCTGCTGTACACGGCATTTGAGATGACGGGCGAAGCCCGCTACCGTGAAGTGGCAGAGACACATTATCAGAATGTCATCCATCACATTGTGCGGGACGACTTTTCAACGTACCATACCTTCTACTTTGATGCGGAGACAGGGAAGCCGGATCACGGCGCGACGCATCAGGGCTTCTCTGACCAGTCCTGCTGGGCGAGAGGTCAGGCATGGGCAATCCTGGGGATGCCATTACACAGAAGACTTTCCGGAATGGAATTTACGGAGGAGGAGCAGACGCTGTACTCCGGAGTCCTGGAATACTTTGAGAGCCATCTTCCGAAGGACGGAATGCCTTACTGGGATCTGATCTTCACCGATGGCTCCGACCAGCCGAGAGACAGCTCCGCACTGGCTGTAGCAGCGTGCGGTATGCTGGAGATGGGCAATACCGCCCGGGCAGAGGAGATGGTCCTGACATTGAAAGAGGGCGCTTCTTCTGAGGTGGAGCCGGAGAGTGAGGGAATCCTGCTTCATGGCGTCTATGCATATGCAGAAGGCAAGGGTGTTGATGAGCCGAATCTGTGGGGAGATTATTTTTATATGGAAGCGCTGTACCGTCTGTGGAATCCTGACTGGAATCCTTACTGGTAAAGCGCGGCAGGAAGGTAACAGATAAGAAATGAATAGATTTGAAGTAAAAGAAGATTTTCTGCTGAATGGTGAGAAGATCAAACTTTTGTCCGGAGCGATTCACTACTTCCGTATCATGCCGGAGTGCTGGGAGGACAGCCTGTACAACTTAAAGGCAATGGGATTCAACACGGTGGAGACCTATATTCCCTGGAATATCCATGAGCCGGAGGAGGGCGTGTTCGATTTCTCCGGAAATAAGGATGTGGTAAGCTTCGTTCGTCTGGCTGAGAGCCTGGGGCTGATGGTCATCCTGCGCCCGACACCGTTCATCTGTGCAGAGTGGGAGTTCGGCGGACTTCCGGCATGGCTGCTGCGGTATCGTGACATCAAGGTGCGCACCAATACCCCGCTGTTTTTAAGCAAGGTGGATGCATATTACAAGGAACTGTTTTCCAGAATCGGTGACCTGCAGATCACCAAAGGCGGTCCGGTCATCATGATGCAGGTGGAGAATGAGTACGGTTCCTTTGGAAACGACAAGGATTATCTGCGTGCCATCAAGGGAATCATGGAGCGATACGGCGCGGAGGTTCCGCTGTTCACCTCCGACGGCTCCTGGGATGCAGCGCTGGAAGCCGGAACTCTGGTGGAGGACGGCGTGCTGGCGACGGCGAATTTCGGCTCTCGTTCCAATGAGAACCTGGATGCGCTGGAAGCATTTTTCAGGCGCAAAGGGGTGAAGATGCCCCTCATGTGCATGGAGTTCTGGGATGGCTGGTTCAACCGATGGAAAGATGCGATCATCACCAGAGATGCAGAGGATCTGGCAATGGAAGTGAAGGAGCTGCTTCCGAGAGCAGGAATCAACCTCTACATGTTCCAGGGCGGCACCAACTTTGGATGTTATAATGGATGTTCTGCCAGAGGAGAGCGTGACCTTCCGCAGATCACCTCCTACAACTACGACGCCGTGCTGACCGAGTGGGGACAGCCGACCGATAAGTTCTACAAGATCCGCCAGGTAATCCGCGAACTGTTCCCGGAGATTCCGACCATGGAGCCGAGAGACCGCAGACGGGCTGCATTGGGAAATGCGAAGCAGACGGGAAAAGTATCGCTGTTCTCCTGCGTGGATGAACTGGCAGAGTGTCAGAGAAGTGTCACCCCGATGACCATGGAAGAGGCGGGACGTGGATACGGCTACATGCTGTACCGCACGCATGCAATGGGATTCAACAACCGGATGAAGGTGAAGGCAATCGGAACCTCCGACCGCGCACATTTCTACCTGAACGGCAATCTGGAGGGCATCCAGTATCAGCAGGAAATCGGAACAGAGATTGAGATGCCGTTTGTGAGTGGCGAGAACAGACTGGAACTGCTGGTGGAGAACATGGGACGTGTGAACTACGGCTACAAGCTGCAGGCACCGACCCAGCAGAAGGGAATCCGCACCGGTGTGATGGTGGATATCCATTTTGAGAGCAACTGGGAACAGTACGCACTGCCGCTTGATAACGTGGAGAAGGTTGACTTCTCCGGAGCATGGAAGAAGGGCGATCCGGCATTTTACCGCTACGAATTTCAGGCAGACGAGCCGGCAGATACATTCCTGGACTGCCGCAGCCTTGGAAAGGGCGTTGCATTTATCAACGGTTTCAATCTGGGACGTTACTGGAGTGAGGGACCGGTAGTCTATCTCTACATTCCGGCACCGCTTCTGAAGGCGGGAAAGAATGAGCTGATCGTGTTTGAGACGGACGGAAAAGAGGCAGAAGAATTATCACTGTTAGATACTCCGGTGTATGTGGAGCTGGAGAAATAAGGATCATATGACAGCAGGAGCTGCCGCATGGGAAAGATGGTAATCTGACCGGTGCGGCAGCTCCTTTTTGTGGCATGCAGATGATTCTGGCGCAAAGCGCTGCGTGGTTTTTTTGTAGAAGATGCCTGATGATTTAGTTTGCAGACAGCTTTTTCAGTGCCGCCAGGAATGCGTCCACGCCGTCCTGTCTGGTTGCCCAGGAGGTCACAAGGCGGATGCAGGTGTGGTTCTCGTCGATGGTCAGCTGTCTGGAGAACAGGAAATCCTTCTCCAGCTCCTCCATCACTGCATTGGGCAGTACCGGGAACAGCTGATTGGTCCGGGAATCCCAGTGGAATTCATAGCCGCAGTCGGTCAGCCCCTTTCGAAGCTGGTCAGCCATCTCATTGGCATGCTCAGCCATGTCGAAGAACAGGTTGTTCTGGAACAGCTCCTCAAACTGGATGCCCAGCAGGAAGCCTTTTGCCAGCATAGCTCCGTGCTGCTTGATCAGGAAGCGGAAGTCCTCCTTGATGGCTGGATGACTGATGATCAGCGCCTCACCGAACAGTGCGCCGTTCTTGGTGCCGCCGATGTAGAACAGGTCAGTCAGGCGGGCGATGTCTGCCAGAGTCAGGTCATTGGTACGGCTGGTCAGTGCAGAGCCAAGGCGGGCGCCGTCCAGAAATAAGTACAGGTTGTGCTGCCTGCAGAAGGCGGATATAGCTTCCAGTTCTGCTTTGGTATACTGGGTGCCGACCTCGGTGGAGTTGGAGATGTAGACCATCTTGGGCTGTACCATGTGTTCGTCGGTGTGCCAGTCCAGGGCTGCCTGAATGTGAGCGGTGGTCAGCTTGCCGTCAGTGGTGGGCTGCCCTAATACCTTGTGACCGACTGCCTCGATGGCTCCGGTCTCATGGACATTGATGTGTCCGGTCTCGGCGCAGATCACAGCCTGATGGGGGCGCAGCGCAGCCTTGATGCCAAGGGTGTTGGTCTGGGTGCCGCCGACGATCATGTGGATGTCCACGTCGTCACGCTGAATTTCCTGTTTGATCAGCTCTTTTGCGTGATCGCTGTGGGTGTCCATGCTGTAGCCGATATTCTGCTGTAAGTTGGCTTCCATCAGAGCCTGTAGGATGCGCGGATGGGCACCTTCACTGTAGTCATTGTTGAAGCTGTAAATCATATCTGAAAGTCCTCCTGTATTCAATGGATTGATGCACTTGCTCTATCATATAACAGGAAGGGGAAAAAAGCAATGTTGCAAATCGGCAATAGAAAAAAGAAATAGGAAAATTTATAAAAGCTATTTACAAAATGCTCTGCTGTGGTATAATTTTCAATACAGATGGAAGTTCCTTTGTCTTCTCCGTTGCGGAGAAGTAAAATATGAGCAAAAGAGTATATTATTTCGACTATGAAATAAGCTTATAATCGGGAGCAGCTCCTGATTTCTCCGCTGCGGAGAGTTTAAATATGAGCAGAAAAAAGATAAGCTGCGTGAAAGAGTTCTGATTGATACAGAGCTCTTTCTTCTTTCATGAATTAAGCGGGAAGGGAGGTATCATGTATCGGGCAGTTGAGTTGAGACGGTTGCGGGAGAAACCGAGGATTAGTGATATTTCACTGAAGGTGTTAAGCGAGTATTACGAATCCTATTTGAATCCGTTTATCTATCATTATCAGATCATCAATCAGAATCAGTCGAATCAGAACATTGAACTCAGATTTAACATTGAAAATTTTTGTCATCTATTGGGCGTTGAACCTATTGCAAAAAATTCTGTAAAATCATCGGAACTTTGTCAATATCGAGGTATCAGAGGCTGGAAAAACATCAAATCCGGCAGAATCAGCATGAAACATTTGAAGCAGTTGAATGAAGTAAGAGTCCCTTCGGGACACATTGCGTTTCTATCATTCTTATGCTACAATAATAAAACTGGCGTGAACCGACCATGGCTGCTGTCTGGTCGGTTCACGGACGTTTGACAGAAGGGAATCATTGGTATGGAAAAGAAACGTGATTTGTTTGTATCAAGGTGGGGATTCATCCTGGCGTGCATCGGCTCTGCGGTGGGCATGGGCAATATCTGGATGTTTCCGACGCGGGTATCCAGATTCGGAGGCGGCTCCTTCCTGCTGTGGTATCTGATTTTTGTGGTGCTGATCGGCTCTACGGGGGTGATCGGTGAGATGAGCTTCGGGCGGGCGACCCGGTCCGGCCCGGTGGACGCATTTGGCGCGGCGTGCGGGACCAGAGGCAGAAAGAAGCTGGGGGAGGCAATCGGTCTGATTCCGGTGATTGGCTCCATGGCGCTGGCAATCGGCTACAGCGTGGTCATGGGATGGATCTTCAAGTACACCTTCGGCACCTTCACCGGTGCGACGCTGGCGCCGGGGTCGGTGGATGAGTTCGGCGCGGCATTTGGCGGCATGGCATCCTCCTTCGGCAACAACGGCTGGCAGCTGCTGGCAGTGGCGGTGGCATTTGCCATCCTGATTCTGGGCGTGGGCGGCGGTATCGAGAAGGCAAACAAGGTGATGATGCCTCTGTTCTTCTTCCTGTTTCTGGGGCTGGGCATCTACATTGCGTTCCAGCCGGGAGCCACGGATGGATACCAGTATATCTTCCGTCTGGACATGGCGGCGCTGACCAATCCGCAGGTTATCATCTACGCCATGGGTCAGGCATTCTTTTCCCTGTCGGTTGCGGGAAACGGCACGCTGATCTATGGCTCCTACCTGCATGATGAGGAGGATATTCCGGCATCTGCGCGGAATGTGGCATTCTTCGATACCCTGGCTGCGACTCTGGCGGCATTTGTGATCATTCCCGCCATGGCGACCATGGGCGCACAGCTGGATCAGGGTGGTCCGGGACTGATGTTCATCTTCCTGCCAAACCTGTTCAAGGGACTGGCAGGCGGTCCGGTGATCGCGGTCGTATTCTTCGTGGCAGTGATGTTCGCGGGCATCACGTCCCTGATCAACCTGTACGAGGCGCCGATTGCCACGGTGCAGGAGAAGTTCCATCTGGGACGGATTCCGGCGTGTGCGGTGGTTGGTATCGTGGGCGCGGTGGTGTCCATCTGCATCCAGGGCATCGTGTCCGACTGGATGGACGTGGTGTCCATCTACATCTGCCCTCTGGGGGCAGGACTGGCGGCAATCATGTTCTTCTGGGTATTTGGAAAGAAGTTCGTGGAGACTGAGGTGAACAGAGGGCGCAAGAAGCCTCTGGGAAGCTGGTTCTATCCTCTGGGGAAATATCTGTTCAGCGGAATGTGCATCCTGGTGCTGCTGGTGGGAGCAGCTATGGGCGGTATTGGATGACAGAGATTGATAACAGGCATGGAGTTGAAATGGCTTTGTGCCTGTTTTTTGATTGGCAATTATGGAAAATACGTCAATAATTATCCTTGACAAGTCAGATGAGGGTGTGTTAAGATGATGATATCATAAAATTTTTTAGATAACCTAAAAAACTTTTAGGAAAAATTTACAAAGTAAAATCATCACTCTGGAGGAGTTGCGGGATGCATCAGTATTGCTACGTGAGAAAGCGAGACATACCACAATTTCATAAGATTTTTTTGAGGGCAGTCCGATTTGGGCTGCCCTGTTTTTGACTTTGTACATTTTTTCACAAACAGGAGGAGGTAATGGTTATGAAGGATGAGACAAAATCTACGTGCTGCTGTGGCTGTGATAACAGCAAAGAGGGTCTGCTGAAGCTGATCCGGGAGCGGGCGCTGGAGTATCGCGGGAAGGAAGGCAGTCTGATTCAGGTGCTGCATATGGCGCAGAGTCTGTACGGCTATCTGCCGCTGGAGGTACAGCAGGTGGTGGCGGAGGCGCTGGAGGTGCCGCTGTCTGAGGTGTCAGGTGTGGTGACGTTCTATTCCTTTTTCTCAACCCAGCCGAGAGGCGAGCACACGATCCGGGTATGTCTGGGAACGGCCTGCTATGTGCGGGGCGGCAGGAAAATTGTGGAGCGGCTGAAAGAGATGCTGGACGTGGAGATCGGTGACACCACGAAAGACCGGAAGTTCACCTTTGAGGTGGCAAGATGTATCGGCGCCTGCGGACTGGCTCCTGCCATGTCCATTGACGATCAGGTGTTTAAGCAGGTGAACCCGGATAAGCTGGAAGAGATTCTGGAACGCTATTACAACGAGGAGGTATAGGGCATGGACTTACGGAAAATCAAAGAGGCATATGAGGACAGGCAGAAGCAGTACCGGAGACAGGTACTGGTCTGCGGCGGAGCCGGCTGTATCTCCTCCCACTGTGGAGAAGTGCAGGACGCACTGCGGGATGCACTGCGGGAGTATCAGATCGAGAATCAGATTCAGGTGCTGGTGACCGGCTGTATGGGAACTTGTGCGGCAGGCCCGGTACTGCTGGTGGAGCCGGACGGCATTTTCTACACGTCCATGAATCCGGAGAAGGTACGCGACATGGTGGAGCGCCATCTGATCCATGAGGAGGTCTGCACCGAGTATACCTTTTACGATGCAGAGAAGCAGGAATATATTCCGAAGCTGGATGATATCAGCTTTTTCAAGGAGCAGGTGCGGATCGCACTGCGCAACTGCGGCCGCATGGAGTACGGCTCTCTGGAAGCGTACATCGCACGGGACGGATATGCGGCGGCACAGAAGGCGCTGACCGAGATGAGTCCGCAGCAGGTTGTGGACTGCATCAAGGCTTCCGGCTTAAGAGGACGAGGCGGAGCGGGATTCCCCACCGGCATCAAGTGGGAGGCGGGACTGAAGGCAGTCTCCGAGCATGGCAGAAAATTCATCGTCTGCAATGCGGATGAAGGCGATCCGGGTGCATTTATGGACCGCAGCCTGTTAGAAGGCGACCCCCACAGCATCATTGAGGGCATGCTGCTTGGCGGCTTTGCCATGGGCGCGGAGAAGGGCTTTGTCTACGTGCGTGCCGAGTATCCGCTGGCAGTGGAGCGTCTGTCCAACGCCATTGAGCAGGCAAGAGAGGCAGGCATTCTGGGGGAACACGCCCTTGGAACGGACACGGCATTTGATCTGGAGATTCGCATGGGTGCGGGAGCCTTTGTCTGCGGTGAGGAGACCTCCCTGCTGGCATCCATCGAAGGAAAACGCGGTGAGCCGAGACAGAAGCCGCCGTTCCCATTTGAGAAAGGTCTGTTTGAAGAGCCGACCATCATCAACAATGTGGAGACTCTGGCAAATATTGCGCCGATCGTACTGAACGGTGCGGACTGGTACCGCCAGTTCGGCACGGAGAAGAGCGCGGGCACGAAGGTATTTGCCCTGGCCGGCGACATTACCAATGCGGGAATCATCGAGGTTCCCATGGGAATCAGTCTGGGAGATATTATTTATAAGATCGGTGGCGGCATTGCCGGGGGCAAAAAGTTCAAGGCAATCCAGTCCGGCGGTCCTTCCGGCGGCTGCCTCACCAGAAGCCATCTGAATACGAAGGTGGATTATGAGTCGCTGGCAAGCCTTGGGGCTATCATGGGCTCCGGCGGACTGGTTGTGATGAATGAGGACACCTGTATGGTGGATACGGCGCGGTATTTCATGGACTTTATTCAGGATGAATCCTGTGGAAAATGCCTGCCATGCCGAAACGGCACCAGGCGGATGCTGGAGATTCTGGAGCGGATTACCCAGGGCAAAGGAAAAGAGGGCGATCTGGAGCTTTTGGAGGAGCTGGCAGAGACCATTAAGCAGACAGCCATGTGCGGTCTGGGACAGACCTCACCGAACCCGGTGCTGTCCACACTGAAATATTTCCGTCACGAGTACGAGGAGCATATCTATGGGAAGCACTGTGCAGCAGGTGTCTGTGCGGAGCTGCAGACTTCTCCATGTCGGAACGCATGTCCGGCCAATGTCCATGTGCCGGGCTACATGACCTTACTGGCAGAGGGCAGAATCGAGGACGCTTATCAGCTGATCCGTCAGGAGAACCCGTTCCCGTCAGTGTGCGGTCGTGTCTGCACCCATCCCTGTGAGGATCACTGCCGGAGAGCCCAGGTGGATGAGCCGGTGGCAATCTGTTCCCTGAAACGGTTCATCGGCGACTATGCCCTCCGGGATGATTACCATGTTCCGATGGTAGAGCCGCAGCCGTCCACCGGCAAAAAGGTGGCAGTGATCGGTGCAGGTCCGTCCGGACTTTCCTGTGCGTACTATCTGGCCAATCTGGGACATGAGGTTCATGTCTACGAGGCAGAGTCCGTGGCAGGCGGCGTGCTGTACTGGGGTATCCCGGAGTATCGTCTTCCGAAGGAAGTGCTGGCAAAGGAGATTCGCGCCATCGAGAAGAGCGGCGTGCAGATCCATCTGAATACCCGCATCGGCAAAGACATTACCTTCGAGGAGCTGAAGGTCCAGAGCGATGCGGTCTATCTGGCAATCGGAACCCAGACCTCCCGGATGCTTGGGGTGCCGGGCGAGGAGCTTGCCGGCGTGGAGAGCGGTCTGGAATTCTTAAAGCGGGTAGGTCTTGGTCTGGATACCTCCGTGGCACGACAGATGGTTGTGGTAGGCGGCGGAAGCACGGCAATCGACGTGGCGCGGACTGCAGTACGTTTGGGCGCGGAGGAAGTGACCGTGGTTTACCGGAGAACGGAGCATGAGATGCCGGCTGGTGCAGAGGAAGTGCAGGAGGCACGGGAAGAGGGCATTCACATTGTGACGCTGGTGTCTCCGATTGAGATTCTCGGGGAAAATGGACAAGTGACCGGAATCCACATGGTGAAGCGTGAGCTGACGGACTTCGGCAGTGACGGACGCCGTCGCAGCGCACACATCGAAGGCTCTGATTTCGACATTCCATGTGACTGCATCATCAAGGCGATCAACCAGGATGTGGACCACCAGTTTTACCAGACGACGCAGATCGGCGTAGACCAGAAGGGCAACCTGGCGATTGATAAATTTACCGGAAAGACTACACAGGAAGGCATTTTCGCAGGCGGCGACACCAACCCGTGGGGCGCGAACGTGGTGATTCATGCCATCGCGGACGGCAAGCGTGCGGCTGTCAATATTGATCAATACTTAGGCGGCACAGGGGACTTAAACAAGGGTCAGTGGATTACCATTCCGCAGGGACCGGATGCGGAGGTGACGGAGCCTCACAAGCGGTTCCCGACCAGAACGCTGCCGGTTGAGGAGCGCAGAGACAACTTTAAGGAAGTAGCGTGCGGTTATCACAAGCTTGACGCAATGGCAGAGTCCCTGCGGTGTCTGCATTGCGACAGAAGATGACTTGGAAATCAGGGGAGGAAATGCGATGAACATAACAATCAACGGAAAACCGATGGAGGTCCGGGAAGGACTGACGATTCTGGAAGCGGCAAAGGAGGCGGGAATCAGGATTCCAAGCCTCTGCCAGTATAAAGACATCCACAAATACGGCTCCTGCCGTGTTTGCGTGGTGGAGGTGGAGGGGATGCGCAATCTTCAGGCATCCTGCGTGACGAAGGTGCGGGAGGGTATGGTGATCCATACCCATTCCCCGAAGGTGCGCTCAGCCAGAAAGGTGCTGTACGAGCTTTTGTTGTCCAACCATCCCAAGGACTGCTTGAACTGTCAGCGGAACCAGAGCTGTGAGCTGCAGCAGTTAGGCTATGAGCTGGGCGTGACGGAGAGCCGCTTAGAGGGCGAGATGGCGAAAGCCAGTCTGGACATCTCCCCGTCCATCACCAGAGATACCAGCAAATGTATTCTGTGCCGCCGCTGCGTGACGGTCTGCAATCAGATTCAGCATGTGGGAGCCATCCAGGCGCAGCAGCGCGGCTTCGACACCACCATCAGTCCGGCTATGGGACTGCCGTTAAATTCCACGGCATGTGCCATGTGCGGTCAGTGTACGGTAGTCTGCCCGACCGGTGCCCTTCAGGAAACCGATGGTCTGACTCCGGTGTGGAACGCACTGGCAGACCCGCAGAAACGGGTTGTGGTACAGGTGGCTCCGGCAGTCCGCGCGGCGCTGGGCGAGGAATTCGGCATGGAGTGCGGAACGCCGGTTACGGGAAAAATGGCATCTGCTCTTCACGAGCTGGGCTTTGACGATGTATTTGACACCTTGTTTGCAGCGGATCTGACCATCATCGAGGAGGGAACGGAGCTGCTTGGCCGCCTGAACAACGTGCTGAAGGAAGGCAAGGAGGCGGCGCTTCCGATGATCACGAGCTGTTCACCGGGCTGGATCAAGCACATCGAGCACCAGTTCCCGGAGGAACTTGACCACCTTTCCACCTGTAAGAGTCCCCATACCATGATGGGTGCCGTGGTAAAATCCTTCTATGCCCAGAGACTGAACCGTGACCCGAAGGACTTATTCGTGGTATCTGTGATGCCGTGTACGGCAAAGAAATATGAGATTCAGCGTCCGGAAATGCAGGTGGATGGCAACCCGGATGTGGATGCGGTGCTGACCACACGTGAGCTGGCACGCATGATCAAGTCTGCGGGAATTGACTTTGTGGGACTGCCGGAAGGTAAGTTTGACGCACCTCTTGGACTGTCCACCGGAGCAGCGGATATCTTCGGCGTGACCGGCGGCGTGATGGAGGCGGCTCTTCGGACCGTGTACGAACTGGTAACCGGAAGAGAGCTTCCTTTTGAGGGACTTCATGTAACCCCGATCGTGGGACAGGAGCAGATCAAGACGGCTTCCCTGACCCTTACCGGTCTGCTTCCGGCATTTGCGCACCTGGAAGGCGTGACGGTCAACGTGGCAGTCACCAGCGGTCTGGAGGGCGCATCCATGCTGATGAAGGAAGTGGCAGAGGGAACCTCACCCTATCACTTCATCGAGGTGATGGGATGTCCGGGCGGCTGCATCAACGGCGGCGGACAGCCACGCACCGATGTGGAGGATTACCGCGAGAGACGAGCGAAGGCATTGTACAGTGAGGACGAGCGAAAGACCCTCAGAAAATCCCACGAGAACCCGGATCTGCAGAAGCTGTATCAGGAGTTCTTAGGGGAGGCCAACGGACATCTTGCGCACAAGCTCTTACATACCCATTACACGAAGCGCGGGAAGTATAATGAATTCGTGTAAGGCAGAAGATTAGGGAAGAATAAGTCAGGTACTGCCTCTACGCCTGTTCTTTTTCCCTGTGTCATGCTATAATAACCATACAATTTCTAATCCTATGGAGGAATCAAGTCATGACCGAAAAAGAAAAGCTTCACTCCGGCGATCTCTATCTTCCCGGCGACGACGAGATCATGCAGGAGCAGAACATTTACTTAAATCTTCTTTTCGAATACAACAGCCTTCCGCCTTACGAAAGCGAAAAGAAGTCAGCGTTACTGAAGAACATGTTCGCGGAAATCGGCGATAACTGCTATATCGAAACTCCTTTTCATTCAAACTGGGGCGGACATCATGTGCATTTTGGAAGCAATATCTATGCCAATTTCAACCTGACCTTAGTTGACGATACACACATCTATGTCGACGACTGCACGATGTTTGGACCAAACATTACGATTGCTACAGCAGGACATCCGATTTTACCAGAATTACGTGAAAAGGCGTATCAGTACAATATGCCGGTTCATATAGGCAGAAACTGCTGGCTTGGTGCCGGAGTGATCGTAATGCCGGGAGTCACCATTGGCGATAACACTGTGATTGGTGCAGGCAGCATTGTCACAAAGGATATTCCGGCGAATGTTGTTGCAGTGGGAAATCCATGTCGTGTCATGCGTGAGATTGGGGAACGGGACAGAGCGTATTACTATAAAGAGAAACGGATTGACTGGGAGAACATAAAACAGGAGGACGAATCTTGGCAACGATAAAAGAGATTGCGAATCTGGCGGGGGTCAGCACGACGACCGTATCGAATGTCATACATGGGAAAACCGGCAAAGTGTCTCCGGCAACGATTGAGAAGATTAAAGACCTGATCAAAGCAACGGGTTATGTGCAGAAACTGGGACTCCGGGTTTTGAATAAGGAGAGCTCAAGGCTGATTGCGCTGGTCATTAACCATCATAAGGATTTTAAAAATTCAATACTGGCTGATCCGTTTTATGCAAGAACGCTCGGGCGGATACAGGAGCAGGTGCAGAAGCTGGGGTATTATCTGATGGTTTATACCGAAAAGGATGTGGAAAAGATATTTCAGATGGTAGCCGGGTGGGATATCGATGGCGTGATTGCCATATCGTTCAGCAAGCGAAACTGCGAAAAGATATTTCGTCTGACGGGGAAGCCGGTGGTGGCCATTGATGCTTACGGGGAACTGGATGAGGGGCAGGAGCAGCAGGTCATGAACATTTCGCTGGATGAGGAAAGTGGAGGTTACATGATGACGCAGTATCTGCTGGAATGTGGCTATGAAACGATCAAGGTTTGCGCCGGAAGAGATAACGGCGTTGATCATCTGCGGCTGGTGGGCTGTAGGAAAGCAATGGAGGATCATGCTTCCAGAAGACAGAAGCTGCAGTTTGAAGCACTTGGCATGAATGCAGAGAAACGCATGGAAAGCTACCGGTGGCTGCTTCAGAGGAACACGCCGAAGACCGCGTTATTCTTTTTGTCGGATCTGTATGCATTGGAGGCCATCAGCTTTTTTAACGAGGAGGGAGTTCTGGTGCCTCAGCAGATCGGAGTGACCGGATATGACAATATCAGCTTCTCGCAGCTGTCGGTTCCGCGGCTGACTACGGTAAATCAGGACGTTGATAAAAAAGCGCAGATGGCGGTCGAACTTCTAATGGAACAGATTATGGGAGAACAGAGCGAAGCAGCAACAGTGAACAGGGATATCCTTCTGCCGGTAACGTTAATCGTCAGAAATTCTGCCAGAAACTGGATAGAATGTTAATTGCTATATGAAATTAAAGTAAAAATCGCGTTCAATAGATGAGAGAATTCAGGTTAGCACTCATGTATTGAATGCGTTTTTTTATAACAAAACATGAAGTGTACAATATGCACAAAAACAGGTTTCTGCAATACTGTCGTTTGACGGTTATCTACATAACCTGTTTACGAGTGAGAGAAAACATGGTAAAGTAAATGCATGAAGAGGTTAGGTACATAACCTGATGAAACCAGACAAAACCAACCAATCAAACAGGAGAGGGAGAAAGTGATGAAGCAGATATTAATTGCGACTCATGGGAAGATGGCATCCGGCATCCGATATACGCTGGAGCTGGTAGCCGGCAGGATGGATAATGTCACAACCATGGATGCGTATGTAACGCCGGATGACAATGTGGAAGAACAGTTTCAGCAATATTTTGAATCGCACAGGGAAGACCGGATTTATGCCTTTACCGACTTGCAGGGCGGCAGTGTGAACCAGAAACTGATTCCTTATACGGAATGGCCGAACGTAACACTGATTACGGGAATCAATTTCCCGGTGCTGTTACAGGTGGCGCTGGCCGGGGAGGAGATCTCTGAGGAAGAGCTTCAGATGTACATTGCCGGAGCAAGGGACGAGCTGAAGCTGGTATCTTTGAAGAAGCGGGAGACGAAGGAACCGGAGCCTGCGGCACAGAATCAGCCAGAAGCGAAGCAGCCTGCGGCACAGCATCAGTCGGAAGCGAAGCAGCCTGCACAGAAGCAGTCGAAACCGGAATCAGCTGCATCCTGCTCCTGTCCGAACTCAGCTGCGACAGTTTCTGCACTCCGGGTGGATGACCGTCTGATTCATGGTCAGGTAGCGATGACATGGACCAGGCAGCTCCGGGTACAGGGAATCATGGTTGCAAACGATGATGCGGCAGCAGACCCGACCCAGAAAATGGCGCTTCAGATGGCGGTGCCAAACGGCATTAAGGTATTGATCAAGCCGGTGGATGAGATTATCCGTATGCTGAACTATCCGAAAGCATCGGATATGCGGATTCTGGTCCTTACCAGAACGGTAAGAGATGCGTTGAAGATTCAGGAACATGTAGGAAAGATCGAGTTCTTAAATATCGGAAATGTGGGCCGGTTTGACGGCATTGACGCATCAGAGAAAGAAGTTGTGACACCGACCATTATGCTGACAAAAGACGAAAAGCAGTGTCTGGAGAAGCTGGTGGAACTGGAACCGGATACCTGTATACAGCAGGTACCAAATGATGAGAAGAGACTGGTGAGAAATGTAATGACAAGGAGGGAAACACTGTGACAGAAGCAATATTAGTAGCATTGGCAGTATTTGTATGTGTAGGCGGCGCTGAGCTGGCAGGATTTACCATGCTGAATCGACCAATCATAATCGGACCTCTGGTAGGTCTGCTGTTAGGTGATTTACATACAGGCGTTATCGTAGGAGCCTCTGGAAGCGGTATTTATGGGCGTGGTAAACATCGGTGGCGCTTCCGCGGCAGAGCCGGGTATTGCAACCGCAGTAGGAACCGCATTTGCAATCATGCTTGGGCAGGGCACAGAGGTTGCATTGACGCTGGCTCTTCCAATCGGAATTCTGGGCCTTCAGATCAAGACGGTCCTGTACATTTTCCTGGTAGGTATGTTCGCAAGTCGTTTTGACCAGCTTGCAGCAGAAGGAAAGCAGAAACAGATTGTGATGCTTCATTATGGACTCTGGGCGGTGAACTGGCTGCTGTATTCTCTGGTGGCATTTTTAGGAATTCTCTTTGGATCCGATGCAGTAAGTGCACTGCTGGCTGCCATTCCGGAAGTTGTGATGAATGGTCTTAGCATCTGCGGCGGCCTGCTTCCGGCAGTCGGTATGGCGATGCTGATGAAGATGCTCTGGGATAAGAAAATCTGCATGTACTATTTCCTGGGCTTTGTGCTGGCTGCATATCTGAACCTGCCGCTGGTAGCTCTGGCTGTACTTGGCACGATTCTGGCAGTTTGTGTGGGTATGACCGATTACCGTTTTAATCAGCTGCAGGCGATGAGAACTGTGGTTTCCGGACCGAATGCAGCAGCTGATAACTATGATTTGGATGAAGAAGAGGAGGCATTTTTCCATGAGTAAATTAACCCAGTCGATTCCGGCAGAAGAAAGAAAACTGTTAAGAAAAGCATTTTGGCGCTCCTTTACTTTATATGCAGCGGTAAGTCCGGCAAAGCAGGGCGCATCCGGCTTCTGCTATTCCATGATGCCGTTTATCAATCATTTTTATAAAGACGATGAGACGAAGAAAAAAGAGGCGCTGAGCCGAAGCATGACCTATTTTAACACGACCATTACCTGTTCCACATTCATTATGGGACTGGTTGCTTCGATGGAAAAGAAGAACAGTGAACAGGAAGATTTCGATGCATCTTCCATCAATGCGGTGAAATCCAGTCTGATGGGACCTCTGGCAGGCATCGGCGATTCCATCTTCTGGGGCGTGCTGCGTGTCATCGCGGCAGGCATTGCAGTGGGACTTGGAGCATCCGGAAATGTGCTGGCTCCAATCGTATTCCTTCTGCTGTTTAACATCCCTTCTCTGCTTGTGAAATATTACGGAACCTTTTTGGGTTATAAACTGGGTTCTGAGTATATCCAGAAGGTGTATGCCAGCGGTTTGATGAGTATTCTGACCAGGGCAGCCAGCATTGTAGGTCTGATCATGGTAGGTGGCATGACCGCTTCCATGGTAAGATTCCAGTCTGCCTTTGAGCTCAGCATGGAAGGGGAGTCCGTGCTGAACCTGCAGTCCATGCTGGATTCCATTTTTGTCGGACTGGTTCCGCTGGGACTGACTCTGCTCTGCTATTACCTGCTGAAAAAGAAAAATGTCAGCATTACCGTGTTGATTATCGGTGTGATCATTCTCAGCATTTTACTGTCCTTCCTGGGAATTGCATAAATGTCGGGAAGATGAAGGCAGAACGGGACACATTGTCAGATTAAAAGAAATGAGGGAGAGTTTTTAATATGAAAGATTGGTGGAAAAATTCAGTCGTATATCAGATTTATCCGAGAAGCTTCAAGGATTCCAACGGAGACGGATTCGGGGATCTTCCGGGTGTTATGGAGAAGCTGGATTATTTAAAGGAACTGGGAATTGATGTGATCTGGCTCAGTCCGGTATTTGATTCTCCGCAGGATGACAATGGCTATGACATCAGTGATTACCGGAAGATTTATGAGCGTTTCGGAACCAATGAGGACATGGAACAGCTGTTTGCAGAAGCGCATCAGCGGGGAATCAAGGTTGTTCTGGATCTGGTGGTAAATCATACCTCCGACGAGCATGCGTGGTTTGTGGAAAGCCGGAAGTCAAAGGATGGCGAGTACAGTGATTACTACATCTGGAAGGATGCGAAGCCGGATGGAAGCGAGCCGAATAACTGGGGATCCAGCTTCTGTGGAAGTGCCTGGGAGTATTGTCCGGAACGAGATCAGTATTATCTGCATTTTTACAGCAGAAAGCAGCCGGATTTAAACTGGGAAAATGATAAGGTGCGGAAAGAGATCTATGATCTGATGAGATTCTGGATGGACAAAGGTGCCGACGGCTGGCGGATGGATGTGATCGCGTCGATATCCAAAGACCAGGGGTATCCGGATTATCCGGAAGAGCCGGGCAGAAAATATTATACCGGCAAATACCACAGCAACGGACCGCGGCTTCACGAGTTTATCCAGGAAATGAATCAGGAGGTCCTTTCCAGATATGACTGCATGACGGTCGGAGAGGCGCCAGGCTCTACGCCGGAGGTAGCGCAGCTGTTTACCGACCCGGCGCGCAAAGAATTAAATATGATTTTTACCTTTGAGCATATGAACATTGACCGGATTCCTGGTTCTGTAAATCGGAAATGGGCATTGAAGCCGTTTTCTCTGGTGGAATTAAAGCGAGTGATGACGGATTGGCAGATGAAGCTGAGCGGAAGAGGATGGAATGCACTGTATTTTGAAAACCATGACCAGCCGCGAGTGATTTCCAGATGGGGAAATGATACCGTTTACCGGAAGGAATGTGCCAAAGCATTTGCAACCGTGCTTCACGGAATGCAGGGAACCCCGTATGTGTATCAGGGTGAGGAAATCGGTATGACCAATGCGCATTTTGAACTGGATGAGTATGAAGATATTGAAGTTCGGAATGCATATCAGGAACTGGTTGTAAAGACCGGAAGTATCTCAGAAGAAGATTTTCGAGCTGCAGTCTGGTATAAGAGCAGGGATAATGGCAGAACACCGATGCAGTGGGATGATTCGGAACATGGCGGCTTCACAACCGGGACTCCATGGTTTAAAATGAATGACCGATATAAGGAAATCAACGTAAAAGAGGCGCTTGCCGATCCGGATTCCTGTTTCTATTATTATAAAAAGCTGATTCAGCTGCGCCATGAGGAGCCGCTTTTAACGGAAGGAAACTATCACCTGATTCTGGCGGAGGATGAGAAGATTTTTGCTTATCTGAGAAGTACGGAGACGGAAACCTGGCTGGTAGCGGCGAATCTGTCGGAAGAAGTAATTCCGATTGATGCTCTTGTGAATGCAGTGGCAGAGACTGAAACTGGTTTTGACGGCAATGCAGATTGCAGATGGGAATTCATGATCAGCAACTACGAGCGCCAGAATCTGAAGCAGGCACTGCGCCCTTATGAGGCATTTATGGTGCGAATCTGAAATGCTGCGGTGCAGCACGCAGGGCAGCAGACAGGACTGGCAGCAACGAGACTGACAGAGGAAAAGGAGACATCAGATGGACATTAAACTGATTGCAGTGGATATGGACGGTACCCTGCTGAATGGGAAAAATGAGATTGACCAGAGGACAATCGATGTTCTCCAGAAGATGATCGACCGCGGTGTTTATGTGGTACCGGCCACTGGAAGATGCCCCGGGGTCTTTCCGAAAGACCTGTTTCGACTGAATGGACTTGCCTATGCAGTTGCGGAAAATGGCGCTCTGATCTGGAACATGAAGACCGGAGAGGCGATGGAACGAATCGGACTGCCTTTGCATGTGGTAAAAGAGGCTGTCGAAATGGCAGACCGATGCCGGTCCTGCTCGGAAGTATTTGTGAATGGTCAGGCTTATTCAGACAGCCGATGCAGGGAATGGGCAGAGAACCCGGGACATGATGAAAACTTTGTCCGGTATTTCAGAGAAAACCATCAGTGGGTCGATCAGCTGTCAGAGCAGACGGAACTGCTGAGCCAGGCGGAAAAGGTGAATCTGTATTTTGAGCTTGAGCAGGATGGAACAGATGCCAAGGCATATTTCGGGCAGAATCCTTCGCTTTCTGCACTGACTTCCGTGGGACGGAATGTGGAAATTACGATGGCAGAGGCGGATAAAGGGCGTGGACTGGAATCTTTGATGGAACATCTGCACATTTCCCGCGAACAGGTTGTGGCGTTCGGCGACCAGGAGAATGATCTGGGTATGCTGAAAACAGCAGGTATCGGTGTTGCTATGGGCAATGCGGTTCCGGCAGTGAAGCAGGCGGCTGACTATGAGACTCTTTCCAATGATGAGGATGGAGTTGCCTGTTTTCTGGAAAAAATAGTGTTACTTCGTTTTAATGAAACAGTATAAATCCCCCAGCAGAGCTGGTGGCACCGCCTTTACACCTATACTTTTTCTCTGTGCCATGTTATAATTCCTGATAGCTTATGTTTTCGATAACGGATGAGAGTCAGGAAGGGAGTTCATGATTGTATGCTGACAGAAGAATTATTACATGAGGCATTGGAATATGGAAAGGTATTTGTGCAGAACGGGCAGACGGCCCAGTATATCCCGGAGCTGCGGCACGTGAACAAGTATTATCTGGGAATCTGTGCCATGACCTTAGACGGACAGATCTATGAGGCGGGCGATACCCATATCCCGTTTACGATTCAGAGTATTTCGAAGATGGTGTCCCTGCTTCTGGCGATACAGGACTGCGGGATGGAGTTTCTGTTTCATGACAAAGTAGGCAGCGAGCCCACCGGCGACCCGTTCAATTCCATTGTAAAGCTGGAGACCAAGTCCCGCCCCTTCAATCCGTTCATCAATGCAGGTGCCATCACGGTGGCGAGTTGTATCCAGGGAAAAGATGCAGATGAGAAGTTTGAGCGCTTTCTGACCTTCACCCGCAGGCTGTGTGACAACCAGGATATCTCGCTGAATCAGGAGGTCTACGAATCGGAGAAGCTGACGGGCGACCGGAACCGGGCGCTGGCCTACTATCTGAAGGCGTCCGGTATCCTGGAGGGAAATGTGGAGGAGTGCCTGGATTTCTACTTTAAAATGTGCTCCGTCAGCGCCACGGCTTATGACATTGCACATATGAGCCTGATTCTTGCCAACCACGGGATTGACCCCAAAAGCGGGGAAGAGCTGATTCCGCAGAAATACGCAAAAGCAGTGCGGGCTTTGATGCTCACCTGCGGCATGTACGACGGCTCCGGCGAATTTGCCATGACGGTCGGATTTCCCGCAAAGAGTGGTGTGGGCGGAGGCATCGCCGTGCCGCTGGTGGGCCGGATGGGAATTGGAGTATTCGGTCCTGCCCTTGATGAGAAGGGAAACAGCGCAGGCGGAATCAAGATGCTGGAGTACCTGTCGAAGAAGTTGAATTATTCGCTGTTTTAAAAGGCAGCTTTCTGCCCGGTTTTTCTGATTTCCGTTGCCATATTTTGGCAGAATATCTCTTGACCATGGAACGGTTCAAGGGTTTACAATAGGAAAATACTTACGGCACGCAGTCTGGCAGACGAGTCGGGCGTTCCGGAATTTGACGACAGGAGAGGAATCAGAACATGAGAAAGCAGATGAAGATGTATATGAGAAAACATATGGCGATGGCAGCAGCTGCAGCGGTGGTTATAGCAGGAAGCACGCTGGCTTCCACGGGGACCGCCCAGGCGGCAACCGGCTGGCAGCAGAGCAATGGGAGCTGGTACTACACGCAGGTCAATGGTCAGCGGGCGACCGGCTGGATTCAGGACTGCGGAAAATATTATTACCTGAACAACGACGGGTCCATGGTGACCGGCTGGCTGCGTCTGGGCAATGATTATTACTTTATGCGCGGCGACGGCTCCATGGGAACCGGCTGGCGTCAGATGGACGGCGCCTGGTACTACTTTGATACCAACAGCGGCAAATGTGCGGTCAATGTCTCCATGGAAATCGACGGGAGCTGGTACCTGTTTGGCGCGGACGGCAGGATGGTGACCGGCTGGCAGCAGGTAAACGGCAATTACTATTATTTCCACACCGACGGCAGAATGCTGACCGGCTGGCTCAGCGACGGAGCCAACAAGTATTACATGGACCCGTCCAATGGCGTGCTGTCCATGGGCGCAAGAGAGATCGACGGCTATTACTACTATTTTAACAATTCCGGTCATATGGTAACCGGCTGGATTCAGGTGAACGGTTCCTACTATTATATGGAGCCGGCAAGCGGACGGATGGTGGCAGGCACCACCAGAGTGATTGACGGCACCACCTATCAGTTTGCAGCCAACGGCGTATGTACCACCAGTGTGTCAGCCGGAACCGTATATCAGGGCGGCAGTCAGGCAGGCGGCACGACTCCGGCACCCAATTCCGGAAATACCGGCAGCTCCAGCAGCGGCGGCAGCACAGGCAGCCCGGTGGTTGAGGCTGGCGGCAAATCATACAGCAGCGGCGGACCGGGAGTCGTCGGAGTGAGATAGTCAGTCGGGAATACAGGATGTGCCTGAAAAAACTTTTAAAAAAAGTTGTTGACATTTGGCGGCGGGTTTGATATTATATAACTCGCCGCTGAAAACGGCGGCACAAAATCTTAACAACTTCGAAATGAAGTTGAAAAGAAAATTTAAAAAGTTGTTGACAAACGCAAGCGGCTGTGATAAGATATAGAACGTTGCTGCTGAGACAGAAGTCACAACGAAGCAACACAATGAACCTTGAAAATGAAAGATTGAACAGTGTTTAAAACCCTGAAAAT
>JAUNPU010000037.1 GCA_030536555.1 Eubacteriales bacterium | reverse complement strand
TGGTATCCTGTGCACTGTTCCAGTTCATGTGGACCTCCAACGACTTCCAGGGACCGTTGATTTACATCTCCAACATGACCAAGTACACCCACTCCATTTACCTGCGTATGTCCATGGATGGTGATACCGGATTCCAGTGGAACCGTATCCTTGCCATGTCCCTGATCACCATCATTCCGTCTCTGGTCGTATTCTTCTGCGCTCAGAACTCCTTTATTGATGGTATCGCAGCAGGCGGCGTTAAGGGTTGATGATTGAAATTACATTATAAGGCAGACTGTTCTATTAAAATCAGACAGGGGATTCTCGTATGGGAGTCCCCTTTTGCGATTTTACAGCACAATTATTTAAAATTCAGAGGAGCATCGGATTATGAAACTCAGCAGTATCTTTCAGACAGCGAGATGTGTCACCATCGAGATCGAGGACGGCAGCATCTTTGAGACAGAAAACGAATATGAGATCTATGTAAACGGGAACCTTTACGGGACCACAAAGAGGGTCATTTCCAGTATCTACGGGCTGGAGCCGGATACCTGGTATGAGATTCAGGTAAAAGGCGGCGGGGAGAGCGCTTCCATGAAGCTGAAGACCCACTACGAGTTCGTCACCCTGAACGTGCGGGACTTTGGCGCAAAGGGCGACGGGGTGCAGGATGATACCATCTATATCCAGTCGGCGATCATGGCATGCCCGAAGGACAGCCGTGTGCTGATTCCGGAAGGAACCTACCGGATCACCAGCCTGTTCTTAAAGGATGATGTGAAGATTGAGCTGGCGAAGGGGGCGGTGCTGTCCGCTGACACGGATCGGACTCATTTCCCGGTATTTCCGGGCATGATCGGCTCCTGGGACGAGACGGAGGAGTACAACCTGGGCACCTGGGAGGGCAACCCGCTTCCCATGTTCTCGGCAATTATCACTGGCGTAAATGTCAAACATGTGGTAATCTATGGAGAGGGTCTTATAGACGGAAATGCGAACGACGATCGGGATAACTGGTGGTACGACGCAAAAGTGAAGCGAATTGCATTCCGCCCCAGGATGATATTCTTAAATCACTGTGAGGATGTGGTGCTGCAGGGCATTCAGGTGCAGAACAGCCCCAGCTGGAACATTCACCCGTATTTCTCCAATCACCTGCGGTTTATCGACCTGACTGTCCTGAATCCCAAGGATTCTCCCAATACGGACGGTCTGGATCCGGAGTCCTGCCGTGACGTGGAGATTGTGGGTATCTACTTCTCATTAGGAGACGACTGCATTGCAGTGAAGTCAGGCAAGATCTACATGGGGGCAAAGTACAGGACGCCCTGTGAGGATGTGACGATCCGCCAGTGCTGCATGCGGGACGGACACGGCTCCATCACCATCGGAAGCGAGATGGCAGGGGGCGTGAAGAATCTGACGGTGAAGGACTGCCTGTTCCTGCACACGGATCGCGGTCTGCGAATCAAGACCAGACGGGGACGTGGCAAGGATGCGGTCATCGACGGCGTGCTGTTCGAGAACATCCGCATGGACCATGTGATGACTCCATTTGTAATCAACTGCTTCTACTTCTGTGATCCGGACGGACACACGGAGTATGTGCGCAGCAGAGAGAAGCTGCCGGTGGACGGACGGACTCCGGAAATCCGGACCATGGTATTCCACAACATCGAGGCGACCAACTGCCATGTGGCAGCGGTCTATATGGACGGACTGCCGGAGCGCAAGATTCAGAAGGTGATCATGGAGCACATCCATGTGACCTACGCCGAGGATGCCAAAGAAGGCGTGCCTGCCATGATGGACGGGCTGGAGCCATGCAGAAAGATGGGGCTGTTTGCAAGAAATATCGGCCAGCTGGTGCTGAGTGACGTGAAGATAGAAGGCCAGGATGGAGAGGCGTTCATTCTGGAGGAGATCGATAAGCTGGTGAAGTAAGAGTGTGAGCGGGGAATGTCGGAAAGAATAAGGAGAGGTGAGGGAAGTATGGCGGTTACGATCAAGGATATAGCGAAGCGGGCGGGGGTTTCCTACTCTACGGTATCCCGCGCCTTAAATGGAATCGGAACGGAGAATACGGAGAAGCGCCGGCACATTGTGGAGCTGGCGGAGGAGATGGGCTACGTGAGAAATCAGGCGGCTGTGAATCTGAAGCTGTCCCGCTCCTATGTGATCGGGCTGTATTTCTCTACCATCAGTAAGATGACTTCTCCGTTCGTGCTGCACGATGTGCTGACCGGCGTATACAGCATTGTGGGCAGCAAGTACAATGTAGTGGTCAAAGGTATCGATATGTATGAGCCTGGGACCTTAAATCCCAGCTTCTATGACGGCATTATCGTACTGAGCCAGCGTAACAGTGACAGTTCCTTTATGGACGAGGTGCTGGAGAAGAAGATTCCCATGGTAGTCATCTGCCGTACGGTGTATGTGGATGCCCCCAATGTGACCACGGACGAGGCCAATGCCATGGAACGAGCCATGGACTATCTGATCGACAACGGTCACCGGAAGATCTGTGTGATCGAGGGCGGTCCGCAGCTGGATTCCACCAGACTGCGCCATCGGGGCTGGCAGACCTCTGCCAGAAAGCACGGGCTTGACCCGGATCTGATTCCCATGATCTCAGGCAACTACCGGTATGCCAGCGGCTACCAGGGAGCCAAGGTGCTGCTGGAGCACAAGCCTACCGCGATTCTGTGCTTCAACGACGAGATGGCATTTGGCGCCAGGGAAGCCATTGCGGAAGCAGGACTGAAGGTGCCCGATGACGTTTCCCTGATTGGATTTGACAACTGGGATCTGTCCGGGTACAACAGCATGAGGCTGACGACTGTAGAGCGCAGCATGAGCGAGATCGCCAAGGAAGGCACCCGGGTGCTGCTTCGCCGGCTGGAAGACGGCATAGAAGACAAGAGCCGGATCTTTCTGGAAAACAAGCTTATTATCCGGGATACGGTGAAGGATATCCGTGAGAAGCATTGAATGTTTTTTGGCTGGATAGGGTGCGGGGGATGCTGATGCGGCGACCTGCTGTTGCGCAGCCCATGGGGGAGGTGTTGCAGTGGTCTGACATTACGAATAATTGGCATGATGTGCCTCGTGGCTCATGTTTTGGACAATTTTATTTGAATCGGGCATAAAATTGTCCAATCCTGCTCCTGAATCAGGAAAAACATCGTTGATTCGGACCTTTTTGGACAATTGAAAAGGGAAAAGGGCAATAATTATCCAAAATTTCGAGATTTTTGGATAATTATGCCCCGAAAAGGCTTAAAATTGTCCAAAACAGTTTTATGTCAACCACAGAAACAGGGTTTACGGTAGATATTGGTCTTTGATTGGACAATAAGTACCGCAAATCCTGTTTTATTATCCAAATGGATATTCGAAATCTACCTGAAATCCACAAAAAATCTGGCAGACAGGTAACCTGGGGCGAGCAACCCGGGAATGGCATCTGGGACAGGCACCCAGAGCCGTGCATCCGACGGAAATCACATATTGATACCGCCCCGCTGATGTGTTAGAATGGAGTCTGATATGAAACAAGAACAGGAGCGTGATAGAATCATGACAGATTATAAAAAATATGTGGACTACATTGTGAATCAGGCGCAGGCGCTGCTTGCCATTGACAGTCCGTCGGGCTATGGAAGAGCTGTGACGGATTACCTTCTGGAAGAATTTGGTCGTCTCGGTGTGAAGGCGCATCGCACCGTAAAGGGTGGTGTGATTGCGGACCTGGGCGGCAGGGCGTCTGATGACGGCATCCTTCTTGAAGCTCACTGTGATACGCTGGGAGGTATGGTGCATCAGATCAAGTCCAACGGAAGGCTGAAGCTGACCAATGTGGGAGGCATGAAGCCTGCCAATGCGGAGGCGGAGAATGTGCGGATTATTACGAAAGCAGACGGCATTTATGAGGGAACCTGCCAGCTGACGGATGCCTCTGTGCATGTCAACGGCGATTATGAGAAGACCGAGCGCAGCTGGGACACGGTGGAGGTGCTGATCGATGAGCCGGTGAAGACGGCGGATGATGTGAGAAAGCTTGGCATTATGCCGGGCGATTATGTCTGCTTCGAGCCGCGTACCCGTGTGACAGCTTCCGGTTATATTAAGAGCCGGTTTCTGGATGACAAGCTGTCTGCGGCAATTCTGCTTGGCTATGCGAAGTATGTAAAGGATGAGCAGGTAGTACCGGAACGCAGGGTGTATGAGCATTTTACCATATATGAGGAAGTGGGACATGGCGGCTCTGCCTCGGTTCCGGCAGGCGTCACGGAGGCATGGTCTGTGGATATGGGCTGCGTGGGGGAAGGTCTGCAGTGTACGGAGCATGAGGTCTCCATCTGTGCCAAGGACAGCGGCGGTCCCTACAACTATGATGTGGTTTGCCGGATGGTGGAGCTGGCAAAGGTGGAAGGACTGGGCTTTGCGGTGGATATCTACCCGCATTATGGTTCGGATGTGGAAGCAACTCTTCGCGCGGGCAATGATATTCGCCATGGACTGATCGGACCGGGTGTCTATGCATCCCATGGGTATGAGCGCAGCCATCGGGATGGAGTGGAGAACACGTTCCGGCTGATCAGAGCCTATCTGGGATAAAAGGGAGGATGTGACCGATGGCGGTCACATCCTCTCCTATTATAGACGATCCTTTACCAGAATCATATACTCTGTAAGCTATGCTGTCAGTTCCTGACGTTTCTTCACATAAAGTGCGCCTCCCGCAGCCAGCATTACCACGATCATCACAATGGTGGAAGAAGACTTAGACTCTTCACTGGAGAAAGAAAGCTGTATATCCTGAAGCCCGGCTTCTTTGTTTTTTTCAGCGCGGATCTCCATGGTGAGGCTTGCGGCATCGGACTGGAACAGATTGAAGCCGAACAGTCCGCCGATATTTCTTAAGTAGGACTGACCGCTTTCATTGATGGGCTGCCAGTCACCCCATTCGCCGGTGAGGGGGTCTATAACCCGCAGGGAAAAACCGGGATTCTCCTGACTGGTCCAGGAGAGGACGACCCGGTCAAAGGCGGGGACCTCAAGTTGGAAGGAATAGTAGCCGTCAGTATCCGGCTTTAGCGCCATTGGAGAGACAGGGTAGGAAGCCGCAGAGGGGGACACGGATTCAACTGACTGCTGTTCGGCTCCTAGTGCGGTGAGCCGGTTCGCTTCCATATAGGTGGAAGTGACGCACATCATACCGGCACAGAGAAGAGCGGTGAATAAGGATTTAATACCCATAGGCCAGAGTTCCACCGTCTACGGCATAATCCTGTCCGGTGATATAGCTGCCGTTGGGACCAATCAGGAAACGAGCCATAGCGCCCAGGTCCTCCACTTTACCGAAGTTGTGTACGGCGATGCGGTTCAGAATCTTTGCACGGCGCTCGTCATCCATAACTTCGTCCAGCATTTTGCTGTGGAACCAGCCGGGAGCAATGCTGTTGACTGCGATATTATCATCAGCCCACTCGATAGCCAGACCTCTGGTCATGCCGCAGACAGCGGCTTTGCTGGTGCAGTAAGGTACGACCTGAGTGAAGCCCAGATGTGCGCTCATGCTGGAAATATTGATGATGCGTCCTTTGTATGGACTTGCCTTTAAATACGGATAGCAGATCTGGCACATGCGGAATACACAGGAAACATTGACATTGATGACCCGGTTGAATTCGTCCTCCGGGAAATCCTGCGCCAGGCACTTGTAGGTGGCTCCTGCGTTATTTACCAGAAAGTCCAGGTGCCCGTCATGGCGGGCTGCAAGTTCACTGCAGAGGGATTTCATGCCCTCGATATCGGTGATATCGCCTTTTACATGTACAGTTCCCGGCAGACTGTCCGGATAGCCTTCTTTTACCTTCCCGGTACGGCTGATAATATATACGGTAGCGCCTGCTTCTGCCAGTGCATTGGCGATTGCCAGACCGATACCGCTGCTTGCTCCGGTTACGATTCCGGCGCGTCCTTCTAATTCTCTCATAGTTCGTCCATCCTTTTCAAAAAATTCGCTCTGCAATATTACAGCTCCAGCTTTCTGTGGCTGTGGCAGGCTTTCCCAATCAGTTCCCAATCCAGCTCTGCGCCTACGCCGGGTCCTTCTGGAACAGTGATGATGCCATTTGCAATCGGAAGTTTTCCCTTCATTGGAAGCTGATAGTTGTCTTCCGGTACGAAGTACTCAAAATATTCACAGTTGCGGATCGCACAGCTCACATGAAGGTTGACCAGATCCATGTAGTTCATGGTAGTGGTGTGAATCTCACAGTTCATACCAAAGCCTTCTGCCATATGAGCAATCTTCAGAGTTCCGGTGATGCCGTCTTTCCAGCTGACATCTGCGCGGACAATATCGGCGGCTCTCTGCGCGATGGTCTGTGCTACACCCCAGTGAGCGCCGCGGGTCGTCTCGGTTGCAGCAATCGGAATATCCAGAGTGCGGCACAGCTCTGTATATTTGTAAAGCTCAAAGTCACGGAATGGCTCTTCCAGCCACTTGTAATTCAGTCGCTCCAGCTGACGGCCTACTGCCACGGCATCTCCCATGGTGTATTCGCCTACGGGATCGCTCATCAGGATATAGTCATCGCCCACAGCATCACGCACAGCCTGATGAACCTCCATATCGAATGCGACCGGTCCGGCCGGATGCGCTTTGTAAGCAGGAACTCCCTGAGATTTGTAATAAAGCGCCTCATCTACATATTCCTGAACGGTAGCGTGGAAGTTGCCGCTGGCATAGACCGGAAGGCTGTTGCGATAAGCACCGATGTATTTGTACAGCGGAAGTCCTGCTTCCTTGGCACAGATATCCCACAATGCCACATCGATCGGACCCGGAAGATATACAGGGAAGAAGGTCAGGTGACGGTCGATGTTCCAGAGTTCCTGCCAGATGGCTTCCCGATCATGAGGATCGCGTCCCATGATGACCGGAGCGATGTTGTCATAGAGGTAGTTCTCGGTTACACCGCCGCTGCGGGCTGCAAGACAGGTTGCGATTCCGTCGATGCCTGCATCGGTTCCGATTCGGATGACCATAACATCCCAGTTCATGGAAGCGCCGCCCTGACGCTTTTCGTCAAACAGGCAGTGATCTCTGCTGACCCACCAGGTTTCAAAAGTTGTGATTTTCATAATCTTATTCTCCATTTCTTTATATTTTTTTCTGTCATATGGTTGCTCAGAAGCTTCCAGAGGTCTGTCGGAGCTGCATTTGTGATGCAGCTATCAGGCAGAATCAATGCACGTTCCGGAGTGTAGTACAGATAAGTACAGTCGCCGACCCGATGCGCGCTGTGCAAAGCTTTCCAGTCATAGGATACATGTTCGCTGCCTCGGTCGATATAGATTCCTCTGCTGCTGAAACCTACGGTGTAGGCATCACAGGCTGCATGGTTGAGATTCAGCCTGATAATCTGGGCATTTATACTCCTGCGATACTGGGCAAGGTAGATGCCCGGGATAAGAATGCCGGTTGCCACGAACAGCCAGCACAGAAACGGGCTGCCGGTAATCAGGTTGCACCAGCCAAACAGCGCCAGCAGAACCGCAAATGCAATCAGTCCCAGATAGCGGTGTTTCAGAACCAGTCCGTTAAAGTAGGAAAAACGCCGGAATTGTTCTGCGGTTATGGAAGCATGGACGACTAAAACGTTTTTTAATGTCTGGTTCACGTCATGAAATCCCCCTTACTTTGATGGAATTGTTGCGTTTATAACAGCATAGTAACACAGGTATTTTGGAATGTAAATACTAAAACGTTTTTTAGTGCAAAACGCATAAAAATAGAAGCTAAAACTGTGAAAACTGAACAAAACAGAAAAATGCATAAAGAAAATGCTAAGAACCTGCTGAAATAAGCTTCTTAACACCATTTTTATGGACAAATAATAGCTGCTATTATACGCTTTAATCACAAAAAATAAAAACGTTTTAGTTTTTAAACCACAAAGAAGTAAAACGTTCAAAAATTCATAAAGCAAAGTACAGGAGGTATGAGATTCATGAAAAAGAAGTTACTGGCATTGGTGGTTGCATCAGCGATGACGGCGGGGCTTGCCGGGTGTGGAGGTTCTGGTACGCAGGTGACGGCAGGAGATACAGCTGCTGCATCGAAAACAGAATCCGGACAATCCGAGGATGCACCGGAGGTTGTTCTGAAATATGCAGAACTGAACAGTGATGACAACATCAACACGGAAGTTGGTTATGAATTTGCAAAATATGTAGATGAGCTGTCTGGCGGAAGAATCAAGGTTGAGGTGTACTCTGCATCAACGCTGGGAGATGAGAAAACCTGCCTGAACGCCCTTCAGATGGGAGGCGGCACCGTAGATATGTATCGGGGTAATACCAACTCTCTGTCTGACTATGGATTTAAGAAGCTGAATATGTTTGGGCTTCCGTTTATATTCAAGGACCGGGAGGCAATGTGGAAGGTTCTTGAGAATGAGGAGCTGGGGCAGGCGTTTCTGATGGAAGGAGCGGAGGTTGGAGCTGGTATGGTCGGCGTGTTTTATATGGATGAGGGTGCGCGCAATCTGTTTACGACCAAAGAGCTTACGTGCCTGTCTGATATTAAGAACATGAAAATCCGCGTGCCGGAGACGGAGCTGATGATGGATACCATGAAGGCACTGGGAGCAGAGCCGACTCCGATTTCCTATAGCGAGCTGTACAGTTCTCTGCAGTCTGGCGTGGTGGATGGTGCAGAAAACGGATATCCGGGATATTCCTCCAATAAGTTCTATGAAGTGGCGCCGTACTATCTGTTGAGCGGTCATACCTTCAGCCCGGGTATTGTACTGATGGCGGAGGCAAAATGGAATGCGCTCAGTCCGGAGGACCAACAGATTCTTCGTGAAGCGGGACAGAAGGCTTCTGACTGGAACAAAGGAGCAATCGAGGAGGAAGAGGATGAAATCCGCAAAGACCTGGAGAGCAAGGGCGTAACCATTATTGATATGACGGAGGAAGAAAAGGCGGCTGCCCAGGCAGCGTGCGAACCGGTGTGGGCTGATTATACAGAGGGTATCGGTGAACTTCTGGAAAAAATGATTGCGATTCAGAATTAATTAACAGAAGGAGGAGACAAAATGAAGAGGTTTTACGATGCGGTCTATTGGCTGTTTATGTCGTTCTGCAAGTTTGTATTTATTGCGTCAATCTGTATTACCACGTATGTGGTGTTCTGTCGGTATGCGCTTCATTCTACACCCAGATGGGGGGAACAGGCGATTCTGCTCTGCATGGTATATATGGCACTGATCAGCGCATCACTGGCAGTTCGGACGGATACCCATATCCGGGTGATGCTGATTGACTATCTGCTGCCGAAGATGATGATTGATTTTTTGAAGGGGATGAGCCATGTGATGATTTTTGCGTTCAGTGTATTTATGATTGTCTATGGGTTTCAATTTACGGCACTGATGAGCAAAAGCGTGATGTCTGGTCTGGGGTGTAAACAGAGCTTTCTGTATGCGTCGGTTCCGATTGCCGGCATCTGTATGCTGCTGATGCAGAGCGAGAAAATGATTCTGTTCTTCTTAAGAAGAATGGACAAAGTACCTGCAGCGTATCTGAATGAAGGAGGAAAGATTGATGGTTAATGAGACTGTGGCGATTGTACTGCTGTTGATTACGTTTTTTGGATTTATTGCGTTTCGTATGCCGGTGGCTTATGCGATCGGCGTGTCCAGCGTTATTACCATGATGTATCTGCAGCTTCCGTTGATGCAGGTGGTGCAGTTGATGGTAAAAGGTGTGTTTTCCTTCTCTCTGATGGCGGTACCGTTCTTTATTATTGCCGGAGAAATCATGGGCAAGGGCGGTATTTCGGACAAACTGATTGAGTTATCGGATGCGTTGGTTGGCTGGATTCGCGGCGGTCTGGCTATGGTGAATATTGTGGCATCCATGTTTTTTGGCGGCATTTCCGGTTCTTCTGCGGCAGATACAGCTTCGCTGGGAACCATCCTGATTCCGATGATGGTGGAACAGGGATATGATGATGATTTCTCTACCAATGTGACCATGGCAAGTTCAGTGCAGGGAATCTTGATTCCGCCCAGCCACAACATGGTAATCTATGCGACGGTTGCGGGTACGGTGTCCATCGGACGGCTGTTCCTGGCTGGCTTTGGACCTGGCATACTTCTCGGTGTGGCGCTGATGATCTATAGCTATTATGTGTCGGTGAAGAAGAACTACCCGAAGGGTGAACCGTTCAGCATGAAGAACCTGATTAAAGCTGCGAGCAGTGCGGTCTGGGGAATGTTTACTGTAATGATTGTGGTGGTTGGCGTGGTAATCGGTATCTTTACTGCTACAGAATCGGCAGCTATTGCAGTTGTTTGGGCACTGTTTGTATCTATGTTTGTTTACCGGAAGATGAATTTAAAGGATTTCTGGCAGGTCCTTGAAAATGCACTGAACACACTGGCAATCGTACTGATTCTGATTGCGACTTCTTCTGCGTTTGGGTGGCTTTTGACCTATCTGAAGGTTCCGAGTCTGGTGTCAAACGCAATTATGGGTGTTACGACCAACAAATACCTGATTCTGGTGATGATGAACATTCTGATGCTGATCTTTGGAACTATGATGGACATGAGCTGCATTATTCTGGTGCTGACTCCGATCCTTCTTCCGATTGCAACCGGCATCGGTATCGATCCGGTTCACTTTGGTGTCATCATGATTGTGAATCTGGGTATCGGTCTGATCACTCCGCCGGTAGGATCTACCTTGTTTATTGGTGCGGCAATTTCGAAGATTCCCATTGAACGCCTGTCCAAAACGCTGGTTCCATTCTATCTGGTTATGCTGGTGGTGCTTCTGATGGTGACTTACATTCCGGCATTTGTCATGTTCCTGCCGAATCTGATTATGCCGGTGTGATGAAACAGGAGAATTGAAACGTTTTTACTTTGTACATTGAAAAATGAATACCTCCTGCCTATAAAAATGAAACGTTTTTTAGTTCAAAATGCATAAAAACGCGAGGGCATAAATTAATTATAGAAGAAAAATGATGGAGGTTTATGCGATATCATCAAAAATGCCTAAAGATATTGATTATTCGCATAAAAATCTTGACAAGATTACGAGAAAGGTATAAACTGAAATCACAAGAAAACGAAACGTTTTAGTTGCCTTTAAACGATTTATTTAAAACGTTTTAGGAAAAATTAATAAGCAGGAGGAAGGATTCATGAAGAAAAGATTACTGGCACTTACACTTGTAACGGCAATGGCAGCCAGCCTGGCAGGATGCGGCGGCGGAGCGAAGGAAACTACCGCAGCACCGACGGAAGCAAAGACTGAGGCGGCAGCACCGGCAGAGACGAAAGCTGAGGCGGCACCGGAGGCATCCGGCGACAAGGCAGCAGCACCGGAAATCGTATTAAAGTACGCAGAGCTGAACAGTGATGACAATATCAATACCAGAGTGGGATATGAGTTTGCCAAGTATGTGGATGAGATGTCCAACGGAAGAATCAAGATTGAGGTTTATTCTGCATCTACCCTGGGCGATGAGAAGACCTGCCTGAACGCACTGCAGATGGGCGGCGGTACCGTAGATATGTACCGCGGCAACACCAACTCCTTATCTGACTATGGATTTAAGAAGCTGAATATGTTCGGACTTCCGTTCATCTTCACCAGTCGTGAGGGCATGTGGAAGGTTCTGGAGAATGAAGAGCTTGGTCAGGCATTCCTGTCTGAGGGTTCTGAAGTAGGTGCAGGCATGGTTGGTGTATTCTACATGGATGAGGGCGCACGTAACCTGTTTACAACCAAAGAGATCAAGGGCTTAAGCGATATCAAGAGCATGAAGATCCGTGTACCGGAGACTCAGCTGATGATGGATACCATGAAGGCGCTGGGCGCAGAACCGACCCCGATTTCCTACAGCGAGCTGTATAGCTCCTTACAGTCTGGTGTTGTTGACGGCGCTGAGAACGGTTATCCGGGATACTCTTCCAATAAGTTCTATGAAGTTGCTCCGTACTACCTGTTAAGCGGTCATACCTTCAGCCCGGGCGTTGTACTGATGGCAGAGGCAAAGTGGAACGCATTAAGCCCGGAAGATCAGCAGATCCTGCGTGATGCCGGACAGAAAGCATCTGACTGGAACAAAGAAGCAATCGATGCAGAGGAAGTTGCACTGCGCAAAGAGTTAGAGGGTAAGGGCGTTACCATTATCGATATGACTGATGAAGACAAGGCAGCTGCACAGGCAGCATGTGAGCCGGTTTGGGCAGGCTATACCGAGGGTATCGAGGATCTTCTGAACAAGATGGTTGAAATCCAGAAGTAAGAAATGTATGGAAGAAAGAGTCTGAAACAGGAGGAAGACCGATGAAGAAGTTTTACGATGCAGTATACTGGCTGTTCATGTCATTCTGCAAACTTGTGTTTATTGCGTCGATCTGTATCACCAGCTATGTTGTGTTCTGTCGTTACATACTACACTCCACCCCGCGGTGGGGTGAGCAGGCAATCCTGCTCTGCATGGTATATATGGCACTAATCAGTGCGTCGCTGGCTGTACGGACAGATACCCATATCCGCGTTATGTTGATTGACTATCTGCTGCCGGCAAAGGTGATCGATGTGTTAAAGGCACTGAGCCATGTGATGATATTTGCCTTCAGCTTGTTCATGATTGTATATGGCGTTCAGTTCACAAAGCTGATGAGCAAGAGCGTAATGTCCGGTCTCGGATGCAAGCAGAGTTTTCTGTATGCATCCGTGCCGATTGCCGGAGTGTGCATGCTGCTGATGCAGAGCGAGAAGTTTATTCTGTTCTTCCTGCGGATGATGGGCAAAGTACCGGCAGAATATAAGGAAAACGGAGGAAAGGCAAATGGTTAATGAATCTGTTGCAATTGCGATTCTGCTGATTTCATTCTTTGGCTTTATCGCCTTCCGTATGCCGGTAGCCTATGCCATTGGTGTGTCCAGCGTGATCACGATGGCTTATCTGAAACTGCCTCTGATGCAGGTGGTTCAGCTGATGGTAAAAGGCGTGTTCTCCTTCTCTCTGATGGCGGTGCCGTTCTTTATCATCGCCGGTGAGATTATGGGTAAGGGCGGTATCTCGGACAAGCTGATCGAACTGTCCGATGCGCTGGTCGGCTGGATCCGAGGCGGTCTGGCTATGGTAAATATTGTAGCATCCATGTTTTTTGGAGGAATCTCCGGTTCTTCTGCAGCGGATACGGCTTCTCTGGGAACCATTCTGATTCCAATGATGGTAGAGCAGGGGTATGACGCGGATTTCTCTACGGATGTAACCATGGCAAGTTCGGTACAGGGTATCCTGATTCCGCCAAGCCACAACATGGTTATCTACGCAACGGTTGCAGGTACCGTATCCATCGGACGTCTGTTCCTGGCCGGCTTCGGACCTGGCATCATTCTGGGTGTGGCCCTGATGATCTACAGCTATTATATTTCCGTGAAGAAGAATTACCCGAAGGGCGCTCCTTTTAACTTTAAGACCCTTCTCAAGGCGGCCAGCAGTGCCATCTGGGGTATGTTCACGGTTATGATCGTAGTAGTCGGCGTTGTTGTTGGTATCTTCACTGCTACGGAGTCCGCGGCCATCGCGGTTGTATGGGCGCTGATCGTATCCATGTTCATTTACCGCAAGATGAACCTGAAGGATTTCTGGCAGGTTCTGGAGAACGCGCTGAATACACTGGCAATCGTACTGATCCTGATCGCAACCTCATCTGCATTTGGATGGGTGCTGACCTATCTGAAGGTTCCGGCAATTATTTCCAATGCGATCCTTGGATTTACGACCAACAAGTATCTGATCCTGATTATGATGAATATTCTGATGTTGATTTTCGGAACCATGATGGATATGAGCTGTATCATCCTGGTACTGACTCCGATTCTGCTTCCGATCGCTACCAGCATCGGCATCGACCCGGTTCATTTCGGTGTCATCATGATTGTAAACCTGGGAATCGGTCTGATCACCCCGCCGGTAGGTTCTACTCTGTTCATCGGGGCGGCGATCTCCAAGATTCCGATTGAGAAGCTGTCGAAGAGCATGCTTCCATTCTATCTGGTTATGTTGATTGTACTGATTTTTGTAACTTATGTTCCGGCGTTCGTAATGTTCCTTCCGAACCTGATTATGCCGGTATAAAAGATTTTGGCAGAAATGCTGCTGCACGCCCGGAATGGCAGGCAGCAGCATTTTTCATAAAGATAACATCTGAATATGTGAGGAGAAAACGAAAATGGCAATGTGGAAAAATGACGAAGAGATGTTTCAGTTGATGAAAGAAAAGTTATATACCCCGGTTGTGGGCGATATTCTGGATCAGATGGGCTACAGCCATCAGTTTCTGCCGGCAGAGATCCGTCCGCTGGCGGCGATGGTGCCGACGGCTCCGTTTGTTCATGGAGATGAGCCGGACAACCGCCTGAAAATGGCAGGATTTGCCTGCACCGTACTGGAAAATGACGTGTACGGTCAGCCGGAGAAGCCGTTTGGATATCTGACGGAGGCACTGGACCAGTTAAAACCCAATGAGATCTACGTGGCAACCGGCGCTCACAACAGTGCGCTGTGGGGCGAGCTGCTGACCACGACCGCGAAGGTACGGGGGGCAGTGGGAGCTGTTCTGGACGGCTACACCCGTGATACGCCGCAGGTTCTGGGAATTAACTGGCCGGTATTTGCAAGAGCATGCTGGGCACAGGATTCCAGTATCCGCACCTATGTGTGCGATTTCAGATGCACCATCGAGATCGGACAGGTGACCATCCATGACGGCGATCTGGTATTTGGAGATGTAGACGGTGTGCTGATTATTCCGAAAGAGGTTTATGTGGAGGTGCTGGAGAAGGCACTGGAGAAGGCGGCAGGCGAGAAGAAGGTGCGTAAAGCAATCGAAGACGGCATGAGTGCGACAGAAGCATTTGCAACCTTTGGAATTCTGTAAGGGTTCGTAGAAAAGAGGAGAACAACGTGATAGCATTTCAGATCGATTATTCGGACAATGTGGCAACTGCGCTGGAGGAACTGACACCGGGAACTGTGACACTTCGCGGCGATGCATCGGAGCAGACAATTGAGGCAGTGACAGAAGTACCTGCGGGACACAAGATTGCTCTGTGTGATATTGCTTCCGGGGAAGATATTGTCAAATACGGCGTTGTCATCGGACGGGCAACGGAGAACATTGGAAAAGGAAACTGGGTTCATCTTCACAATATCCGAAGTGTATATGACGAGCGGTCCAGTCATCTGGATGCAGTGACCGGCGCACCAAAAGATACCCGGTATGAATAAGGAGGAACCAGGATGGAATCCAGAAAAGAATTGAAGGATATGCGCTGGATGGGCTATGCCAGAAAGAACGGCGCGAAGGGAATCCGCAACCGGGTTCTGGTGATCTATACCGTAAAGTGCAGTGAATTTGTTGCCCGTCAGATTGCGGAAAAGGCTGACAGTCCGGATGTGGAGGTGATTGGCTTTGACGGCTGTACGGACAACCAGTATGCGGTGAATCTGCTGATCAGTCTGATCCGCCATCCCAATGTGGGCGGTGTGCTGGCAGTGGGGCTTGGCTGCGAATACGTTCAGCCGGAATGGCTCAGCAAAATTGCGGCAGATGAGGGAAAAGAAGCTGACTGGATGTTCATCCAGGAGGTGGGTGGAACCAGAAAGGCAGTGGAACAGGGCGTGACTTCTGTGCATCATATGCTGGAGATGTTGAAGGACACACCGCGGATCGAGATGGGATTGGAGGATCTGGTCATCGGCGCGGAGTGCGGCGGAAGTGACTATACCAGCGGTCTGGCAGGCAATGTGGCGGTCGGCCGTTTCTATGACAGGCTGACCGATCTCGGTGGTACGGCGATCTTTGAGGAGATTGTGGAAGCCATCGGACTGGTGGACCTGCTGACCGGTCGTGCGGCGGATGAGAAGGCCAGAGAAGAGATTCAGTATACCTATGAGAAAGCCCTTGAGTACTGCAAATCTGTGCGTCAGTATTCCGTGAGCCCGGGCAACTTTGCCGGAGGACTTTCCACCATAGAAGAGAAGAGCATGGGGGCTGTGATCAAGAGCGGAAGCCGACCAATACAGGGTGTCTTAAAGGTGTCAGTTCCGGCACCGAAGCCGGGGCTGTGGCTGCTTGACTCCACGCCGGATCCCTACTGGATGCAGTTTGGCATCACCAATCCCAATGACAATGAAGGATTGATGGATCTGATCAGCTGCGGCGCTCATCTGGTGTTCCTGGTGACAGGACGCGGCAATGTGGTGGGAAGCGCGGTCAGCCCGTGCATCAAGATTACCGGCAATCACCGGACCTTTGAGCACATGAAAGAGGACATGGATTTTGATGCCAGCCCGGTACTGGAAGGCCAGTGCAGCCAGGACGAACTGGCGGAGAGGCTGGCGGTCATGGTGGCGGAGACGGCTGCCGGAGCGCAGACGAAGAGCGAGGCTCTGGGCCACCGGGAGTATTTTGTACCTTATAAGTATCAGGAAAAAGAAGTTGGAAAGAAATGTGCCTGCCAGCAGTAAACGCTTCGCGGCAGAGTGAAAAATAATACATAAAAAAGGAGATCAGGATTATGGCTGCATTTACCGAACAGCAGATGCTGGAATTCAGCATGAGCAAATATTATTCTCTGGAGGGACAGACCGCAGTAGTGACCGGTGGTTCCACCGGTCTGGGACTGGCAATCACCCGCTGTCTGACCAGTGCAGGAGCAAAGGTTGTGGTACTCAGCATGGAGACACCGGAACAGGCTGCGGAAGCATTGAAGGAATTTGGCAATCAGGTGGCTTATTATCAGTTCAATATCACGGAGACGGACAAGACCCCGGCTATGGTGGAAAAGATCCTGGCAGAGCAGGGACCAATCAGTATTCTGATTAACAACGCAGGAAACCATTGTAAGAAATTTATCTGGGAGATGAGCGTGGAAGAGTATGTGAGCGTGCTGAACGTGCATCTGGTAGGCGCATTTGCGCTGACCAAGGCTCTGGTTCCGCAGATGAAGGAGTTAGGACACGGCAGAATTCTTTTCCAGGCCAGCATGACCAGCTACATCGGACAGCCGCAGGTGGCAGGCTATTCTACCGCAAAGGCAGGCTATCTGGGTCTGATTCATACCCTGACAGCAGAGCTGGCTGAGTACGGCATCACAGTCAACGCTATTGCACCGGGCTGGATCGATACCCCGATGTTCCACAAGGCAACGGATACGGATGCGCCACGTCTGGCGAAGATCATGGGCAGAATCCCGGCGAAGACCGTGGGCGATCCCATGGATGTGGGAATGTGTGCGGCATTCCTGTGCAGTGAGGCAGCACGTTATATCAGCGGAACCTGTGTGCCGGTAGACGGCGGCGCGCTGATTGGATTCTAAGGACGAGACGATCAGGAGGATAGAGGCATGAATACACGTTTTAACGAGGAACTTTGTCTGACCAATGAGACCGGTCGCATGCTGTATCACAAATATGCGGAGCATCTGCCGATCATCGATTATCACTGTCATCTGCAGCCCAGGGATATCTGCGAGAATAAGCAGTTTGAGGACATCGGTGAGATGTGGCTGTCCGGCGACCATTACAAGTGGCGTGCGATGCGCACCTTCGGCATTGAGGAGAAGTATATTACAGGAACAGAGACTTCCTATTATGAGAAATACATGAAGTTTGCAGAGATACTTCCGCAGCTGATTGGAAATCCGATTTATATCTGGTGTGCGCTGGAGCTGAAGCGGTTCTTCGGCATCGATGAGCCGCTCAGCAGCAGAAATGCAGAGGAAATCTATCAGAAGACCAAAACCATGATCAGGGAGAAGAATATTACCCCGCGCTGGTGCATGGAAATCTCCAATGTGGAGCTGGTGAGCACCACGGAGGATCCCATCGATGATCTGCATTATCACATGGAAATGAATGCGGATCCGACTTTGAAGACGAGAGTGATCACAGCGTTCCGACCGGATAATGCCATGTTTGTGGCAGCGCCGGAATTTGGGGCTTACATGAAGTCTCTGAGCCGGGCAGCGGATATGCCGGTTGGCAATTTCTGCGAAATGGTAGCTGCGCTGGAGAAGCGGCTGCAGTATTTCCGTGAGATTACTGGAACCACCGTATCCGATGATGGAATTCCGGATTTCACCTGGGTGGATTATACCGAGGAAGAAATTGAGGAGATTTTTGCAAAGGCTGTTGGTGGAGAGGCAATCAGCAGGCTGGAAGATGATAAGTACCGCAGTGCGTTCCTGTATGAGATGGGAAAAATGTACTGCAGAAACGGTTATGTGATGCAGCTTCATATTGGTACATATCTGAATGCAAACCGCAAATATGTAAAGTTGGTTGGAAAGAGTACCGGATTTGACTGTGCGGACGATACCACCCAGGTACAGAGCGTAGGCGAGCTTTTGAACCGACTGACTCTGGAAAATATGCTTCCGAAGACAATTTTATACTGTCTTGATGGGACAAATACGGAAAATTATGCTATATTAGCAGCAGGGTTCTGTGAAAAAGCGACTCGTGCAAAAGTGCAGCTTGGGGCGCCGTGGTGGTTCCATGATCAGATTTATGGAATTGACCGGCAGTTCCGCGCAGCGTCTAATCTGTATCCGATCAGTCTTTCGGTCGGCATGCTGACAGACAGCCGGAGCTTCCTGTCCTATCCACGGCATGAATTATACCGCAGAGTACTCTGCAATTTTCTTGGAGAGCTTGTGGAGCGCGGTGAATATTTCTCCGGCGAGGAGGAGCTGGCGAAGACAGTGCAGAATATCTGCTACTATAATGTGAAAGAGTATTTTGGGTTTTAAGAGTCATCCGGCAGAAACCCTCACAAAGGAATCAGGAGGATGATGGAATGAGCAACAGAGTGACGATCAAGGATATTGCGGCAGCGGCGGGAGTATCGCTGGGAACGGTGCATCTGGCTCTCAGTGACAAGACGGGAGTCAGTCCGGCCACCAGAGAGAGAATCCGTGCTCTGGCGAAGGAGATGGACTACCATCCCAATGCGGCAGCGGCAGCACTGAAACGCAAGACAATTCATCTTGCAGTGTGCTTCCCCAGCATCAGTGGAGATAACCGGTATTATTATCCTCAGCTTTGGAACGGCTTTCGGGCCTATAAGGATCGGATTCAGGATATGAATGTATCCATCCGGGAATTTGCCTATCCGGAAAATGACAGCAATGATGAGAAGAATCTGCGTCAGCGTCAGCAGGATGTGCTGGGGAGACTGCAGGGGCTTCTGGATGCAGGAGAACTGGATGGTCTTGTGCTTCACGGAAACCGATGTCCGTTTACGGCGGAAACTCTTCGGGGTTATGTAGATAAGGGGCTGGTACTGGTTCTGACAGATACGGATATGCCGGAGAGCGGACGGCTGCTCTGTGTGGCGGCGGATTACGACAGTATCGGCAGGACGATGGCGGAGATTATTATGAGCCGGATTCCCTCATGTGGAAGTATCCTGCTCTGTGCCGGTATTCCGGAATATGCGTCTCATCGCCTGATTGAGGAGGGTTTTGATGCTTATATGCAGGAAAACGGTCACGAGAATCTGGTCTACAAGGAGCATTCCAATCAAATCTGCGGGGATACCTACCAGAGCATTCTGGAACAAGTGAAACGTCCGGATCTGGCAGCTGCCTGCTGTGTCTCATCCAGAACCAGCGTGATGCTGGCAAAGGCGCTCTGCGAGAGCGGAAAGGTCGGTCGTCTGGTTGCGGTGGGAAGCGACCTGTTCGAGGAGAACAAGCAGGCTCTGCGGGACGGCGTCTTCCAGAATCTGGTACAGAAGAATCCATACGCTCAGGCATTTATGGCAACGCGCCTGCTGGTGGAGTATCTGTTGAGGGATATCAGGCCGGAGCAGTTGTTCGTGGTGGGAAGCCAGATCGTATTTCGAAGCAATCTGAGCCTGTTTGAGAAAAATTCGGTTCGCTTCCTGGAATAAGGAAAGGAGCAAAGACGTGGAATCAAAACCATTAAACGGCCGCATCCTGGTCAGCGATTGTCTGGGGCGGCAGGAATATAATACACAGCTACTGTACTTCACCTGTTCTTCGCTGGGAAAAAGCGATGAGCGGATCTACCTGATGAGCGACCGGGGCGGCAGTCCCAACGTGATCGTCCGCGACATGTTCACCGGTCAGGAGAAGGTGCTGACCAACAACACCAAAGGGACCCTGAAAAGCTATGTTTATTTTGACGGGACCTTCAATCAGGGACTGGGAAAGGCCAGCGTCTGCCTGGACTATGAGCGGGAGATTATCTACTATATTCAGGATGACAGGATCTGTAAGGCAGACCGGGATGGCAATATCACAGAGCTGAATGTGGTGCCGGACGGCAGAATGACCGCGTTCACCCATGTGAGCGCAGACGGAATGAAGCTCTGCGTGCCGATGACAGACGGCCGCTGTCTGGACTTTGACCCGGAGACAGAAGGCTCCGGCCTTGACAGGCGCCCGGTGTACGACATCGACGGGAGAGTGCAGCAGGAGAATCTGAGCAGCTACCTGTGCGTGTATGATACAGCCAGCGGCGAACTGCTGTATGAGAAGCAGGTGCCGAAGTGCTGGATCACCCATGTGCAGTTCAATCCGGCGGATTCCGAGAAGATCATGTACAACCATGAGTGGTCCAGCTTCGACTGCGGTATCCGGAGAATCTGGATGTATGACCACGCATCTGATGAGATCATCCGCATCCGGGTGGAGGGAGATGACACGCTTGGCAATCCGGCGGGGTATCCGCGAAAGGCGGCAGACTGGGTGTGCCATGAGATGTGGAGCGACGACGGGACGACCATCATCTATCACGGCGGCTATGCAGACGGACCTGCTATGGTGGGAAAGTACGAGCTTGCCACAAAGAAATACTGGGAGATCGCGCTGCCGGAGGACTACGATGCCTATGGTCATTTCACCATGGACCACAGGGGCAATCTGGTCTGCGACGGATATTTCAAGTATCCGTGGGAAGTAAAGAAGGTGTGGGAGAACAGCACCGACAATGGCCCGGACCCCCACAAGAAGGATGCGGAGTATATCTGCAAGGTGGTTCCGGACTGGGAGCGGGGAGTTCTTACCTGGGTTCCGCTCTGCAAGCATGAGAGCGACTGGCTGGGACAGGATGCCCATCCCCATCCGATATACAGTCACACCGGCGACCGGGTATTCTTCAACAGCCGGATGGATAAGAAGGTCAATGTCTACTGCGTGTCTGCCCGGACACCGCAGGAGCTGTAGGCAGGCATCCTTGGGGGCAGCTGGAGAAAGCATACAATAAAATCAATAAAAAAGCTCTGCTGTGTGTGAAGAAATCTCACATACAGCGGAGCTTTTTCTGAGTGTGCCGGAGGGCGCACGTTTCATTTAAATTACAGATTGAAGCCGAAGTATCTTACTGCGTTGTTGTAGCAGATGCCTTCTACGATTGCCTTCAGAGCCTTCTGGTCGTTGGGGTACTCGCCGTTCTCTACCCAGCCGCCGATCAGCTCGCACATGATACGACGGAAGTACTCATGTCTGGTGTAGGACAGGAAGCTTCTGGAGTCGGTCAGCATGCCGTTGAAGTTGCCAAGGCAGCCCAGGTTAGCCAGGCTGGTCATCTGATTGGTCATGCCTGCCTTGTGATCGTTGAACCACCATGCGGAACCCTGCTGAATCTTGCCTGCGATGGACGGATCCTGGAAGCAGCCAAGGATGGTGCCGATGGAAGCGTCGTCATTCGGGTTCAGAGAGTAGATGATGGTCTTCGGAACCTCGTTGGAAGCGCTCAGTGCGTTCAGGAAGTCAGCCATCTGTGCGGACGGAGCGTAGTTGTTGATGCAGTCAAATCCGGTATCCGGGCCAAGCTGCTGATACATAAATGCGTTGTTGTCACGCTTGCAGCCATAGTGCAGCTGCATTACCCATCCCATGCGGTTGTACTCTTTTGCTACGAACAGCATGAATGCGGTCTTGAAGGTCAGCTCCTCTTCCTTGGTGATCTTCTCGCCAGCCAGGCTCTTTGCCATGATTGCGTCGATGGCAGCGTCGTCAGCCGGGTAGTACATCACATACTCCAGAGCATGGTCGGATACACAGCAGCCGTTGGCGCTGAAGTACTCCATACGATTCTTAAGAGCTGCTTTTAAGGAAGCGAAGTCCTTTACCTCTACGCCGCTTACTGCGGAAAGCTTAGCCAGATACTCGGCATAGTCCGGCTTCTCCACGTTCATAGCCTTGTCCGGTCTCCATGCCGGCAGTACCTGTACGTCGAAGGTGTCGTCAGCAGCGATCTTCTGATGCCACTCCAGGGTGTCGATCGGATCGTCGGTGGTGCAGATCAGGGTAACGTTGGAAGCCTTGATCAGGCTGCGAACGGACCACTTGTTCTGAAGCTGCTCGTTGCACAGGTTCCAGACTTCCTCAGCGGTCTCGCCGTTCAGATGACCGGTGTAGCCGAAGTATCTCTGCAGCTCTAAGTGGCTCCAGTGGTACAGCGGGTTGCCGATCAGCTTCTCTAAGGTCTCTGCCCACTTCTGGAACTTCTCACGGTCGGTAGCGTCGCCAGTGATGTACTTCTCATCCACGCCGTTGGAACGCATCTGACGCCACTTGTAATGGTCGCCGCCCAGCCATACCTGAGTGATGTTCTCAAACTTGCGGTCCTCAGCGATCTCACGCGGGTTGATGTGGCAGTGGTAGTCCAGAATCGGCATCTTCTCTGCATAGTCGTGGAATAACTGCTGTGCGGACTCGGTTGACAGTAAGAAATCTTTGTCCATAAACTGTTTCATGGGGAAAATCCTCCTTAAATAAGTTAAAATTTGGTAGTTGCTCTTTTTATCAAATCGGCAGCAATAGTAGTCCGACTGGGGACATTGCCGCCGTTGAAAACGCCCATCAGGGTATTGACGGTGCTGGTACACAGTGCCTCGACTTTGGTGTCGATGGAGGTAAGCTCCGGGTCCGTACACACAGCATAGATGGAATTGTTGTAGCCGACGATGCTTAAGTCATCCGGAATGCTTCGCCCGGTGGCGTGGGCGTACTTGACAGCGCCTACAGCCAAAGTATCGTCGGAGGTCATCACCGCATCGAAGACCAGACCGGAGTTGTGAAGCTCCAGCAGAAGATCGCGGGCAGACAGCACATCCTTGCGGCAGTTGTGAATATACTCTTCCCGGAGCGGGAGACCATGGGTGGTCAGCGCGTCGCGGTAGCCCTTCATCTTGTTGGTGCCGCTGTAGGAATTGCTGGTGTACAGATACAGAATGTCCCGGCAGCCGGATGCAATCAGCTTGCCGGCAGCGGTCTGTATTGCCATGCGGTCATCACACAGGGTGCAGTAAATGTTGTCTCCTTTCAGATAACCATTGACCAGCATAATGGGAATCTCCGCGGACGCATCGATGATATACTGGTTGTCCTTTGCCTTCATCTCAATGAACTTGGAACCCGCCAGAATGATCGCGTCCACCTTCTTGGAGCGCAGCAGATCGAAATACTGCCTCTTGGTCTCTAAGGAACTTCCCGTACAGCACAGAATGGAATCATAGCCGTAGCTTCGAAGCTCCCGCTCCAGAAAGTAAATGGCGTGTGCCAGATACGGGTCGGATGAGTCGGAGCACATGATGCCGATGGTCTGGATAGTGCCCAGTCCCAGCCCCCGTGCGAATACGTTGGGCGTGTAGCCCAGCTCGTCCATGACCTCCAGCACACGGGTGCGGGTCTTCTCACTGACGTTGGGATTGCCATTCAACACGCGGGATACGGTGGCAATGGATACCTTTGCTTTTTCAGAAACATCATAAATATTCAATCGTTCACCTCTTCTCGCTTTTGCAGGAAAATGACCAAAATCATCAATATTCCTGTAAGTGCTTACAACCTAAACCTATTATACCCGTGAAAATGGAATAATGCAAGTGGTTTGCAACTATTTGCACAGTTTTTTTTGAGAAAAACCGGAATCTGTCTTGACTTATTCACGAAGATTCTGTAGAATAATTGTAAGCACTTACACAAACGAATGACACCATGGGATAAGTAGGCGATATCACATTTTTAAATGAAAAAGGAGAACATATCATGCAGGATTTTATCAGGATTCATGAGGATGATAATGTGGCAGTAGCGCTGCGACCGATTGCAGGCGGAGAGCAGCTGACAGTCGGACCGTATCAGGTGACCACACTGGAGGAGATTCCCCAGGGCCACAAGTTTGCACTGAAGCCGATTGCTGAGGGCGGCGAGGTGATCAAGTACGGCTTCCGCATCGGTTATGCAAAGGAAGCCATTCCGGCAGGCGGATGGGTACATGTACACAATCTGCGCACTGCATTGGGAGAGCTTTTAGACTACACCTATGAGCCGGTTGCTTCTAACTTAAAGGAATCCGCCCATGCAACCTTTCAGGGATATCGCCGTGCCAACGGCAAGGTGGGTGTCCGCAATGAGATCTGGATCGTTCCGACCGTAGGCTGTGTCAACTCCATCGCTCAGGCACTGGAGAAGAAGGCACAGAAGTTCGTAGGCGGCAACGTGGAGGAGATCATCGCATTCCCGCATCCTTACGGCTGTTCCCAGATGGGAGACGACCAGGAGCACACCCGCACCGTACTGGCTGACATGATCAATCATCCCAACGCAGCCGGTGTGCTGGTACTGGGACTGGGCTGTGAGAACAGCAACATTCCGGTGCTGAAGGAGTACATCGGCGAGTATGACGAGCAGAGAGTGAAGTTCTTACAGTGTCAGGACGTGGAAGACGAGCAGGCTGAGGCAATGAAGCTGATCGAGGAGCTGGCGACCTACGCAGGCGCGTTCAGCAGAGAAGAGATCGATGCCAGCGAGCTGATCATCGGCATGAAGTGCGGCGGCTCTGACGGACTGTCCGGCATCACGGCGAACCCGACTGTAGGCGCATTTTCCGATCTGCTGATTTCCAAGGGCGGCACTACGATACTGACGGAGGTTCCGGAGATGTTCGGCGCAGAGACCCTGCTGATGAACCGCTGCGAGACCCCGGAGCTGTTCGACAAGACCGTAAGCCTGATCAATGACTTTAAGAACTACTTTACCAGCCATAACCAGACCATCTACGAGAATCCGTCTCCGGGCAACAAAAAGGGCGGCATCTCTACCTTGGAGGACAAGTCCTTAGGCTGCACCCAGAAGTCCGGAAGCGCTCCGGTCAAGGGCGTGCTGGCATACGGCGAGCCGGTGAAGGTGAAGGGACTGAACCTGTTATCCGCACCGGGCAACGATCTGGTGGCATCCACTGCACTGGCAGTATCCGGCGCTCATATCGTGCTGTTTACCACCGGCCGCGGCACCCCGTTTGCATCTCCGGTACCGACCGTGAAGATTTCCAGCAACTCAAAACTTGCCGGTCACAAGGATAATTGGATTGACTTTAATGCAGGACGTATGGTAGAAGATAAGAGTAAGGATCAGCTGGCACAGGAGCTGTTTGACTATGTGCTGGCAGTTGCTTCCGGCAAGAAGGTAAAAGCCGAGGAGGCAGGCTTCCACGATATGGCTATTTTCAAGCAGGGCGTAACCCTGTAATCATACGGGAAGGAGCGCTGCCGCGTTCCTCATCTGCTGCGGATAAGCCGGCCATGCCTTACAGAGAATAAGAAAGGCGAGACTACATTCCATGAAACTGAACAGAACTACACAGAGAACCGTAGAGATCCTGAAGCTGGTGTCCAAGAACCCGGACGGGATCACACTGGATGATATTTGCGAGAAGCTGGAACTGCCCAAGACCAGTGCCTATGACATCGTCACCACACTGGCAGAGATGGGCATGGTGAATGTGGACCGGGGACAGCGTCAGCGCTACACCATCGGTCTGACTGCCTATCGCATCGGTATTAATTATACGAACAATCTGGACTTTATCAGCGTGATCGAGCCGGAGATGAAGGCGTTTGCCAGAGAACTGGGAAAGACCGTGTTCTTTGGAGTCCGTTCCGATCATGAGGTGGTCTATATCTGTAAGGCGGAGCCGGAGAATCCGATTATTACCACAGCAACCGTAGGGACGAAGAATCCGATGTACTGCACCTCCCTGGGGAAGGCGATTCTGGCTTACAGTGATGACGAGACCAGAGAGCAGGTCATGAACCGGATCAAATTCCGCAAGAAGACAGAGCGGACCATTCTGGATAAGAAGTCACTGATGGCAGAGCTGGAGACTGTGAGAGAGAAGGGATATGCCCTGGATGCCAGAGAGGTAGAGGAACACATGGAGTGCGTGGGAGCACCGGTGTTCGGACCCGATGGGAATGTGCTGGGATCCATCAGCGTGTCCAGTCTGTACAAGCCTACAGAGGATTATGAGGCCCTTGGCCGGGTGGTTTTGGAAAAATCCCGCGAAGTCTCAAAATTATTGGGATTTCTGGGGAAAATATAGGAAATACCTGTTGACAAAAGCGCCCGAAACGATTAATATAAAGTCATAAGAATTGTATTTGCGAAACGCATTCGCATATACGAATAAAAAGAAGAGAAGGAGAAATGAGAATCATGAAAAAAGAACAGGTTTTAGCAAGAATGAAAGAAGACTGCCTTGTAGCTGTTGTTCGTGCAAAGAACTTGGAGCAGGGTGAGAAGGTTGTAGACGCTATCATCGCAGGCGGCATCAACTTCATTGAGATCACCATGACCATGGATGAGGGCAACCCGGTTGACTTCATCGCAGCTATGGCTAACAAGTATAAAGACAACGACAAGGTTGTCATCGGTGCAGGTACCGTTCTGGATCCGGAGACCGCAAGAGCCGTAATCCTGGCTGGCGCTAACTACGTAGTAAGCCCGGGCTTAAACGTAGAGACCATCAAGCTTTGCAACCGCTACAGAGTGCCGATGCTGCCGGGCGTTATGACCCCAACCGAAGCAATCACCGCACTGGAAGCAGGATGCGATATCATCAAGATCTTCCCGGGCAACATTGTAGGACCGTCCGCAATCAGCTCCTTCAAGGGACCGCTGCCGCAGGGTGAGTTCATGCCGTCCGGCGGTGTTGACGTAGACAACGTTGACAAGTGGATCAATGCTGGCGCATACGCAGTAGGTACCGGCAGCAGCCTGACCAAGGGCGCTAAGACCGGCGACTTCGCAGCAGTTACCGCTAAGGCTCAGGAGTTCGTAGCAGCAGTTGCAGCAGCACGTAAGTAAATCTTAAACATATAAAAGGAGAATAGAAAAATGGCAAAAGTAGTAACCATGGGCGAGATCATGCTGAGATTATCTACCCCGAACAACGAGAAATTCATCCAGGCAGACGAGTTTGATATCAACTACGGCGGCGGCGAGGCTAACGTAGCTGTATCTCTGGCTAACTATGGACATGACGTAGAGTTCGTATCTGCTATTCCGGCTAACCCGATCGGTGACTGTGCAGTAGCAGCTCTGAGAAAGTACAACGTAGGTACCAAGTTCATCTCCCGCAGCGGCGACAGACTGGGCATCTACTTCCTGGAGACCGGTTCTGCAATGAGAGCTTCCAACGTTGTTTACGATCGTGCTAACTCCGCTATTGCCTGTGCAACTGCAGATGAGTTCGATTTCGACGAGATCTTCAAGGATGCTGACTGGTTCCACTTCACCGGTATTACCCCGGCTGTATCTGATCTGGCAGCAGAGGTTACCGAGGCAGCTTGTAAGGCAGCAAAGGCTCACGGCGTAACCGTATCTGTAGACTTAAACTTCCGTAAGAAACTGTGGTCTTCCGAGAAGGCACAGAAGATCATGACCAACCTGATGCAGTATGTTGACGTTTGCATCGGCAACGAAGAGGACGCTGAGAAGGTTCTGGGCTTCAAGCCGGGCAACACCGACGTTACCTCCGGTGATCTGGAGCTGGGCGGCTATGTTGATATCTTCAACCAGATGGCTGACAAGTTCGGCTTCAAGTACATCATCAGCTCCCTGCGTGAGAGCTACAGCGCTTCCAACAACGGCTGGTCCGCTTGCATCATGGATGGTAAGACCCGTGAGTTCTATCATTCCAAAAAGTACTCCATCACCCCGATCGTTGACCGTGTAGGCGGCGGCGACTCCTTCGCAGCAGGTCTGGTATGCGGTCTGTTAGACGGCAAGGATATGAAGGCAGCTCTGGAGTATGCAGTAGCAGCTTCCGCTCTGAAGCACACCATTCCTGGCGACTTCAACCTGGTTACCCGTGCAGACGTTGAGAACCTGGCTGGCGGCGACGGTTCAGGTCGTGTACAGAGATAATTTCTCTGCAATCAGACGGGAATTACCACTGACATAAGTTCATACAACCAAAATGGCTAATTTCTGACACAGAAATTAGCCATTTTATCTATGCAGAGTTTGTTATAATCTTCACAGAAAAGAATCAGGACAGCTTGTCTGAGACAAGATACAGCCTTACAGGAAAGGATGAAGATGATGGAACAGAACAGAAATTTTGATTTACTGACATTCGGACAGGTGCTTTTGCGTCTGTCTCCGCCAAATAATGACCGTCTGGTGCGCGGCGATACCTTCGTCAAGCAGGTAGGCGGCGCAGAGCTGAATGTGGCTGTAGGTGTAGCGCTTCTGGGGCTGCATACGGGCATCATTTCCAGACTGCCTTCCCACGATATGGGAACGTTCATGAAAGGAAAGATTCGTTCCTACGGCGTCAGCGATGACTATTTCATCTATGACAACTCACCCAATGCCCGCGTGGGAATCTACTTCTACGAGAACGGCGCATATCCGAGAAAGCCGAAGGTTATTTATGACCGAAGCAACAGTTCCTTCTATTCTCTGAGCATCGATGAGATTCCGGAGGATGTATACGGGGCGACTCGCTGCTTCCACACCAGCGGCATCACACTGGCGCTGAACCCGAAGATCCGGGAGACCACCATTGAGATGATCAAGCGGTTCAAGGCGGCTGGAACGCTGGTATCCTTCGATGTCAACTTCCGCGGCAATCTGTGGACCGGCGAGGAGGCAAAAGCCTGCATCGAGCAGATTCTGCCTTACGTGGACATATTCTTCTGCTCCGAGGACACGGCACGTCTGACCTTTGGAAAGACCGGCACCGCCAGAGAGATGATGAAGAGCTTCACGGAGGAGTATCCGATCTCCATCGTGGCAGCAACCCAGCGAATCGTACACAGCCCGAAGCGCCATACCTTCGGTTCCGTCATGTACGACGCGAAGAAGGACTGCTTCTTTGAGGAGGAGCCTTACCGGGATATCGAGGTGGTAGACCGTATCGGAAGCGGCGACGCTTATATTTCCGGTGCACTGTATGGTCTGCTGGCAAATGACTTTGACTGTGCAAAGGCAATTCAGTATGGCAATGCAACAAGTGCTGTTAAGAATACGATTCCGGGAGACCTGCCGTCATCCAGTTTAGATGAGATCGACACGATCATCAAGGCACACAACAGCAAGGGACCGCAGCTTGAGATGGCACGATAATGGAAACTTACCCGGACAATCCGGGAGGTAATACACCGGGTACGCTTTGCAAAAGGTAAGGAAAGCGCCCGAAATAAATCAAACAGGGGGACAAATGTTATGAAATCAGTAATGGGTAACGTAATCGTAGGTCAGTCCGGCGGTCCGACCGCAGTCATCAACTCCAGCCTTGCAGGCGTTTACAAGACTGCAAGAGACCGTGGTGCCAAAAAGGTATACGGTATGCTGCACGGTGTTCAGGGTCTGTTAGAGGAGAAGGTCGTAGACTTATCCGAGCACATCCGCAGCGATCTGGATATCGATCTCTTAAAGAGAACGCCGTCTTCTTTCCTGGGTTCCTGCCGTTACAAACTGCCGGAGATCAAGGACAACCGGGAAGTGTATGACAAGATTTTCGAGATCCTGGACAAGCTGGAGGTAGAGTATTTCTTCTACATCGGCGGCAATGACTCCATGGATACCATCAAGAAGCTGTCTGACTATGCTATCTTAAACGGCAGCAAGATCCGCTTCATGGGTGTGCCGAAGACCATCGACAACGATCTGGCTGTTACGGACCACACTCCAGGCTTCGGAAGTGCTGCAAAGTACATCGCTTCCATTACCAAGGAGATCATCCGCGACGGTCTGGTATACGATCAGCAGAACGTAACCCTGATCGAGATCATGGGTCGTAACGCAGGATGGCTGACCGGTGCGGCTGCACTGGCAACCGGTGAGGACTGTGAGGGTCCGGATCTTCTGTTCCTGCCGGAGATCACCTTTGATGTAGATCAGTTCATGCAGACCATCGCTGACATCCACAAGAAGAAAAAATCTGTGGTTGTTGCAATCTCCGAGGGTGTGAAGGTAGCTGACGGCAGATATGTCTGCGAGCTGACCGACAACATCGACTATGTGGATGCATTCGGACATCGTCAGCTGACCGGTACGGCACGCTTCCTGGCAGAGAAAATCTCCAAGGAAGTAGGCTGCAAGACCAGAGCCATCGAGTTCAACTCCTTACAGCGCTGCGCATCTCACATCGTAGGCCGTGTGGACATCACCGAGGCTTACCAGGTAGGCGGTGCAGCTGTGAAGGCTGCATTTGAGGGCGAGACCGGCAAGATGATCATCTTAAAGAGAGTATCGGACGATCCGTACCTGTGCGTGACCGACATCTACGATGTACATAAGATTGCCAACATCGAGAAGAAGGTTCCGAGAGAGTGGATCAATGAGGAAGGCAACTATGTGACTGAGGACTTCATGAACTATGTTCGTCCGCTGATCCAGGCTGAGCTGACTCCGATGATGGTAGACGGTCTGCCGAGACATCTGCGGTTAGAGGATGCTTCTTACAGAAAGTAAAACATAAGATTTGACTGCGGAACGCAGGATGTATTCATTTGGGTGGATATGTCCTGCGTTCTTTTGTTGCCATGCATATCGGGAAACGCGCTGGTGACGCGTTTTCTGATTCCTGGTTTTTTCACCATCCCCTTAACTATTTCAATTGCATATATCCATTATGATAGAAAAAACGTATGCTTTTCCATTAAAATACCCTTGATCCTTGATTGTCTCAGCCGATAATTAAAGCTTTTTCTCCAAACACACTAATCGCACTCCATCGATTCCATTGAAATTGCAGAGTACGAATCCAGCCTCTCTAAAACCAAGCTTTTGATAAAACCTTCTGGCTGGTATGTTCTTTTCGTTTGTATCAATCCGTAAAGTATGACAGTTTCTGGATCGTGCATACTCTTCATAGAATTTAACAAATGCAGAACCATATCCTTTCCCTTTGATATATGGATCTACCACTAGCGTATGAAGTACCATTACTTCATGATCGGCTGCCTGATATAACCACGGACATTCTGCATATTCCTTCACCTGCTCCTGGTTTATTCTTCCTGCAGCAACGATAATATCCTTGTCTTCCTCTACAAACATATCTCCTTTTATAACACTTTCTAACGCAGTTTGATAAGTCGGATATACATTTCTATCCCACCCTACGACTGCTTCACCTGCTTCTTCTGCATCGTGTATATGTTCATATATTTTTACAATGCTGTCAACGTCATTTCTGGTTGCTATTCTAATCATGATTTTCTCCTTTGCAAATTCATATTTGCCCTTGACTTCATTATACTTCATTCGTCCCCGGAAATATAGTGCGGATTTTTTCTCTGGCTGCCGCTTTCTGGACTTCCGATTCCTTCGCACTGACAGAGGCAGTGAATTATCCATTGCAGTTCTCGGGCATGCTTTTGGTGTTTTGAGGGGAAATATTATCTGGGTGCCTGTATTCTGGTAAAGAGGTGGCAGAGTTTACACCGATTTTACCTGAATTTATTGGAAATTTTACAAAATACAGGTACACTTATATTGGATAAGTACACATTAAAAATTATTTTGAGCTATTACCCCGGTTTTTGATGACCGGGAGCGTAATCTGTATACAGGGGAGGGACTGATCAATGGAGCGGGAACACCAGATCATTCAGCAGGTATATAAAGCAAAAGAAAATATGCAGGCGGCAGACCGGCTGATCGAGGATTATATGCCGTTTATCAAATCAGAAACAGCCAGATTCCTCCATCGACCGCCGTCGGAGAGCGATGACGAGCTGAGCATTGCCATGATTGCATTCCATGAGGCAATCCGTGGGTATTCCCGGGGGCGTGGGGCATTCTTAAGCTATGCGGCGCTGCTGATCAAAAGCAGGCTGATTGACTACTGTCGGAAAGAGCAGCGTCACGGCGGGATGCTCTCCCTGGATGAGCCCCAGGGGGAGGATGACAGATCGATTGCGGACACTCTGGCGGATGAGTCCAATCACAGCGAGGAAATGATTATGCGGGACGCCACCCGTGCGGAGATTGAAGAGCTGTCCCGGCAGATGAAGTCATTTGGCATCAGCCTTACGGATGTGTCGGACAACTGTCCGCGCCAGCAGCGGACGCTGGATGCCTGCCGGAAGGCGATTCAGTACGCAAGAGAGCATCCGGGATTGCTGGAGGACTTCCTGCGGACAAAGCGCCTGCCGCTGGCGCAGCTTGTGAAAGGCAGCGGTACGGAGCGCAAGACTCTGGAGCGGCATCGAAGCTATGTGGCGGCGCTGCTGCTGATCTATACCAATGGATATGAGATTATACGCGGACATTTGAAGCAGGTGTGGAAAGGAGGTACGGCAGTATGAAATATCTCGTGATGGAGTGCCATACCAGCTATGCAGTGCTTCTCGATGAGGAGGGGCGTTTTGTGAATGCGGCGAATCTGCATTATGAAGTGGGGCAGACCGTGGAGGAGCCGGTGCTGATGCGGGATGAAAGTGCGGCTGGCGGCGTTCAGACCGGGGGAGCGGGGCTGATACCGATGAGACCTGGGGAGCGGAATTCGCGCAGGCGGATTTGGCGGCTTGGCAGTGTGGCGGCAGTAGCAGCCTGCTTTCTGATGGTGTTTGGCATAGGGTATTACCAGCAGTATCTTGCAGTGCATGCTTCCATTCTTATGACAATCAATCCGAAGGTTGAAATCAGCCTGAACCGGAGAGGTACTGTGGTGAAGCTGAGCGGAGCCAATGAAGACGGTGCAGAACTGCTGGAAGGCTATACAGGAAAAGGCAAGGATAAGGTGACGGTTGCAGATGAACTGATTGACCGGGCAATCGAGATGGGATTTCTGTCAGCAGGCGGGCAGGTGTCATTTGTGATTGATACGCCCAAAGAGGCGGAGTTTCAGGAATACGGGCTGGAACTTAGAAGCGGCGTGACAGAGCATCTGCGCGGACGTGTAGAGGTTGAAATTGAGATTCTCCAGCAGGGCGGAGCCGGAACAGAAGCGGAGGAGCAGGAAAAGGAGAAGGGCGATTTGGAAGCAGGTGAGCAGGATAATAGCGATTCGGCAGCAGGTGAAAATGGAATGGATAAGGCGACAGGGGCTGGAGAACAGGCGAAGCCGGCAGTCCGGATCCAGGTGCCGGTATCTGTTCCAGGGGAGACTGTGCAGAGGAAGCCGGGAGATGCGATGCGGGATGATGATGGAGAGGATGATGAGGATGAGGATGATGGA
>JAUNPU010000036.1 GCA_030536555.1 Eubacteriales bacterium | reverse complement strand
TATGCTTGTTTTGGTGTAGGAGCTTTAAAAATCGGCATTAACCGACAGCCCCATCCCTGCACAAAGCCGGTACACCGCCGATTCTCCGCGTCTCACAGACGCGAATGATCAGCCATGTACCGGCTTTTTTATTCCTGTATTACTATTGCTCTAATCAATCTCAGTCCCAGGCTTGCCGCCTGCCCATCGGCTGCGGATTACTCCTCCTCAACCACTTCGCTGACTTCGATTCCCAGCTCCTCCAACTGCTTCGGATCTACCGGGGTCGGAGCCTCGGTCATCAGACAGGACGCATCCTTCACCTTCGGGAATGCGATGACTTCACGGATGCTGTCGCAGCCGCCCATCAGCATAACCACGCGGTCCAGACCGTAAGCCAGTCCAGCGTGCGGCGGAACTCCGTACTTGAATGCCTCAAGCAGGAATCCGAACTGATCCTGTGCCTTCTCCGGAGTGAAGCCCAGTACCTCGAACATCTTGGACTGGATATCACCCTGGTGGATACGCACAGAACCGCCGCCGATCTCCGTGCCGTTCAGCACGATATCGTAAGCCTTTGCACGAACCTTGCCCGGATCGCTGTCGATCAAGTGCCAGTCCTCATCCATCGGCATGGTGAATGGGTGATGCATTGCCACGAAGCGGTTCTGCTCCTCGGAGTACTCAAGAAGCGGGAACTCGGTTACCCACAGGAACTTGTAATCATCCTTCTTAAGCAGGTCTAACTGACGTGCCAACTCCAGACGCAGGTTGCCCAGCACATCCCATACGACTTTGTTCTTATCAGCAGCGAACAGCAACAGGTCGCCCGGCTTACCGTCCATCGCTGCAATCAGGGCAGCCATCTGCTCCTCGGTCATGAACTTTGCAAAGGAGGACTTAAAGCTTCCGTCTGCCTGAATTGCAACGTAAGCCAGACCCTTCGCGCCGAAGCCCTTCGCAAACTCAACCAGCGCGTCGATCTTCTTACGCGGCATAGCGCCCTGTCCCTCTGCGTTGATACCGCGGACAGAACCGCCATTTTCCAGTGCGCCCTTAAATACCACGAACTCGCAGTCCTTCACCACATCGGAAACATCCTTTAGTTCCATACCAAAGCGCAGGTCCGGCTTGTCGGAACCAAAGCGGTCCATAGCCTCCTGCCAGGTCATACGCGGAATCGGCTGCGGAATCTCCACATGCAGAATCTCCTTGAACAGCTTGTGTAAGAGACGCTCATTGACATCGATCACGTCATCCACATCCACGAAGGATAGCTCCATATCGATCTGGGTGAACTCCGGCTGACGGTCTGCACGCAGATCCTCATCACGGTAGCATCTTGCCAGCTGGAAGTAACGGTCATAGCCGGAACACATCAGCAGCTGCTTAAAGAGCTGCGGAGACTGGGGCAGTGCGTAGAAGGAACCCGGATGCACACGGCTCGGCACCAGATAGTCACGGGCGCCCTCCGGCGTACTCTTGATCAGGGTCGGGGTCTCAATCTCCAAAAATCCCTCCTCTGCCAGGAACTGTCTGGTCAGAATGGCAATCTGGCTTCTCAGCAGCAGGTTGCGCTGCATATCCGGTCTTCTTAAGTCCAGGAAGCGGTATTTCAGGCGCAGGTCCTCCTTGGTCTTGGAATTCTCCTCAATCGGGAACGGCGGAGTCTCGGACTCAGACAGGATGCGCAGGGAATTGGCGCGCACCTCGATATTGCCCGTTGCCAGATTCTCATTGGCTGCGCCGGAACGTGCCTCCACCCGGCCGGTCACAGCGATGACGAACTCACTTCTCAGCTTCTCAGCCTTTGCAAAGCTCTCAGCCCCGCAGTCGCTCTCCTCAAAAATAATCTGCAGAATACCGGAACGGTCTCTTAAATCCACGAAAATAATGCCGCCCTTATTTCTGCTCTTTTGCACCCATCCCATGACGGTAACGTCCTGGCCGATGTTTGCACTGCTAACCTCTGTACACCGATGGGACCGCTTCAGTCCCAGCATTGACTCTGCCATGATTTTATCTCCTTATTCTTGCTTATCTTGATTGTCTTGAATTTTCTGCAAACGGTTTTCCACCGCATCACAATTGTTTCTTCTATTTTGATCTGCAATTACTTCAGTGCTTCCCGATAGAACTCCACAAACTCCGTATAGCCCTCTTTGCCAAGCTGCTCCTTCTGGAACTTCTTGTTCTTGTTCATCTGGGATACCAGCACCTGCACGCCTGCCTTCCTCTCTGCCATCGCCTGCTTCATGATCTCCTTGAAGCGGTCAGCGTCCATATTCTTCTCGATCAGATACGCCTTCTTTGCCGCTGCATTCTCCACGCTGCTGCCCTGATCCATCAGGATGGTAACGATACGCTCAAATCCGATGGAAAATCCGCATGCCGGGGTATCCACACCGGTGAACTTTCCAATCATCTTGTCATAACGGCCGCCGCCTGCCACGGAACCGCCGAAGCCTTCCATGGAAACCTCGAAAATGGTGCCGGTATAGTAGGACATGCCGCGCACCAGCGTCGGGTCAAATGCCAGTCTGAACTCGGTCTCAGCCACATCGGAAACCGTATCCATAATGTAGGACAGGTTCTCGGCGGTCTCCTTCGGCATCACCTCTGCCAGAATCTCGCCAAGACTCCGAACAGCTGCCGCGTCATCGCCGACCTCAGCCAGCAGCTTCGTGTACTTCTCAACACTCTCTTTTTCATATCCGGACTCCAGAAGCTCTGCCGCCACGCCATCCAGACCAATCTTGTCCATCTTATCCAGAGTGATAAATACCTGATCCATGGACTCCTCCGGGAACCCACAGTACATCGCCATACCCTTTAAGATACCCCGGTCGTTGATGCGAACCGTAAATGCATTGTTGGGGCAGATGCGTCCAAGCGCTGTGGTGGTCGCCAGAATCAACTCGATCTCCGCCATATTGCTGGCATCCCCCAGAATGTCGATATCACACTGGGTGAACTGACGGTAGCGTCCTTTCTGCGGACGGTCTGCACGCCATACGCTTCCCATCTGCAGTGCCTTGAACGGGCTCGGCAGATTCGCGCCGTTGTTGGAGTAGTAGCGGGACAGCGGCAGGGTCAGGTCATAGCGCAGACCGCCGTCTACCAGGTCATTCTCCTCTTGGGCTGTCTCCAAATTCAGCTTCTCGCCGCGCTTTAAGATCTTGAAGATCAACTTCTCATTGTCGCCGCCCTGCTTGCTGGTCAGGTTCTCAATATGCTCCACACACGGAGTCTCGATCTGGGTAAATCCAAAACTCCGGTAGGTCTCCTTAATCTGATTGGTCACATAGTCCCGAATCTGCATCTCCGCAGGCAGGATGTCTCTCATGCCGGTCACCGGCTTCTTTTTCAGTGCCATGATAGTTCTCCATTTTCTATATTCTGCTTTTATGTCCGCAGCTGCACCTTGTGATGGCAGCTGCTCCTGTACTCTGTAATGTCTTATGCCCTACGATTATACTATTGTCATCCATAAAATGCAACGTTTTATCGCAACGGCATATCTTACCGCCCTGAATCTGGCTGCTGTTCCCACGCGGCATACCTCGCCAGCCTGAATCTGGTTGCTGTTAACACGTGGCGAATGGTGGTTCATCGGTAATGTTTGGACAATTACAGCCAATATTTCAAAAAATTGTCCAAACCATGCTTTGATGGTACATTTTAAACCGCAAAAGCTGGTGTTTTGGACAATTCTGAACTAAAATTCCCGATAATTGTCCAAAAATCTTGAGTTTTTGGATAATTACATGGCTTTATCAAGCATAATTGTCCAAAATCGGTCTTATGTCAACCACTAATCATCATATCCCGAACACTTTTGGACAATTTTTTTAATAATATCCATTTATTGTCCAAAACGCGCCTGCCTGCACAGGATTGCCACAGCATCGTCACAGTATTACCGCAAAATTACCACAACATCGCCACAGCATTGCCACAGCATTACCTCAACATCACCGCAGCCTTGCCTTCCTGTCACCGCAATCCCTTACAGGCAACCAGCCTTACTCTCCCAGCAGCTTCCTCTTCCGCTCGATCATCTCATCGATCCGGTCAATGTACTGCTCCACGTCCTTCACATTCTCCGCCCGCTCAATCCGGTTCTCCTCTGCAAACAGGCGCTTGGTGGTGGTGCCTGCGCCGCAGCCGATGATGGTCTGCTGCTCTTCCATGATCAGCACATTGTAGATGCAGGCCTTTCCCGGCGCCGCGTAGCCTACATTTTCAAAGTTGCCCGCCATATTCTTCTGGCGGTACAGATAGTAGGGCTCCAGCCCCATCTCTCTGGCATACTGAGCTGTCAGGTCGATCATCTCCTGGGTATTGGTGATCTTCAAGTCCTTGTAGACTTCCTTCATGGTGTTCAGTCTGGCGGCACGCTTGATCGCCAGGGAATGGACGGTCACGCTGTCCGGAGCCAGCTCCTTCACCGCCTCCATGGTCGCCCGCACATCCTCAAGCTCCTCCTCCGGCAGTCCGATGATCAGATCCATGTTGATATTGTCAAAGCCCAGCTCTCTTGCCATCCGGAACCGGTCCTTCACATCCTCCACCGTGTGATGCCGCCCGATCAGCTTTAAGGTCTCCTGCTTCATGGTCTGAGGATTGATGGAAATACGGGTCACGCCGTGCTTTTTCAGCACTTCCAGCTTCTCCCTGGTGATGCTGTCCGGACGTCCCGCCTCCACCGTAAACTCCTGTACCGTGGAAAAATCAAAGGTTTCCTTCAGCTTCGTGATCAGAAGGTCCAGATCCTCCGGTGACAGGGATGTAGGAGTGCCGCCGCCGAAATACACCGTATCCAGCGTGCGTCCCTTCTTCTCCTCTGCCACATAATCCAGCTCCTTAAACAGCGCGTCCAGATAAAGTCCCGTGCGCCCCTGCCACTTTCCGATGGGATAGGAGGTGAAGGAGCAGTACAGACAGGTGGTCGGACAAAATGGAATCCCCACATACAGGCTGTAGCCGTGCCGGTAGTCGATGGTGGACAAAAGCTGCAGCTCCCGCTTCGCAATCTCGATGCTCAGGCGAATCTTCTCATCGCTGGTAAAGTAGGTGTCCTTCATATAGCGGAAGATTTCCTCCTCCGGCATGCCCTCCTGAAGCTTCGTCATGGCGATCTTCGTTGGTCGGATGCCGGTCAGTGTGCCCCAGGGAAGATTCCTGCCGGTGATGGACCTTAAGATCACGTACAGACGACGCTTGATCTTGTTCTTGGTCTCGAACCGGTTCTCGTAATCCACCGGAATCGGCTGATCGAACACATCCCGCTCTGCCCGCTCCGCCGGCGTCATATGCCAGATATGGTGTCCTCTCTCCCCTCTGGTAACCACCCGTATGGTAAATGTCTTCCGGTCCTCGCTCAAGGTACCACGGACACTGCGCGCCATCCCGTCCTGCAGCTCATGTACAAAGGTCTCCCCCGGGAAGAATGCCATCAAAAGCTCCCGGATATCCTGCTCATACGCATTATCGTTTAAAATAATTCCTGTCATATATCTCTCTTTCTATCTCTCAAGGTCTGTCACATCGGTCCCTGCCCGCCATTCACCGCCGCCGATACACCGCCACCGGATTGTACAGTTTCTCATGCCGGATCGTGGTGGGATCGCCGTGTCCCGGATACACCATGGTATCCTCCGGCAGCACCAGCAGCTTCTCCTGAATGGACCGCACGATTGCCGCCGCACTTCCCGTAGGCAGATCCGTCCGTCCCAGAGAATCCGCAAACAGCGTATCGCCGCTGATCAGCACGTCCTCCGACTCCACATAGTAGCAGACCGATCCCACCGTATGTCCCGGGGTCTCGATCACCTTCCAGTCAAATCCGATCAGATTCAGCACATCTCCGTCCCGCACCGTCACATCCGCCTTCAGGCTCATCTGACCGGAGCCCATGGAAACTGACAGATTCTGCTGCGGATCCTGCAGCAGCTTCTCCTCATCCCTGCCCACATATACCTTGCAGCGGAATGCCCGGCGGATGTCCTCCACCGCCAGAATGTGGTCAAAGTGACCGTGGGTCAGAAGCACCGCCTCCGGTGTGATTCCCAGTTCTCTGCATTTGTTCAGAATATAAGCGCCGTTATCTGCCGGATCCACGATCACTGCTTCCCCGGTTTCCTCATTGTAAATCAGATAACAGTTCGTGCTGACAGCCCCCAGCACGCAGGTCTTGATTCGAAAATCGCTCATGACATTCTTCCTTTCCTGTGCCGGACAAAGAGAAAACTGCGTCTCTTACCCCGCAGTCCTCTCAATATCCAACACCCCTTCAATCTGTCTTAACTTGTCAATCAGGCGGTTCAGCTCATCGATTCCATGGATGTCAAAGGTCATGATGATCGTCGCCTTGCCCTGCTTGCTTGTGCGGCTGCTCATGGACGTAATGTCGATCTGCCGCTCTGTAAACACCTTGGAAATATCCACGAACATGCCGATTCGGTTGTTGGCATAGATCTGAATCTCCGTGGTGTACCGCTCCTTGCTGTCGTCTCCTTCTGCCTGCTGCCACTCCGCATCGATCAGGCGCACCCGCTCGCTCTCCGGCAGATTGATCACATTGATGCAGTCTGTCCGGTGGATGGATATGCCCCTGCCTCTGGTGACAAATCCCACGATCTCGTCTCCCGGCACCGGACTGCAGCAGCGGGAGAACCGCACCGCCACATCGTGGATTCCCTTGACCACGATACCGCTTTTTGACTTCTTGGACACGGGAACCTTGTTGGACATGTCGCTGATGCCATCTAAAATGTTCTTGTCGGTGACTTCCTTCTTCTGCTTCTTCTTCAGCTCTTCCAGCATCTTGTTGATGACCTGGCCCTCTTTCAAGCCGCCATGTCCGATGGATGCCAGCACCGAATCCCAGTCCTTGAAGGCGTACCGCATCATCACCTTCTCCTGGAACTCCGGCTTGTTGATATCCGGGTAGTTGATGCCCTTCGCCTTGCAGTAGCGCTCCATCAGCTCCTTGCCCCGGACGATATTGTCCTCCTTCAGCTCCGTCTTGAACCACTGGTTGATCTTGTTTCTCGCCTGGGTACTCTTCACCAGCGCCAGCCAGTCCCGGCTGGGTCCCTTGGAATTCTGGGATGTGATGATCTCGATCCGGTCACCGTTCTGGATCACATAGTCAATGTTCACCAGCTTGCCGTTGACCCGGGCGCCCACCATCTTGTTGCCCACCGCACTGTGGATCGCATAGGCGAAGTCAATGGGGGTGGAGCCGCTGGGCAGGTTCTTCACATCGCCGCTTGGCGTAAAGCAGTATACCATGTCGGAGAACAGGTCCAGATCGCTCTTGATCAGGCTTAAGAATTCCTTACCGTCAGACGCATCCCGCTGCCACTCCAGAATCTGACGCAGCCAGGACAGCTTCGCCTCCTCATCGCCGGCTGCAATAGCGCCGCTTCCGCTCTCCTTATACTTCCAGTGAGCCGCAATACCGTACTCCGCCGTGCGGTGCATCTCATAGGTACGAATCTGAATCTCAAAGGGCTGTCCGTTGCTGCCGATCAGGGTCGTGTGCAGCGACTGGTACATGTTCGGCTTCGGCATCGCAATATAGTCCTTGAACCGCCCCGGAATCGGCTTATACATCTCGTGGATCACGCCCAGTGCCGCGTAGCAGTCCTTCACCGACTCCACGATGATGCGAACCGCAAACAGGTCATAGATCTGATCCAGGGTCTTGTCCTGATTCACCATCTTCTTATAGATGCTGAAGAAGTGCTTCACCCGACCGTCCACCTTCGCCTCGATGCCGGAGTCCTTCATCTGCTTCGTCACCTCGTCCACGATGCTCTTCACAAATGCCTCTCTGGCATCCTTGCGCAGAGAAATCTTCTCAGCCAGGTCATAGTATACCTCCGGCTGCAGATACTTTAAGGACAGGTCATCCAGTTCCACCTTGATCTTGGATATACCAAGCCGCTGGGCGATCGGCGCATAGATATCCATGGTCTCCCGCGCCTTCTCCTTCTGCTTCTCCGGCTTCATGTACTGCAGCGTCCGCATATTGTGCAGACGGTCAGCCAGCTTGATCAGGATCACCCGGATATCCTTCGCCATAGCCAGGAACATCTTGCGCAGGTTCTCTGCCTGAATCTCCACCTTATCCATGGACCAGGAAATCTGAGTCAGCTTGGTAACCCCGTCCACCAGAAGCGCCACCTCGGCGCCAAATACCTTCTCCACCTCATCCAGGGTCATGATGGTATCCTCCACCACATCATGGAGAATGCCCGCCACAATCGTCTCCTTATCCAGCTCCAGATCCGCCAGAATGATCGCAACACAAAGAGGGTGAATGATATAGGGTTCACCCGATTTACGCTTCTGCTCCTTGTGAGCCTCGTAAGCGATCTTATATGCCTTCTCAACCAGTGAAATGTCATCAGAAGGATGGTACTTCCGAATACGGTCGATCAGCTCCTGATACAGGACCTCCGGACTTGTAAAATCAGCCGGATTCTCCAGTTCGATATCCACATTTTCATCTATCTGCTTCGTCTCCATAGAAAAGCCACCTTTTCTGCGCATAGTTATTTTAACATTATAATTATTTTTGTCGTAAAATGCAAGGGGTATCCGCCTGTTGCGGACCCTGTGACAGCAGAAAACAGGCAAAAAAATGGCTTTCGCACACTCTTTTGCCTGTTTTTTAACATTAATTTTAAGTTTCCGGGGTAATACTGCCTGCTGCCCGGATGTAATCCACGTAGGCAGCAAAGAAGTCAATCTCCGTCTCCCGGGCACTTCCTGCCTCTGCTGTCCGGGCGCTGAAGCCCTCCGGATTCACCGCCACCCTGTAGGTCTGCTCCTCCAAAAGCTCCCCCTCGTCCCGCAGCTTCAGCACATAGGGAAATGCCGCGCCGTCCTCCTGAAGGATCAGTCCCTGTTCTGCCAGCTCCTTCAGTTCTCGACCGGTCAGGGTGAGAACCGTGATTCTGCCCCTCACTCCCAGAACGGTGGTGTAGTTTAAATCCGTAATGTCTCCCGCGTACAGTCTGGCATTGACTCCCGCCGGATTCTCCTTCCCGTCACGGTAACCGCCCAGGGACATCAGCGCCGCATCCGTATCCGCTGCCTCCATCATGGAAGCTGCCACCAGCTCTGCCGTCTCCTCCAGTGTAAGGGACTTTACTGCTCTTGCGTATCGGTTGTCTCCGCTGGCAGCCGCCTGCTTCGCCCTGTCCATGCTCTCAAGCACCTGCCCGGCTGTGCTTTCTCCCAGAATCCATCTCTGGATCTCGCTGCCTGCCACCGAGACCACATCCTCCCAGCCCGCATAGGGAAGGGGGATACCGTAGCCCTCGTCCACCCGCTTCTTCGCCTCATAGATCGGGCTGTCCTCCGCCAGCTCGTCCTCGATCAGGGTCGAGATTTTTGAAGAGCCGTCGGCTCCCAGGGCTGCCTGCCCGTCCGGTGTGGCAATGAAATCCAGCACCTTCCAGGCATCTTCCAGCTTCTGCTCATTGCCCGGCTCCTCCAGTCTCCTGCTGATCCCGTAGTAGCGGAGCACATTGGTCATATAGACATTGTTCCCGCCATCCACGGAAAGATAGGGCAGCAGACCATACCGGTCCCCGGTCCCGTCCTCATGCTGCCAGAAGTCGATGGGTGCCGTATCCAGCCAGATGGCACTTTTCCTGCTCCGAAAGTCATCATAGCAGCTTTTTACATTCCGGGTCACATTTTCCCGCTTCATCAGCCCGGCGTCAATAAACTTCTGGAACTGTTCCGCAGTCTGCTGCAGACTGTCCGCCGCAGAAGCCTGACCGCTCTGAAATGCCTCCTTCCAGAGATGTCCCTCCGGCGTATTCAGCCACAGTGCCTCTCCCGTGTTGATGAAGTAGCAGAAGCCGCCGCCCGGATAGTACAGTTCACTTTCCATCAGGTCGATGCCCTTCTCCCGCGCCTTCGGTACAAGCGCCAGAAGCTCGTCAATGGTCTCCGGCGCACTCCAGCCATACTTCTCAAACAGAGTCTGATTGTACACCATACCTGTAATCGTCTGGGGTCCCGGAATCAGATACATGCCTCCGTCTTCATCTGCCAGCCGTTCCAGCTGACTGATGGGATACCGGTTCAGAAAGCTCTGTGCAGACAGGTCCACCAGCTGCTCTCTCGCCAGAGCCTCATCCGGAAGCACCGTTATGGAAAACAGGTCCGTCATATCCCCGTTGGCAAGCATCTGCTTCATGGTCTCCGTGGTATTGGCTCCCCGATAGGACACAAACTCCAGCCGGATCTCCGGATGGACCTTATGCAGCGCCTCCTGAAAGTCCGTGTAATCCCATCCTCCTGTAAGTATGGTAAGAGGCTCCCGCTCCGCCTGCTGCTTTCCGCAGCCGGCAGAAAGCAGCACTCCCGCCGCTGCCGCTAACAGTGCCAGCCTCCATTTCCATCGTTTCATGCTCTGCACCTTCTTCCTGTTCCTACTGCCTGCGCAGTACCTCCGGAACCTGTACCGTACCCTTCTCCTTCAGCCAGGACAGCCAGAGTTCCTGAATCGCCGCTCCCGTATCCGTCGGATTCCCCGCCTGTGCGGTCTCCTCCGTATAATCCTGATCGATAAATACCACCTGATAAGCCCTGGTCTCCTCCAGCTCTGCGCCGTCCAGGCGGACGGATGCGATGGTATCACCCTTCTGCTCCACATCGATTCCCGCCCAGTAGTAGGGCCAGGTATAGCTCTCGCTTCCATCCTCGGAGGAAAGGGTCTTTCCCTCTGTGAGAAGCTGCTTCACCTGCTCTCCCGTCAGGGTCAGGGTGAACAGATTGCGTGAGCCCTTCGCCGGAATACAGTTCAGATAATTGGTATTGTCCACAACACCGCCGTACATCTTTCCGGCAACCCCCATATAGTTCTCCACAAAGCCCTGCTTCTCTCCGTGAGTCATCAGCACAAAGTCGCCCAGCCCCTGCTCGTCTGCCATATTGGCAAACAGCTGCACCGTCTGCGCCTCGTCCAGATCTCCCTCTATCTGCCCGTACACAGACCGGCTCGTCCCTTCCTGCAGCCACTCCCGGTGAATCCGGTCCACAGTCTCCGTGACCTCCTTCCGCATGCCGTCCGCATTTCCGGAAAGGATATGGTCCTGAATGATGGTTCCTGCCTCCACCAGCACATCCTCATAGCCGGAGTAGATCATCTGCGCCTTGTGACCGTTCTGAGCCACCTCCCACAGTTCCTTGTAAAAGCTGGACACCTTATCCGTACTCACCTGCTTCAGCGACGGAATATCCGCCGGGCTGGCAGCCAGCAGCTCCTGGGTCTCAGACGTGGCAATCCAGTCCAGCACTTTCAGCGCCTGTTCCAGCTTCTTCTCATTGCCCGCCTCCCCCAGCCGCCGGTTGATGCCCCAGATGGTGGAAATATTGATGCCAAGAAGCTCCTCGCCGTCCCTGGCGCCGAAGAAGGGGAACAGCTCGTACTCGTCCTCCGAGGACTCCATCATGGCACTCAGCTCCGCCTGTCCGCCCCATACAAACATCATGGCACTCTTTCCGTTTTCAAAATACCGCTCAATGACCTGGGCATCCCACACGCCCAGCATCTCCTCCGGCTCAAAGGCTTCCGCCTCGATCAGCTCCCCCATCATGTCCAGGGCTTCTCCCCAGCCCTCGTCGGAGGAGGCTTCCCCCTTCAGATACTTCTCTTCCCAGAGAACGCCATCCGGTGTTGACAGAAATCCCGCCTGCGCCATGGTAGTCACAGCCGTGAAGGGATAACCGACGCCGCCCATGGACATGGCGATGGGGATGATGTCCGGGGCTTCCTTCCTGATCTGACGGCAGAGCGCCACCAGCTCGTCAAAGTTCTCCGGCTTCTCCCAGCCGTACTTCTCAAACATGGTCTTATTGTAGGCAGCACTTCGCACCGTGACCGTCCCCGGAATCTGGTATACCCTGCCGTCCAAATCGAACTGGTTCAGCACAGCGCTGTCAAACCGGCTGATAAAGTCATAGCCGGACAGATCCAGATAGTTGGCTTCACTCAGCTCCGGCTCCACCTTCTGCCCGTAGAAGATCAAGTCACTGGCGTCCTCATGAACCAGCGTCTCCCGCATATAGTTGCTTCCGTTGACTCCCCCGTACTGATTTACCACAAATTCAATCTCCGGGAACTGCTCCCGCATGATCTTCACGAATTCGGAACGGTTCACAGACATGGACGCCATGTTCAGCGTCAGCGTCACCTTACCGGACTCCTTCTTCTGACCCTCTTCGCCTGCACCGCATCCGGCTGCAAGCACCGCTGCCAGCATCGCCGCCAGAAGCGGCTTCCAACTTTCCTTCATCCTCACCCTCCTTATCTGTGTTTACCGGTTCTTCCGGTACGCCTTCTCCATCTCCTCAATCAGCCGCTTCATATCCACAGGCTTCGGCACATGGCTGTCCATGCCTGCCTCCATACATGCCTGAATATCCTCCGCAAATGCATCCGCCGTCATGGCGATGACCGGAATCTGTCTCACCCACAGACGCTCCGACTTCCGGATCTCGCAGGTGGCTTCCCGCCCGTTCAGCACCGGCATCTGAATATCCATCAGCACCATGGCATAGGCACCTTCCTCCGCTTCGCAGAGCATATCCACGCACTGTCTGCCATTTTCCGCCCGCACTGCCTTGATCTCGTACATCTCCAGCATGGCTTCCATGATCTCCCAGTTCAGATCGTTGTCCTCCGCTACCAGAACCCGGATTCCCCTTAAATCGCTGCCGTCTTCCTCCTCCGGCTTCAGGGACTCCTCCTCCGGCTGCATCAGCTCCTTCATCTTATAGTATACCGTGGACTTAAACAGCGGTTTACTGATAAAGCCGTTGATGCCTGCCTCCCTGGCTTCTTCCTCCAGCTCGGTCCAGTCATAGGCACTGATCACAATAATCGGCACCTGATTGCCCACCTGGGCGCGAATTGCCTTTGCCGTCTCGATGCCGCTCATATCCGGCATCTTCCAGTCCAGAATCACCACCGGATAATCCTGCCCGCTTCTGTGGTGCTCTGTCACCCGCGCAACAGCCGCCGCTCCGTTGTCCTCACAGTCGGCATGGATTCCCATCTCCGCCATCATCTCCGCCGTGGAACTCAGGAACATCCGATCGTCATCCACCAGCAGAAGCTTCATCGGCGGCAGTATCAGGTCATCCATCATCTTCTCCGCCACCGGCACCTCTACGGTCACCGTGAACTTCGTTCCCTTCCCCAGGGCACTTTCACAGGTAATGGTTCCGCCCATCAGCTCCACCATCTGATGACAGATGGCAAGTCCCAGACCGGAGCCCTGAATCCTGTCAATCCGGCTGTCCGTAGCTCTGGAGAAGCTCTCGTACATGGTTTTCTGGAACTCCTCGCTCATGCCGATACCGCTGTCTGTCACGGAAAAGATGAGCGTCACCAGCCCCGGATTCTCCGTAACCACCCGCTCCTCCAGATCCACCTGCACCCGTCCGCCCTCCGGCGTATACTTGACCGCATTGGTCAGAAGGTTGATAAAGATCTGGTTCAGGCGCAGCTCGTCCGCAAACAGATATTCATACTGAATCCTGCGGATGTGGATGTCGAACTGCTGCCGCTTGGCATTGATCTGAGGCCGTACAATATTCACCAGCTTCATGGCTGTATCCGCCAGAGAAAAGGTCACCGGATTCAGCGTCATCCTTCCGCTCTCAATCTTGGAGATATCCAGAATATCATTGATCAGCATCAGCAGATGGTTGCCTGCCAGCGTCACCTTGCTCAGACACTCCTTCACATAGTTGGCATCATCCAGATGCCTGGCTGCAATTGCCGTCATGCCGATGATCGCATTCATCGGGGTCCTGATATCGTGGGACATGCTGGAAAGGAACCGGGTCTTGGCATCGTTGGCATTGCGCTCTGCCTCCACCGCCCGCCGAAGCTGCAGATTGATCTCCTCCTGCTTCCTGCGCATCATCCGGTTGAACAGAACCAGCAGGAACAGAAATGTCCCCGTCACTGCCGCTGCCACCACCACGATTGCCACAATGGTTGACCGCATGAACTGGGCTGTCCCCGTACCCACGTATTCCTCCGGAATCATCATCACCGCTGTCCAGTCATTGATATCCAGGGGACAGTAGGCTACAAAATAATTCCTTCCTTTATAGTTGACACAGGCACTGTTGCCTCTCTGCGCTTCCAGATCCTCCACCATCTGCTCCGCCGAGCCGTCGTAGGCATATTCCGCCTGGCGCAGCGTGGAGATCACATTGTAAATATCTGTCAGAGAATTCTCCTTGCTCTGCCGGTATACCTGGGTGCCGTTCTGGTGGATGATAAAGGTCACACTCTCCGCCCCATACTGCTGCGTATCAAAAAAGCTGTCAAAGGAGCTCATCTGGCTCACAAGGCAGATATGAGTCAGCACCAGATCCCCCACCACAATCTCCTGCGGCAGGCGCTTCATAAAGAACAGATGCTCCTCTGACTCCCCGTAGGCAGGCGCCGCCGCCACATAGGCCTTCTGCTTCTGACTCCCCTGAGCCAGCATCTTCAGATTGTCCCACTTGAAGGTATTTCCCTCCGATGTGTGGCACAGTCCGCTCCGGTCCACAAAGAACACATGGGTATTGCCGATCTCCAGATGATGCTCCATCCTCTGAAGCATCCGCTGCACATCATCCATGCTTTCGTAATCCTCATCCTCTGCCATTCCTGCCAGAAATCCCACGTCATCCCACCGGTTCTGCATGACGATCTCCACGTTCTGGCCGATCTTCTCCATAACCTGATTTAAGTTGTTCCCACGCTCCCGGTAAAGGCTCTCCTTCATCTGCTGAAAAGAGACTACACTGACAGCCACCACCACCGCCAGGAGAAGCAGCATTAACAGAGCCAGCCGACCGCTGCTCCTGCTCTCCGGGTTCCTGATCCGTTCATCCATTGTATCTGCTCCTGTGTCCGAAAGAGAATTCCACATAATGTAAAAAAAGCCTTCAGACACGTGCTTTGTCTAAAGGTGTTCTCTCTCTTCTGTCTTAAATAGTTTCACTATTTTAGCCAAAATATAGCATTCGTTCCATTTGTAATCATTATATCATCGAGCCAACTGCTTTTCAACTGTTTTTTTCACAAACAATAGCAGGCAGCGAAAAAGGACCGACCAGCCTGAAACCCAACGCTTCAGACCAGTCAGCCCTCTGTCTTATCTCATATCATCTGCACAAAATCACTCAGATTCTCATCCCGGTTGTCCGATTAAGCCAGGATCATGGCAGTCAGATCCATCGGATCTACAATCTTGCCATCTTTGTACACTCTCATGTTGCCGCTTGCGATCTCGTCGATCAGGATTACTTCGCCGTCAGCGCTGTAACCGAACTCGAACTTGATGTCGTAAAGGTCCAGACCCTTCTTTGCCAGATCGTCAGCAACCACTCTGGTGATCTTTAAGGTCTGCTCCTTCATGCTGTCGTACATCTCAGCGCTCATAACGCCCAGAGCTACTAAACCGTCCTTGGTTACCAGCGGATCGCCCTTTGCGTCATCCTTGAAGGTGGTCTCCACGTAGCCGCCCTCTAATCTGGTGCCGTCAGCCATGTAATCACCGTAGCGGCGAATGAAGCTTCCGGTTGCCACCAGACGGCAGATAACTTCCAGACCATGTCCAAAAACAGTTGCCGGAAGCACTTCCATCGTTGCATTCTCTACATCAGCACTTACATAATGAGTCTTAACGCCTGCCTCTTTCAGCATCTCGAAATAGTAAACGGAGGTCTTCAGGTTCTCTTTACCGATACCCTCGATGGTCAGTCCAACTGCGTTTTCGCCCGGATCGAACTTGCCGTCTTTGCCGGTGCAGTCATCTTTGAACTTCAGCAGTACATTGCCATTGTCCAGTTTATAGACATCTTTGGTTTTACCTGTGTAAATCTTTTCCATTTTATCTGACTCCTTTTGTTTTTGGATTTATCCAGATTGCCTCTCAAGTACCTGCAATCACGTTACCTCTTATATTTAATATATTTTTCTAATAAATGCAAGTACTTTTTTTCGTTTTTTTAATAAATTTTTCTGTTCTCCGGGTCAGCGCCATCACTGCCGCTCAAAAATCAGCATGGTAATATCATCGTACTGCTCTGCCCCTTCCGCAAATTCCGTAATATCCTTCCGCAGTCCATGCAGTGTCTCCTGAAGCTCCAGCCCCGGATGCCCGTTCAGCCAGTTCAGCAGACGTGTCTCTCCATACAGCTGGTCGTCCTGGTTCATCGCCTCCGTCACACCGTCCGTATACAGGAACAGCCGGTCCCCCTTTTGCAGGTCCATGGACGCTTTCTGATAGCGATATTCATCCATACCAGCCAGAACCAGCCCCGGCTTCTGCTTCAGATACCCAAAGGTTCCATCGGCTCCTGTCAGCACCGGCGGATTGTGCCCTGCATTCACATAGTCCAGATGACCGGTCCGCAGGTCCAGAATTCCCATCCAAGCGGTGACAAACAGCCCGGCTTCATTGCTCTCGCAAAGCTGCTGGTTGACCCAGTTGAACACCTCATCCGGCTCCGCCTGACTGCATGCATGATCCTTGATCAGCGTCTTGGCAATGACCATGACCAGCGCCGCCGGAACTCCTTTGCCTGACACATCCGCAATCACCATTCCCAGATGATACTGGTCCGTCAGGAAGAAATCATAGAAGTCTCCCCCCACCTCTTTCGCCGGATCCATGGTCGCATAAATATTGATATCCTTTCGTTCCGGAAACGGAGGAAAGATCCTGGGCAGCATGCTTGCCTGAATCTGTGTGGCAATGTTAAGCTCTGCCCCGATCCGTTCCTTCTCGGAGGTGACGGCAGCCAGATTGTCAATATACTGGCTGACATCCCGCTCCATCTGGCGGATGGAGCCTGCAAGCTGCTCAATCTCGTCTCCTGTATGGATCTCCAGCTGTTCGATTGCCGTTTTCCGGTCATTTTCCCCGTTCTCTTTCCGTCTCCGGTCATCCACATAGGACCCGGCTGCGGTAATCACCCTGTTGATGGGGGCAACCAGTATCCGGTTTGTCACCTGCATCAGCAGCAGTGCCAGTATGGATGAAACACCTGCCAGAAATACACAGAGAAGCACCAGAAACCGATGGTTCTCCTGCATGATCTCATCCATGGACAGATCTACGGTGGCAAGAGCCACCACGGAACCGTCCTGATCCAGGATCGCCGCCGCGGCAGAGCAGAGCCACCCGTACTCCGTGTTGGAAATATAGGCTGGAAAGCCGTCCTGAATGTGGTCCATTGCCTCATAGTTCTGTTTTTCAATCACATTCCAGGTTCCCATGGGGCAGGCGCTCTCCGATGTGTCCGGATCTGCAAGATAAATACCACTCATGCTGTCCCGGTCCGGATATATGATATACAGGGATACTGCCTGGTTGGCAATCCGAAGCTCCTCCAGGGTTTCCAGCAGCGCTTCATAGGCTTCATCCCTGATTCCCGCATACTGAGCCAGATACTGCTGCTTCTGCACAGGGTCACTCCATTCCGGCATGGGATCCCTGCGGTAGATCTCCATGACCTGATCCCGGTACTCCCGGACCTGCTGCGGGTCTACCACCACCGCCGCTGTCCGGGCAATGTTCATGGCTCTGTCTCTATAGTACTGATCCACGGTCCTTGAATAAACACAGTAACTGCTGACTGCCGTGGCAACCGACAGTAAAAATGCTACCATGATGGTCAGCAATCCGACTTTCTGTTTCAGTGACATGGTTTTCATCTTCCCCTGCCCCCCTGTGTTCGTTCCGGCGTCTGTATCTGCTTCTGGTTCTGTACCTGCGACCGGGTCTGCGTTATTCCCTGTGATCTGCTGTCTGCGCGTTCACGCTGTTCCTCCGCAGCCAGCTCCTGGAATGAGCAGACTTCCACCGCCGCTCCTGCGGATCTTGAAGCCTTCAGCTCCTTCCTCTCGTCCCTCAGCTTCTGCATTTCCGTACCATGGAGGGAAAGAATGCGATTCATCTTTTCCCGATACCCGTTCATGGTTTTCTCCGGACCGTCCACAATCATCATGGAAAGCGCCTGAATATGGAGATTATCCGGGCGGCGCTGATCGATCTCGTCCTGAAGCCGCTGGCGCAGTGCGCTCTCGTCCAGCCTCTGATACTGTGCGCAAAATTCCAGAAGGTTCTTATAGGTCTCTGCTTTCTGCATGGTCTCTTCATCCAGCTTCTTGCGGCTGCTGCTGTTTTCCTCCAGCTTCTGCTCGAATTCCCGCAGCTTTTCCTGCTCAATCTCTTCCTTTTTCTGCTGGATTGCCTGCAGCTTCTGCTGGATTGCCTGCTCTTTGCTCTGATACGTCGCTTCTGACTCTGTCAGCTCTGTCTCCGCATGTATCAGCTTCTGATCCAGCAGTTTCTTTCTCGATTCTGCTTCCTTCCTGAATTCCCTGCTCAGATCCTTCTGCTGCTGGCACAGGCTTTTCTCTGTCTCACATGCATTCAGCAGATAGGTTGCCTGGGCAAAGAGAAAATCCGTGCCCGAACTGCCCTTCGAAGCTTTACGGCGTTCCTCATACTGTTTCCGCTGTGCCTGCTTTTCTTCCAGAATGCCACTTTGTATGTCTGCACTCTGCTGTGCCACCTCAGCACTCATATTCAAGTCACTGCGAATGGATTCCGCCTTTTTGTACAGCTCCTGCAAAATACGGATTCCCTTGACGGCATAGTGATCCTCATCATTCACCGGCTCCTGGTTCATCGCCTCAAGCTGATTCCGAATCTGGTCCAGTTTTGTCCCGATTCCCTGATCTGCACCTTCCTGCGCCGTCCCCTGACCGGCTGAACCGCCGTTTCCTGCCCCGCGGATCACGTTGACCAGCTTCACCACGCCGCCAACTGCATCCACTGCCGTATCGATCATTTTCTGATTCTGGCCTGTAAATAATCCTGCCTTCTTATCACTGCCTTTCTCTACGGATATTCTCAGCTCGTTATTCTTCTTTGCCAGCTCGCTATTCTTGGCTTCCTGAACCATACGGTTGCGGTCTTCCAGCCTTGTCTCTGCCTGCCTCTGCGCCATCAGCAACGATACCTTCGGCATATTTCTCATCACCGAACTCTCCAGATCGATCTGCTGCAGCAGCCTGTCTCTCTCTGTAAAGGTCTCTTCCGTCTGCTGCGGCTGGGAATTCTCCCCTGCATTCTGTGTGCTCCTGGAAAATCCTGCACCAAAATACTGATCCATCTGCTCCCAGGCTGCTTCTTCCACCTGCTTTTTGGTATCGGCATAATTCTGCTGCATCTGATTCAGACGGGCACGCATCTGATTCAGGCTTTCCTCTGTCTGTCTGCTTCTTTCTGCCCGTTCTGCCCTCCCCATCTGAATGCGGTCCACCTGCTCAACGCCCGTAAGTATCACGCCGCTTCTGTCTCTGATTACCGAATGCCCGCTCTCATTCATCTGCCTGACCGCTTCGATATGACTGTGGGCAAGCCCCAGTCTGTCTCCCCGGATTGCCTGCTCACGTTCTTCTATCTGCTGCTTCAGCGTCTCAATCTCGCCTTCCTGCTCCTTCAACTGTCCCTTGATATGGGCTACCGTCAACACAGCCGAGAAGTTTCTCAGAGCATCGGTCAGAGGATTCACCGCCGCTGCAACTGTCCGGTATTTGTCAGCTCTGCCTTTCGCCTCGTCTCTTGCCGCTTTGACCTCTTCCATCTCCTGATCAAACCGCTCTTTATCCTCCCGGCTGATCTGCTCCAGAGCCTTCTGATATTCTTTCCGCCCCTTCCTGATTGCCTCGTTGATTTCATCACGCAGCCTGTTTTCATCAGCAACCGCCTTCTTAAGAGATTCTTCGATTTCCCGAAGGTCCCGCTCTCCCTTCATCACTGTGTCAAAATCCCTCAGATACTTCTTGAGACCATCAGACTCCGGCTTACTTGAAAGATATTCTGTAAGGGCGTTCATGCTCTTATCATACCCGCCCGGATCTTTTTTCGACTGTTTCTCCAGATCTGCAAAGTAGCCCGGCAGTTGCAGTTTGCCTGTTTTGTTGTATTCCTCTATCACCGTCCTGATTTGCTTTCTTTTCTGGTGTTCCGCATTTTCCTTATCGTGATTCTCCAGTTGTAATGCTTTCCGTCTGGTCTTCATATCTTCCTGAAGCTTATAATACTGCTCCAGAGACGGCAGCGGTTTCTTCTTCGGCTGCTCCTCCTGTTTTTCCTGGCTGCCGGAATCACCGGACCGCTCAGAGTCAGATGCAAAAGACTGATTCCAGCCTTTGATCAGATTCTCATACTCCTCTCTGGCTTTCTCAAGGGGTTCTCCTGTCAGCTTTCTTACCGCATTCAGAGCAGGAATCCGTTCTTTTTCTTCTAACGCCCAGAATTCTCCCGCCCTGGCTCCTTCCGGAATCTGAAACGTCTGATCCGGGATTCTCCCATTATACCACCTGATGGTCTCGGTCTGCCTCTGTTGTGCCTGTTCTGCCAAACCGGCTGCCAGCGTTTCCTCCTGTCTGTAACCATCCACCAGCCTTCCCATGTTTTCTGCTTTCTGCCGTATCTGTTCTGTCTGGCTTCGCTTTTTTTCCAGATCGATCCGCGCTGCTTCCATCGCCTCCCGGCTCTGGCGCACCTCCTCTTCCATCTGCCGGACCTCCTCTTCCATCTGCCGGACCTGCTGCTCCATGCCTTCCCGTTCCTGATTTGCCATATGCTTATTCCTCCAATCTTATATTCTCACTACCATCGTATTAAACCCCTGATACCTCCGGTAGAAAAAACTTTTTGCCTTTTGTTTGATTACATAGATTCCAAGGGCATCCATATCATACGCTCTGCCTTCTCCCGCCTTTTCTGTCTCCAGAGAGAACGGATTGAACGAAACTGCATTGTCGCGGATATGCAGCTCAAACAGCCCTTCCTCCAGTGCCACCAGCGTGACCTGGATATAGCCGCCCGGCTTTTTCTCGAAGCCCTTCTCCAGAATGGAAAGACACATTTCCTCGGCTGCCATCACACAGAAAAATCGCTGCGCCGCTGTCGCCTCCCACTGCTCGCAAAAGGATTCCATCTGGTCTGTCATACCGCCGATATTCTGATAATCCCCTTCTATGGTGACCGCAAATACCCGCCTGTCATCAAAGGAATCCATCTGCTCCCCGAACTGCCGCTTCCACAGATGAAACAGCGCCAGTGACAGGACCTCCGTTGCCGGGAACAGCAGCCAGAAAACTGACAGACCGGCTCCTGAAACAGCAAGCGTGACAGGGATCAGAACCACTGCTCCCCGAAGTACAGATATCACAAATGCCGGTTTTTCCTTTTCACATGCCTGATAGGCATTTTCCGTCAGAATGTTGATTCCCCCAAACAGCACTCCTGCCCCGTAGATCCGGAGCGCCAGCATCCCCAGCCCCATGGTGCCCGGATCCGTAAGTCCGAATAACCGGCACATGAGCTGCGGAGCCGCCTCCAGCAGCATCATAACCCCCATGCACAGTCCGCTTCCCCACAGAAAGCTCTGCCTCAGCACATGCTTTCTCGCCTCATGGTTATGCTCGGTCACAAAGGTGCTGAGAAGCGGCTGCATGGCTTTGGCAATCCCCTCATACAGATACACCACCAGATACGTGGCATTCTGGACCAGATCAAAGACGGCAACTCCGCGTTCTCCCCCGATTCGAATCAGGCAGTTATTGGCAATCAGAAAAAACAGCATGTTGAATCCGTACTGGGACGAGGTTGCCGCCCCCACTCGAAAGCAGGCATATACCTGCCTGAAATCCGGCACGCAGAAGGCGAATTTCAGATGATGCTCCTTCTTCCCCATTCCCCACAGGAACAGGAGAATGGTGACCGACTGACCTGCCAGTGTGGCATAGCCGGCGCCTGCCGCTCCCATCTCCAGCCCCAGCACCAGGATGATACTCAGCAGAATATCGCTGACATTGCCTGCCACAAAAGCTGCCCCTGCCAGCTCCTGAAAGTCATCATTGCGCAGATAGCAGTTTAAACTATGAGAAATAAAAAACAGGGGAAATCCACTGACAATAATCCGTATGTAACTTCTGCTGACCTGATACAGCTCTCCGTCAGCCGGAGTTGTTCCCAGAATCCGCAGAAGGGGCGCCAGACATAGATTTCCTGCCACAGCCATGACCAGGCTGAAACACACCGCGGTTTCCATAATCATGGAAAAGCTTGTGGAAGCCGCCTCATCCTCTCCCTCTCCAAGAAGTCTGGCAAAGCGGATGGACCCGCCTCCCGCAAATCCAAAGAGGATCAGACTCATAATCATATATACCGGCAGGGACAGGCTGATTGCCGCCAGTCCCGTCTCTCCCATCTTCTGGCCCATCACTATGGCATCTGCCATGTCTGCCAGAGCCAGTCCCAGGGAGGAAATCAGGCACGGTTTCAGTGCCTTCCGGAACATCGTTCCTGTAAATTGATCTTTCATCTCATAATACCTTCCCGCAAAACATACGGATCATCCCGGTTGGCTGCATACAGTGCTTCATCATGCGCAGCCCCTCCATTCCCAGATCTTCCTCCGCATTGATGATTCTGACATGCTCCGGAAGGGTCTGATACAATGCCCATCTGGCATACACGGATATTCCGGTTCCCATCTCTTTTTGCTTTGCCATACACAGATCGAATGTGTCATCCGACAGAAGATAGCCTGCTGTCAGTGCATAGGGCTCTCCATCCACATACAGCAGAATTCCCTGCACATCCAGCTGATTCCAGTGACGAAGCAGCCTCATGGATGCCTCCTCGTCCCGGATTCCCAGGACTCCTGGCTGAAAATGAGTTTTTTTCCACTCTGCCGTTATGGCAGCCGCAGACGGAATAAGCGCCTCATCCAGACTGACCACCTCCAGCTGATGATCCCGTCTGGCACGATGCCAGCTGTTTCGCAGCTTTTCAAATCGCCGTCCCCGCATCTGCTGCTGCTCATCCCGGTCATAGAGATACTCGCTGTCCTCTTCCTGTTCCGTAAACTGAAAACGTCCGGGAAAAGCATGCTCTGCAAACTGCACATCCTCCTCCCTGACATAATGCAGGGTAAAATCCGGTTCCTCCAGATGGGCTGCCAGAAATATCTCCTTTGCCCGCCCGGCACCGCAGGGGAAAAACCAGCTGTTGGTTCCGTGCAGCCTGCTTTTCACCGCAAACATATCCTGTTCCAGCTGCAGCTCCAGTCCCATCTCATCCTGCCAGACATAAAGCGACGTAAACGCATGGGACGAGCTTTTATGACCGTATTGTATTCTAAGGGCATCCACCCGTTCTTTCTGTTCCAGACTAATCATAATTTGTCCGCTTTTTCCGCCTGAATCCACCCGTCCTTCAGGGAAAACCTTCCTTTCCTGTCTTCTGCTCCCCCCGAACAGGCACGGCCTCTGATCAGAAGCCATCGCTCCTCTTCCTTCTGATAAATACAGCCGAATCCATAAAAGGCGCGCAGGATCCGGTCCGCTTCCTCCACCGTCATAGAACTGAAGATTGGAAAATCCTCCTCATGGGGACATGGCCAGAAGCTTCCCCCCTGCTGTCTGACCGCCCGGTCTGCCGCTCCCTGCGGGTCCCGCAAAAGCTCATGCAGCATCTCCGGAATCTGCTCCCGGATCTTCCGGGTCAGATCCTCCAGCGTATCCTTCTCCCCGATATCAAAGGCCGCCTGCCAGACGATATCTCCCGCATCAAAGTCCTCTTCCAGCCGGTGCAGGGTGACCCCGCCCTGTTTCTGCCCTTCCAGAAGCATCACCGGCATGGGCCAGGCGCCTCTTCCTTCCGGCAGCAGAGACGGATGAATGTTGAACATCAGCATTCCCGGTTCCACCGGAATCCGGAAGTAATAACCGGCACTGATCAGCAGTTCACAGCCCTGCTCCTTCAGCCTGCGGATATCCTCCGGTCGGATCGGCTTCTCCGTACAGGGAATATGAAGCGTCTCTGCAATCTGTTTTACATGACTGTTGAACTCTGTCTCCTGATCCACCGGACAGGTGAAGACTTCCAGGATGGTGCATCCCTCCGCAATCATGCTCTCCAGCGCCGTATCCAGCAGGTCAAATCCCGCATACGCTGCCTTCATGGTCCTCCTCCTTTATCTTGGAAATAATCAGAATATTTTTCCCGTTCTCATGCCGGTACTCCATACTGTCCATCAGCTTTCTCGTAAGAAATATCCCCAGCCCTCCGATCTCTCGATCCTCCAGCGCCAGGGTGACATCCGGGTCCTGGCGTTCCAGCGGATTGTAGGGAATCCCCTCGTCAACAAATTCAATCACGACCCTGTCCTGGTTCTCTTTCTTGATCTCACACCGGATCAGGGCGTCACCATGTTCCGGGTGATATGCATAATTGACAATATTGCAGAAGATCTCTTCCACTGCCAGATCCACCTGCATGATCTGCTTCTGATTGAATCCCGCCTTCTCAAGCTCTCCTGTCACAAACTCCTGTACGGTTTCCAGATTCTCAAGAATCGCCGTTACCTTACGCTCTGTCATCGCAGCTCCTCCATCCTGTGTCTCTATTTGTCCTCTGTTTTCTGCCCGGTGCAGTCCCTACGGAAGCAGAGGCCGGATCTGGTAGATTCCCTTTCCGTTCTCCACGTCGCACCGTATTCTTAAATCCATCACCGAAACGTCCTGCTCCCGGTTCACATTCCAGCTGTTTTTTCCCTGCCAGCTCTCATAGATGGCATCCACAGCCTGTTCCGGATAGTGACTGATCTTGGCAAGCAGGAACCGGAACACTCCGTAATCACAGGTGGATGCCAGTGAGCGCCTGCCGCTTCTCGTTCCCAGATTCACAGCCAGTGCCAGCCGGTATCCCTGCTCTGCCTCATTCTTGCTGAGGCTGATCAGCTCCGTCTCCGTATCGCCGGAGACTCTGCAGTAAACGACGGCGTCCTCATACACGTGGAAGCTTCTCATCTCCCCCATGTCCTCATAGACCTTATCCTTGACCTGGTTCAGCTCCACAAGGATCCGGGACCAGTCCCCCATCTCCTCCGGCGTGCAGTACCGGTCCGGCACCGCAATGTCCATGCCAAGGGCCTGGGTGCTGTTCTTTCTCCAGTTGCCGTTCTCATCCACATAATATCCGTCCGGTGTCAGCTCCGACACCAGAAGCCGGTTCTCCTCATTGTAATACTGCCAGTTCTCCCCTTCCTGCTGCCATCCTGCCCCATAGGACAGCAGGATTCCGGGACCGGACATGGACAAAAGCACTGCTGTCACAGCCCCTGCTGTAAAGTTTCGCAGATTTGATTTTCTCATCATGTTACCTTCCTTCCTCTGCCAGTGAGTCCGCCGCCTTTTCCTTCAAAAACTCCTCTATGGATTCCGGCACCCTCAGATTGGCTGCTATGGTTTCCAGCTCCTTCTGCCACTGCTCCTGAGTCATATTTACCCGCAGCCGCAGCTGTTCTGCCCCATCATATTCTCTGGATATCTGATCCAGCTCCTTCTTCTGCTCCTGCTTTCTCAGGGTCTCATCCTCCACCCCGTCCGCAATCTGGTCTGACTGAATCCGGATCAGCTCCGGCAGCTTCAGTTCCACCATCAGCGTCTCCAGCTGCGACGCGTAACTGCACGCCTCGATTCTGGCACTGGTCTCCCCGGTCCGCTCTGCCGCCGGAATCCCGGCAAGATCATAGAACCGCGCGATCGCCGCCTGCTTTTTGAGCACATCATCCATCAGATATTCCCGGTAAAGATTCACCGTCGCCAGCGTCCTCTCTCCCAGATGGCTGATTCCCAGATTCCTTAACATCTGTCCCCAGGCATGCGAATCCTTCCTCAGAATGGCATCCCGCAGCCTTTCGTCCTTTATGATCGCGCTTGCCGCCAGAGTCGCTGCCGTATCCGGATTCGTCAGATCGATCTGATACAGCCTGGCGCTGCAGATATCATTTCTGGAGTATGCGTATTCACTGCTCTCAAAGCCGATCGCATACAGCCTGTTCCTGTTGTTGTTATCCTCCCAGATTCCGTAATAGGGGAAGGGAGAGATCTGCCCTGCCTTTCCGTAAGCCGTGCGGGAAGCAGACAGATTGTACTTGACGATTCCGCTGTCCATCCCTGCCAGATACAGAAATTCCTGTCCGTTTTCCCTGTGAAACAGGATGGAATTCTGATCGTACTGATCCGTGGAGCCATCTTCTGACACCGTCACCTCCAGATTCTCAATGTGATCCAGCTGTGCCGTCAGGCTGCTCTGCGATGTCAGTCCAAAGCTGATATCCCGGTTTCGGATAAATGCCCCGTATCCGGGCAGCGGAAGCGGCATCCAGGAGACGCCGTATTCAGCAAAATTCTTGTAGGCAGCCACTCCATCGGTGGTCACCGCCACAAGCATCGGCGTCTGCTCCCCGTACTCCGTGGGGATCTCATACAGCATGGCATTCATCGCTGCCCCCGGGATACCGTTGATAGCAAGCTTCCGTTCCCCGTTCTCCCAGCTCATGTGGGTTTCCATCCGTTCCTGCTCCCCGTACTTCGCCGTGACAGCCCCGTACCGGATTGCGCCGGTTCCCGGGCTGGGTGCAAGCATATCGGAGGTATAGCTGTCCTGACTCCATGACAGAAGTGTGGACCCGCGAAACCGCAGCTCATACTGCTGCACAAAGCTCCCGGTTTCCTGAATCTGCTTGCTGTGATCTTCCTCAGTCGTCTCCGTAACCGTATTTTCTCCCTCGCCGGTGGTGGATTCCTTTTTCGTGCTCCATTTCACCGTTATGCTTCGCGGATAGGTCACGACAATCGCACTTTGCTGTTCCGGCTGAATCTTCGAGTCGAGCAGCATCTTCGTCGTCTGTCCCTTCCCGTCCCCCAGCTGTGCCACAAACGCACGCCGGACCTTCTTTTCATCCCCCGCATATCCCCAGTCCGCTACCGGCTGATACTGATCCATATTCTCCGGATTCGCGTATTCCAGGACGGCATATCCCTGATACCAGTCGCTCTGATAAAAGAATTCGCCCATATTCCAGAAGCACAGCTCATCCTTCGGCCGGTAATAGCTGAGCTTCATGTTAAAGTCCGGATCGTAATAATGATAGGTTCCATAGGTATCCGGCAATGCAATCCGGATCGCACTCTCCCCCGCAAGCTTCCCGGACGCATAGACCGTATCCAGATCCGGTTCCTCCTCCAGCAAGCCCAGGTCTATGGTTTTCTTGTCGTCTTTTTTCCAGAGCTTTACCTGCTCCTGATAGTTTTGATTCTCCGAGACAAAGTACCGCTTCTGATCCTTCCCGGGATTCTGCGGCTCTCCTATGTCATATTCATACATGGCATAGGAGAGCTGCACCACCCCGCTGTCCTCATTTTCCAGATCTTCCTCCGTTGTGTTCTCGTCAATTCCGGTCTTCGCCTTCTCAATATTCATGGTCATATACATGAAGTAGTTCTGATCACACACCACGTTGGTAAGCGTCATCACCGCGCCCTCTCCGCCGTACCGCTTACAGTTATAGTCCAGATTATTTCGGACATCCCGCTGGTAGATCAGCTCTCCGTTCTGTTTAAAGACATATCCGATTCCATCGGAATAAAAAAAATACCGGTCTCCGTCTCTGCCCGTTTTCTGGGCAAAGAAGCTTCCAATCTCATCTTCCTGTCTGTAATCTTTCCCGGCTGATTTATCACAAGGCGTCACCTGATGGAACAGGACCCGGTATTCACCTGTATCCGTGTTGTAGGTCATCAGGATTGTCGCCATATTTTTCGCATTTTTAATGACGGTTCCGGCAGCATTGGACGTATCCCTGCTGCTGCCATGCTTTGCGGCGCCTCCAAGCCCGCTCTGGTCTGTATGGTTGTAGATTGCCTGATAGGCATAGACGGTCGTTGTGCCGTCCACCAGGTCAAGCATCTTAAAGTCAATGATATTCTCCGGAGCCGGTCTGTGAACCGGCAGAATATAAAAAGCACTTTTTCCCTCGATCCGATACTTCTCTTCCTGCAGATCTTTCCAGCTTTCCTCCACGTCCCCTTCCTTCAGGTTGACGGAAGGAACCGTATACATTTCCACCGTTGCCTTGTCCAGATCCGCATCCAGTATGATGGATTCACAGCCTCCAAGCAGAAGGCTTATCACACATGCAGCCACAGCAGTTCTCACTCTGCATCTCACAGACTGTTCCTCCTTCCCATGTAAGCCGGGTATCCGGATGTCTGTCCATCCGGATACCCGTGCCCCCATACCTGTACTGCTGATTTACTATGAGTTAGCCTGATACCAGCTGGTCATCAGCGGCGCACCGACCTTCAGTGCCACCAGCAGAACAAAGATCAGCAGAAAACCGACCAGTGCATTCTTCAGTGAACTTTTTGCCTTCTCTCTGTCCTGAGGCTCCTCCGCCTTTGCCAGTCTGGCTCCCAGAATGATGCAGTAGATTGCTCCGATGGAGCCTACCAGAAGAAGCGCAGGCGTCACCGCACTGTCAATCAGCTGCGTGATCGGCTTTACCATCGCACCAAAAACTTCTACTTCCTGTTTTTTAGGTGACGCCGTAGTTTCCGCTTGATTGGCTGCTTGAATTAACCTTGCTAATACATACATACTAATTCCCTCCTACTGTTTTATGGATTGATATTTATTATAAAATCTCCATATGACCGCGCTGATACAGCAGCCAGCACAGACCGCCGATCACGGCTATGGCAGATAGTATAATCATGGATTTATCTCGAATGTCTACATAGTATCCCAAGCGGAACTCATAATTCTGCCGGTTCCCCGCCCGGTCTGTCACTGTGATCCGGTACGTCCCGCCTTCCGTCAGAGGCTCCCCCGTCAGAAGCAGCTTTTCTCCGTTCCGGTAGGCTTCTACCGTACTGTCAGCCTCTGTCACCTGATAGGACAGGGGCGCCGCCACCACCGGCTCGTAGATGGACCGGGAGAACTTAAGTGCCGGCGCGGTCCGGTCCGCGACAAATTCCAGTTCATAGACAAGCTCCCGCTGATCTGCTTTTTCAAACAGAATCCGGTACATCCCGTCCTGATGAAGCTCCAGATAAGCTTCCTTTGACGGAATCTGCATGCCGTCCTGCAGTACCCGGCTGATTCGAAAGCCCACCGGCGGATTCACCAGATCCCGCCCGCTTTCACAGTACGGAATGATGATAAATGACAGCGTGAACCGGTAGAACCCGGAGCGTTCCGCTTCCTTCTCCCCTGCCTGACCGCCCATGCACAGCACCTGATAGGTTCCCGGCTCCCGGTACAGCGTTCCGTCCAGATCTGTCTCGATCTCCCCGTTCCGGCTGATCCCGTAGATGGTGACCGTATCCGGCAGGCTTATGACAACCGGCCCTGCTGCTGTCGCGCCGTTTGGAACACTCATGTAAAAGGAGGCTCCGCTGGGCAGCGTGTAGCCGTATCGGTCCGCATCCGGATCATAGCGGACCTCCATCGGCGGATTCTCCTCAATCTGAAAGATTTCCTCCGTCCTCAATGACAGCTCCTGCTGCTTCAGAGTAAAGGAGAAACTTCCGTACCGGTCTGTCTGCTCTCCCGAAGGATACAGACGGAATTCATAATCTCCTGATTCAAACAGGATCGTATCTCGGTTATATTCCTGCCTGCGGCCGTCCCGGTACAGTTCCCCTCTGGTCCGGTCCTCCGCGACGATGATGGCGACGGTTTCTTCCGTCTCCGGACCGATATTGGTGGAGAAGCTTCCGATTCCCGGACATTCATAGGTGTATCCGTACTCCTCGTCCTCCCCCACATATACTGCCGGAACCGGCGTCTCCTCCGCCCGGGTCAAATTCCCTGCTCCCAGGCTGAACAGGCACGCAAGTATCAGCACGATTGGCCCCTGCATCAGATACTCCTCTCCCGGGCATGCTGCATTCCTGCCTCCCGGACCGGTTCCATGTCCCGGCTTCCGGACCGGAAAGACCTGCCCTTTGCGGCGGATTCCAGTTCCTCTCGTTCCAGCTGCGCAAAGGTGATTCTCTGCCTGCCCGGATGCTCGTTCTCTGCTTTGGACTCCGCTCCGGGTCCGCCATACCCTGTACTGGATCTGCGGTCCCGCTCGACTTTCAGCCGGCTCAGCTCCCGCTGCCACAGCACTCTGTTCTTGGCGCTGTCAAAATATCCCATCGCTGCCACTCCCTCTTCTCATTCTGACGGCTTCCCGCCCTTTTTGTGCATGATTTCTACTGTTCTGTCTGACTGATGATGGTATTGATCCCTCCCATCAGACGTCCGCTGCCGGTTCTGGCGACGACCACGAACTGCTCCGGGTCCGTATTCTGAAGATTCTGCATCTGGATGCGGATGTTCCCGGTCCCGGACGCCTCCAGCATCCGGATTCCCTCCTGATAGCGACAGACATAGCCGTCTGCTGTCAGCTCTTCCGTCAGTGCCCCCAGAGCCTCCTCCTGCCCTTTGCAGGACAGAATGCCCAGATTCTCCACCTTGCCGGAAAGCTCCTCCAGTACGCTCTGAAGAGACGGATCTGCTGCCAGAACCCGTCCGGCAAATGCCGCCGGCGCATCGGAATAGTCCTCCCTGCGGGTGACCACATAGAGCCGTTCCCTGCCGTAGGAAATCGAGGCTTCCAGCCCTTCCTCCAGCTTCAGATCATCCGGAATCATGGCAACCGCCAGATCTGCCTCTCCGGCAAGGACTTTTGACAGGGCGTCTTCCATATTCTCCGACACAACCCAGGTCTCCTCCACCCCCAGCGCTCCCGCAATCTGCCCGATCAGCTCTGCCTCGGTTCCGCTGCGGGTGCCTCCGTCATCCTTCATATAATCATTCTGATAATCCACCACCGCGGCGCGGAGTGTTCCGGCTTCGCGGATGGTATCGACCTCGTCCGCCTTCTTCCCGCAGCCCGACAGCACAACGCCCGCCGTGCACAGGACCGCCAGTCCCAGTCCTGCCGCTCTTCTGGTCCTCTGACCATATCCCTGTATCATATCTTCTAACCTCCTGCCTGTAAGCCGCTACATCGTAAACAGACGCTCAATGTCCTCCCCTGCCACAATATCCACACAGGTTCGCTCGGATGGTGACGTAATGACGAATGCCCGTCCCCTTCCGTTGTTGATAATGTCATTCTGCTCGCTCTCATTGATTGCTCCCGCCTTCTCATACAGCCGGCACAGATCATGCATATCGTTGGGCGCCAGCGGAAAAATAAAGGAATACTGGCTGGCATTGATGATCGCCGTGGATTTCCTTGCCAGCTCCTCCGTTCCCACAAAGTCCTTGATGTTCTGTGTAATGACGATCTGCATACCGTTGTACTTACGGATTCGCTTTGCCAGCTGGAACATAAAGTCCAGGGCAATGGGATACTTGCTGTCAATAAACACATGCGCCTCATCGATCACCACAATGATCTTGCGGCTGGCATGGTAGCGGATGTTGTAATCCCTGTTTTTGATGATCTCATTGTCCAGCCATTTCAGCACCAGCAGCATCTGCGCGTTGGCGATGGTATTGTTCTTGTTTGCCAGCAGCGACTGAAAGTTGAACACGATAAAATTCTCCTTTGTGGAAATGGACGCCTCGCCGTTCCACAGACCGGAGTTTCTTCCGCCGGTGGCAAACTTGGAAATATAGTTTAACAGTACCCGAAGATTCTTCTTGCTGTACTCACCTGTGGAGAGCTGAAAATCATTCAGGATCTTCTCGTACAGATCATCGAATACAGGGAAGTCCGACGGAGACAATGTGGAAAGATCCGTGTCTGCGTCGATGCCTTTCTCCTCGTACATCCGGTTTGTGATGTTGTTTAAGTACTCCAGCGCATCCGGTTCGATTCCCGGAAGAATCTGTCTGTAGAACTCCTCCAGGAACTGAAGATGGGTGTGAAAGCTGGTGTTTTCCTTCTGGTTTTCCTCTTCCTCCTCATCACTCAGGTTGGTAATGATGTGGAAGGGATTCAGACGTCCCTGGGTGGCGCTTCCCACATCGATGATCTTCCCGTCAAAGTTCTTTGCCATCTCCAGATACTCATTCTCCGGGTCCAGGATGAAGATCTTGCTGTCCTCCGCCGCCAGGTGGGTCAGAATGGTCTTGGTCGCATAGGATTTACCGGAACCTGACTTACCGATAATGACCATATTGCTGTTTACACGGTCCCGGCTGCGCAGGAAAAAGTTGACAAATGCCGGCACACCGCCGGAATTGCCGATGTAGATTCCGTTCCTGTCGTTCAATATCTTGTATACATACGGAAATGCCGCGGCAACCGAACCGGAATGAATCGCCTGTGCCTGTCTGGTCATGGCATCGTTGGCAGACACGGAAGTGGAGGTATATGCCTCAAACTGCTGCATCATCATATCCGTTGTGCGGAAGTTATCCTCCGACAGGCTCCGCTTCACTTCCTTCTTCCGCTTGACCACCGGCTTTGGTTCTCCCTTCTTGCCGGTGTAGGCCGCCATCGCGTTGCTGTATTCATAGTCATAGATCGTCAGATACAGGTCTGTCTTAAACAGGGTCTCATTGTCTCCCTGCAGAAGTCTCAGCACCTCTCCCAGCGTATCAATATGAGTTCCCAGCTCCATCAGCTTACTGGTTTTGCCGGTTCTCGTCTCCTGCTCACGCAGCTCATCGATGGCACGGTCTATCTGCTTCACGCTCTTATACCGGTCCATGGGCTTGATCTTCATCACGACCCGGGTGCCGGGAATGTTGAAGATCTTATGTCCCCAGGCATTTCCCACGATTGTGGGATACCGGGTCACCCGCAGGTTGTGGGTGACCAGTCCGTCATAGATGACCGTTCTCGGGGTAAAGCGGATCTCATGCGGAAGAATCCAGTTCATGTATTCCTCCGGCTTCAGCCTCTTCACCTCCCGCTCATCAAAGGACTGAGTATAGTTGTATTTCAGAAATACCGCCAGCTCCGCCCCCTTTAAGAGCCTGCATTCCATATCATTGCTTCCCAAAAGCCTGGACGCGTTTTCTGCCTGTTCCGTCAGAAGCTCCCGGTTTTTGTGATAGAGCACAAGATAATGAAACGGAATGTAGATCTTATCGGTCTCATTGAACTGCCGTACCCTGGTTATCCGGTCCTGAACGATCCCGACCCGTCTGGTCAGCTCATCCTCTGACAAGAGACCGTTCAGATAGGATTCCTTCAGCGCGTCAATCTTGGCATATTCCGACCGGATGACCTCATCATAGATGATCGGGCGGTCCAGCTTCACCATGGAAGCAGTCTCCCCCATGGTCACTCTCCGAAGGATCGATGCCAGCACCTGATCGATCAGATTGTTCTGCCGTTCTTCCGAGTAGAAGCGAAACTCCACCGGCGATACCTCCAGCACCACCGCGCTGTAGGAAGTTCCGTATTCTATGAACTGGTCGCTGATGCCGGTAAAGGGGATAATATCCTCCAGCGCTGCTCTGCGTCCTTTCCCTCTCCGGCGTCTCTTCCCGTTGTCGGCTGCCGCAGTCCCCGCTTCCTCCCGGCGTACAAACTGCCGGTATCTTGCAAGGTACTTCATCGCCGCAAAGATTCCCTCGTAAGCCTTCTCGTCATCGATGGGGATGACGATTGCGATGGTCACAGTCAGCGTCACGCAGAACAGCGCCATATGAAAGGGAAGATCTGACAGCAGCAGGGAGAACGCCAGGGAACCTCCGACTCCCAGAATCAGCATATCGATCAAACCTATCCCTTTGAAGAATTCCATCTCCACATTCGTTTTTTTCGGAATGATTCTCATGTCTCCCTATCTCCTTCTCATTTGTCTTCCGGACCGTTCTTTCTGTTTTTGCGGTTCTTCCGGATCACATCATCCCGCCTGTGGACATTGATGCCCAGAACCCGCACTGCAGAATAGTTGAGCTCTTCTCCCTCCAGCACACGGCTGGTCTGTACAGCTCCGAACAGCACACTGGAAATATGGTATTTGCCGTCCTCCTGCTTTTCTCTCTTCACAAGTCCCATGAAGTTGGTAAAGCTATACTTGCCTGTCGCATCCTGTTCCCGCCGGATGGAATTGCCAAACAGATTGGTCATATGATAGTTGCCCTGGCTGTCTCTGCATCCCTTATATCCGATCGGTCCTAACTGCTTCAGATAAGTTCCTTTGGCATCGTAACCCAGCTTGATTCCCGGGATTTTTTTGCTGTGCAAGTCCACCCCAAGCACCCGAAACCTGTGATTGATATTCCAATTGGTATCCTTATTTTCATTGGTTTCACTGCTTTCACTGGTTCCATCGGATGCGCTGTTGATTTCATTTGCTTCACCGGATACACCGCCAGGGGCAATGGATGCGGCGTTGGTTCCGGTTGGTGGTCCGCCGCTTCCGACTGATGGTCCGCTTGTTCCGATTGATGATCC
>JAUNPU010000054.1 GCA_030536555.1 Eubacteriales bacterium | reverse complement strand
CGCAGTAGAGGGCGAAATAGCCTTGATTTAAGCGGCTTACAGACACGAAAACATCCAGGGTAAGGGATTTATACCTTTTCCCCCAAAAACGGGGTTCTACTGCGTAACAATGCGGAGATAGAAAAACAGAGAACCAACCACTTTTGAAAGTGATTAACTCTCTGTTTCCGTTTGCAATCCTGTTTGTCAGCCGTTAGTGTAAATACTTCCTTATCACTGTAAACCTAAGGCTTACCGGGGTTTTGCATTTGATTCTTATTAAACTCTGGACAGATACTCACCAGTACGGGTATCGATCTTGATCTTGTCGCCGTTGTCTACGAATAACGGAACATATACAACTGCACCGGTCTCAACGGTTGCCGGCTTGGTAGCGCCCTGTGCGGTATCGCCCTTGAAGCCCGGCTCGGTATCGGTGATCTCCAGCTCTACGAATAACGGCGGCTCTACGGAAAATACCTTGCCGTTGTAAGAGCAAACCTTCACGGTGTCGTTCTCTTTCACGAACTTCAGTGCATCGCCGATCACGTCTGCTGCCAGTGCCATCTGCTCGTAGTTGTCCATGTTCATGAAGTTGAACAGATCGCCGTCTGCATACAGATACTGCATATCTACACGGTCGATTCTTGCGGACGGGAACTTCTCGGTCGGACGGAAGGTCTTCTCGACAACACCACCGGTCATAACGTTTTTGATCTTGGTTCTAACGAATGCAGCGCCTTTACCTGGTTTTACGTGCTGGAACTCTACGATCTGGAATACTGCTCCATCGATCTCCAGAGTAATACCGTTTCTAAAATCACCTGCTGAAATCATGTGATATTCCTCCTTGAATTTGCGTACTCATTCTTAATCTACTATATTCTATAATAAAAAACTCGTTTTTTCAACTGTTTTTTTCTATTCTGCTCCAATTCTCGAACAGTTTTAGTCAGATTCCGGAATATTCCCGGCTCGACCGCCTTAATCTTGCTGCTAACTTGATATTCCTGACTTCGGACTGCCTTAATATTCCTGGCTCCGGCTTCCATGATATTCCCAGCTCCGGCTTCCTTGATTGTCCGTCAACGGCTTTCGTGAATAATTTCCAGCACCTGCTTCAGGTCTTCTACGCCGATCTGCCCCGGCGCAGATGCCCTGCCTGCTGCTCCAAAGGTGAGAGCAGAGCCAAATACCTCGCCTGCCAGTCTGCTGATCACTCCGTCGGAAGCCATGGACATAGTGATAACCGGAGTATCTGCGTGCTGTTCGCTCATTTCCAGTGTCGCCGCCAGAAGCGTCAGCACATCCCGCCTGCACCGTGGCATCACAGCAATCTTTGGAATGTCCGCCCCCATCTCCTGCATCCGGCAGAGTCTGCACACCAGCTCCTCCTTCGGCGGCGTCTTCGCAAAATCATGGTTGGATGCCACCACCTTCACGCCGCAGGCATGGGCGCCGTCGATGATACGCCGGACAGTCTCATCCCCCGTAAATGCCTCCACGTCAATCAGATCCACATATCCGCTCTCCGCCACAGCCAGATTCAGAGCCTCGTAGTCCTCCGGCGCAATCGCCTTCTCTCCTCCCTCCTTCGCAGTCCGGAAGGTGAACAATATCGGAATCTCGCCCAGTATCTCCCGAAGCTTCCCGGCGGCAGCAAGCACCTTCTCTCTGCAGAACACCTGCTGAAACCAGTCCGCCCGCCACTCCACCAGGTCCACCGGCAAACCGCAAATGCTTTCCGCCATCTTCTCCATGGATGCCTCATCCTCTGCCACAATCGGCACGCAGATTTTCGGGCTTCCCTCCCCTATTTTCACGTTTCTCACAATCACCGGGTTCATCTCGCCATCCTCCATTGTACTGTACTTTATTTTATCAGGTCATCCTGCTATATCATCTTGTTATATCATCCTGCCATATCATCTCGCTATATTATCTTGTTATATCATCCTGACATATCATCTCACCATATCATCTGATCAGATACTTCCGTCTATTATACCGCTAACCTGTCCTATATTTCAATCAGTTCTTGATGCTGACGGCTGGCATCTTTGTCTTACAGTTGTTATTCCCATAAAGTGGATTGTGATTTCGTTGGGTAGTTCGTCATGTCACGTGTGTCCAGTCTATAAGATTCTCTTTATGTAAACCTTTTGGACAATTATAGCAGAAATTTCATAAAATTGTCCAATCCACGCTCTAAAAGGTGCATTTCAAACTGCAAAAGCAGCTGTTTTGGACAATTTTAACCTGAAATCCTGAAAATTATCCAAAAATCCTGAGATTTTGGGTAATAACGGCTCGATTTCAAGCATAATTGTCCAATTTAGCTTTATGTAAACTCAAAACCATTGCATCATGAACAGAATTGGACAATTTTTTGAATTTTCCCATTTATTGTCCAAACCTCCGCGTTAAAATCCACCCTATCGACAGAAGTCATTAACACCCCTGCCTAAATTCTCTGTCTATTGAAAGCCACGAAATCCGCCCCTATCGCAAGCAGCCAGCAACACTCCCGCTGCCAGTTGCTGCCTGAGCGGAAACGTTTTGCAACTCACCACTTTAAAGCGATAAACATTCTTTATTGCCAAACCACCTACTTCCTGCTATAATAAAAAATCATTGAAAATACGGACCAAGGAGCACACAAGTATGGACCAGACAACACCAGTATTTGACTATAATATTTTTCTGATTGGATTCATGGGAACCGGCAAAAGTACCATTGCCCGCAAGCTGAAGGCAAAGCTTCAGATGGATTATCTGGAGATGGACGAGACGATTGTTCAGAAACAGGGCATGCCGATTGCTGAGATATTTGAACGGTACGGCGAAGGCTACTTCCGGGATCTGGAAAGCAGCCTTTTGATTGAGCTTCAGAGCCACCAGGCATCGGTGATTTCCTGTGGCGGCGGCGTCATTGTGCGCCCGGAAAATGCGGACCACATGAAGAAGCACGGCCGCGTGGTGCTGCTGACTGCCACACCGGAGACCGTCTACAATCGGGTCAGAGACAACACCGACCGACCGATTCTGAACAACCACATGAATGTGGACTACATCCGCAGTCTCATGGAGCAGCGCCGGGAACGATATGAGGCAGCTGCCGACCTGACCGTCTCCACAGACAGACGGACTCCGGCTCAGATCTGTGACGTGATCATCACGGGGCTGAAAGAACTGGACGACCGAAACTGAATATGCCACAACTGTATTCACCATAACTGCATTCACCACAATGGAATATCCCTTACAACAGACCACTCCCCCGGACAATCGTTCAGCCGATACCCGGGGGAGTTTCTTTATCCCTGTCTCAATCAATTCTTATATATACGGTTCTTACATGCTCACTTTTTATACATCCGGTTCTTACACACTCACTTCTTATGCGCAAGAAAGTCCATCACCAGCTGTCTTGCCCCATCGATGGTTTCCGGAGACACCGTCACATCCGGATTCCACAATTCAAATGCAATCACTCCCTGGTACAGCAGCATGTCCAGACCATTCTTCGTCTTGGCCCCGGCTGCCGCCGCCAGCTTCATGAATCTGGTCTCCATGGGCGTGTATACAATGTCAAATGCCGTACTCAGCTTGCGGTAAAATGCCTCATCCTCGATCACAGCCGCATCTACATTGGGATGCATGCCCACACTGGTGCTCTGCACAGCCAGGCAGCCATCCTCCGGAATCTCGTTCCAACGGTCCAGCGCCATGGGAATCAGCACCTCCCGCCCGAACAGCCCGTTCATATACTTTGCCAGCTGCTCCGCTCTCTCCACGTTACGGTTCAGCAGGTAGACCTTCTTTGTCCCTTCCCTTGCCAGCACATAGGCAGCCGCCTTGGCAGCACCTCCGGCTCCCAGAAGGATGCAGGTCTGATCCTTGATCTGGATTCCTGTCTCCTTCATGGTGCGCAGCAGTCCTGCCGCATCGGTATTGTAACCCTTATAGCCGTCCTCCATTCGAACCAGCGTATTGACCGCGCCGATTGCCAGCGCCGCCTCGTCAATCTCCACCAGATGCTCCATCACCGCCTGCTTGTGGGGCACCGTCACATTCATTCCTAGCACATTCAGAGCAAATGCTCCGCCCACAGCCTCTCCCACTGCTTCCGGCTTTACCTTAAACGGCACATAGGCCAGGTCCACCCCGGAACGTTCCGCAAAATAGTTGTGCATCAGCGGAGACATGGAATGCTCCACCGGATATGCCATAACACCACAGACTCTTGTCTTGCCACTTGTCATCTTCTTGTCCTCTTTTCTCGTACTCATTCCGTCATATATCGCCGGCTGTCCCTCACATTCCGTCTCTCATGTATCAACAGCTGTTTCTCATGTTCCTTCTCTCATATATCGCCGGCTACCCTTACATTCTGTCTCTCACCTGTCGCCGCAGCCTCACCGCTCATCCCTCAGGGACTTCCTATAAAAATGCAGTACCACCGCCTCCAGATACCGCTTCAGCACGATCTGGATCTCCTCCTTGGGATGTATCGGCTTCACCAGAATCCCGTAGATTCCGGCGCGGTTGGCACCGTACACATCGGTGAACAGCTGATCGCCCACGAACAGCGTCTGCTCCTTCGTGGTCCCCATCATCTCCATGGCATGGTAATAATTCTTCACCGAAGGCTTTCCCGCCTTATAAATATACAGGGACTCCACCTGCTTTGCAAAGGAAGCCACCCGCGGCTCCTTGTTGTTGGAGAGCAGACAGGTCTTCATCCCCATATCGTGCAGCCGCTTAAATAATATGATCGCACGCTCGTCCGCCGGCTCGTCATGGCGCACCAGCGTATTGTCCACATCGAAGATGGCACCCCGGACGCCCTTCTCATACCACTCCTCCCAGGGAATGTCATAGGTGCTGTCCAGCCACTCCTTCGGGTAAAACTGTTCCAGTATCACAGTATCATTTCCCGCCTTCCTACTTGTTCTTGAGAAGCTTTCCAAGCTCCTCCATAAAGGTGTTCACATCCTTGAACTCCCGGTACACGGAGGCGAAGCGGACATAAGCCACCTCGTCCAGCTGCTTCAGCTTCTTCATCACCAGCTCACCGATCACCGTAGTCTCCACTTCCTTCTCTTCCATGTTGAAGATCTGATTCTCGATCTCGTCGATTACCTGACGGATCTGCTGGGTGGAAACCGGACGCTTGTGGCAGGAGTGAATGACGCCGGACTCAATCTTGGAGCGGTCATAGGGCTCTCTGGAGCGGTCCTTCTTGATCACCATAAGCGGCATGGTCTCCAGCTTCTCATAGGTGGTGAACCGCTTTCCACAGGTCTCGCACTGGCGACGGCGGCGAATGGAGCTGTTGTCATCAGCCGGTCTGGAATCAATTACCTTGGTATCTGCTGCATTGCAATATGGGCACTTCATCTGGTCTTCCCCCTGTCTTTCGAATCATCGGCTGCACATCTGTATCTTGCGTAAACCGTATTGTTATATTTTACCTTACCTGCCATTGATCCGCAAGCAAATTTTACCGGGGAGTTAGTTTTATTTCTTATCATTAACATCGTTATTCAATAACATTTTTTATTGGTAGTTACAGACTTCCTATTAGTATACACGCTCCATAAATTATATCTTAAATAAATTAGTTGTTGTAATTCCCGAAGTTGTTTTATATTAAATATTTTTGAAATCATGTAACAGTTTCTATCATCAACACCAAAGGCATGCTCTGTATCGTAACTATAATACTGTTTATAATATATGATCTTAGTAAATAATTCGTAAATGCTCCAAAACCGGTACCTTGAACAACGTTCTAACTACTATCATAATAGTTCATAAACTATGCAGTCAAAAAAGTTAAATACTACACTTTTTTGACTCCACTTCAGGTTAGTCATGAGAACAGAAAACAGTTTAGTAGCTGAGCAGGTTCGCCTACAACACTGAATCCTGCTCTCGATTCCAATCCAGAGCAGAATCGGAATTCATGTTTTGCCGAATTGTCATCCCCAACTGTCCTGCCTGCTGTTCAACAAACGGCAGGAACCAAAATCTTTCAATGTTGCAGCTGTTGTATATAAAGCAAACGGTATATCTGTTGATGTCTTTCCAAACACTTCATCAGAGATGCTGCGCAGCATTGTGGAGGCTCTGGCACATGCTTAACGATGGAAAAGGCTTCAAAAAAATCTACCTGGCGACAGGCTGCACCGTTTGATTTTGATTCCTATGACTGGAATACCCCTTTCCTTTTCTGTGGCAGGCGTTGTAACCGCATCAAAGCACTTTTGTAGGAAGGAGACAGTTTCCTTCTCATGTATAAACGCACAAATAACGGCGCGTTCAACTGGCCGCGTTCCAAAGATGAGGCAGTCAACATTTCCGAAAATTAGTACCAGATGCTGATGCAAGGATTGGAAGTCATTGCAAAGAATCCCATTTCAGAAATGAAGGACCCGCCAAAAGCCATGTGATTTTGTGCAATTCTCCGATTTTAAAAATTTATGAATTGCCCTGCAAGAGCCGGTTCCTGCGGCAATTCATTGTGTTATCCCCAGTCTGTACGTAAGCGTCAAATCCTGCGCTTACCTATAAAATCACGCCGCTAACAGATATCA
>JAUNPU010000035.1 GCA_030536555.1 Eubacteriales bacterium | reverse complement strand
CTGAATGTGCATTATGATCTAATTTTCTCATATAATCAGCACCCTTTCATTTATCGACTGATTATATTATAGCATGTTTTCGCGTACAGAACAAGTGTTCTTTCGCAATTCATCTCCACCTTTAGAGGACGGAGAATTCTTGCTGGATATTGTTAAAATTCAAAGGGGGTTTACCAGACTTTCTGGCGCATTCCCGCAGCTGTATATCACCGCCACCCGCGCCATCCCATACAGCTTCAGAATCTCATATCCGGTACGCTCTGCATCAATATGATGCAGATACTCATACCACTCCCAGACATCCCCCGGCATCTCACCGCTGATCAGACGATGAGGCACACCGCACAGCGCCACAAAAAACGGCACCCCCTGCTCCAGACAGGCACGGATGATATGCTCTGTCGCATCACAGGGTTCCTGCGCGATCACCCAGTCATAGCCCGCCAGCGAGGTACTTCGATAATCAAATGCCTCTCTCACAAACCGGACACTCCCCGGCTCTCCATCCCTTTGTACCAGTGATCCGTACGCTCCATCCCTCTGTTCCGATAGTCCGTACTCTCCATCCCCCAGTTCCGATAATCTGTACGCTCCATCCCCTTCCAGCTTCGGGTCCATGCAGGTCATATGATACCCCTTCCCTGCCAGTATCCTGGAAAGTCTCCCGGTCCGTCCGCCGCCAACCTCCATGACAGATGACGACCGCTCGACCTTCAATCCCTGCTCAACATACTCCGCAAATGCCTCCTGCCGGGACGGATAGCCTCTGCACCATAGCTTGAAGTCAAGATACTCGTCCGACAGCACCTTCTCCCTGGGATGCCGAATCTCCTGTTCCAGAGCATCGAGCTTTTCCTTCGTCAGCTCATTGGGATTGTCCGCACGATATTGCACTAACTGTTCCAGCTCCATAGTCTGATTTCCCTCCTTCCGTTATCTACCATATAATTGATCGCTGCCCGTATCACTGTTCGCACATGGTGAATCATGCCTTGTTGACTGACTTGATTACGCTGGCACTTGTACCGTGAAGTTTGGACAATTATAGCCGGAAATCTCAAAAAATTGTCCAAACCATGTTTCAGAGATATATTTTAAACTGCAAAAGCAGGCGTTTTGGACAATTCTGACCTGAAACCCCCGAAAATTATCCAAAAATCTCAGAATTTTGGACAATAACAGCCCGATATCGAACATAATTGTCCAAAACCGGTTTATGTAAACCAGCTTTTAGCGTGTCTCAGACAAAATTGGACAATTTTTTTTAAAAAATCCATTTATTATCCAAAGCATGCCCGCTTTATACAGCATTGCCCGCTTTATACAGCGCAAACAAAAAGTCCTGTAAACTGGCTATCATCAAATCCATATAAAATATGCTGCAGCAGCCTTATCGCTCAATCGGAATGCTCATTTCCTTTTTTATCTCTGTCAGTCTCCCCACCTCATCCCTCTTACTCCCCACCAGCCGTTCATACGCAATCTGATACGCAATCAACCGCGGAATATACTCCGGCGGCTTCCGCCGCCCGGCTGCCCAGTCCTCAACCGTCCGAAGCGGAATCCCAATATGCTCCGCGAACTCTCTCTGGCTCATCCCTGTGGCATCAATCAAGTTTCTGATTCTCTCGCTTATCTCCATAGTCGCTCTCCAAAATACGCAATGCGTGGTTTTCTTTTATTGTACCACGCATTGCGTATTTTGCAAACATGTTTTATAATATAGTACATAAAATCAAACACCCACGAGAGGATACACACGTAACAGCCATGACAGCCGCCAACTTTGAAGCACTGCACCGCCACATTCTGGCTCTGAATGAGTCCGGTGCGCTGGAACTGAATTTACAGACATGCAGCGACAGCTCCCGGCAGGTCTGGATTCCCTATATAATGAACGATGCTCTGGAATATTATCTGATTCTGGAGCGATGCCGTCTGACCGGAAGTGTCCCCGATGACTTCACCAGTCTGGGGGACTTCCTGTATGCGGAACTGGTTCAGGACCTTACCCGGGACCAGCCGCGCTATGCCCTCATTATTCATACATGTGATGCGTCTGCCGATTCATCCGGTGACATTCCTTCCACAGAATACGACCGTGTTTTCACAATCTGGTTCGACGATGTGCAGATTATCTGCCACTGCTACCAGTATCATTCCATCGGTCACTTCTGGGTCAGAGGGCAGGAGCAGTGGCGTCGTCTGGTCTACATCATTGGAACCATATATGACAAGTCAGAATATGCCGGACCGGAATTCTGCAATGATCTGGAGCGGGAGCTACTTCCGCTGATGGAATTTGCCCCATTTCGCATGTGGTTTCCGCTGCACGCCATTCCATCCGGCGAATACCGGAACACAGACAGAGGATGTCAGTGCATGCAGCGGCTGGCATTGGAAGCAGGCGACTGCTTTTATGCCAGAATGATAGCCATTTACCGGCGCTTCCCACTGCCGATGTTTGCAAAGTTTCTCGGCAGACTGCTCGCCAGCCCCGGACGCCTGCCGCTCTATGAGCTTCTGTTTCGGAAGGTTCAGGCTGCCTCTGAAGGCTGTCCGGTCCGTGATTACGGTCCCGATATGAATGACGCTATCAGCCGCCAGCGTGAGCAGGTCACCAGAGCCCTGCATGACAGAGGATTCACAGGTGACTACCCGCTCTTTCAAATGAATCAGCTTCAGATTCTTGCCATGGAAGAGCATCCCTTCACCGTTCTGGAGTCCGACCAGTTCCGGTTTCGGATTCAGTTCATGATCTCCAGATGCCGCAGACCGGCACATGGCATCAATGCAGGTTTTTTCAAATGTCCTGGAAATCAGGGATGGATTGAACAACCTCATTGCTATTTTCTCAAAAACAGCCTATAGTAGCTTTAACAATATTTATTTACGAAAGGATACTGCACCATGACTGCTTCCAATGCTGTAACTCTGACAAAAGAACTGATTCAGATAGAAAGCACCGATCCCGGCACCTACGAGACCGCTATTGGAGCCTATATAGAACATTTTCTCACCGCGCTTCCCGGCGTCACACTTCACAAAGAAGAAGTTCTGCCCGGCCGCTTCAACCTGATGGCAGAGCTGCCCGGAGGCAGTGTCGCCGGGGCAGACTCCACCAGCTCTGACGCCGCACTGGTCAGCCACGCCACACCGGACAGCCACACCGCACCCGTCAGCCACACCGGCACCGGTGCCATAACAGCAACCACACGCGGCGACTCTGCCCTCGTCTTCATCTGTCACATGGACACCGTAGTTGTCGGTGACGGCTGGACACTGCCGCCCTTTGGCGCAGTCGAACAGGATGGCAGAATCTTCGGCCGCGGCGCCTGTGACATGAAGTCCGGGCTGGCATGCTGCCTGTCCGCCTTTGCATACGCCGCACAGCTCCGCGCCGAAGCCGGGGATTCCACTGAGACCGCAGACTCCGGCGAAACCGGGGATTCCGGCAAAGCCACAGACTCCGGCAAGACCACCAGCACCTCCCACACCAACACTGTCAGCAGCCCATCACGCTTCCGCCCCCTCAAGCTCATCTGCACCGTAGACGAGGAGGACTTCATGCGCGGAGCGGAGGCAGCCATCCGCTCCGGCTGGGTCACAGCGAACGACTGGATTTTAGACTCCGAGCCTACCAACGGTCAGATTCAGGTTGCCCACAAGGGCCGCACCTGGTTCGAGATTGAGGTCACCGGACATACCGCCCACGCCAGCACTCCGTGGAAGGGCGCAGATGCCATTGCAGCCATGGCTGAGATCATCGGACATATCCGACGCGAGATCCAGGCAGCACCCACACACCCGGACCTGGGGATTTCCACCGTCACCTTCGGTCAGATCACTGGCGGCTACCGCCCTTACGTGGTACCGGATTCCTGTAAGGTCTGGATCGACATGCGCCTGGTGCCTCCGACCAACACCGTGAAGGCGACCGAGATCGTAGAAGCTGCCATTGCTCTTGCCTGCAGGGAGGTTCCCGGCGTCACCGCCAGATACACGATCACCGGAAACCGCCCCTACATCGAGAAGGACGAACAGTCTCCCCTGTTATCCAGCCTGCAAAGCGCCTGCGAGACTGTCACCGGACAGAAGCCGGTGGTCAGCATTTTCCCAGGCTACACAGACACTGCCGTGATCGCCGGAACAATCGACAATCACAACTGCATGTCCTACGGTCCCGGCAACTTAGAGTGCGCACACCAGCCAGACGAGTGGGTAGCTGTGGAAGACATTCTCCGCTGTGAAGAGGTATACCGCCAGCTTATCTGCGGATCAAATACATAAGAAAGAGGATTTGCCAGTGACGAACCAGACCGACTGCGTCTCAACTCTGACGCAATACTACCAGGATTTATTTTTCAGCAATGCCAACCGCCGCTGCCGCCCCATGTCCGCCTCGGAGTTTCGAAAGCGCCTGGGGAAGCTGAACCGCGAGCACTTGGAGGAGCTGAATCAGCCCAATGAGATTAATGATATTCACGCCATGTTCGCCAAGATCTGCTGCCTTCTAAACCGCAGAGAAGGAAAGATTCCGCCCGGTCCCCGCCTGGACCAGTGGACGACGCAGTATCAGCAGATGCAGGACTTCTGCGCTGTTCTGGCAGAGAAGGACCTGTCCTGCCTGCCGGGGCTGACCCTGGAAGAACTGACCAATGTGCTGAAAATGCAGGGGATCCGCCGCTACCTGCTGAGCAATTCCCTTCAGCGTGCCTACCAGCTGTTCTACATTCCGAGAACTGTAGAAAAGGGCATCCGCGACGCCGTCAAGCGCCGCCCGGAGGAGGAATATCCCGGCGCCAGAGAATTAAAGCGCAGCTTCATTCTCCATATCGGTCCCACCAACAGCGGCAAGACTCACGACGCCCTGGAGAGGCTGAAAGAATCCTCCCACGGTGCCTACTTCGGTCCCCTGCGTCTGCTGGCGCTGGAGGTCTACGACCGTCTGAACGCCCAGCAGATTCCCTGCTCCATGATCACCGGCGAGGAGATTCTGGAGACCCCAGACGCCATCTGCAAAGCCTGCACCATCGAGATGCTGAATGACCATGAATATTTTGATATTGTGGTGGTGGATGAGTGCCAGATGGTCGCAGACCCTTACCGCGGACACAACTGGACCCGCGCCATCCTGGGACTGCAGGCAGATGAGATCCATCTGTGCATGGCACCGGAAGCAGAGGACATTGTCGTGCAGATGATCCGCCGCTGCGGTGACCGCTATCAGATCGTCCGCCACAAGAGAAATACCCGCCTGACTCTGGAAGAAAAGCCTTATTCCATGAAAAAAGATTTAAAGAAGGGCGACGCTCTGATCGTATTTTCCAAGAAGTCCGTGCTGGCGCTTGCCGCCCATCTGGAGCATCACGGAACCCACTGCAGCGTCATATACGGAAGTCTGCCCCCCGCCAGCCGCAGGGAACAGGTCCGCCGCTTTTTAGCGAAGGAAACCGATGTGGTGGTCAGCACCGATGCCATCGGCATGGGCTTGAACCTTCCCATCCGCCGGATTGTATTTGTGGAAACAAGCAAGTTCGACGGCATCGGAAGACGTCCCCTTCTGCCGGAGGAAATTCGCCAGATTGCCGGACGCGCCGGGCGCTTCGGACTGTACGATGAAGGATTTGTGGCTGCCGTGGACGATTTAGAAACCATCCGCGACGGTCTGTCCCGCATGACCGTCCCCATTCTGAAGGCTTACATCGGCTTCCCGGAACAGCTCCTGCACCTGCCCACGGAAATCGACAATCTGATCAAGGTCTGGGCTGGTATGGACGCACCTTCCATATACGAGAAGATGGAGGTAGACGAACTTCTCGCCCTGTACAAAAGCTTCGAATCCGTCCAGAAAGATCAGCTGGACACCTTCTCACGGGAGGAGATCTACAGCCTCATCACCTGTTCTGTGGATATCAACAACAAGCTGGTCATGGAACAGTGGAAGGAATACTGCCGCTCCTTCCGTGAAGCAGAGGAGCTGGAATTTCCCTACAGCCCCGGCGCCGACCTTTACGATCTGGAAAGCTACTACAAGATGCTGGACCTCTACTACCAGTTCTCCCGCAAGGTCAACCTGCCCGTCCAGGAAGAGAACCTGATCGACGAGCGCCGCCGCACCGAGGAGGAGATCAACCGCATCCTGAAGACCGAGTGTACCAACTACACCCGCAAGTGCCCCGCCTGCGGCAGAGAGCTTGCCTGGGACTACCCATTTCCGCTCTGCGACCGGTGCTTTGAGCGGGAACGGATGCAGAGAGGGCATCGGGATCGAAGGAGACATTAACAGCGCAATTTAAAAACCCGCCCACCGGACTGAGATTTCATCATTCAGTCGGTGAGCGGGTTTTTTATAAATAGATTCTGCATCATCCTGTTATCATAACATTTTTATTTTACTATAACATGTAGTTTGTTAACATTCAATTTTTTGTTATAGTCTGTACTTTACACATAGAACCTCCTATCCTCTCTAAAAGGTTATATACGTCTGACATGTATATATTCATCATAGCCTTAATCCTCAGTTTTTCAATATTTATTTCATTTTTTTCAAAAAACCCATTGACATTTGTATTATATTGTTATATATTATAGCCATAACAACATGATAGCAATTCAAACAAGGAGGATATTCAATCATGACCGTAAAAGAAATCGTAGCTTCCATCAAATCCAAACAGCCGGAGATCAAAACCGTATACTTCGTAGGCTGTGGCGCATCCATGTCTGAGCTGTTCCCGGGCAAGTACTTCCTGGAGAACAACGCAAAGAAGCTTCGTGTAAGCCTGTACACCGCTAACAACTTCAACTACTCCACCCCGGCTGGCGTAGATGACTCCGCAATCGTAGTTACCTGCTCCTTAAGCGGCGGCACCCCGGAGACCGTAGCAGCTTCCAAGCTGGCTCAGAAGCTGGGCGCACACGTTGTATCCGTTACCATCGATCCGGAATCCGCTCTGGCTAAAGCATCTGACTACCAGATCATCCACGGCTTCGCAGCAAGCTACGGCGCTAAGATGGAGAAGCCGGCTAACGTTCTGGCACTGGCTTGCGAGATTCTGAACGAGTACGAGGGCTACGAGCACTACAACGAGATTCAGGATGGTCTGACCAAGATCTACGACCTGATCAACGACGCTGTTAAGTTCGTTGGACCGGAAGCAGAGAAGTTCGCTGAGAACAACTACGACGCACCGGTTCTGTACTGCATGGGTTCCGGCGCAACCCAGTACGTTGCTTACTCCTTCTCCAGCTTCCTGATGATGGAGATGCAGTGGCTGCCGGCAAGTGCATTCCATACCGGTGAGTTCTTCCACGGCCCGTTCGAGATGGCTGACGAGAACGCACACTACCTGCTGCTGATGAACGATGGCCCGACCCGTCCGATGGATGCAAGAGCACTGACCTTCTTACAGCGCATGAACACTCAGACCACCGTTGTTGACGCAAAAGACTTCGGCTTAAGCTCTTACATTGACAAGTCCGTTGTTGAGTACTTCAACCCGCTTCTGATCGGCGGCGTTCTGAGAGTATACGCAGAGCAGATTGCCATCAAGCGCAATCATCCGCTGACCATGAGAAGATACATGTGGAAATTAGAGTACTAATTCAGTACTGATACTAATATATCGATACTTCTTTCCCCTGAGAGCGCACCAATCCCCCCTGGTGTGCTCTCCTTTTTTATCTGATTCCTATAACAACTGGCAAAAAAACCGGTCCCCTGTATTGCTTCTATCGTATCAGATATCACAATACAGGATTCCGGTTTTCTCATCCATGACACATTGGTACCGTCTGCCTGTCTCCTACAGCACGCACCCGTCGATCTGCCTGCGCCGCTCAAAGGAGCAGGTCTTCGTAAATCCAGCCTCCCTAAGAAGCTTCGCCGCCCCATCCAGGTCCGCTCCCACATCCTGCGGCCGGTGAGCGTCAGAACCGACGGTAATAACCGTTCCGCCCAGCTCCCGATACCGCTTTAAGGTACGCAGTCCCGGCATCGTCTCGCCGATGCCCTGGCGAAGCCCTGAGGTGTTGACCTCGATTCCCTTGCCGCGGGCGATGACATTTTTCAGAATCTCGTCAATATACTCCGCACACATCTCGTAGTCCACCTGATGACCGTTCCTGATCGCGTACCGCTTCACCAGATCCAGATGTCCCAGGCAGTCATACTCCCCATAGGCAGATAACTCTGCCAGATGGCGGTAATAGCTTGTGACGATCTGCGGCACCGTCCGCTCCGTGTACTCCATATGCTCCAGATCCACATTTTCAATCTTGTGAATGGACCCGATCAGATAGTCGAAGGGGTACTTTCGAATGATGTCAAATGCCTCTCTCTGCGCCATGTGGAGCTGCCCGAACTCCATGCCGCTGCGGATGACCAGTCTCCCCGCAAACTCCTCTCTGCATGCCTCCAGGCTCTCCCAATACGCCTTCAGATAGTCCTCATGGAAGTATCTTCCCTTGATTCCATGGGCATAAAACTCATAGTGATCCGTAACTGCAAGCTCCGTCAGTCCCCGCTCCACTGCTGCCTGACACATATCCCGCATCGGCGTGTTGGCATCCGGGGATATGCTGTGTGTATGATAATCCGTCGTTAACATTTCCTGTTCCTCTCTTATTCCTTCGTCCTCTGCATCAGACGATTACCGTCAGCCGGTACCGCTCCGGATTGATGATCAGCTTACTGTAATGCAGCATCTCACCATTCTGGTCCGTCACCTCGTCCTTCTGCAGGATCAGCGCCTGGTTCTCCACGACACCAAGGTGCGCTGCCTCTTCCTTATCCGCATAGCAGATCTCCACGGTTTTTTTCGAATGGGTCGGCTCCAGCCCTCTCTTGCGGAACATCTCGTAGGTGGATCCCAGCAGGTTCTCCTGCATCAGAAAGCCCAGCCGCTCCGGGTAATAGCTTTCCTCGATCATCACCGGCTGACCGTCATTTTTGCGCAGACGGACAACGCGAAGCACCTTCGCATCCTCCTCCACCTCCAGATGACGGACAATCGATGCATCCGCCACGATCCAGCCCACGCTGATCAGCTCCGCCGACGGCTGGCAGCCATCCATCCTGCTCATATCCGTAAAGCTCTCGATCCGGTTCTCCATGACCCGGTTTAAGCGTTTCTCCGCCACAAATGTTCCGATTCCCTGCTTTCTCAGCAGAAACCCATCCTCCGCCAGAAGCTCGATTGCCTTCCGGACCGTGATCCGGCTCACCTCGAACTGCTGACTGAACTCTGCTTCCGTCGGAAGTTTGTCTCCAACCTGAAGATTGCCCTCTTCAATCTGTGCCTTGATCTTCTCCGCAAGCTGCTGGTACAGCGGAACCATTGAATTCTTAATCATGATAATACCCCCACGTTCTTTGTATCTCATTGTTATAACTTGTATGGTACAACCTTAATACAATATTACCATCTTTTTCGGTACAAAGCAAGGGGTACAGCTCCACTGATTTCTCAGTAAACCATACCCCTTCCAGCCTGTTCCGACCTGTATCGGACTCAGTTTATCCAGTTTAATACTTCCCTCAACTCTGTCATCACAACAGTCGCCGCGCTCTGGTCCATCTTCATGCCATGTCCCGGCCGCAGGGCACAGACCTTAAGTCCTGCCCGCAGAGCTGCCTGAATCCCTGTAGGAGAATCCTCCACAGCGATGGCGTCCTCTGCCGAAAGTCCCAGTGCCTCCATCGCCCGCAGATAGATCTCCGGATCCGGCTTGTGAGCACTGCACTCCAGACCGCTGATCACATAATCCGTCAGCTCCGTGATATCCGCTGCCTGCATCATCCGTCCGATGGATTCCCGGTCAGAGGACGATGCGATTCCGATGCGGATTCCCCGCCGCCGAAGCTCCTGAAACAGCGGATGCACCTGCGGATTGACCAGCTCCTCATAAGGCTCCGGATGATGCTCCCGGTACTCCCGGTATCCCATCATCAGCTTCTTGCGCAGCACCGGATCATCCGGAACGATCGTCTCCCAGATTGCCTTCTCATTGGAACCGACAAAGTCATGATCCTCTGTCCGGACATACTGCATTTCCTCCAGAAACTTCTCCCTCCGCCTCTGGTAAAACAGCTCCGTGTCTGCCAAAACTCCGTCCATGTCAAAAATGATGCCCTTTACCATATCCGCGCTCCCTGCCTTATGCCAGAATACCCAGTGCGTTGATTGCCACGCCGCCGAAGATACATAATGCCAGCAGCCATCCGGTGGATACCCGCTTACGAATCAGGGTGAACATGCCAAGGGTGACAACCAGGCTGATTGCCTGCGGCAGGATGCCGTCAACAATATCCTGCATCACCAGTCCTGAGCTTTCAAATGCAATCGGCGTCACGATGCCGACCATACTTGCAACCATCGCACCGATTACCATCAGCCCGACAACGCCGCACACGTACATCAGCTGATCCATCAGGTTGCCGCTCTGTAATTTGGTCAGATATTTGCTTCCCATGGTATAGCCCAGCTTACCGCCGAACCAGGTCACGAACCAGGACGGAATCAGGGAGATCAGGATTGCCAGGATCGGTCCCAGAATGCTTCCCTGCTGTGCCAGTGAGATACCAAGACCAAAGGCAATGATCTTTACCGTACCCTGGAAGAAGGAATCACCCACACCGGATAAAGGTCCCATCAGAGAAGTCTTTACCGCATTGATGGTCTCCGGGTTAAAGTGCTCTCTGTCTGCCGCATACTGCTCCTCCATGGAAGCTGCCAGGCCCAGCACAAACGCACTGGTCTGGGGCGTACAGTTGTAGAATGCCATATGGCGCTCGTAAGCCTCTTTCTTATGTGCCAGCTGCTCCGGATCATTCTCATTCGGGTACAGCTCGTCCAGGGTCGGCGCAATGCCGTACAAAAAGCCCATATTCATCTGACGCTCGTAGTTCCAGGATGCCTGAATGGCCCATGACCGCCAGAAAAACTGCAGATACTTCTTAAAATCGGAACGCTTTTTCAGCGCTGTATTATTCTCACTCATGACATCTCCTCCTTACAGATCATCGTCTTCCAACGGATCGTAGTCATCCAGCGCATCTGCGCCGCCTGCTGCTGCCATTCCGCTGCTCTTAAACTTCAGTCCACTTAAGATCACTGCCGCGATACATGCGAAGATTGCGATTGCAGTAATGTTCAGTCCCAGATATCCTACCAGGAAGAATCCCAGGAAGAAGTACACAGTCAGATCCTTGTTCATCATGGTGGACATCAGCAGTGCAATACCGTAAGCGGTAAGGAACTTGGTACCCAGGTTCAGACCTTCGGTCAGCCAGCCCGGAATCATGTTGACGATTGCCTGTACCGCATCGGTTCCTGCGTAGATGGCAAGGAAGATCGGTACGAAATACAGCAGTGCATATATCAGTGTGCCCCAGACAATGTGCATCTGTACGGCACGCTTGAACTTGCCCTGGCTGATGGCATTATCTGCCACATGGGTTAAGTTTGCCAGGAAGATTCTTCCCAGCACGCCGATTGCCTGTCCCAGCAGAGCGATCGGAACTGCCAGTGCCAGCGCCGTCTCCGTGGTAGCGTCTGTCATGATGGCAAATGCCGCCGTGATGATGGCTGCCATGTTCATATCCGGCGGTGCAGCTGCACCGATGTTGACGAGGCCAAGGCTCATCAGCTCCAGAGATGCACCTACCGTAAGTCCGGTAGGAAGATCCCCCAGTAAAAGACCTACCAGGGTACAGGTGATAAGCGGGCGCTCCAGATTCAGACGTCCCAGCAGTCGGGAATCCATGATACAGAATACACCGACCAGTGCTAAAATAACGGATGTTCCTAACATAATCTTGTCTCCTCCTCTTTATGATACTACAGATCCATAGACTCTATTTTCAGAGCAGGTGTCTGCTGTACATACAGCTTGATTCCCATGTTCTTCAGCTTGCGGGTGTCATCTGCTTCACTGTCCGTCATGAAGATGGCACTTGCATACTGCTTTGCGCCTGCCTTGTTGGCAAGACCGCCGTAGTTGATCTCCTTGATCTTCGGATATGCCTCACAGAAGGCTCTCAGGGTTGCGGTGTTGCCGAAGATCATCATAATGTTCTCGTTCAGGGTCTCCACCTTCGGCATCTTCGCAAGGGTCGTTGCCAGAGAGAAGATATTCAGGCGGACACCGGCCGGCTTGCTTAAGGAGAGGGCTGACTTCTTCAGCTCATCGGAAGCTGCCTCATCATCTACCACGATGATCCGCTGTGCATTCACATGTCCGCACCAGGAAAATACAACCTGTCCATGAAGTAAACGATAATCCAAACGTACTAACTTGATCATAAGTCATCCTCCTCTTCTTCCGCTGCATTCTTAAGCATTGCGGTACAGTTGATAATCTGCTCTCTTGCCTGTGCGATCATGTTCTCGACCGCCTCCGGTGACAGCGGCTCCACAGCCAGCGCCAGGTTCAGCACCAGACTGAGATTCATGCCACAGATCAGGGTCACTTCCGGGTAGTCCCTCAGCAGCACCATCATCTCATTGTTCACGCTTCCTCCAAGTACATCCGTCAGGATAAATACCTGATCCTCCGGCTGGAAGCTGTCCAGCAGACGGCGCGTAACCGTTCCCACGCTTTCCTTCTCATCTCTGGTGGTTGCCACCACATAGAGGTTCGGCAAATCTCCGAATACCATGGAAACCGTATCCTTCATACCTGCCGACAGGTCCCCGTGAGAAGCCAGGATAATCTGATTCATACCTATCTCCTTCCTTTTATCCGTTCCATTCTCTTCTCTATAACCTCTACATTTTAGACGTTATAGATGTCTCTATTTGTTATACTTATATGATAATCTATTTCAGCATTTTGTCAATATCTTTTGAACGAAAAATCTTCTTTTGTATAAGTGCATAATTTTATGCCTATGTTTTTATGCATATTTACCTTCTTTTTTTCAAGAAATAGACAAAAAAAGGACAGCCATTTCCGGTTGTCCTTGCTTGTCTTAAAAATCCATAACAACTTACAGTTCAAACATATAACGACTGCCGATGTAATACTGCCGTCCGATACAAAGGGGTCTGCCATCCTGGTCCAAAAAATACCCGTTCAGATGCAGAAGCGGCTCTCCCAGAGACACCCCCAGCTTCTGTGCCTGCTCTGCGGAGGCTCTGGTGACCTCCACCGTACTGCGCTTTGATTCCACGGGTCTGCGCCCGCTGATCTTCTCCACCACCTGAAACAGGGACGTATCATTCAGCTCCTCATCCAGCAGCTTCCGAAACTCCGGATAGGGAAAGAACTGATTCTCCAGAAAGATCGGCAGACCATCCGCTGTCCGGACGCGCTCCACATAGACCAGCAGATCATCCTTCTTCATACCGAAGAACTCCTGCTCTTCCTGTCTGGCTGGAACGATCTGACAGGTCAGCAGTCTGGCTCCCGGCTGCATATGGTAGTTCTGACAGGTCTTGCTGAAGCTCTCCATCTTGTTGCCGTTGCTCATCTTTCTCTGAATCCGGGAACTGCTGACGAAGGTTCCCCGCCCCTGCCGCTTGATCAGATATCCCTCATTGCACAGCTCCTCGATGGCGCGGCGCACCGTGATCCGGCTGACAGAATACTCCCGGCTCAGTTCCGGCTCCGGCGGAATCTGATCATTGGGCTGATACCGCCCTTTCTGAATCTCACTCTTGATGTCCTCTTTTATCTGCTGATACAGCGGCGTCGCCATCATATCCTTCATGTTCTCTGGTTCCCTTCTCTCCTTATTCAGATTCAAGTCTATACGCGCCAGCTGAGTTCTCCCTGGTTCAGTTCATCTCCATCACTGTTGGAAATCACATATTTGGTACCCTCTCCCTTCAGAATGGAAACGGAGATATTCTGCGGAATCCCCTCCCTGTCATAGGTGACCTTAAACAGATCAAATACCGGATCTCCCGCATGACAGCCAAGAAGCCTGCTCATCTCCTTGCTTGCCTTCTGCACCTTCAGCACCTTGTAATACCGCTCCAGATGCACACCGTAATCCTGCTCCATCAGACGAAACAGCGCCACATTGCCCACCAGCTTCTCATAAATCCCCGGAAACTTCTTCAGGGGAATATAGGTGGTATCGATCATGATCGGCACATCATTGGCATACATCAGACGCTTCATGTACACCACATCGTCCTCCGGATCGATGTGCAGATCTCTGGCATAGGAAGGCTTTACCCTGACGATGGACTTCTCCAGAATGTCCACGGTGATCTTCTTGCCCTCCTTCTCCATCATATCATGGAATCCGCCTACTGTACGGTCCAGCCGCCGATACTTCTCATGGTCCAGCACAAAGGTTCCCTTTCCCTGCTTTCTGACCAGGATCTCCTCATCGCACAGCTCCTTGATGGCACGCCGCACCGTAATACGGCTGACCTGATACTTCTGTTCCAGTTCCGTCTCGCTTGGCATCCGTCCGCCCGGATGATACACACCACTGCCAATGTCCGCCTTGATCGCCTCTTTCAGCTGCTCATACAACGGAACTGACGTATTCTGATCCAACAACATACTTCTGCTCCTCTTCTGTGAATTGGCAGACATTTCATCCCTGTTGATCTATAACAATGCCCACAACTCATATTAATATCTATTATCTCATTATATAATAGAACCACCGCCGATTCAATTGCTTATTCAAGAAAAGACCGGAAAGATGCGTATTCTTTCTGGTCTTCTCTCATGTTTTCATATTTACAGTTTTATTCCATTACATGGGGATGTCCGAATCCGCCCCGCACGGTACAGGTCAGGGCGGAGCGCTCTGCTGCATAGTCCAGCGCCTCCTCCATCGGCTTCCCGTCTCCGTATGCGGTCAGGAATCCGGCGATAAAGCTGTCTCCTGCACCCATGGTATCGACTGCCTCCACCTTCTTGATGCCCTGGCGGTAGTACTTCTCACCGTCATAGAAGATCGCGCCCTTCGAGCCTCTGGTGATTCCCACCACCTTCGTTCCCAGCTCATGCACATAAGCCATAAATGCCTCGCACTCCTCCTCGGTCATATCGGAACCGGAGAAAAACGCATAGGTCAGATACGGACAGGTGCGCTCTAAGTAGGACTCCTCTCTGCGGTCGGAGAAGTCAAAGGATACCTGGCAGATCTTCGAAAGCTGCGGCAGCTCATATTCCAGGTTGGAGTAGCAGCTGGTATGGCAGATATCGTACTCTTTGATGATTTCCACATCCTCCGGCACGATCCGGATTGCAAACAGATGCTGACAGCTGTCCCGCAGTCCCGGTCCGAATACACGGTCGCCGTCCTTTAAGTAGACTCTCGGCTGCCCGGTATGTGCATAGACCTTTCTGGAACGGTCATAGGTCACGCCTTCCTCGGTCAGGCACTCCTTGATATAGTCCGCCCGCTCGTCATTGCCGAACACACCGATATAGTTGACCTTCTCGGCGCCGTTCTTTTTGCAGTTCACCGCTACGTTGACTGCATTTCCCCCCGGGAAATACACGCCCTCATCCATATAGCAGTCTGTTACATTATCTCCAATGGCTATTAACTTCATCTCTCATCATCCTTTCACTGCACCGGCTGTCATACCTCTTACAAAGTTCCGCTGCATCAGCAGGAACAGAGTCATGATCGGCAGACATGCGATCACCATTCCGGCTAATACGACGCCCCACTCTGTCATCAGACCATCACGGAAGGTCATCAGTCCTACGGGAATAGTACGGAGCTTGGAACTGTCCACGAAGATGGTTGCAAACACGAACTCATTCCACGAATAGTATGCACTCATGATGATGACCGTGGACAGGATCGGTTTGGACAGCGGAAGGTAAATATCCTTGTATATCTGGAACAATGTAGCGCCGTCGATGGTTGCCGCTTCTTCCAGCTCCTTTGAGATGCCCACGAAGAAGGAGCGGATCATCATGATCGATACCGGAAGACGGAATGCGATGTACGGCAGGATCATTGCCCAGAGGGTATTTTTCAGCTTTAATGATTTTAACAGCATAAACAGCGGAAGCAGGCATACCTGCGGGGACAGAAGCAGTCCGCACATGCAGATTAGGAAGATCACATTGCCCAGTGCGCCTTTTAACTGGCAGACGCCAAATGCCGCGAAGGATGCAAATAACACCACGCCGAGAATCGTAGACAGGGTCACGATTCCACTGTTTATGAAATACTGGGAGATTCCCTTGTTCCATGCTGTCGCATAGTTCTCAATATGCCAGATGGACGGAAGTCCCCACACATCTCCGTAGATTCCCTGATAGTCCTTGAAGGAGGACATCAGAATCCAGAACAACGGATAAAGGATCAATGCTGCAAGCACAATCAGAATCACGAACCAGAGCATCTCGCCGGCTCCGTAGATTCTGCGCTTTAACTGCTTTCCTGCTTTCATTACCGATCCTCCTTTTCTGTGCCGTAAGTAAAGAACTGAACAGAGGACAGAATTGCCGTGATCACGAAGATCAGCATGGCAATGGTTGAAGCATAGCCCATATTGTTCTTGACGAAGCCGGTCTGGTACATATGCAGGGACAATACCATCGTCGCCTTGCCGGGACCGCCGCCTGTCAGAATATACGGCTCATTGAATACGGTAAATGCACCAACCACGGTCAGGATCATGGTTACGAAGAACATCTGCTTTACCTGTGGAACCGTAATATAGAAAAACCTCTTGATCTTGCTTGCTCCGTCTACCTCTGCTGCCTCATATAAGTCTCTCGGAATCTTCTGAATCGCCACGATGAACAGCATCGTCACGTAACCGGTACTCTGCCACTGAGACACGGCAATGACCGCATACATGGCAGTCTTCTTGCTGCCCAGCCATACCGCTGTCAGCTCATCCAGACCGATCAGCTCCAGAAAACTGTTTAACAGACCCATCTGCGGGTTGTACACGAACTCAAACAGCAGGCAGACTACCGTCATGGAAATGACCGTCGGGATAAAGTACACACTTCTTAAGAACGGTGCGAACTTGTGGAATGCCACATCTTCCAGGACTGCCGCAAGCACCAGACCGAATCCGACCTGAATCACAATGGAAATCAGCGCATACAGAATATTGTTCTTCAGACAGATCAGGATCGTCTTGTCTGACAGAAGGGTTCTGTAGTTATCCAGTCCCACCCACTCCTTCGTGGTGGAGGACAGGGTAAAATCCTGAAAGCTGTAGATAATATTTCGAATCAGAGGAAAATATACAAATGTTCCAAGGATAATAAGCGCCGGTATTGCAAAAAGCAAAGCCTGTAAATTTCGTTTTTTCTTCAAAATGATCCATCCCATCTCTTCATCGTCCGGAAGCAGGCTCTCGCCCACTCCCGGTCAACTTACTTAGTGCAAGGATGCCGCAGCCTCCTGAACCTGTTCCATTACGCTCTCCGGGGTCTCGTCTCCGGTTGCAATGGCCTGAGCGCCCTGACCATATACGGTATAAACAGATGCATCACATGCATTATCAAACCACGGTGCCAGAGTAGAAGCGGACTTGATGATGTCCATAGCCTCTAACTGTGCCGGAAGTGCATTGCTCTCATCCACTGCACCGGCTACGCTGGAGATATCGCCGCACTTGGTGGTCAGAGCCTCGCCGCCGTTCTTGCTTACCAGCCACTTTAAGAACTTCTGGCACTCTTCCGGATTCTTTGCCTTATTACTGATCATAAAGCCTTCCGGTGCGCCTGTCAATGCATTTGCATCGCCCTTGCCTTCCTCAAATGCCGGGAAGTTGAAGAATCCGTACTCAAAGTCTTCCGGAATAGCCTTCTCTAACATCGGGATCTCAGCAAACTGCAGATACATGATCGGAGCTTCGCCGGTTGCAAAGTAGGTATTTCTTGCGGTCTCATGATCGATTGCCACGCAGGTCTCTCCCATGTAGGAGGTCAGCTGCTGCCATTTCTTCAGAACCTCTGTATAAGCCGGATCGGTGAATTCGCCGGTTGCCGGGTCATAGTCCTTCGTCAGCACAGCCGGATCTACCATTCTCTGATTCATGGTTCCCAGATAATGCAGGATTGCCCAGTTATCAGCCAGACCCTCTACCACCGGAGTCTCATAGCCTGCTGCCTTCAGAGCATCCAGCACGGAAATGAACTCGTTCCAGGTCTTCGGTACTTCCAGGTTGTTCTCAGCGAAGATCTTCTTGTTGTAGTAGAATACCTTGCCATCCTGAGACCAGGGAGCCGCATAGATCTTGCCGTCGAAGGTAAATCCATCCACGCTTGCCTGTGCGATTGCGGAAGACCAGTCGGTATCTGCCTCATACATCTCATTTAACTCAGACACGTTGCCGGAAGCGATCATCTCCTGTGCAAAGGTGCCGGACCAGGATGAGAAGATATCCGGTACTTCGTCGGTACTTACAACCATACGGATTTTCTCTTTGTACTGGTCATTTAAAATGCAATCCATATTGATGGTTACGTTCGGATTCTCATCCATGTACTGCTGAATCAGCTCTTTGAACATGGAGTTCTTCGGGTCGTTGGGCCAGCGATGGAAGAAGTTGATCACAACCTCACCGCCCTCTGCCGGTGCTGCTGCCCCGCCTTCTGCTTTCGTCTCTGTCTTGTTCTCTGCCGGTGCTTCCGAAGCGCCGCCGCCGCATGCGGTCAGTGATAATGCCATAACTGCTGCCAGTGATAATGATGCGATTTTTTTCAATTTCATTTTCATATCCTCCTGCCTTTTTTTCGAGGTATGAATCCCCGTTAGTTTCGCAAAACGACGGAATTCAAGCCTCTCTTCTGCCAGAACTCCGTCGTCCCCTTCTCTTATCTTATATCAATGTTCAGAACCTGATTAATACTCCATTTTCCACATGTAACGACGTACACCCAGATCATGGCCTCTCTGGTAAGCGAACTCGTCAGCCAGAGAACGAAGCACTGCACCAGCTACAAGCGGAGCGAAGTACTCTCTTACTTCCTCGTCAATACCGGTCATATCGAAGGTCTCACAGTCAACCAGCATGATCTCGTCAGAATACTTCTGGCAGAAGTTGTGTGCTCTCTCGTCTAACGGTCTGGTTGCGCCAAGTCCCTTGATGATGATGAACGGTACGTCGAAGTCGGTTACCTCGAACGGTCCATGGAAGTACTCGCCGGAATGGATACAGTTGGAGTGGATCCACTGCATCTCCATCAGCAGGCAGATTGCGAAGGAATAAGCCTCGCCGTAGCATGCGCCGCTGCCCATGGTGTAGATCAGCTCTTCTCTCTTATACTTTCTGCCCCACTCTTTTACAGTGTCAGCGTACTGTGCTTTTGCTTTCTCCAGCACGTCATTGATATGCTCTACGGATGCGATACCCTTCTCGTACTTCTCACACGGAGCAACTGCATTCAGAATGCGGAAGATCAGGGAGTACAGAACAGCCTTGTTCAGGTCGCTTGCGTCTGCCTCTTTGCCCCAGTCATAGTGGATCGGGTACTCTGCAGCCTGCCACAGCGGAGAGTCAACCAGATGAGACAGTGCGATGGTGGTAGCACCTTTCTCTCTTGCTACTTCGGTTGCTTTCACAGTCTCCGGAGTATTGCCGGAATGAGAACATGTAATCACAACAGAGTCCGGTCCCAGAGCTTTCGGTGCTCTGTGTACGAATTCGTTGGAAGTGTAGATGCTTGCCGGAGTAGCGATCTCTCTGTCAAACATATACTGTGCCGGCATCATGAATGCCTGAGAACCGCCGCATGCTACGAAGTAAAAATGATTGATATTCTTCTTTGCTGCTACGGCTGCAACTGCTGTGTTAATCTGATCAATGTGTTCCTGTTTCATAACGGTTCCTCCATTTTTTCGATTATTGGTATAGATTATTATATAACGTTATATTATGTATTAGTATAGTATAACAGTTTATAAAAAATGTCAATAGTTTTCTGGATGATTTTTGAAATTCTTTGTGACTTTTAGATAGATAACCTGAATTTTGAATAGAAAACAGCCCGGACGCACTCCCACTGGAGTCACATCCGGACTGTTTCCTGTCACTTATTTTAGTTTCCCGGGCACCAAAGCTGCCCTTTTCTATTACAATTCAACGTTGATCTTCTGCTCTTCAATCTTATGCTTCTTTGCATATCCTGTCAGGATCATGGTCAGAGCGCCGTCACCGGTTACGTTGCAGGCCGTACCGAAGCTGTCCTGCAGAGCGAAGATGGTCAGCATCAGTGCCAGACCGGTCTCATCGAACATCAGCACGCCGCTGATCAGTCCCAGAGACGCCATAACCGTACCGCCCGGTACGCCCGGAGCACCGATTGCAAAGATGCCAAGCAGTGCACAGAACAGAACCATAGTGCCCACAGACGGAATGGAGCCATAGAGGATCTTGGATACGGTCATCACGAAGAATACCTCGGTCAGAACGGAACCGCACAGATGGATGTTGGCAAACAGCGGAATACCAAAGTCTACCATATCGCTGCGCAGAGTCTTGCATTTTCTTGCACAGCGCAGAGCCACTGCCAGGGTTGCCGCGGAAGACATGGTACCTACTGCCGTGATGTATGCCGGTCCGTAGTTCTTCACCACCTCCATCGGGTTGGTTCCGGTGCTGACACCACCGATGGTGTACAGCAGGGTCAGCCAGATGAAGTGTCCGATCATAACGATGATAACCACCTTTAAGAATACCGGAAGCTGCTTTGTGATGGTACCCTCATAGGACAGGCTGCAGAATGTAAATGCGATAAATACCGGCAGAATCGGAATAACCACTCTGGTTACGATCTCCAGCACGATCTTCTGGAACTCATCCAGCACACTGGTGATCACGGAAGCCTTGCTCCAGGTTGCTGCCAGACCCACCAGCACGGAGAATACCAGCGCACTCATAACCGGCATGATCTGCGGGATGTCAAGCTGGAAGACAATTGCCGGAAGCTCCTTCAGTCCGTCTACAGAAGATGCAATAGACAGATGCGGAATCAGCAGATAGCCTGCTGCCATGGAGAACAGAGCCGCGCCCAGAGAAGACAGGTAAGCTGCCACCAGAGCAACTCCCAGCATTCTGGATGCGTTATTGCCAAGCTTGGTAATGGACGGTGCGATAAAGCCGATGATGATCAGCGGCACGCAGAACACGATTACCTGATTCATGATATATTTCAGTGTCACTACAACCTGCATTGCAGATTCTCCCAGAACCTGCCCTGCCAGAATACCCAGGATTACGCCGATCAAAAGCTTTGCCGGCAGACTGGTCATAAATTTCTTCATTTGAAATTCCCCCTTGATTTTATTCCCCTACCATCAGTTTGATGATTTCTTCGTTGGTTTCTTTCATACCGTCCTTGCCGATACGTCCGATACCCCGAATAGTCTCTTCGATATTCTTCATGACGATACCATCACCGCCGCGGAACTGCTGTCCTCTCTGATACATATTATACCCCAGAATCGCCGCGTCAACCGAAGAAGCGATCTTCGCCGCGCAGGATGCCTTCGCACCGTCACAGACAATACCGGATACGATTGCCAGTGCATTTACCACCGTATGAATCACATCCTTGTAAGTACCGCCGCACAGGTACGCGATACCGGCTCCTGCTCCGGCTCCTGCACTGACTGCACCACAGTATGCGGACAGTGTGCCGATACCGGTCTTCTGATGGATTGCCGTTAAGTTGGACAGTGCCAGAGCACGAAGCAGCTTATCCTCATCAGCACCCAGCTCCTTCGCATACTCGATGACCGGAACCGATGCCGTGATTCCCTGATTTCCGCTGCCGGAATTGATGATAACCGGAAGCTCGCAGCCGTTCATTCTGGCATCAGAGCCTGCTGCCGCCTTTGCCTTCGCGCGGGTCCGAATATCATCGCCGTAGGTATCTAACAGCACCTTTCCGATGTTCGCACCGTAATCTCCCCGCAGTCCTTCCTCAGAAATTGCGGTGTTATACTGAATCTGACGCTCCAGTACCTCTCTGACATCCTCAACATCCAGTGTATTGATGAAATCCCAGATGCTTTCCATATCCAGAAGGCTTCTGTCAACCCGCTTTTCATCACCAGTGCCGGTCTCCACCTTCTTCTCAAACAGAATATCGCCGTCCTTCTCGATCAGCACAATATTCGTATGGAAGTTGGCGATCCGCACCTTGGCATAGGAATCCTTGCTGTATTCCGTCACAATGATCTCAAATACCAGACCGTGATCAATATGCTCGACCGCAATCTGAACCTCATCCAGAAACTTGCGCATCTTATCGATGTCACTTCCGCTGACGTCAGCGATAACCTCCAGCTCCCGCTCGGAACGTCCGGCAATAATACCGGCTGCCGCCGCCGCCGGCATGCCCTTCAGATGATTTGTATTCGGAACAATCACGCTTTTCACGTTCTTAATAATACTTCCGCTTGCCTCGATCAGTACCCTGTCCGGAAGACAGCCCAGCACCTCACGGGCTTTTGCGGCAGCATAAGCCAGAGCAATCGGTTCGGTGCATCCCATCGCCGGAACCAGTTCCTCTTTCAGTATCTCCACATATGCCTGATACTTCTCGTTGGTTTTTTCCATTCTCTTCGGCCTTTCAACTATATTCTCTCAAAGCTCTTTAAATCCAGAAATTAAACAAGTTCACCGGTTGATTTGTTTATGTTTCCATTGTATTATAGTTTAAGTAAAAAGTAAATTTTAACGTTTTTATGTATTTATTAAATTCTTTTTATAGCATTTTTACCAATTACCATCCATTTTCACCATACAGGAGGCATTATGGAACTGCGCGAACTCACAACCTTTATCACGATTGCCCAGACACAAAGCTTCTCCAAAGCTGCTGCACTTCTGAACTACTCTCAGGCCGCAGTCACCATCCAGATTCGACAGCTGGAGAAGGAACTGGGCGTCCAGCTCTTCGACCGTCTTGGCAAGCAGATCACTCTCACCAACCGGGGACGTATCTTTTACGACTATGCACTGCAGATTCTTTCTCTGGTTTCAGAAGCTTCCAATACGATTGCAGAGGAAAAAAGCAGCGGAAGTCTCCACATCGGCACCATCGATTCCCTGTGTGATTCCATATTTCCGTCCCTGCTGAAAAAGTACCATCGTCTCCATCCATCCGTCACCCTGAACATCGTTACCGAAACACCGGCTGTACTGATGGAGATGCTTGCCCGCAATGAGCTGGATTTCGTCTACCTGCTGGATGAGCAGATTTTTGATGATCATCTGGTCAAGGTGATCGAACGGCGGGACCGGGTGGTATTCGCCGCCTGTGCCAGCCATCCTCTGGCGGGGAGGTCTGATCTCACCCTTGATGAGCTTTTGTCCTACCCCTTTATTCTGACAGAAAAAGACGCCAGCTACCGCAGGCTTTTAGAACAGCGCCTGCTCCGCCTCCACAAAACAATAGAGCCATACCTTCAGGCACGGCGCACAGATCTTATCATGCACATGCTCTGTGAAGATATGGCAGTTTCGTTTCTTCCAAAGTTTTTGATTGATGATAAGCTGAAAGCCGGTGTCCTGACAGAATTGAATATTGACGACTTTCAGTTTCACATCTGGCACCAGGTGATCCACCACAAGAACAAATGGATCACACGGGAAATGAAGTTCTTCTTTGAACTGCTGCGGGAATCTCTCTCCTTCAAAGAAGACTCTGATACACATCCCTCTTACTGATGCCCCGGTCCTTCGCCACCAGCTTCATGGCTTCCTTCCGGTCGATTCCCTGGGAGAGATACACGTCCATATGCTCCTCCATGGTCATCTCCTCCCAGGACTTCTGCTGTTCTTCCTTCATATCCCGGATGCTGCGTCCCTCGATGACGATGACGCACTCCCCCTTGGGCTCCTCCACCGCAAAGTGCTCTAACGCCTCCGCAAAGGTGGTCCGGTAAGCCTCCTCATACCGCTTGGTCAGCTCCCGGCAGATGGTGATCCTCCGTTCCCCTCCAAGAGCCTCTGAAAGCTCCTTTAAGGTCGCCACAAGATGATGAGGCGCCTCGTACACGATGATGGTCCTGGTCTCGCTCTTAAGCTCCTCCAGGATCCACTGGCGCTCCTTCTTGTCCACCGGCAGAAATGCCTCAAAGCAGAACCGCCTGGTCGAAAGCCCCGACAAGGTCAGCGCCGTAATGCAGGCAGCCGGTCCCGGCAGAGAGGTCACCTCAATGCCCGCCTCATAGCACTGCTTCACCAGCTCTTCTCCCGGATCAGAGATGCCCGGAGTCCCCGCGTCCGTCACCAGCGCCAGATTCACCCCCTGCTGCATCTGCCCTACCAGATACCGCGCCTTGTCGATCTTGTTGTACTCGTGGTAGCTGGTCATCGGGGTCTTGATATCAAAATGATTCAGCAGCTTGATGCTGTGCCTTGTATCCTCCGCCGCGATCAGATCCACCTCCTTCAGGGTGTTCAGCACCCGAAGGGTAATGTCATCCAGATTGCCGATGGGTGTCGCACATAAGTACAGCTTCCCTGCCTGAACCTGCTTTTCCTCTGCCATGTTCTCACCTCTTTTTCATCCTTGCATCCTGTCTGCTTTCTGTCTGCCCGACAGCTCCGCAGACACACTTTACTCCAAATCAGTATCCGTATATGGTATAGATCTCGTCCGTATAGACTCCCGGCTCCCGATACGCGATTACCGGCGCCTCCACCTTCATCATGGACTTTCCGCCCCGAACCGCCTCAATCAGCACCATATTGGCCTCCTTGTCCACGAACGGGTGCACCAGCTTCATCCGCTTCGGCTCCAGCTTATACTCCTTCAGGGTGGAAATGATCTCCGCCAGCCGGTGGGGCCGGTGAACCATGAAGAAGCTTCCGCCGGGCTTCAGCAGCGCCGCCGCTTCCCTGCACACATCATCCAGAGTACAGAGCACCTCGTGCCGCGCAATCGCCTTCGGCAGATCCGGATTCTTAAGTCCGTGGTTGTCATTCATATAGGGCGGATTGGAGGTCACCACATCAAAAGAAGCCTTGCCGAACAACCGGCTGGCTTCCCTGATATCTCCCCGGGCAATGGTCACCTTGTCCTCCAGACCGTTGAGCCGCACGCTCCGCGCCGCCATATCCGCCACCGCGTCCTGAATCTCCAGTCCGGTAAAATGCGCTCCCTCCGTCTTCGCCTCCAGCAGGATCGGAATGATCCCGGTGCCGGTCCCTAAGTCGATATGAACCTGACCTTCCCGCACTCTGGCAAAGCCGGACAGCAGCACCGCATCCATCCCGAAGCAGAATCCATTCTTCTTCTGGATGATCCGGTAGCCGTTCCGCTGCAGGTCGTCCACCCGTTCCTCGTCCATGATCACCACTGCGCCTGATTCCTCAGCTGTACACGTCTGCTCCGTCATCTTCGGAACATCCATCCTTCTATCCTCACTCATCCAGCTTCGACTTTCCTTCCCTTTTCTCCAAAGCCTCCAGCTTCTTAAGCTCCTTGTCCTCCACGTCCACTCTGCCCTTCTTCCGGCGGGGCTTGAACTTCAGCTGATCCACCTTGTACTCGCGAATCTCCTTCTCGTCCCGGTCCACCGTCACGATGACCTTCACCATCTGACGCAGCACGCTGACGCTCTGCACCTCGCCCTTCAGCCCGTCATCGGTGGTCACATAGTCCCCGATATTCGGAAGCTTGCTGTTCAGATACTCGTAGGTCTCCTCCTCATTCTTCAGGCAGCACATCAGTCTGCCGCAGACACCGGAGATCTTCGTCGGGTTCAGGGACAGATTCTGCTCCTTCGCCATCTTGATGGACACCGGAATAAACTCCGACAGATAAGAGTGGCAGCACAGCGGACGTCCGCAGATTCCGATACCGCCCACAATCTTCGTCTCATCCCGGACACCTACCTGGCGCAGCTCGATTCTGGTCTTAAATACAGACGCCAGATCCTTCACCAGCTCACGGAAGTCAATACGACCGTCCGCCGTAAAGTAGAACAGGATCTTGTTGTTGTCGAAGGTATACTCCACATCGATCAGCTTCATCTCCAGATTGTGCTTGCGGATTTTCTCCTGACAGATCTTAAATGCGTCCTTCTCCTTCTTCCGGTTGGTCGCCTCCCGGTTCTCATCGTCCTTGCTGGCCATACGGATCACCGACTTTAAAGGCTGCACCACCTTCTTGTCATCCACCTCGCGGTTTCCCAGAACCACATATCCATATTCCACGCCGCGGGCTGTCTCCACGATCACGTGGTCACCGGTTTTGATCTCCAGCCTGCCCGGGGAGAAGTAGTAGATCTTCCCCGCATTGCGAAACCTCACTCCAATTACCTTTATCATGAATCTATATCTCCTTCTTGCTTATTGCCTGCATCCTGCTGCCATCTGTCAGGCAGCTTCTCCATCAGTTCTCCTTCATCACCAGCAGCATCAGCTCCATCGCCAGTTCCATATTCACATTGGCATCCAGTCGCTGCTTCGCCTTGTCAATGGCCTCCAGGATCTTCTCCAGCCCGTCATAGCCACTGTTCATGCTGATCTCATTGACCGTCCGGTACTCATCCTTGAAGATCAGCAGATTCATATCCTTCGTCACTTTATAGAGCAGCACATCCCGATACCACAGCTGCATGAAATCCAGGCACTCGTAGATATCCAGATTGTCCTCTTTTAACTTTCGTATGTAATCAAGCAGTTCCGAAATATCCATCTGTTTGATATATTTCAGCAAATGCAGCACTTCCTGCCGAATCGCCTTGAACTCCTCCGAAGACGCCAGGGCGATTGCCTTGCCCAGGTTGCCTCTGGCAAATGCCGCGTACACGTCCGCATCTCCCTCCGGCACATGAAGCGCCTCCACCAGATAGCTTTTCACCACAAAGTCCCGCAGCGGCTTCAGCTTCAGCTGCACACACCGTGACAGGATCGTCGGCAGAAATGCCTCCTGGTTGGTGGTCAGCAGAATGATAATCGCGTAGGACGGCGGCTCCTCGATGGTCTTAAGCAGTGCGTTCTGTGCCTGCTGCGTCATCTTCTCCGCCTCATCCACAATATAGATCTTGTAATAGCTGCTGTAGGGCCGCACCATGATCGTATCGTTGATCTGCTCCCGGATATCATCCACGCCGATGCTGTTCGGCTTCTCGTGAGTCACATAGATCAGGTCCGGATGGTTGCCGCTGAGCACCTGCTTGCAGGCATGACATTCCATACACGGCTCCGCCTTCCCCTTCTCACACAGAAGCGCCAGCGCAAATGCATTGGCCAGGGACTTTCTGCCCATCCCCGCCTCACCATTCAATATATAGGCATGAGAGACCTTATGATTCTCTATCGCCTTCTGCAAATGCTCCTTGATCTGTTCATGACCGATAATATCCTGAAAACTTAACATGGCAGGCGCTCCTTTATCTGAAATCCACTGTAGTTGCCGATTAGAAAATTATATCATAATTTCAGGACTCTGTATAGAATATCCTTTTGTTTCCCATAAACCGCTAAAATAACAGTTCAAGCAGGCGCCCAATCACACGCTTGCAGTCATCATACAGATTCTTCCCTTCCTGGTAAAGCTTCTTCACCAGCTGCGCTCCCATGCTCTCCCCATCCGGATTCCACGGCTCTCCTCCGACTGTCATATCAGTATCCCGGTTCACCGCAGAACCAGACTCATCCGCCCCCGGTTCAATGACCAGCAGACTTCCATCATCCTGATATCTGAAAAGGAAGCACCTGGAATTATGGAGCGTAGACAGAAGAACCACCTGGAAGCGGTCTCCCTGTTTCATGGAAATATCCGTATATGCCTCCCTTTCCGTAACCCGGTCTCCCGCATCCTCCGCCGACAAAAGAACCGAAAGTGTCCCTGCCTCCTCCGCCAGTATTTCCATGCGGTACATTCCTGCATCTCCAAAACAGGTCGTGATCTTCTCTCCATGCATCACCGTTGAAGAAACCACATTTTCCTCATCCTCCGACACTTCCCCGTCCCGGGCAGACGCAAGCTGCAGGCCATGCTCATCATAGAGCTGCAGGCTTACGGGACCGTCAAGCTCCACAAGATCACGCTGATTCCAGAAGTAGGCACCATGACATTTCTCCCTGTTCCAGTCCAGCAGCAGACTGTCAATCAGGACCTCATCTCGAATCTCATCCTCTCCGGAATCACCAATCAGTGAATAAATATACTTAAAAAAGTCCTTTACATAGTAACCGGCGGATTGTTTGTATGCATCCAGGAACTGGTCATAAACATGCAGTGAATACATCTCACTGGCACGCAGCGTCATATAGCTGGCATCAAACTGAAGCGCATTCTCATAGGTTTTCTCAGATTCCAGTGCATGCCGGTCATCCTCCAGAACATCATAGGCCGCTTCTGCCACAAAGTAGTTGGCACGTATCAGCTCCCGGCACTCCACCAGCCTGTCATTTTTTGACAGTCCGTTGCTTAAGCTCCAGCCCACCTGATATGCCACCTGTAACGCCGCCATAGTTCCCCCCAGTTTGGTTGCCGAGATGCCAAGTCCCTTGCTGAGCAGGTTGGCTGACACGCCCTGCATCAGACCCTGAACAACATTCTCAGCATACACATCATAGACCCATGAGGCGCCCTCCTCTATGCATTTCTCTGCAAATACATCCACAATCCGGTCCTTCTCCAGATAAGAATCCATCTTCCCCAGCGCCTTTTCGTACTGCCCCCGCTGGATTTCATTGTCCATCCGGGTTCCGATCCGGTAAAGGGTATTCTGCAGCTCTTCTGTGGTCCTGCTGTAGGTTTCCACAGTCACATAGAACCGGTAACACTCGCTGAACTTGTCCACTGCACTGTTGAACTGATTCAGAATCTTAAGCATCTGTCCGCCTTTTCCGATAAATGATTCCGCTTTGGACAGACCTCCCATAATCTTTAATGTACTCTCCTCCGAAAAGCTTTCCTCAAGCTTGCCTGCCAGCTCCTCATATCTGGTCGGATACTTCTGCTTAAAGCTTTTCGGATTCTCCAACAGCTCCTGCAGCATGGATTTGAACTCCGGTGTCTCAACTGTGGCGTCCGGATTCACCTTTTTAATCAACTCTGTAACCTGATTAGCAAAATCAATGGAAGCATTACGAACCTCCGGACACTCTGCCATGTCGGTCCCCGTAACCGACATAAGGATTTCCGCCAATACCGCATCCTGTGGATTGTCAAATACAGACAGGCTGTCAAAATCTGCGCCGAAAATCTTCCCGGCCTCATCCAGTGTATCGAACATCACCTCCGCCGCCAGCTTCCCGCCCGTGTCCTGTGCCATTTTCAGCTCATCGGAAGTGCGGCTGTCCATCATATCCGTATAGTGGGTACTTCCCGCAAAGTACACATGCTGATCGATATAATCCTGAATCATCATCTCCTCATAAAGCTGCCTGTAATCCAAAAAGTTCTCAGGCTGATCAGTCCCATCGCCGGATTCCTGGTCCACAGCACGTTCCGGCTCCTCCGGAAGAAAGTCATTCTGATGATAATCTCTGACCCATGCACGCTTGCTTCTATCCTGAGACACAGACCAGAAGTCCCCGATCCAGATCAGCTCCTCCCGGTTTTCAAACATCTCCGGAATCTCCCGATAGGTCATCATCCCTGCTTCCACGTCATAATCCTGCTGCAGATTCTGACTGTTCCGGACAAGCCCCATCGACATCAGGGAATCCCGATACCGCTCCTGTATCTGCAAAGCACGTCTCTCATAATCTTCCCATTTTTCTGTGTAATCAGCACTTCCATTGCGCTCCTCGTACTTCCACCAGTCCTCTTCCGCAACCGTCCAGCCATCCTCCGGCTCTGTCCAAGAAAATAATTCCGACCGATGGATTCCAGCTTCTCCGTGAAACCAGTAACACCAGTCTCCACCTCCAATGATGCAATTTTCTGCCGCTCCCGGCTCCAGCTCTCCGTCCTCATAAGAAAAGCAGTGTACCGCCTCATTCCGGTCATTCATGGTATCATAGGCATACAGGCAGATCAGAGGATATCCATCCGGTCCATTTTCTGAAAGAAAAAATGACAGCGCCAGGGTATGGTACCCCATTGCCGCACCGAACGTTGTCAGACTCTGCGAGGAAGCACAGAACACTCCTTCTGTCCCATATTCGTACATGTCTAATAACACTTCCGTGTCATGCCCCTCCGTAAGAATCCGGGCAACGAAAAGCTCCTCCTGACCATCCAGATCATAATCATAAATCATGGAGCTGATCACGCCGCTCATGTCTTCCCCATCCACATATCCGTCTTTTGCTCCGCTCTCATTTAGCCAAAGAGCCTGCTCCTCCTCCGGCAGCTTCCCATACGCAGGCACCAGATCTTCCTCCAGACAGGTAAGCAGCTCCTGCCGAACACTCCCGGAAGCTGAATCTTCCCCGTAAGCTCCATACGCAGGTACCGGCAAACTCCCACCCACAGGAAAACCAAGACAGATACATAAACACACTGCCCCAAAACGTCTTATTTTCTTCATTCCAATCCCCCCCTCACTGCTCTCTGAAGCGTTCCGGATTCCCCGCAGAATTATTCACCCGGACCTCATAAATTACTGCCGCCGGCTACACACCGTATCCAGAATCTCCTTCACACAGGTATCCAGATCTTCATTGCGGTATTCCCGCACAATTCCGCACCGCTTCCGGTTCTCCTCGGAGAAGTCCTCCTCGTCTGCCAGAAACCGCCTGCACAGCTCCGCATACTTTGGTTCCTGCTGCTGCCGCTCCCGGGCCAGCGCCCGCTCCAGCCGCAGTCCGTCATCCACCGTCACATAGATCGGCTCCACCACATCCGCCCCGTAGTAATCCCGCATCTTCTCGTAGGACTCCAGCGTGCCGATCACCAGATAATCCCCATTTTCTAAGTCAATTCGACCATCATCCACCGTCGCATAGCTCCAGGGACCATACACCGTCTGGTAGGTCCGCAGCTCGATGATCTTCCCCGCCTTCTCATAGGCCCTCAGCTGTTCCGGCGTGGTAAAGTAATACTCCACCCCCTCCGTCTCTCCTTCCCGCATCGGCCGGGTCGTATAAAGCACCACCGTCTTAAGCTGTGGGCACTCCTTAAGAATTCTCTTGTATATCGTATCCTTTCCCGACGCACTCTTGCCCATCAGATAAAATATCTTACCCATATCATTCTTCCTCTTCTATCAACATACCCATTTTGCTTCAATCACGCTCAGCCTTCCTCAGCATCTGCCGCTTCTCCGAGTACCCGCAGTCTCTCTGCATTCAGATCAGCCATTCCCTGCACCGGAAGCCCCATGCCCTTATACTGAAGCACCCGCTCCACTATACGCTCCGTCACCAGCTCTCCCGGCGCCACAATCGGAATCCCCGGCGGATACAGATAGACGAACTCCGCCGATATCTTCCCCGCACAATCCGACAGCAAAAGCGGTTCACTTCTTCGTTCCATGGCATCCGCCATCTTTAATCTGATATCCGGCAGATTCCAGTTGTTCAGCGGATGCTGATTGACTTCACACGCTTCCAGCCTCCCGTCGATTTCCTTCAGCGCCTCCACCAGCCTTCCAAGCCCCTCCTGGCTGTCCAGATACGTGGTGATTGCCACAATATAGTCCGCCCCGCACATCTCCATCTCCAGATCATACTCCGTCCGCAGCCAGTCCGACAGCTGATTGCCATCCATCCTCCCCCTTCTTCCATCCTCATTGACCCGCAGACAGTTCCTGCAGGACACCACAATCTTCGACCGGTCATAGTCATAGACCCCGGACACCTCATCCAGACACAGCCGCTTCTCTCCCGGCTCATCCAGACGCAGCCATCCCTCACTCTGCTCTTTCAGGCGCAGCCACTTCTCTCCCGGCTCCAGCAGCCGCAGATGCTTCATCTCTGCCAGCTCTCTCCTCACTTCACCGATTCGCTCAGAAAACTCCGCCATTTTTTCCCGCCCATGCACTGCCATCTCATAAATACACTGCTCAATGGACGCCATCAGGACATAAGAGGGGCTGCTGGTCTGGAACATCTGCAGATACCGCTCCAGCTTCTCAAAATCCACATATCCCCGTCTTCCATGAAGGACCGCTGTCTGCGTCAGTGACGGCAATGTCTTGTGAAGACTCTGGATCACCAGGTCCGCACCGCAGGAAAGCGCTTCATCCATCCGGTCATCAAACGGGAAATGTGCCCCGTGGGCCTCATCCACAATCAGCGGAATCCCATGACCATGCACCACATCCGCAATGTTTCGAATATCCGATACAATTCCATCATAAGTGGGCGACACGATCAGAACCGCCTGCACATCCGGCTGCTCTTTCAGTGCTTTTTCCACATCCGAAGCCAGAATCCCACCCTGTATCCCCATTTTCTCAATAATTTGTGGATAAACATAGGCGCATTTCAGTCTGTTGAGGATAACTCCATGATAAGCTGACTTATGACAGTTGCGGCTCATCAGAATCGTTCCCCCATGCTCCGTTGCGGCGCAGATGGCACTCAGGATTCCGCAGCTGCTTCCATTGACCAGATAGTAGGTCCGATCCGCCCCATAGACAGAAGCCGCCCACTCCATGGACTCCTTCAGAATTCCCTCCGGATGATGCAGATTATCAAACCCTTCTATCTCCGTAATATCAACTGCAAATGGATTGGGGAACCCGTTCAGCGCTTTATCCCCCGCCATCCTCTTATGTCCCGGCATATGAAATGGATATGCCTTCGATTCTCCGTATTTTTTCAGCCTTGACAACAACAGCCTGTCCTTTTCCACTTCACAGTCACCTCTTCTCATCATAATTATCATCTTGTTCTGCCATTGATTGTAACATAGTTACCCCTCTCACGTAAATCTGTAACAGTCCTGAACCTTTACATTTCCCCACACTTTCACTATAATAAAACCGACAGGCAGCTGCTTTGGAATGCTGCTGAAAGGAGATGAGCAAATCATGCGCGAGATGGAATTTAAAATGGAACGCCAGGGTCTCGTAAAGGTCGGTGACAAGGTCGAAGTCATCGAGCGGGAAGGCTTCAACTACAGTTACATTATCGAACCGGCTGTCGCCATGTCCGGCTGCTATAAGTCCAATAATCGCCTGAAGTCCCGGGAAGGCATCATCAAGGACATTCGGGAAAATGACCGCGGCTTCTACGTCATCGCAGAATTTGACGAATAGTCATCCGTTTCCAAAAGAAAAACCGGACTCTGCCCGGAAGTTCTACTGCTCTTCCTCCTGCAGAATCCGGTCACTGTTTCGCAGTACCAGAACTTTTCTCCAGATTACCACCGGCTCCTCATATTTCTCCCAATAGCAATCCTCCCAAAAACAATATACCTGATCTCCCTGCGCCATCACAAACCGCAGTCTGTCATCGCCTGTTGTCTCCGCACCGGCACGCAATTCCTCATCATCCAGAATGCTGATCTGTCCCAGCGGCGAAATCACTGCAATCACACCATGATTATTCTTCCAGCTCTTCGGCACATAATCCCCATAAATCTGCTTATTTTCAGAAGAATAATGCATCTCATACATCCGGCCGGTGAATCTCTTCCCAATCTTCTCCGCCTCTTCCCCGATAACCAGCGACTTCCGATATAACTCGCTGTAATTAGAACCGGAATCCTTCATGCGCACACAGGTACTGTAGTACAGCCAGTCTCCCACGATACAGAAACTGTCGATATTTTTGCCGTTCTCCTCGAACAGCTCTTCCTGTCCGTTTCGATTTCGAAAGATCTTTGCACCATCCTCCGTATCCTTCAGATAATAGGAAGTCTGTCCCTTCTTCTGTACCGGAGTCTCCACATCCAGAACCCGGTTTGATGACATTTTGAGAATCCGGTCACCGATCTGAATACTTCCATCGGCATCCGTCTTCATGGTCCGTCCCAGATTGTCGTACAGGTAGATCTCATTATCCTGCGCCTTGATGTAGAATCCCGGCTTCTCCTTCACAAATATATCGTTGGCATCAATTCTCTTGATTCTGTCGAACTGAGACACATAGATTCCATTCTCCCAGAGCATGAAGTCATCCACTTCCCGCATGATAATCTCAATCTCTTTGCCTTCCGCATTCATCCGATAAAGGGTGTGATGCAGCGAAGGCGCCACCTCCGACAACTGCGAATCCTCTCGCTCCGGACATGGCAGATAGTATGTCCATCCGGTCTGCTTCTGAATCTCCGGATTCTCCATCTTCTCATAGGGAATACTGCTTTCCTCAAGGGGCATTGTGTACAGAACCTGTCCGATTCCCGACAAAAATACTGCCTTGTCTCCAACCTGAATGCCGACTTCCTGCTCTTCTTCCTGCGCCAGCTCCCGTACAGGATTCCCGTCACCCGGTTCTTCTTCCGCCGAAAGCGGCTGAAGCACCGGCTTCCCCAGCTTCTCCATCTTGCCGCGAATCTCAACGATGCCGACAACCAGAGCCAGCAGCGCCACTCCCAGCAATGCCAGCGAAAAAATCCCCTTCAATGTGGTACGGGCAACACTGCTCTTCTCCGCCGACTCCTGCTCCTCCTCGACTCCAAGCTTCTCCTCAATCTCCAGAAGCAGCGTAGTCTCATCCAGATTCGACCATTTCTCCTTCTTCGCTTCCTTCGACTGCATCCGCTCTTCCGCATAGGAAGCTTCCAGCATCTCCTTCGTGACACCCATCTTCGACTCAGCCAGCACATCCGACCGCTTCAATAGCCAGACTATGGGATCCTTTTCCTTCGAAATCTGCCCGCTCCGCTGATATGCTTCCATATAGGTAAGCATCAGCAGCTCCTTCACCTTCTCTTCCTGACTAAACAACAGCTTCCCGTGGCGATAGAGGGTCTGATAGCTTAAAATGTACAGATTTTCAAATTCATGAATCCAGGTATCCTGAATCGATTCTTTCTGTTCTTTCATGATTTCGTCCCCAATCTTTTGCAATTTTTATCTTATCAAATTTCAGATGGGATTACAAGCAGAAGCTTATGGTACAAAAAAAGGTCCGCCAATGCGGACCGACATTCCTGAGCGTGCGGGGATTCGAACCCCGGACAACTTGATTAAAAGTCAAGTGCTCTACCGACTGAGCTACACGCCCATATGCCTTGGACCGGAATCGAACCAGTGACACGAGGATTTTCAGTCCTCTGCTCTACCAACTGAGCTACCAAGGCATGAATTGCGGGGATAGGATTTGAACCTATGACCTTCGGGTTATGAGCCCGACGAGCTTCCAGACTGCTCCACCCCGCGATAATTATGCAAATATTAAGTTGATGAGTGGGGGAAGGTGGATTCGAACCACCGAAAGCACAGCTAACAGATTTACAGTCTGCCCCCTTTGGCCACTCGGGAATTCCCCCATATAAAATATGAATTACAAGCCGATAATCGGACTCGAACCGATAACCTGCTGATTACAAATCAGCTGCTCTG
>JAUNPU010000034.1:14227-36298 GCA_030536555.1 Eubacteriales bacterium | reverse complement strand
CATTAGGGCAATTGAGCAGGAAGCCCCCACTTCTTAAGTGGTGGGAGTATGTCACTGAAGCTACATATTCTGAACATTTTTGTGGGTTTTGTCGAGAAAAACTGCTTGACAAAACCCGTTTCATTTTATAGAATACGATTAAATACTTTGAATATCAAAACATTTGAAAATAAAAATAAATTCAGATCCGTTCTTATGAGAATCAATCTGGGTTAGAAAATCAGGGAAGACTAAGGGATGACGAGCAGAATTATAGGAACCGGCTCCTATGCGCCGGCGCAGGTGGTGACAAATGACGATCTGGCTAAGATCGTGGAGACCAATGACGAGTGGATCCGTTCCAGAACCGGAATCGGGGAGCGTCACATAGCTGTGGATGAGGGAACCAGTCATATGGCAGTTGAGGCTGCGAAGCGTGCGGTTGAGAATGCGGGGATTGATCCGAAGGAGCTGGACATCATCCTGCTGGCGACTTCTTCTCCGGACAACTGCTTTCCGGCAGGAGCCTGTGAGGTGCAGGCGGCGCTGGGAGCGGAGCGGGCTGTGGCTTATGACCTGAGTGCTGCATGTTCCGGATTCCTGTTTGCGCTGAATACGGTAAACGCCTTTATTCAGGCGGGAATCTACCGGACGGCGCTGGTAATTGGCGCGGACTGCTTAAGCAAGCTGACTGACTGGAGCGATAGGGGCACCTGCGTGCTCTTCGGAGATGCAGCGGGAGCGGCTGTGGTGCAGGCGGCAGACAGCGGACTGAAGACCATGGTTATGGGTTCCGACGGTGTGAAGGGTCCGGTGCTGTCCTGTGTGGCAAGGTCGGAGGGCAACTTCCTGAACGGGAAGACACCGCAGCTGGGCTACATGTACATGAATGGTCAGGAGGTATTCAAGTTTGCTGTGAAGAAGGTACCGGAGTGTGTGAACCAGGTGCTGGAAGCGGCGGACATGGATATTGAGGATGTGAAGTATTTTGTGCTTCATCAGGCAAACTACCGGATCGTGGAGGCGGCGGCAAGGCGGCTGAAGCAGCCCATCGAGAAATTCCCGATGAATATGGACCGGTACGGCAATACCTCCGGTGCATCGGTTCCGCTTCTTCTTGACGAGCTGAACCGGGAAGGAAGACTGGAGCGCGGTGACCAGATCGTGCTGGCAGGCTTCGGCGCTGGGCTGACCTGGGGTGCGGCACTTATAGAATGGTAGCGCAACGCATTCGTAATGCGTGAGTCGCCAGATCAAATGGAAACGGCAACACAGAGCATGCGGGCGGGCAACCCCGCATCCTCTATAATATAAAACAAACAAATCATCATATTTCAATGTAAAAGGAGAACAAAACCATGTTAGAGAAAATGAAAGAAATCATTGCAGATCAGTTAAGCGTAGACGAGGACAGCATCATCGAGGCTTCTTCCTTCAAGGAGGATTTGGGTGCAGATTCCTTAGACTTATTCGAGCTGGTTATGGCGCTTGAGGATGAGTATTCTGTTGAGATTCCGTCTGAGGACCTGCAGAACCTGCTGACCGTTGGCGAAGTTATGAATTACCTGAAGGAGAAAGGTGTAGAGGCATAAGCCCTGCACCTTTTATAAAAGCAGACAGTCTGTTGGAGGAACGAAATGAATACCAGAATTACAGAAATGTTAGGAATTGAATACCCGATCATCCAGGGCGGTATGGCGTGGGTGGCAGAGAGCCATCTGGCAGCAGCTGTATCGGCAGCAGGCGGTCTGGGACTGATCGGTGGCGCCAATGCCCCGGCAGAGGTGATCCGTAATTACATCCGCGAGGTCAAGGCAGTGACGGACAAGCCCTTTGGTGTCAACGTTATGCTGATGAGCCCGTATGCGGACGAGGTGGCAAAAGTAGTCGTGGAGGAAGGCGTGAAGGTGGTGACCACCGGAGCCGGAAACCCGGAGAAATATATGGAGATGTGGAAGGCAGCCGGTATCAAGGTGATTCCGGTGGTAGCTTCCGTAGCACTGGCAAAGAGAATGGAAAAGTACGGCGCAGATGCAGTGGTGGCAGAGGGAACCGAGTCCGGCGGACATATCGGCGAGGCAACCACCATGACTCTGGTACCGCAGGTGGTTGACGCTGTATCCATCCCGGTTATCGCAGCAGGCGGTATCGGCGACGGAAGAGGCATCGCGGCGGCATTTATGCTGGGCGCTGAGGCTGTGCAGATGGGAACCCGCTTCCTGGTAGCCAAGGAATGTATCGTGCACCAGAACTACAAGGACCGCGTGCTGAAGGCAAAGGATATCGATTCTGCTGTTACCGGCAGAACCCACGGACATCCGGTTCGTTGCCTGAGAAACCAGATGACCAGAGAGTATGTAAAGCTGGAAAATGAAGGCAAGAGCTTTGAGGAGCTGGAGTACCTGACCTTGGGAACCCTGCGCAACGCGGTTGTGGACGGCGATGTGACCAAGGGGACCGTGATGGCAGGACAGATCGCAGGCATGGTAAACAAGGAGCAGACCTGCCAGGAAATGATCGATGAGATGATGGAGCAGGCAGAGAAGCTGCTGGGACATAAGTAAGAATCAGAATACAGAGAAGAATCCGGATATAGAGAAGATTCAGGATATAGAGCTAAGAAGGAGTAGAGTGATGAGCAAGATCGCATTTATTTACCCGGGACAGGGAGCACAGGTATGCGGAATGGGACAGGATTTCTATGAGCAGACCGAGATCGGAAAGCAGGTATTTGACCTGGCGACCGAGCTGCTGGGATTTTCTGTACCGGAGCTGTGCTTCACAGAGAATGACAGACTGGATATTACCGAGTATACGCAGGCAGCGATGGTGACCACCAGCATTGCCATGACGAAGGTGCTGGAAGATAAGGGCGTAAAGCCGGACGTTGCTGCAGGCTTAAGCCTGGGTGAATACTGCGCACTCTACGCCGCAGGCGTGATGAGCGAGGCAGACGCCATCAAGACCGTAAGACAGCGCGGCATCCTGATGCAGGGTGAGGTTCCGGTGGGACTGGGCGCTATGGCGGCTATCCTGGCAATGGATGCAGCGGCAATCGAGGAAGTGATCGCCGATATGGACGGTGTGCAGATCGCCAACTACAACTGCCCGGGTCAGATCGTCATTTCCGGCAAGAAGGAGGCAGTGGAAGAGGCATGTGAGAAGCTGAAGGCAGCAGGCGCAAAGCGCACCATTATGCTGAATGTCAGCGGTCCGTTCCACTCCCGGATGCTGACCGGAGCAGGCGAGAAGCTGGGTCAGGTGCTGGAGCAGGTTGAGGTACATACCCCGGTGATCCCCTATGTGGCAAATGTAACCGCCGCTTACGTGACGGATGCCGCAGAGGTAAAACCCCTGTTAATGAAGCAGGTATCCTCCTCCGTGAGATGGCAGCAGAGCGTGGAGGCGATGCTGGCTGATGGAGTGGACACCTTTATCGAAATCGGACCGGGCAAGACCCTGGCTGGTTTCATGAGAAAGATCGACCGGACCGTTAAGGTCATGAATATAGAGAAGCTGGAAGACGTGGACCGGGTGGTGGAAGCGCTGAATCAGTAATGACTGAGGCGAAGCCGCGGGGAACGCAGGAAAACAGAATGGGGGGAGCCCCCGAAGCAGGAGGAAGCAAACATGTTGACAGATAAGATTGCAGTAGTAACAGGAGCAAGCCGTGGAATCGGCAGAGAGATCGCAGTTACCCTGGCAGCAAAGGGGGCAACCGTCATCGTCAATTACAATGGCTCTGCCGCAAAGGCAGAGGAGGTTGTAGCTGAGATTCAGGCAGCAGGCGGCAAGGCAGAGGCAGTGCAGTGCAACGTTTCTGACTTTGAGAAGGCAGCCGAACTGATGGCATACGTGGTAAAGCAGTATGGCAGAGTTGATATTTTAGTAAATAACGCAGGAATCACCCGGGACAATCTTCTGATGAAGATGAGCGAGGAGGATTTCGATGCGGTAATCAATACCAATCTGAAGGGAGCATTCAACTGCATCAAGCACATTTCCCGTCAGATGTTAAAGCAGAAGGCCGGAAGAATCATCAACATTTCTTCTGTTTCCGGCGTACTGGGCAATGCAGGACAGGCAAACTACTGTGCATCCAAGGCTGGTGTGATCGGTCTCACCAAGTCTGTGGCACGGGAGCTGGCAAGCAGAGGCATTACAGCCAATGCAGTTGCTCCGGGATTTATCGATACGGAGATGACTGCGGTATTATCCGACGCGGTGAAGGCAGCGGCGACAGAGCAGATTCCAATGAAGCATTTCGGTTCCACGAAGGACATCGCCAACACAGTGGCTTTCCTGGCATCCGATGAGGCAGGATACATTACCGGACAGGTAATCAGTGTAGACGGCGGAATGGCGATGTAAAGCAAAAGCAAGAATCGAGAAGGAGAATAAATAATATGAGCAGAAGAGTTGTAGTAACCGGTCTGGGCGCAATCACCCCCATCGGCAATAATGTAGAGGAGTTCTGGAACGGACTGAAAAATAAAACCGTAGGTATCGCACCGATCACCTACTTTGACACCACCGACTACAAGGCAAAGCTGGCAGGTGAGGTGAAGGACTTCGATCCGAAGCAGTACATGGACCCGAAGGCAGCAAAGCGTATGGAGAAGTTCTGTCAGTTCGCAGTGGCAGCATCCAGACAGGCAATTGAGGATGCGGGACTGGATATGGAGAAGGAGGATCCCTTCCGCGTGGGCGTCAGCGTAGGTTCCGGTATCGGAAGCCTGCAGGCGATCGAGAAGGAGTACAAAAAGCTTCTGGAAAAGGGACCGAACCGTGTGAATCCGCTGCTGGTTCCGCTGATGATCGGCAATATGGCGGCAGGCAACGTGTCCATCCAGTTCGGCATGAAGGGCAAGTGCATCAACGTGGTAACCGCATGTGCAACCGGTACACACAGCATCGGTGAGGCATTCCGCACCATTCAGTACGGCGATGCAGACGTGATGGTAGCAGGCGGTACCGAGGCAAGCATCAGCCCCATCGGTGTGGCTGGATTTGCAGCGCTGACTGCACTGAACACCACCGAGGACCCGCTTCGTGCATCCATTCCGTTTGACGCAGAGCGCGGCGGCTTCGTCATGGGCGAGGGCGCAGGTATCGTGGTTCTGGAGTCCTTAGAGCACGCACAGGCACGCGGCGCGAAGATCTACGCTGAGATCGCAGGCTACGGTGCAACCGGCGACGCTTACCACATCACTTCCCCGGCAGAGGATGGAAGCGGTGCGGCAAAGGCAATGGAGATGGCAATCGCAGATGCAGGCATGAAGCCGGAGGATGTGGATTACATCAACGCACACGGCACCAGCACCCATCACAACGATCTGTTCGAGACCAAGGCGATCAAGCTGGCTCTGGGCGACCATGCATACCAGGTGAAGGTCAACTCCACCAAGTCCATGATCGGTCATCTGTTAGGCGCTGCAGGCGGTGTGGAATTCATCACCTGTGTGAAGTCCATTGAAGAGGGCTACGTTCACGCGACTGCAGGTCTTGAGAAGGACGATCCGGAGTGTGATCTGGACTACTGCAAGGGCGAAGGCGTGGCAATGGATGTGAACTGTGCGATCTCCAACTCTCTGGGATTTGGCGGTCACAATGCAACCCTGCTTGTTAAAAAGTTTCAGTGAGGAAAAAGTCATGACGATTAAAGAGATTGTAACACTGATTCAGGCGGTATCTGACAACGGTCTGACCAGTTTTGAATATGAGGAAGGGGACCAGAAGCTGGTCCTGAAGAAGAAAAAGAAGAAAAATGTAGCGCAGGCACCGATTGCTCCGGTGGTGATCTCCCAGCCGGCAGCGCCGATGATGAGTCCCATGGCTATGCCGATGGCTTCCATGGAGCTGACCGGAAGCGCGGCAAACAGTGCAGCTCTGGCAAGCGGTACGGCAAATACCGCATCAAATGCGGCAGAGAGTGCGGCAGCAGACAGCCTGGATATCGGTTCTGACAACGTGGTGGTATCTCCGCTGGTGGGAACCTTCTACAGCGCATCCTCCCCGGACGCAGAGGCATTTGTCAAGGTGGGCGACACCGTGAAGAAGGGTCAGGTTCTGGGCATCATCGAGGCGATGAAGCTGATGAATGAGATCGAGAGCGAGTACGACGGCGTGGTTGAGGCTGTGCTGGTAGGCAACGAGGACGTGGTGGAGTACGGACAGCCGCTGTTCCGCATCCGATAAGTCCGGGACTGGCGGCGGAGCCGGGGCAGTGAAGCCCGGTGAGCCGCGAATGAAAAAGGAGAAGAATCATGAGACTGGGAATTAAAGAAATTCAGGAAATCATCCCTCACAGACATCCGTTTCTGCTGATCGACTTTATCGATGAGCTGGAGCCGGGCGTGCGTGCGGTTGGCTATAAATCCATCACCTTCAACGAGCCGCAGTTCAACGGTCATTTTCCGGGACAGCCGGTAATGCCGGGCGTGCTGATGATCGAGGCGCTGGCGCAGGTAGGCGCTGTGGCAATCTTAAGCCTGGAGGAAAATAAGGGCAAGACTGCATTTTTCGGCTCCATCAACAATGCCAAGTTCAAGCAGATGGTGCTTCCGGGCGACCGCCTGAAGCTGGAGTGCGAGATCATCAAGCGCAAGGGACCGATCGGCGTCGGCAAGGCAGTGGCAACCAACGCAGAGGGCAAGGTGGCAGTTTCCGCAGAGCTGACATTTGTAATTCAGTAAGACCGCAGCAGGACAGGAGTTAAAGCAATGTTTGAGAAAATTTTGATCGCCAACCGTGGCGAGATCGCAGTAAGAATCATCAGAGCCTGTCGTGAGATGGGCATCAAGACCGTGGCAGTGTACTCCGAGGCGGACCGGGACAGCCTGCACACGCTGCTGGCGGACGAGGCTATTTGCATCGGACCGGCGCCTTCCACGCAGAGCTATCTGAACATGGAGCGCATTCTGGCGGCAACGGTAGCCATGAAGGCGGAGGCAATCCATCCGGGCTTTGGCTTCCTGTCTGAAAATGCACGGTTCGCAGAGCTGTGCCAGAAGTGCAATATCACATTTATCGGACCGTCCGCGGACATCATCAACCGCATGGGCAACAAGTCCGAGGCGCGCAAGACCATGATGGATGCCGGTGTTCCGGTGGTGCCGGGCGGCAAGGAGCCGGTTCACACGGCTGAGGAGGCGCTGGAGCTGGCAAAGACCATCGGATTTCCGGTGATGATCAAGGCATCCTCCGGCGGCGGCGGCAAGGGCATGCGCGTGTCCTACGGCGAGGAGGACTTTATGGCGAACTTCCAGAATGCCCAGATGGAGTCTATCAAGGGCTTCTCGGATGACACCATGTACTTAGAGCGCTATGTGGAGCGGCCGAGACATATCGAGTTCCAGATCATGGCAGACAAATACGGCAATGTGGTTCATCTTGGGGAGCGTGACTGCTCCATCCAGCGTCGTCACCAGAAGGTGCTGGAGGAATCCCCGTCTGTGGCGATTTCCGATGAGCTGCGCCGGGAAATGGGCGAGACGGCGGTGCGCGCGGCGAAGGCTGTGGGCTATGAAAATGCCGGAACCATTGAATTTCTGCTGGACAAGAACCGGAATTTCTACTTTATGGAAATGAACACCCGAATCCAGGTGGAGCATCCGGTGACGGAGCTGGTGAGTGGTCTGGACCTGATCAAGGAGCAGATCCGTGTGGCGGCAGGGGAGCACTTAAGTGTGACCCAGGACGACATTCAGATCAAGGGTCATGCCATCGAGTGCCGCATCAATGCGGAGAATCCGGCGAAGAACTTTATGCCCTGTCCGGGACGGATCACCAATGTGCACATTCCGGGCGGCAACGGAGTACGTGTGGACACCCACATTTACAACGATTACAAGGTTCCGGCAAACTACGATTCCATGCTGATGAAGCTGATCGTCCACGGCAAGGACCGCGAGGAGGCAATTGCCAAGATGCGCAGCGCCCTGGGCGAGCTGATCATCGAGGGAATCGACACGAACCTGGATTTCCAGTTTGAGATCCTGAGCAATGAAGTGTATGAGAGCGGCGATATTGACACGGATTTCATTCCGAAGCAGTTCCCGCAGTATTGCAGATAAACCGCATAAGGTTTAAGGAGAAAAACTATGCTGAGAGATATGTTTAAGAAAACATATACGAAGATTGATACCAGATACAAAGCACCGAAGAAGGAAGATGAGCCCAACATTCCCGAAGGTCTGTGGCGCAAGTGCAACAAATGCGGACAGCCGATCTACGTGGAGGATGTGGTCAACAATCATTATGTGTGTCCCAAGTGTGACGGCTACTTTCGGGTTCATGCCTATCGCCGGATCGAGATGCTGATCGACGAGGGCACCTTTGAGGAGTGGAACAAGGAGATGGAGTTCTCCAATCCGCTGGACTTCCCGGGATACGAGAAGAAGGTACAGGCAGCCCGGGAAAAGACCGGCTTAAATGAGGCGGTTGTCACCGGCAAGGGCTCGATCATGGGAAATGAGACCGCCATCGGTGTCTGCGACGCCCGCTTCATCATGAGCAGTATGGGGCATATTGTGGGTGAGAAGATCACGCAGATGGTGGAGCGTGCCACCAGAGAGCAGCTTCCGGTCATCATCTTTGCCTGCTCCGGCGGCGCCAGAATGCAGGAGGGCATTGTGTCCCTGATGCAGATGGCAAAGACCTCGGCAGCTCTCAAAAAGCATCACGACGCAGGACAGCTGTTCATCAGCGTACTGACCGACCCCACTACCGGCGGTGTGACGGCAAGCTTCGCCATGCTGGGCGACATCATTTTGGCAGAGCCGAACGCTCTGATCGGATTTGCGGGCCCGCGGGTGATCCAGCAGACCATCGGACAGAAGCTGCCGGAGGGATTTCAGAGAGCGGAATTTTTGCTGGAGCATGGATTTGTGGATAAGATTGTCAAGAGAAGCGAGCAGAAGAAGGTGCTGGCAGACATTCTGCGGATGCACCGGAAGGCAGATGTGGAAAGCAGCCAGACAACCGGCGGGCAGGCAGACGGCAGCGCTTCTTCCATGGAATCCACCATGAAGGGTGCCGGTTCTGTGGATAACAGCTCTAAAAATCGCACAGGCAGTGGAAAAACCGCCTGGGATACGGTGCAGCTTTCCAGAAATGCAGAGCGTCCGGTGGCAACGGACTATATCAATGCCATTTTCAGCGACTTCATGGAGTTCCACGGTGACCGCTACTTTGGTGATGACGGTGCTATCGTCGGCGGTATCGCCACCTTCCACGGCATGCCGGTGACGGTGATCGCACAGCAGAAGGGCAGAACCACCAAGGAGAATATCCGGCGCAACTTCGGTATGCCGTCTCCGGAAGGCTACCGCAAGGCGCTGCGCCTGATGAAGCAGGCGGAGACCTTCGGACGCCCGATCGTGTGCTTTGTGGATACGCCGGGAGCATTCTGCGGACTGGAGGCAGAGGAGCGGGGACAGGGCGAGGCCATTGCCCGCAACTTATTTGAGATGGCAGACCTGACCGTACCGGTACTTTCCATTGTGATCGGAGAGGGCGGCAGCGGCGGCGCACTTGCCATGGCAGTAGCCAACGAGGTGTGGATGCTGGAAAATGCCATTTACTCCATTCTTTCACCGGAGGGATTTGCGTCCATCCTCTGGAAGGACAGCAAGAAGGCACCAGAGGCGGCAAAGGTGATGAAAATCACGGCGGCAGACCTCTATGATCAGGGGCTGATTGAGGAGATCATTCCGGAGGAGGAGCCTGCAAGCGCAGCCACACTGCCGGTGATCGCAGAGTGCATGAGTCAGAACATGACCCGGTTCTTTGCACAGTATGGGACCATGAACAGTGAAGAGATAAAGGAACAGCGTTATCAGCGTTTCCGAAATATGTAGGCAGGAGAAGCTGTGAATACAGCTGACTGGCGGGGAAATCAGCCGGGGCAGCGGGATACGGGGAGAGTGACATGAACAGATTAAATCCATTGAAAATTGGCGAATTAGCAGCGAAATATCCGATTATCCAGGGCGGTATGGGGGTTGGCATCAGTCTGTCCTCTCTGGCAGGAGCCGTGGCAAAGGCCGGCGGCGTGGGAATCATTTCCACGGCGCAGATCGGCTTTAAGGACCCGGAATTCCTGAAAGCTCCGCTGGAAGCCAATCTGCGGGCCATCAAGACAGAGTTTGACAAGGCGAGAAAAATCGCTCCCACGGGAATTGTGGGCTTCAACATCATGGTGGCAACCAGAAATTATGCCCTCTATGTGAAGGAGGCGGTGAAGGCCGGGGCGGACATTATCATATCCGGCGCCGGACTGCCGATCACGCTGCCGGAGCTGGTGGAGGGTGCAAAGACGAAGATTGCGCCCATCGTATCCACGGCAAAGTCAGCCATGGTCATCTGCAAGATGTGGGACCGGAAGTATCACCGCATCCCGGATCTCTTAGTGATCGAGGGGCCGCTGGCGGGCGGTCATCTGGGCTTTTCCAGAGAACAGCTTGCCGAGTACGGCGCGGACACGGATGACGTGATTGCAACCTACAGACAGGATGCCTACGATGAGGAAATCCGCGGCATCATGAAGGTGGTAAAGCAGTATGAGGACAAGTATCAGACCCATATCCCGGTAGCGATCGCAGGCGGCATCTACACCCATGAGGATGTGATGCATGCGCTGGAGCTGGGAGCGGACGGCGTGCAGGTGGGAACCCGGTTTGTGACCACCGAGGAGTGCGACGCACCCATGGCTTACAAGCAGGCATACATCGATGCGAAGCAGGAGGATATCATCATCACCAAAAGTCCGGTAGGTATGCCGGGACGTGCCATCAAGAATGCATTTCTGGACCGGGTAGCCGGACAGAAGGCGAAGATCGAGCACTGCTATCAGTGTCTGGAGCACTGCGACCCGAAGAACATTCCCTACTGCATCACAAAGGCGCTGTCCAATGCGGCAGAGGGCAAGCTTGAGGATGCGCTGCTGTTCTGCGGCAGCAATGCCAGCCGGGCAGACCGGATCGAGACAGTGGATGCGGTGATGGCGGATCTGGTCGGAGCAGTCTGAAGAATATCATAATTGCCGCGCCGCTTCCATAGACTTGCAGTAAAGATGGAAATGCGGCAGGCACAATATGTTGAATTATCTGTGGAGCTTTATGATACTGGCAGGAATGCTCTGGGGCGCGGCTGCCGGGAATCTGGATCAGGTGACCCAGGGTCTGATCGAATCTGCGAAAGATGCGGTGACCCTGGGTATTACTATGCTCGGAATCATGTCTTTCTGGTGCGGAATCCTGGAGATTGGGAACCGGGCGGGGCTGATCGACTGGCTGACCAGGCGAATGGGACCGGTGCTTGACTTCCTGTTCCCGGATGTGGGAAGGGACCACCCGGCGCGGCGTCCCATTGCCGTGAACATTGTGGCGAACATGCTGGGGCTTGGCATGGCGGCGACGCCTGCGGGGCTGGATGCCATGAGAGCGCTGGCGGGGGAGCATCATAATCATACAGCCACCAACGCCATGTGCACTTTCCTGATCTTAAATATCTCGTCTCTGCAGCTGATTCCGGTCAATATGATCGCCTACCGCAGCCAGTACGGTTCCGCCGATCCGGCAGCTGTGCTGGGACCTGCCCTTGTGGCGACCGGCTGCTCCACGCTGGTGGCGGTGGTGTTCTGCAAGGTGATGGAGGTGTCACGATGATCACCTGGCTCTCCCGCCTGCTGATTCCGCTTACGGTCAGCTATATTGTCGGTTTCGGGCTGATCTCAAAGCGGCCGGTATTTGATGACTTTCTGGCGGGAGCGAAGGACGGTATGAAGACCGTGGCAGCCATTCTGCCTACCCTGATTGGTCTCATGACGGCGGTGGGAGTGCTGCGGGCGTCGGGATTTCTGGATGTGCTGGGAGACTGGCTGACCATTCCCGCATCCTGGCTGCACCTGCCCGGGGAGCTGGTTCCCCTGACGCTGGTGCGGATGATCTCAAACTCGGCGGGAACGGGGCTGGTGCTGGATATATTTGAGACATACGGACCGGACTCCATGCTGGGCATGGCGGCATCGGTGCTGATGAGCAGTACCGAGACCGTATTTTACTGTATCAGTATTTACTTTGGAGCAGTCCGGGTGGAGAAGACCCGCTATGCCATTCCGGGGGCGCTGATCGCCACGGCGGCGGGAATTGCAGCCAGTATCTGGCTTGCGGGGCATTTTGCCTGACGAGATAACCTGTTTTCACAAAATAAACACAGGCTTGTAAGAATTTCATAAGGAAATCCGGCTTGTGTTGTGAAACGAAATCATGTATAATTGGGAAGAGCTTTTGTCTTCGTGCCAAGTGAGGGAAGAACGTGGATACTTTTACAACGTTGAATGACGCATTGGTCAACCTGTTCCGGGATGTGATGACACTGGAGGAGAATGCCATCATCACACAGGAATATCAGGATATTACGAATAATGATATGCATGTGATTCAGGCCATCGGACTGGATGAACCGAAGAACATGTCTACGATTGCCAAGATGCTTTCGGTGACTGTCGGTACCCTGACCATTGCCATGAACAGCCTTGTGAAGAAGGGCTACGTGAACCGGGAACGAGGTGTGGAAGACCGGAGGGTAGTCTATATTTCGCTGTCCGAAAAGGGCAGGAATGCCTACCTTCATCACGAGGAGTTCCACCGCCAGATGATCGAGTCCATCTTAAAGGACCTGACTGCGGAAGAGACGGAAAGCTTAGTAAAGGCACTGGCGAAGCTGAATATCTGGTTTCGCAGTCATCAGGAGAAATAAAAGGAGGCACTTTTATCATGAGAAAGGCAATCATGTGTTTCATCGGAGCCATGATGATATTATCGTTAGCAGCATGCACCCCGACCACCGAGAAGGGCAAGACCGGAGAGGTAAAGCAGACTCAGGCGGCAGGCGGCGTTGCAGACAAGAACCCGGACCCGACCGCACCGGAGCTGGATGTGGTATCCGTCTACACGGTCAGCGAGGACGGAAGCAAGCTGGAAGGCACCATGGATGCAGTGGAAGAGCTGAATGAGCAGGCGCTGGTTGATCTGCTGATCCAGTACGGCGTGCTGGCAGAGGGCACCCAGGCAGTGAGCTTCACCGCAGAAGGCGAGCCGGCAAGCAAGGAAGTAGGACCTGGCATGGTGGCTGCTCCGGGCGCAGAGGCTGAAAGCAACCTGAAAGAGTACGGCACCCTGGAGCTGAACCAGTTCCCGGAGGACCAGAAGGAGATGAAGCTGCAGGCAGTGGCGAACACCTTCATCGAGAATATGGATGTGGTGTACATGACCATCAAGGTCAATGGCGAGGTCGCAGCTGAGAATCTGTCTCGGGTGGATGCAGGAAAGTAAGAGATAATGTAAGATAATAAATGCTTGTTGAAGAGGCTGTTGTACACGATTTTTGATCGTTTGTGCGACAGTCTCTTGTTTGTTGAGGGGGAATATTACTTTCCACGTTTTGATGTGGGGACGTTTCAGGGTGTTTGATGCAGGACGTTTAATGTGGAAACTTTGGGATGTTTGATATGGGACGTTGGGACGCTTTATGCGGGACTTTGGACAATAAATGGCAAAATCCTAAAAAATTATCCAAAATTATGGGGAACAGCTTGATTTCAGGCACCAAAAGCGCGAAAAACGAGGCTGTTTGGACAATAAAAGCCGATTTCAGGAAAAATTGTCCAAAAATCAGGAAATTTTGGATAATTGAAGGGCGATTCTGAAGAAAATTGTCCAAAATCAGCTTTATGTCAACTGATTGGGGCAGAAAATCCATGCCTGAGAGGGAATTTTGGATAATAAATGGCAAAATCGCTAAAAATTGTCCAAAGCTATGGGGAACAGCTTGATTTCAAGCCCCAAAGCGAGGAAAACGAGGCTGTTTGGACCATAAAAGCGGATCTATATATCCCCCCCTCATATGTCTGTCTCAGGCTATATAAAAATGGCGATGCGCCTTGGAAATGAATCCAGGCGCATCGCCATTTCACGTTTACAGCTTCTGCTTCACCAGCCACGAAGAAAAGTAAGACTGGATCACATCAAAGGGCGCGTCGCCCATGTCCAGCAGGAAGGTATGAAATGCCTTTTCGTCGAACCGGTCGCCCAGCTCCTTCTCGGCGGTTTTCCGCATATTCATGAATTCCATGCATCCCACATAGTAGGACAGGTAGTTGCCCGGATTCTCGATCATGGAATAATAAATATTTTCCACCACCTCATCCGGCTGGCTGTAGAAGTTCTTTAAGTAGTCCCGCACCTGCGCCTTATCCCAGCCGCTGTAGTTGATGTAGATGTCCAGACAGGCGTGCAGTCCCAGAGATGCCATGGAGTTGGCTGCCAGCATCTTCGCCATCTCCGGCTCCAGTCCATTGTCTAAGGAGTAGGCAAGCTGCTCCACGTAGGAGGCCCATCCTTCTGTGTAGCCGGGGAAGGTCAGGACCTTTCTCAAGCTGCAGCTGTCGTTCACATGAGAGTACACATTCTGGTACAGATGTCCCGGATAGCCCTCGTGGGCGATCAGATTGTAGAAATCCGTACTCTCATACCGGGGGTTCCGGTTGATGTAAATGACATTGTTCTGATAATCGTCAATGGGCGAGGTCAGGTAGAAGGCGGGGCTTAAGGAAAGCTCCAGCGCCTTCGGCACATCCTTGAAGGTGTAGCTGCAGGCAGGCAGCGCCGGAAAGCTGTCTGCGGTCTGAGCCTTTAAGTCTTCCATGATCGCCTCCGGCTCCGTCAGACGGAACTGATAATGTTCAAATTCCTCCACCAGAGACGGATTGTTCTTAAGCATCTCCGATGTCTCCATCAGCCGGTCGTTCATGCTCTTCTCGATGGCACTGAGCAGTTCGGGAATGGAGTCGTAGGAGGTGCCGGTCTGGGAGTAGACCAGATACTTGTAATACTTCTTGCCGTCCGGGTACTCACAAAGCCCCTTCTCGTTGGTGCCGGTGCCCTTCAGTGCGGTCAGTCCGTCGATCAGCCCCTGATAGGCAGGGAGAAATGCGGTGTCCAGCAGGGCGACATTCTTCTTCCGGTATTCCTCCTTCTCCTCATCCGTCAGGTAAGGCACCGCTTCCAGACGGGCGTTGAAGGTATCAATCATAAAGTTGTCGCCGGGAACCAGCAGATAGCTCTCGCAGGACTCGATCACGTGGTCGATGGACGTGTCGCTCATCATCAGTCCCGCATCGGCCTTCTTCTTCTCGAACTCCATGATCTGCTGATAGTAGTCGTCAATGCCGTCTAAAAGCTTCAGATAATCCTCCACGTCCTGCTTATCATAAAAGGCATATTCGCACAGCAGAATCGGAAGCTGAGACTGGACGCCGATGGTGGTGGACAGGGGCTGGGCATAGAGCTCCAGACCGTCCGCCATGGCTTCGGTCCGCAGCCTGCTCTGCAGCACCCGCATGGTGAGCTTCTGCTGGTCGGTCAGCAGCGCGGTCTCGAAGCGGCTCAGCCGGTCCTCCAGATCCCTGCGTTCGTTCCTGCTTTCCTCGAGAAATGCCTCTGTCACCGGTGCATAGAGATATTCTGCCTCGTTGATTCCGTAGACAGACGGGTCCTTCATCAGAAAATGCATGCTGAGCTGTTCTGTTCCGGCTTCCTTCCGGAACACCTCTTCGGTCAGGGCATCGAATTCTTCCTGGGCCTTCATCTGCTGTTCGCTGTACTGCTCATAGCTGTCAGGGCTGCTTTCCTCGTAGGGAGTGGCGGTGGTCGCTGAGGAGTCTTCCCGTGGCAGGAAGCACTTCGTCAGCAGGACAGCAGTCAGGATGAGCAGAACCAGAATCGCGCCGAGGGTCCGTTTTCCAAATGTACGCATAGGAAATCCTCCTGATTGTTTGAAACTGGGTATAACCTAATAATATAATATATTTGGAAAAAAAACAACTTATGCCGTCACTTCGCCGCCTCGTTCCTTGAGTTTTTTCCCAGATTATGTTATAGTTTGCTTAAAACGATTCAGGGCAGTGGAATATAGACGGTCAGAGTGCCCTGATTGAAATCCACGCAGAGATTTGGAGGAAAATGACTCATGTGTCAGAACTGTAATACGAAAAAACCATACTATATTACCACGGCGATTGCCTATACATCCGGCAAGCCGCATATCGGCAACACCTATGAGATCGTGCTGGCAGACAGTATTGCCAGATACAAGAGAGAGCAGGGCTATGATGTCCGCTTCCAGACCGGTACCGATGAGCACGGTCAGAAGATCGAGCTGAAGGCAGAGGCAGCAGGTGTGACTCCGAAGGAGTTTGTGGACGGCGTAGCCGGCGAGATCAGGCGCATCTGGGATCTGATGAACACCTCCTACGACAAGTTCATCCGCACCACCGATGCAGACCACGAGAAGCAGGTACAGAAGATCTTCAAGAAGCTCTATGACAAGGGCGATATTTACAAGGGATATTACGAGGGACTGTACTGCACTCCCTGTGAGTCCTTCTTCACCGAGTCCCAGTTAGTAGACGGCAAGTGCCCGGACTGCGGACGTGAGGTGCAGCCGGCGAAGGAGGAGGCATACTTCTTCAAGATGAGCAAGTACGCTGACCGCCTGATCGCTTACATCAATGAGCATCCGGAGTTCATTCAGCCGGTATCCAGAAAGAATGAGATGATGAACAACTTCCTGCTTCCGGGACTTCAGGACCTGTGTGTATCCAGAACCTCCTTCTCCTGGGGCATTCCGGTAGATTTTGATCCGAAGCATGTGACCTATGTATGGCTGGATGCGCTGACCAACTACATCACCGGTCTGGGCTACGACTGCGACGGCAATCACGGCGAGCTTTACAACAAGTTCTGGCCGGCAGACCTGCATCTGATCGGTAAGGATATCATCCGCTTCCATACCATTTACTGGCCGATCTTCCTGATGGCACTGGATATTCCGCTGCCGAAGCAGGTATTTGGTCATCCGTGGCTCTTACAGGGGGACGGCAAGATGAGCAAGTCCAAGGGCAATGTGCTGTACGCAGACACCCTGGTGGACTTCTTCGGTGTGGACGCAGTCCGCTACTTCGTGCTCCACGAGATGCCATTTGACAATGACGGCGTGATTTCCTGGGAGCTGATGGTAGAGCGCATGAACTCCGACCTGGCAAATATCCTGGGCAACCTGGTGAACCGTACCATTTCCATGAGCAACAAGTATTTTGACGGCGAAGTGAGAGACGGCGGCGTGGCTGACGCTGTGGATGAGGACTTAAAGGCAGTTGTGCTGGAGTCTGTGAAGAAGGCAGACGCGAAGATGAATGACCTGCGCGTGGCAGATGCCATCACCGAGATCTTCAACATTTTCCGTCGCTGCAACAAGTATATCGACGAGACCATGCCCTGGGCACTGGCAAAGGACGAGGCTAAGAAGGATCGTCTGGCAACCGTACTCTACAACCTGGTTGATGCCATCACCATCGGCGCATCCCTGTTAGAGTCCTTCATGCCGGAGACCTCCGCGAAGATTCTGGCGCAGCTGCATGCTGAGAAGAGAACGCTGGATCAGATGAATACCTTCGGTCTGTATCCGTCCGGCAGCAAGGTGACGGACAAGCCGGAGATCCTGTTTGCACGTATGGATATCAAGGAAGTGCTGGAGAAGGTCGAGGCGATGCATGCGGCAGAGGCTGCCGAGGCAGGGGCGGAAGCACCGGTCGAAGAGGCTGAGGATGTGATTGACATCGAGGCGAAGCCGGAGATCGAGTATGAGGACTTTGCGAAGCTGCAGTTCCAGGTAGGCGAGATCATTGCCTGCGAGGCTGTGAAGAAGTCCAAGAAGCTCTTATGCTCCCAGGTTAAGATCGGAAGCCAGGTGAAGCAGATCGTCAGCGGCATCAAGGCTCACTACTCTCCGGAGGAGATGGTCGGCAAGAAGGTTATGGTCGTTGTGAACTTAAAGCCGGCGAAGCTGGCAGGCGTGCTGTCTGAGGGCATGCTGCTGTGTGCAGAGGACGCGGAAGGCAATCTGTCTCTGATGGTTCCGGAGAAGAAGATGCCGGCAGGCGCAGAGATCTGCTAATATGAATAGACAGGGATTAAACGGCAATCAGCTCAAACTGATTGCCGTTGTCACAATGATACTGGACCACATCGGATACCTGATCGTGGGAGTGGGCATTCTCCCGGGGCTTACCGAAGGAAGCCAGGCACAGGCCATGTGGACCCTTGCGTATGCGCTGCTGCGCTGCGCCGGCAGGATGGCATTTCCCATTTTCTGCTTTATGCTGGTGGAGGGCTTCTTCCACACCGGCGACCGGAAGAAGTACGGACTTCGGCTGGCGCTGTTTGCCCTGATTTCCGAGATTCCCTTCGACCTGATGTCGGCGGGAAAGCTGCCTTACTGGGCCAGCCAGAATGTGTTCGTCACCCTGACGCTGGGACTGCTGATGCTGGCTGTGCTGGAGGTGATCCGGGAGCACGCACAGGCAGGCAGAAGGCTGATCCAGCAGCTGCTGGTGATTCTGACCTTCAGCGGTCTGGCATGGTTTTTCAGAAGCGACTATGATTATATCGGGATTATGCTGACGGCGATCCTGTACATGCTGCGTTTTGACCGGAAGCAGGCGTGTCTGATCGGATTTCTGTGGATGGGAATGACGGCAGGGGTGCTGTACCTGATCCCGGGATATGCGGCGGCATTCTGGCTGCTTTCCCGCTACAACGGAGAGCGGGGGAAGCTTACGGGGACCGCGGCGGACAAGTACTTTTTCTACCTGTTCTATCCGGTGCACATTCTGATTCTGGTGCTGGTATACCGGGCGATATTTGGCTGAATATGATTTTGAGGAGAAACACATGATATTTGATACCCATGCCCATTATGATGATGAGGCATTTAACAAGGACCGGGATGAGCTGCTTCGCAGCCTGGCAGACGGCGGCGTGGAGGCGGTGGTCAATGTGGGCGCCAGCATCCAGTCCACCAAGAATACCCTGCAGCTGATGAAGCAGTATCCGTTTGTGTACGGAGCGGTGGGCGTTCATCCCAATGAGACCGGGGAGCTGAATGACCACCTGATGGACTGGCTGAAGCATGTATCCGGCGAGAAGAAGGTGGTGGCGATCGGTGAGATCGGGCTGGATTACTACTGGAATGAGCCGGAACCGGAGGTGCAGAAGTACTGGTTCGTCCGCCAGCTGAATCTGGCGCGAGAGGTGAAGCTTCCGGTGATCATCCACAGCCGTGATGCGGCGAAGGACACGCTGGACATCATGAAGGCCGAGCGTGCCGGGGAGATCGGCGGCGTGATCCACTGCTTTTCCTACAGTGTGGAGATGGCGAGGGAGTACCTGAATATGGGCTTCTATCTGGGCATCGGCGGCGTGCTGACCTTCAACAACGCGAAGAAGCTGAAGGAGGTTGTGGAATACATGCCTCTTGACCGGCTGGTGCTGGAGACCGACTGTCCGTACCTGTCCCCGGTGCCGTACCGGGGCAAGCGCAATTCTTCCCTGAATCTGCCCTGTGTGGTGGCGGCTGTCAGTGAGCTGAAGGGCGTGCCGGAGGAGGAGGTCATTGCAGTGACCCGAGAGAATGCCCGGAGAATGTACCGGCTTGACGCCAACGTGTAAAGAGAGAAGAATAACTTAGGAGGAATAGCGTGCCAACACTTGGAAATCCCAAAAACACGATAGAAATTATCCAGAAATATGAATTTGCCTTTCAGAAGCGGTTCGGTCAGAATTTCCTGATTGATACTCACGTGCTGGACAAGATCATTGCGGCAGCAGGCATCACCAGGGATGATATGGTGCTGGAGATCGGACCGGGCATCGGAACCATGACCCAGTATCTGGCGGAAGCCGCCCATCGCGTGGTAGCTGTGGAGATCGATACGAACCTGATTCCGATTCTGAAGGAGACTCTGGGAGCGTATGACAATGTCACCGTCATCAACGATGATATTCTTAAGGTTGACATAAAGAAACTGGCGGAGGAGTACAACGGCGGACGCCCCATCAAGGTGGTGGCGAACCTGCCCTACTATATCACCACGCCGATTATCATGGGACTGTTCGAGAGCGATGTGCCCATCGACAACATTACGGTCATGGTGCAGAAGGAGGTGGCGGACCGGATGCAGGTGGGACCGGGGTCGAAGGACTACGGCGCCCTGTCTCTGGCAGTTCAGTATTATGCGGAACCCTATATTGTGGCAAATGTTCCGCCTAACTGCTTCATGCCCCGCCCCAATGTGGGCTCCGCAGTGATCCGCCTGACCCGCCACAAGACCCCGCCCGTCAAGGTTCAGGACCCGGCGCTGATGTTTAAGTTAGTGCGGGCGTCCTTTAATCAGCGGAGAAAGACCCTGCAGAACGGTCTGAAAAATGCTCCGGACCTTAACTATTCGAAGGAACTGATTCTGGAAGCCATCGAGAGTCTGGGAGTTCCGGCGACAATCCGGGGTGAGGCGCTGAATCTGGCGCAGTTTGCGCAGCTGGCGAATTATTTTACAGAGCATAAGTGAGATATGTAACGGCAACAAAAAACGGCATCTCAGTCAGTTACCTGACCGGGATGCCGTTTGGCGATTTTAATTACAGGTTGCACAGAGACAGGGCAGCCTCGTCAGCTACCACATATACGCTCTTGTGCAGCTGAAGGATGGATGCCGGGCAGTGTGGGGTGATCGGGCCGAAGAATGCATTTCTGATTGCCTCTGCCTTGTCCTCGCCGCTGGCGATCAGCAGGATATTCTTTGCATTCATGATGGTCTGGATACCCATGGTGTAAGCCTGTTTCGGAACATCGTCAGCACTTGCGAAGAAGCGCTTGTTGGCTTCGATGGTGCTCGGCTGTAAGTCTACGCAGTGGGTCAGCTTTACGAACTCCTCGTCCGGCTCGTTGAAGCCGATGTGACCGTTGCGGCCGATGCCCAGAAGCTGTAAATCAACACCGCCCATGCTCTCGATCACTGCATTGTAGCGAGCGCACTCCTTGTCGCTGTCTAACTCGGTTCCGTCCGGAACGTTGGTGTTGTTCACGTCAATATTAATATGTTTGAAGAAATTGTTGTACATGAAGTAGAAGTAGCTCTGGTCGTTGTCTTTGGTCAGACCCTTGTACTCGTCTAAGTTCACGCTCTTCACTCTGGAGAAATCCAGATCGCCGTTGTTGTATCCGTCGATCAGCTGCTTATAGGTGCCAAGCGGAGAAGAACCGGTTGCAAGTCCAAGTACACAGTCAGGTTTCAGGGTAACCTGAGCGGCAATGATATTAGCGGCCTTTCTGCTTAAATCGTCATAATCTTTCGCTTTGATAATGTTCATTTTGACAACCTCCCAATTTGGAAAAAATTTTCAATACCCTAACATCTATAGGATAACATTTTTAGGTCATAGTTGCAATGGGTAAAAGCATAAAATGTTAATAAAAGGAGTGAGAGCATGTCTAATTATCGCAGATTGATTTCGTACATTTATGCCTATGAGGGCGGAGTGAAGGGAAAAAATATCGGATTTGCCAAAATAGAGGTACGCGGGGAGCAGTGCCGCATCTATGTGAGTGTGAAAAAAATCTATGTGGGGAGCAATGACATCGGTGTCTACCTGCTGGCGCCGTCCGATGAGATTCTGCTGGGGCGGATCTTCGTGCGGGGCGGAACCGGGGAATTCCGTATGAATGTCAGCAGCTCCGACATCGAGGGAAGCGGCTGCCCCATGGAAGCCTGCTACGGGCTGACGATTCATGATGTGGAGAGTACCTGGCAGTGCTACACCACGATCTGGGAGGACGCGGTGACCCAGGCGGCGGAGATGACTCTGGCAGATGTGACTTCGGAGAAGGTGCGGATGGATGGGGAAGGGGCGTTTCGGACGGAAGTGTCTGGGAAGGCGGAGGTGCCGGTTTCGGAATTGAAGATTTCGGAGGAAATTGAGCGGGAGCTGGAAGCGGAAGAACAGAAGATGGAGGCTGTGGCACCCTGGGATGGAGGTGGTGAAGAAGGAGATAGTGAGTTGGGGACTGGGGCAGAGGTTGTGTTAGAAGAAGTGCCGATGTCAGGAGAAATATCTGCGCAGAAAATCACGACATCTGAAGTGACAGCCGAATCTCTGCTTCCGCCTGAGCCGGAAGACGCGCCTGAGCCGGAAG
>JAUNPU010000034.1:0-14217 GCA_030536555.1 Eubacteriales bacterium | reverse complement strand
CCAAGACCCGCCCGTGTCGGAGAAAGCGACTGAACCGCAGAACGCGCCTGAGCCAGAGAATGTGGCTGAACCGGAGAACGTGTCTGAGTCAGAAGAAACATCTGCGCTCAAAATCATGGCATCGGAGCCAGTGACTGAATCTCTGCTCCCGCCTGAGCCGGAAGATACGGCAAAGCTGCAGGAGCTGGATCGCCAGGAGCAGGAGGAGCTGTCGCGGAATCATCTGTGGAACCGTCTGCAGCGCCGCTACACCAAGGTTCTTGCATTTGACTACGACAACGGCTGCGAGATTCTGTCCATCAAGCCCCAGGACATCGGGCTTCTGCCCCGCGATATCTGGGTATACGGAAATAACAGTTTCCTGCTTCACGGTTACTACAATTACCGGCACCTGATTCTGGCAAAGCTTGACAATCCCAAGGGCGACCCGCGGTATCTGCTGGGCGTCCCCGGGCATTATTTCAGCAATGAGAAGTATATGGCATCCATGTTCGGATTCCCGCATTTCGTGCTCGCCCGCAGGCAGCCGGAAAATGACGGGCGGTTTGGCTACTGGTATACGGACATTCGCCTGTAGAGGGATGGTACAGAGACGGGTTCGCCGGAATCCTCGTCACGTCACGGACGGAGGCTGTCGGACCGGTCAGTAATCAATCCCGCGGAGTGCGACCTCTCCCACATGCGGTCTGACAATATCGGCGAATGCCAGAAGCTCCTCCTTCGTAAAGCCATCAAATCCATCCGGAGCCAGCACCCGCTCGGAAGCGACATAGTTCTGGATGTAGTAGTGGGGGCATCCGGCAATCCATGGTCCGATCTGTTCAAAATCCTCCTGCGTGTGAAGCCCTTTCACCGCCGTGGTGCGGAATTCATAAGGGAGTGTGCCCTGCTTCAGCCAGGACACGCTCTCGCGGATGGGTGCCAGATCCACGCCCGCCGCACCGCATACGGTTCCGTAATGCTCCGGACCGGCCTTGATATCCATGGCAACGCAGTCAATCAGACCACACTCAGCCAGGTGCTTCATGACCTCCGGTCTGGTTCCGTTGGTATCCAGCTTTATGAGAAGACCCAGCCTGCGGACGTCCCGGAGAAAGTCTTCCAGCGCCTCCGGCTGCAGGGTCGGCTCGCCGCCGGTGACACACACCCCTTCCAGAATCCGGCTTCGCTTTTTCAGAAATTCCAGAATCTCTTCGGCGGTGTACTCTGCCGGAACATCACTTCCCAGCAGCTCCGAATTGTGACAGAACGGGCAGCGAAAGTTGCAGCCCCCTAAAAATATTGTAGCAGCCACCCGTCCCGGATAGTCCAGCAGCGTGGTCTTCTGTAATCCGCAAATCTTGATTTCTTTCATTTTATCAGTTCCATTTCTTGAAAATTTGTTTATACTATGATAGTAATATAACATGTTTTTGGTTGAAACGGTATAGGACCGGGGCAACATAAGAAATATTAAGAAACGGACCAGTTGAGTGGCAGCTTTTGGACAATTATGAAGAACCGGGTCGCTTATCCTGCGATTTTTGGACAATTATGGTCGATTTTGCTTGGAATTGTCCAATTCTGCTTTTAAAACATGTCGATTTGGGTACATAGCTGCCGGTTTTGGACAATTAAGCAGCAAAAATGGCTTCCCATGTCCAAAATCTGCGCTTTTTTGGACAATTAAGCGGATAAAATGGTATTTATTATCCAAAAGGGGCGTCTTAAACCGCTTTTTGATGCAAAACAGCGCGATTTTGGACAATAATTGCCCGAAACCGTAGAAAATTGTCCAAAGATTAATTCAGCCACTACGAAATATTAAGAAACGGAAATCATAACTATGAGCAGAGCACAGAATCTATCACCAGCAGAACTCTACATGAAAGAAGCCATCCGCCAGGCGAAAAAGGCGGCAGCCATTGGCGAAGTGCCCATTGGTTGTGTTATAGAATATGAAGGGAAGATCATCGGCAGGGGCTACAACCGCCGCATGGTCGATCACACGGTTTTGGCCCACGCGGAGATCATTGCCATGCGCAAAGCCTGCAAAAAGATGGGCGACTGGCGACTGGAGGGCTGCACCATGTATGTGACCTTAGAGCCGTGCCCCATGTGCGCCGGAGCCATTGTCCAGGCGCGGATTCCGAAGGTAGTCATCGGCAGCATGAATCCCAAGGCTGGCTGCGCCGGTTCAGTGCTGGACCTGCTTCATGAAGAAGGCTTCAATCATCAGGTGGAGACGCAGATCGGGGTGCTGGGCGAGGAATGCTCCGTGATGCTCTCGGAATTCTTCAAGGCGCTGCGGGCAAAGAAAAAAAAGAAAGCGGATTTGGAAAATCAAACCCAGGATACGCAGCAGACCGATGGCAGGCAGCCGCTTATGCGTCCACTCTCCGATACAGCCGGTACACCATCAGATCAGCCGAAATCGTAAAGAAGATTTCCAGTGCGCTGCTGATCATCCCTGCCAGATGATACAGGTACAGGCAGCACAGCGCGATCAGGACCATGCCCCAGAGGTAGGACCGGAACCTGCCCGGATAAGTATGGCACAATTTGAGAACAATCAGAAATAATGCGGCAGCCAGCAATGCAGCAGCGAAAAATGCAAATATGACGTGAAGCCCCGCCTGAAATGGAAGCTCTTCAGGCAGATAAGGGGTAGTCAGTGCAAATAACAGAAGCAGCAGGGCAAGCGTGCCAGTCCAGCTTCCACGCGGAGCGTCCGGCATCCGGGCGGCAATCCGACGCAGACACCAGAAAAAGTAGAAACCGACGGCAAGACCCCATAATAAGAAGTGAATCTGGTGACCGGTTTCACTGCCCAGAACGGAGAAGTTGGTGGTGAACCAGTTGCTGTCCGCGGCGAACAGGAGTGTACAGACAGGGATCAGTAAATAAGCGACAAAGCCGAGACTCATAAATATCCTCCGTTAAGCAGCAGGTTCAGTGGATACAATAGTAGTATGCTGAGAACAGTGCAGATGGATTCTGAATAATAATGGGAGATTCTTCGATGCTGTCAGATATGTAATCAAAATACAAATATAACGCTCAAAATCCGCACCTTGACAAATCCCCTCACCTGGAGTATACTTAACAGGCATTTACGCAAGCAACAACCAATATCGTTATAAAGTTTCCGCGCAGCCGGGGAGATAGCGGTGCCCTGTACCTGCAATCCGCTCCAGCAGGGGTGATATCCTGCCTCGGATATGATCTTGCAGGGCTGCCCCTGGTAAGCGGCGTTGACGTTTGGGTCTTGCGCAACAGAACCTCATGAACCGTGTCAGGGCAGGAATGCAGCAGCACTAAGTGGGACCTTCTGTGTGCCGCAAGGAAGCCTGGACCGAGCTGGCTGCCAGGGTAACGCCTGTGAGCCGTATTCAAAGCAGGATGCGCGGATTTAAATTTTATAAAAAGCTGAAACTGTCACGAATTTTTGTTCGTGGCAGTTTTTTTGTGATTTTTTTGCTCATTTGTTACCTGATTATGTAAGGTGCGTTGAACCGGGATTCAGTACATGCTAGAATGAAACAAAAAATATTGATTTTTCAAAATATTTCCAAGAGGGAGAAGGAATAGCGATGGCATTTATACTGGTAAATAATGCGTCTGCCGACATTCATGTGGATGTAGCGGTGATTACAGACGATCCGAACCGGGTTATGAGCCCCGGCGTGCATGCCCGGTACCTGATTCGCCAGAAAGAACCGGACTGGGCGCAGGGAAGAGCCCGGGATCAGTTAGCGATAATTGATTTTTGCAGGAACGCGCTGGCGTGTGCGGAGCGGATGGGGTGCGAATCGCTGGCGCTTCCCATGCTGACCGGGATTCATAATCGGGTGGCAGAACAGCTTGTGTATACTCATATGAGGAAGGAAATTCTGGACTTTCTGGAACATCATGAGATGCGGGTATATCTTGTGGTGTTTGACAGGAAGAAATTTGATGAGCGGAAGGCGGAGAACCGGGGGCTGGCGGAATACATTGATGAGCATTATGCAGAAGAATCATATACAGGATCCGAATACAGGGAACCGGCACGTTTCCCTGTGGCCGATACTGTCTGCAGACCTTTTCCTGCAACCGGCAGGATTTCGAAGGACCCGGATGAACTGAAGAGTTTTATGAAGCATCTGGATGCCGGATTCTCGGAGACATTGCTGAAGCTGATCGACCGCACCGGAAAGACGGATGCGGAAGTCTACAGGAGAGCAAATGTAGACCGGAAGCTGTTCTCGAAGATCCGCAATAACCCGGATTACCGTCCGTCCAAGACGACAGCTCTTGCGTTTGCATTTGCTTTGCAGCTGGATTTGGACCAGACAAAGGATCTGATCGGCCGCGCCGGATTTGCGCTTTCTCACAGCAGTAAGATGGACGTGATCGTGGAGTATTGCATCATTCATAAGAATTATAACCTGTTTTCGGTGAACGAAATTCTGTTCGAGTACGATCAGCCGCTGATCGGTGCGTGATATAAGTGTCGCCTGCCAGGCGACCATAAAGAGGTTCCTCTCCGCTATAATAAGGCTATCAAAAAGAAAGCGGGGAAATGGATATGAAAAAATCAGGAAAAAGAATCATGAGTGTTGTGATGGCAATGGTGATGACAGTCGGTTCTATGGGAACTGCCTTTGGCTACACGGCAAAGGGAAATGAGGCGGTCAGTTCTGGCGAGGCAGGTGTTGTGGATGGCGTGGTGGAAAATCTGAAGGAGTATTCAGTGAAGCTTCTGGGACTTGCGGAAGATGAAATCACCAGTGAGGTGAGCGGGATTGAGCTCCCGGAGTGGGCGGGAGCGATTCAGACAACGTATGAGCTTTTGGCGGAGTCAGCGTATGCCTTTGTGGATCTTGGGTCGGCTATATTTGAATTTGGAGAGGCTCAGGCAGATTATATCAGGGGGATTCAGAATACATACAGAACTGCATCCATGAATCTGGCAAATGCGGTGGAAGTCACATATAAGCTGGGCGTTGCCCATCGGGGGACGGATGAGCTGATTCCACAGGAAGCTCTTGCGAAGTGGAATTCTATTGTGCAGGGGTATAGAAGAACTGCGGACGGTATGCGGAAGGACCGGGACCATGCAATTCTGATTGGCCGCCCGGGAGTAAAGAAGGATATCGGGAAGATGGCAGATTCCATCGACGATTTGATTGATCATATCGGTGACTGCACTCAATTTTACTGCCTGGGCCGCTATGGAGTTCCCTATATCCCGGAGCTTCCGGAGGCGGGGGCGGAGCTGGCAGATACCGTTCTGGACATGGGGATACAGACCGGCGTTAAGTACAATCTGACAGATTCCAATGGAAGGAACCTGAATCTCTACACCAACAAAAGTGCCGGTTCCATGGGAAATGGTGTGAAGGTCAGTGTCTATGCTCCGACCACCAGCGATACGCAGCAGTTCATTTTTGAGGATTCTGATCAGGGCTACCGTATCTATATCGGGAAGAAGGGCGGAAAGGTGCTGGATGTCTACAACAAGACGGACAAGACAGCCAGGGCAGGTGCGCGTCTGCAGTGCTGGAAGAAGAACGGAGCGTCCTGTGACCAGCAGTTTGTAGTGGAGCAGGTCGGTGACCGGATTGCTCTGCTGCTGGAGGCCGATCAGGAACTGGCAGTAACGGTTGACGATGACGGATTTGTCCGGCTTCGCAAGTACCGGGAGGCAGATAATCAGCTCTGGAAGCTGAAAGCTGTTGAATAGATACAACCATACAGAAGCTGCTGCGGCGAGAAAGGAGAAAGCCGCAGCAGCTTTTTGCGCACCCCCCATTTCCCGATATTTGGGTCGGATATTACAAAAATCGTAAGAATCCTGACGGAAATAAGGCAACAAAGCCATGGACAAACACAAGATTGTTGGTTTATAATATCAAAATAGGCGTATTCCAGCCTGATCACAAAAAACAAGCATAAATAGGAAAACTGATAACGGATATAGAAAGAGAAAGGGTGTGTCTTCTATGAGAATTGGTATGTTGACCAGCGGCGGAGACTGTCAGGCACTGAATGCAACCATGCGTGGCGTGGCGAAGTCTCTGTATAAGATGTTTGAAGATGTGGAAATCGTAGGATTTGAAGATGGATATAAGGGACTGATGTATGCGGATTATCACATTATGAAGTCCTCCGACTTTTCCGGGATTCTCACCAAGGGCGGCACGATCCTGGGAACCTCCCGTCAGCCGTTTAAGCTGATGCGGACGCCGGATGAGAATGGTCTGGACAAGGTCGAAGCCATGAAACACACCTATCGCAAGCTGAAACTGGAGTGTCTGGTGGTTTTAGGCGGCAACGGAAGCCAGAAGACAGCGAACCTTCTGCGGGAGGAAGGGCTGAATGTGGTATCACTGCCGAAGACTATTGACAATGACCTCTGGGGTACGGATATGACCTTTGGATTCCAGAGTGCCATCGACGTGGCGACCAATGCCATCGACTGCATCCACACCACGGCGGCATCCCATGGGCGCGTGTTCATCGTAGAGGTGATGGGACACAAGGTTGGCTGGCTGACCCTGTATGCGGGAATCGCAGGCGGCGCTGACATTATCCTGCTTCCGGAGATCCCTTATGATCCGGACGTGGTGGTGAATGCCATCCGCGAGCGTACCAGACAGGGCAAGCGGTTCTCCATTCTGGCGGTGGCGGAAGGTGCTATTTCCAAAGAGGATGCGGCGCTGTCCAAGAAGGAGCTGCGGGAGAAAAAGAAGAATCAGATCGTGTACCCGTCTGTGGCATACGAGATCGGTGCACAGATTACGGAGAAGACGGGACAGGAGGTCCGCGTCACCGTTCCGGGTCATATGCAGCGCGGCGGAGAACCGTGTCCTTATGACCGTGTGCTGGCTACCCGTCTGGGTGCGGCAGCAGCCAACCTGATCAAAGAGAAGAAGTATGGCTACATGGTAGCCATGAAGAATGGCGAGATCACGGAGGTGCCGCTGGAGGAGGTTGCAGGCAGACTTAAGACTGTGGACCCGAACTGCGCCATGATCCGTGAGGCGAAGATGGTGGGAATCAGCTTCGGAGACGAATAAACAACAAGAATTAGAATGAGGAGTTGTGGCATTTATGTCATATACCGCACTGTACCGCAAGTGGCGTCCTACCACATTTGAGGATGTGAAGGGACAGGACCATATTGTACAGACTTTACAGAATCAGATAACCAGTCAGCGAGTGGGGCATGCCTACCTGTTCTGCGGAACCAGAGGTACGGGCAAGACCTCCATCGCAAAGATATTTGCCCGCGCTGTCAACTGCGAGCATCCGGTAAATGGAAGCCCCTGCAACGAGTGCGACACCTGCAGGAATATTCTCCGCGGCAGCTCCATGAATGTGGTGGAGATCGATGCGGCGTCCAACAACGGTGTGGAGAACATCCGCGAGATCCGGGAACAGGTGCAGTACCCGCCGACAGAGGGAAAGTACCGGGTGTACATCATCGACGAGGTACACATGCTTTCCACCGGTGCGTTCAATGCACTTTTGAAGACTCTGGAGGAGCCGCCGTCCTATGTGATATTCATTCTGGCGACGACGGAGGTGCACAAGATTCCGATTACCGTGCTGTCGCGCTGTCAGCGGTACGACTTTAAGAGGATTACCATTGAGACGATCACCGGCCGCCTGAAGGAGCTGGCGGAGGCAGAGCAGATACCCGTGGAGGACCGGGCGCTGACCTATGTGGCGAAGGCCGCGGACGGGTCCATGCGAGATGCCCTGAGCCTTTTGGACCAGTGTGTGGCGTTCCATTTCGGCACGCTTCTGACCTATGACAACGTGCTGGAGGTGCTGGGAGCAGTGGATTCCAGCGTGTTCAGCGAGATGCTTCGGGCGATTATCGGCAAGGATACCACCGCCTGCATCCGCAGGCTGGAGGATATGGTCATTCAGGGCAGAGAGCTGGGGCAGTTCGTCACGGACTTTATCTGGTATCTGCGCAATCTCCTGGTGCTGAAGACGGCGGATGATGCAGAGGGCATGCTGGAGATGTCGGAGGACAACTTAAAGCAGCTTCGGGAAGAGGCTCAGATGATTGACGGGGAGACGCTGATGCGCTATATCCGGATATTTTCGGAGCTTTCTAATCAGCTGCGCTATGCCAGCCAGAAGCGGGTGCTGATCGAGGTGGCGCTGATCAAGCTGACCAGGCCTCAGATGGAGCAGAATCTGGATTCGATTCTGCAGCGGCTTACTGAGCTGGAAGCCCGGGTTGAGGAGGGACCGGTCTATGTGCCGGAGAGGAGTGCAGCAGCGGCTCCCGTTCCCGCCGCAAGTAAGGAGGAAGTGGAGCCGCCTCAGAAGCAGGCGATTCCCAAAGCCCAGCTGGAGGATTTGAACCTGATCCGCCAGGACTGGGGCAAGATCATCAGGGAACTTGGCGGTGCGATTCGCCCCAGCTTCCGGGACACGGTGCTGGAGCCAAACGGTGACAGCTGCCTGTGCATCGTATTTTCCAGTCCGGAGAACTACGCCATCGGAAGCCGTCCGACGGTGCTGGGGGAGTTGGAGAAGTACGTGGAAGAGCAGTACGGCAGGGAGATGTATTTCAAGGCGCGCCTGAAAAATGCAGGAGAGCGGCTGAATACCATCTACGTCAGCGATGAAGAGCTGCAGAATGCGATCCATATGGAGATCAGCGTTGAAGATTGATTTTAAAAATAATATATAGAAAAGATAGAAACAGGAGGACGACATCATGGCAAAACGTGGTGGATTCCCGGGTGGTATGCCGGGCAATATGAACAATCTTATGAAGCAGGCGCAGCGCATGCAGCGTCAGATGGAGGAGACGACCAAAGAGCTTGAGGAGAAGGAGTATTCCGCATCTGCAGGCGGCGGCGCCGTGACTGTGACCGTGTCCGGCAAGAAGGAAGTCCTTTCCGTGAAGCTGTCAGAGGAGGTTGTGGATCCGGACGATATCGAGATGCTGCAGGATCTGATCGTGGCAGCGACCAACGAGGCTCTGCGCAAGATGGAGGAGGAATCCAGCGCGGCTATGGCGAAGCTGACCGGCGGTCTTGGCGGACTGGGCGGAGGATTCCCGTTCTAAGATGGATTACTACAGCAGTCAGATTACAAAGTTGATTGAAGAATTATCAAAACTGCCCGGCGTGGGGAGCAAGTCTGCCCAGCGCCTGGCATTTCACATTATCAATATGCCGCAGGAGCAGGTGACGAGCCTTGCGAGCGCCATTACCCAGGCAAAGGCAAATATCCGCTATTGCAAGGAGTGCTATACGCTGACGGACCAGGAGCTGTGCCCGATCTGCAGCAGCGATAAGCGGGATCACCACACCATCATGGTGGTGGAGAATACCAGAGACCTGGCTGCATACGAAAAGACCGGTAAGTATGAAGGCGTGTATCATGTCCTTCACGGCGCCATTTCCCCCATGCTGGGGATCGGGCCGAATGACATCAAGCTAAAGGAACTGATGCAGCGCCTGCAGGGAGATGTGAATGAGGTGATCATCGCGACCAATTCCAGTCTGGAAGGCGAGACGACAGCCATGTATATCAGCAAGCTGATCAAGCCGACCGGGATTCGGGTGAGCCGGATCGCCAGCGGGGTGCCGGTGGGCGGTGATCTGGAGTATATAGACGAAGTAACCCTGTTAAGAGCCTTAGAGGGGCGCATCGAGCTGTGATCGATGAATCTTAACCGGTGTAAGGAGTGCAGAAGATGGATAAATATGAATTTAACATAAAGGTGGAGCAGATTCGCAAGCTTGTGAACAAGGGCGATTATGAGACTGCCATGAAGATTACGGACACCATTGACTGGAGAAAGGTCCGCAATGCCAACCTGCTGTCCATGGTGGCAGAGGTATACGAGAAGAACAAGGAGTACCAGGAGGCAAAGGATATTCTGCTGCTTGCGTTTGAGCGTGCGCCCATCGGCAAGCGTCTGCTGTACAAGCTGACGGAGCTGGCGCTGAAGGAGGGCAATACGGACGAGGCGGAGGCTTACTACCGTGAGTTCTGTGAGCTGGCAGGCGACGATCCGCGCCAGGATTTGCTGCGCTACAAGATTCTGAAGCAGAAGGACGCGCCGGTGGAGCAGCTGATTCACTCTCTGGAGAACTATACCTCCGAGGAGCTGGACGAGAAGTGGCTGTACGAGCTGGCGGATCTTTACCATCTGGCAGGGGATGCGGACCGCTGCGTCAGCACCTGCGACAAGATCATGCTGATGTTCGGTCTGGGCAAATACGTGGACAAGGCCATGGAGCTGAAGCTGCAGTATGCGCCGCTGACCACCTATCAGATGGACCTGGTGGAGAACCGGGATAAGTACGAGGCGAAGCTGCGGGCGGTGGAGCAGTCCTTCAGTGAGGAAGGCGGAGCCGAGGAGGACTTTGCTGACACGGATACCGAGGAGCTGTCTGTGACGGAAGATGTGGAGGATGCAGCGGAGGCGGATGTGCCGGAGACTGCGTCTGCGGCGGAGATTGTGGCAGAGCCGGAGGAACCGGCAGGCGAAGGGATTTCTACGGAAGCAGTATATCCTTCAGAGGAACCGGCAGGTGCTGCAGAGCCGGTGGTGCAGCCGGATGTTTATGCGAAGGATGATATCGCTGCTGCGGTCAGACAGGCGGAGGTGGAGGAGAAGCTGGCGAAGGAGATGTCCCGCTTAAGCGTGGATTCTCAGCCGGAGGAAGAGTCTGAGCTGGGCAAGACCCGGGTGCTTCATGTGATCAGACATGCACAGCCGGAGGAAATCACGGCGGTGGAGGAACCGGCAGCGGAGGCTGTTGTGGAAGAGACAGAGGACGAGCCGGAACTTCCGAAGATGACCAATCACCTGATGATCGAGGCGAGAACTCCGGAAAAGGGACTGGAGATGGCGATTCAGACCTTAAAGCAGATCCAGAAAGAGACAGGAATCAAGAATCCGGTGGCGAAGATCACCGGTTCAAAGCTCAATAAGCGCGGCGTGCTGGCCAGCGCAGAGAAGCTTGCGGGAACCGACCTGATGATCGAGGAGGCGGGAGACCTGTCTGCCCAGATGTTAAAGGAGCTGGAGCAGCTGATGGCTCAGGACACCAGCGGCATGCGCATTATCCTGATTGACAATCCGAAGCAGATGGAGATGCTGCACGGGCAGAATCCGTCCCTTGCAAGCAGATTTGAGTGCATCGGAAGCGGTGAACACCATGAGGCAGGTGAGGCAGCGTCACCGGTACAGGAGAAGTCTGCGCCGGAGTCCATGCAGACTGTACAGAGCGCGCAGCCGGAGCAGGCCAGTCCGCAGGATGACCGCCCGGTGAGACAGATTACGCCGAATCGTGATCTGGTGACCCGTGTGCCGGATGAGGCGGACCGCTATGCGGATGAACATCCGGATGACGATGTGGAGTATGAGGACGATTATGAGGAACCGGGTGAGGCTGACGGAGATATGGATGCAGAGGAGGAGATGGACATCGACGAATTTGCACAGTACGCATGTCAGTACGCATCGGAGATTGACTGCAGTATCACCGGCAAGAGCATGCTGGCACTGTACGAGCGCATCGAGATCATGGAAGAAGAAGGAATCCCGCTGACCAGAACCAGCGCGGAGGATCTGATCGAGGAGGCAGCGGACCGCGCAGAGAAGCCGTCTGTGGGTCGGATGATCAAGGGTCTGTTCTCTTCCAAGTATGACAAAGACGGACTGCTGATTCTGAAAGAAGAGCATTTTATCTGATAGGAAAAGAGCTATGATTAAGTTAATTGCATTGGATTTAGATGGGACGCTTCTGGACAGCCAGAAGCGTCTCTCACAGAGAAATGAAAAAGCGTTAAAGGAGTGTATCCGCCGCGGCATTGAGATTGTGCCGTGTACCGGGCGAATCTGGAATGGCGTGCCGGAAGTTGTCCGGAATATTCCGGGGATTCACTATGCCATTACGATCAATGGTGCGGTAGTGGAGGATGTAATCCACCACCGTGTACTCCGCGAGCAGAAAATGACGGTGGAGCAGGCTGTGGAGATTCTTAAGCTGGCGAGGACATTTGAAACCATGTATGATGTATACGTGGGCGGCTGCGGTTATGGTGAGGCGAGATTTATCGACCATATGGAGCAGTACGGGGTGGATGTGGGCATCCGCAATATGATCCGACAGACCCGTATGGTAGTGCCGGATGTGATAGAGAAAGTCCGGGAGATGGGGATGCCGGTAGAGAAGATCAACTATTTCTTCGGCAGCCAGGAAGAGCGCAGACGCGCGAGAATCGCGCTGGAAGCCAGAGGAGATATGGCAATCAGCTCTTCCTTCCGGAACAATCTGGAGATTAATCTGACCGGTGCCACAAAGGGCGATGGAATCCGCTGCCTGGCAGAGCATCTGGGGCTGAAGCTGGAAGAGACCATGGGCTTTGGCGATGGCGAAAATGACCTGACCATGATGCAGATGGCAGGAATTGGCGTAGCTATGGGCAATGGTGAAGACTCCGTAAAGGCAGCGGCAGATTATGTGACAGACACCAATGATGCAGACGGAGTAGCGCTGGCGATTGAGAAATTTGCGCTGAACGCATAATCATCTGTATCCAGGAAGGACAGACATGGATATTTTGACAGAATACTGGCTGAGTGTGGCTGTGGGCGTGTTTTTGCTGTCTATGGTCCTCTATGGTCATTACCGCGGCTTTCTGCGGATGGCGGTCTCGATGCTTGCGCTGATTGTCAGCATAGTCATCGTACCGGTCGCCATGCCGCATGTGACGCGGTTCTTAAATGAAAATACAACGGTGCACCAGGCAATCGGCAGAGGACTGCTGGATATGGCTGGCGGATCCGGTTTTTTTGAGGCGGGACCGGAAGGGGAGCAGATACAGCCGGAGGGGACGGAAGAGGCAATGGATGGAGTCACCACCGCCCAGCCTCCCTCCCGGCAGAGGGAACTGATCGAGCGTCTGAAGCTGCCGGAGCAGATGAAGGAGTCCCTTTTGGAGCACAACAACAGTGAAATCTATGAGCTGCTGGGGGTAGATGCATTCCTGGACTATCTGGGATCCTATCTGGCACATATGGTGTTCAATCTGATCGGTGGAGCGGTTCTGTTCCTGCTGATTAATATTGGAATCCGCTTTCTGATCCGATGGCTGGACCTGATTGCCAGGCTGCCGATACTGCATGGAATCAACCAGATTGCAGGTGCGGTGCTGGGCGGCGTACAGGGGTTGCTGTTCATCTGGTTTCTGGGCCTGATCGTCCGCATCTGCTCCGGAACCCTGTGGGCGCAGGCGGTGCTGGTACAGATTGAGAACAGCTTCTGGCTTCGATTTCTGTATGATAAGAATCTGTTCAACTGGCTGTTTGTGACAATCCTGAACAGTCTGGCGTCCTGATGGACCGAGTTGCGTTTATAAAAAGTCACAATTGAATATATGATACACACAATAAATACAATTCCGCGTTCCCGGGCCTTTTCCGTGCTGAAACGCGGAATTTTTTAAACCACAAAATATAGGAAAAATAAAGAAAAAGCTACATATCTAGTGGTTGCAAAAAATTGTTCAAAAAAATGAAACAAATCCCTTGACAAAAGTAGACAGTTAGTGGTATAGTAAAGCTCCACCGCGCAAGTGGTGGTTGAATCAAAACGGATTCGCAAAATTGAAAATAAAAAAGTTGAAAAAAGTTGTTGACAAACGCAAGCGACTGTGATAAGATAAACGAGTTGCTGCTGAGAACAAAAAACAACAGACAACAACACAATGAACCTTGAAAATGAAAGATTGAACAGTGTTTAAAACCCTGAAAATTCTAATAAAAAAGAGTCCTGGTTGGACATCTTTGAATAAGAGTATTCAGAACAAAAACAAACCAAACAACAGTAGAACGGTTTAAAATTAGCTAGTTTGTTGATTTTGAACTGGGACACAAACTTTTTATTTGAGAGTTTGATCCTGGCTCAGGATGAACGCTGGCGGCGTGCTTAACACATGCAAGTCGAGCGAAGCATTTGTGATTGATTTCTTCGGATTGATTTCACTTATGACTGAGCGGCGGACGGGTGAGTAACGCGTGGGTAACCTGCCTCATACAGGGGGATAACAGTTAGAAATGACTGCTAATACCGCATAAGCGCACAGCATCGCATGATGCCGTGTGAAAAACTCCGGTGGTATGAGATGGACCCGCGTCTGATTAGCTAGTTGGTGGGGTAACGGCCCACCAAGGCGACGATCAGTAGCCGACCTGAGAGGGTG
>JAUNPU010000033.1 GCA_030536555.1 Eubacteriales bacterium | reverse complement strand
TCTAATACATGAGATTGAAAAAGGCAACCATCAAACATAAGGTTAAGGAAGAACCTGAAATTAGCCCGTTATTATCCAAAATCCCAAGATTTTTGGATAATTTTCATGGATTTCAGGCTGGAATTGTCCAAAATGTGCTTTATGTAAACTTTTAACGCTTCCCTTAAGGCATGGATTGGATAATTTTATGAAAAATCGCCTGAAATTGTCCAAACTCCACGGTACAGGAGTTTGATGCGATCGGGGAAGATCGTGTTATATGGCTGTTCACACAATCAGCGAAGCAGGATTTGCCATGGGTGAGCAGCAGTGAATCACCGGAATATTCCATGGTTTGAATTTGACATTTCCGGTGTGTGGTGATAAACTTATGTCATTTGGAAAACCATGAATTTCAGAAGAACATGAATTTCACAACATGATGTATTTGAGGAGATAAAGACTTATGTTAAACGGAAAGAAAGTATTATTCAGCGGCATGCAGGCGACCGGCAACCTGACTCTGGGAAACTACCTGGGAGCGCTGAAGAACTGGGTGGCAATCGCAGATGAGTATGAGACCTTCTACAGTGTTGTAGATATGCACTCCATCACCGTTCGCCAGGACCCGGCAGAACTGAGAAAGAGAGCACGCACCCTGCTGACCTTGTACATTGCAGCAGGACTGGATCCGGAGAAGAACTGCATTTACTATCAGTCCCACGTGTCCGGACATGCGGAGCTGGCGTGGATTCTGAATTGCTTTACCTACATGGGTGAGTTAAACCGTATGACTCAGTTCAAGGATAAGGCGGCAAAGCACGCAGACAACATCAATGCCGGTCTGTTCACCTATCCGGTTCTGATGGCAGCAGATATCCTGCTGTATCAGGCGGATGTGGTGCCGGTTGGTATTGACCAGATGCAGCATTTAGAGCTGACCCGCGATATTGCACAGAGATTCAACGGAATCTACGGCGACGTATTTACCGTGCCGGAGGCATATATCGGCAAGGTGGGCGCGAAGATCATGAGCCTGCAGGAGCCGTCAAAGAAGATGTCCAAGTCCGATGAGAATCCCAACGGCAGCATCTACCTGATGGACGATCCGGATACCATCATCCGCAAGTTCAAACGTGCGGTGACGGATTCCGAGGCATGCGTCCACTACTGCGACGAGCAGCCGGGTATCCGCAACCTGATTGACATTTACTGCGCATGCACCGGCAAGACCCCGGCAGAGACAGAGCGTGAGTTCGACGGCAAGGGCTACGGCGACTTTAAGCTGGCAGTGGGCGAGTCCGTTGTGGGCGTATTAAAGCCGCTGCAGGATCGCTTTGCAGATTTGAGCAAGAACAAGGATTATCTGGACAGCGTGATCAAGAACAACGCAGAGAAGGCACAGTACTTCTCCAACAAGACCCTGCGCAAGGTGCAGAAGAAGGTTGGCTTCCCGGAGAGAATCCGGTAATAGCCGACAGATTAATAAAGAACACAAGAAGAGAATTCGCCGCAGAGCAGAAAGCTCAGGATGCGCGGCGGATTCTCTTTTTTCTGTTTCCGGCATACCATTGTATATGAGATGGTGCCTGTGAAGGTACGAAGGCAGCGACATGGGCTATATGGACATGAGATATATGGACATGAGATATATGAATATGGGATATATGGAAATGGCATGACAGGGGGAGAGCAGCTTATGGACTGGTATCGGATTGCCGGGCAGACTGTGCTGGAAGCGATGCACGGCTCCCGCAGCGGGTTACCTGCGGTGCAGGCAGAGGAGCTTCTTGAAAAATGCGGTGAAAATGTGCTGGAGGAGGGGGAGCGGAAGAAAGCCTGGCAGGTATTTCTGGAGCAGTTTCAGGATCTGCTGGTAATCATTTTGATTGTGGCAGCCGTCATTTCCATGGCGTCGGGACAGGTGGAGAGTACCGTTGTCATTTTTGCCGTGATCCTGCTGAATGCGGTATTGGGGACGGTGCAGCATGAGAAGGCGCAGAAGTCTCTGGACAGCCTGAAGGCACTGTCTGCACCGGTGGCGCGGGTGATGCGTGACGGTCGGCAGACGGAGGTCAGCTCGGCACAGGTGGTGCCGGGGGACCTGGTGCTTCTGGAAGCCGGGGAGCTGGTGGTGGCGGACGGGCGGCTTCTGGAATGTGCCAATCTCCAGGTGGACGAAAGCTCCCTGACGGGAGAATCTGCCCATGTGGAAAAGCAGGTGGAAGCCCTGGGCGGAGAAGGGGCAATCCCTCTGGCAGAGCGGAGCAATATGGTATTTTCCGGCTCCCTAGTCACCGGCGGGCGGGGAACCATGGTGGTGACCGCCACCGGCATGGAGACGGAGATCGGAAGAATCGCGTCCCTGATGAACGCCACCAGAGAGAAGAAGACGCCGCTGCAGGTCAGTCTGGACCAGTTCAGCAGCCGGCTGGCGGCGGTCATTATGCTGATCTGCGGCTTGGTATTCGGGCTGAGCCTGTACCGGCGAATGCCGGTGCTGGATTCGCTGATGTTTGCGGTGGCACTGGCGGTGGCGGCGATTCCGGAGGCGCTGGGATCCATCGTGACCATTGTGCAGGCTATGGGAACCCAGCGGATGGCGCGAGAGCATGCGATCATCAAGGATCTGAAGGCGGTAGAGAGTCTTGGGTGCGTGTCGGTGATCTGCTCCGACAAGACAGGGACTCTGACTCAGAACCGGATGTCGGTGCAGCAGGTGTATGTGGACGGCGGGGTGGTGTTTCCCTGTGATCTGGATGTGGGGTATCCGGTGCACCGGCATCTGATGTATGCGTCGGTGCTGGATAATGATGCGGCGGTGTCGGGACGAGGTGCATTGGTGCCGGATTGTGATGCGGCGGTGTCGGGACGAGGTGTATTGGTGCCGGACTGTGATGCGTCCGTGCCCGGACGGGTGGCACTGGCATCGGAATACGCTTCCCCCTCCCGAATCGGCGACCCGACGGAGCTGGCGCTTTTGGAAATGTGGTCCGGCGCTGGAATTCATCCAGAGATTGTAAGGCAGAAGTACCCGCGTCTGGGGGAGCTGCCCTTTGATTCGAGGCGAAAGCTGATGAGTACCTGGAACCGGATCAGCGGAGAGACGGTGATGCTGACGAAAGGGGCACCGGATGTGGTTCTGGAGCGGTCGGATACGGTTCTTACATCCGATGGTGTCCGTCCCATGACCGGAGGCTGGCGGCAGCGAATTCAGAAGCAGAACGAGTCGTGGTCGCGGGATGGACTGCGGGTGATCGCCATGGCGTGCCGGATGCCGGAGCGAGGTGGTGCAGGAGATCCAGATGGCATGAGCGGGCAAGGCAGCGTAGGAGACTCAGGCGGTATGAGAGAGCAAAGCGACTCAGGCAATCGGTGTGGTCTGGAAAGCCGGGATGTTTCACCGGAAGAACACCTGACGTTCCTTGGAATGGCAGCCATGATGGACCCGCCAAGGCTGGAATCAAAGCCGGCGGTGCTGGCGGCGAGAAGAGCCGGTATCCGTCCGGTGATGATTACCGGAGATCATCCGGTTACGGCGGTGGCGGTGGCAGAGCGAATCGGACTTCGGCAGCCGGGAGACTGCTGTGTCACGGGAAGCCAGTTGGATGCCATGACGGAGCAGGAGCTGGGGCAGAAGCTGCCGCAGATATCCGTCTATGCCCGCGTGTCCCCGGAACACAAGATCCGGATTGTGGAGGCATGGCAGAAACGGGGGCACATCGTAGCCATGACCGGCGACGGGGTCAACGATGCCCCGGCACTGAAAAAGGCGGATATCGGCGTTGCCATGGGAATGACCGGCACAGAGGTATCCAAGGATGCGGCTGCCATGATCCTGATGGATGACAACTTTGCCACGATCATCAAGGCAGTTGCCAACGGAAGAAATGTCTACCGCAATATCCGTCACGCCATCCAGTTCCTCCTGTCCGGCAATATGGCTGGAATTCTGAGCGTGCTTTATACGTCCCTGCTGGCACTTCCGGTGCCGTTTGCGCCGGTCCATCTGTTGTTCATCAACCTGCTGACCGATTCCCTTCCGGCGATCGCCATCGGTATGGAGCCACAGGAGGAGGGACTGCTGGACCAGCCGCCTCGGGACCCGCAGGAAGGAATCCTCACCGGAGCATTTCTGTGGAGCATCCTGCTGCAGGGAGGTCTGATCGCAGTCTGCACCATGCTGGCATATCATACGGGGCTCGCCGCCGGAGCCGGAAGCGTGGCGTGGCAGCAGCTTGCCGCCGGAACCATGCCGGGGCAGATACATGCAGCCGCCGCCAACAGCAGCGTTGCGAGCACCATGGCGTTTGCAACTTTGACGCTGGCGCGGCTGCTTCACGGATTCAACTGTCGAAGCGACCACTCCATCATTCGTCTGGGCATCAGCAGCAATCTGTGGAGCGTGATGGCATTTGAGGCGGGAGTGGTGCTGCTGGCCGGGGTGCTGTTTCTGCCGGGACTGCAGGAGCTGTTTGCGGTGGCGGATTTAAGTCTTCGGCAGCTTTTGACCATTCTGACCTTTGCAGCGCTGCCGACCCTGATCATTCAGGCGGTGAAAACCGTAGCGGAGGCCCTGAAATGAACAGATAAAGATTACCAATCTCTTGGAAAAATACCGGAAATGCGCTATACTATAACCAGAAAAGAACATGAGGAGGATACAAGATGATCCGTAAAGAAAATATGATTCCCGTAGAGCATTTAGGAGGCGGAAAAGGAACCGCTTATGTCCATCATATCGTGTCAAAGGAAGAGCTTCTGGGCCATGGAAGACTGTATGCCAGGGTGGTTCTGCCGCCTGGAACCAGTGTGGGCTGGCATCAGCATGTCCGCGATACGGAGCCTTATTACATTTTGAAAGGCGAGGCGGATTTTATTGATAATGATAAGACCGTGACGAAGGTGCATCCGGGCGACTGCTGCATCATCGAGGTAGGTCAGTTCCACAGTCTGGAGAATAACTCCCAGGAGGACGTGGAATTTATGGCGCTCATTTATAACGAAGCAGGATTTTTATACGATCAGGAATAGCGGCGACGATACAAAGCAGTATATGGATTTGCGAATATTCAGGGGGACAAAGCGATGAAATTAGTGACATACCAGGTAGAACGTAAGGTGCGGGTGGGCCTGATCAGTGCAGATGAGGAGTGGGTCTACCCCATCGAGTCCATCGGACCGGAGTATAAAACCATGCTGGAGGCGGTAACGCAGATGAGCGAGTCGGAAAAGCAGCTCCTTACCTACGCCGCAGGGCAGGAACCATACTCCATTCACGGAGCAGCCCGAATCGAGGAGGTGACGATTCTGGCGCCAATTCCGGTGCCGAAGCAGGACATCATCTGTCTCGGCATCAACTACATGGACCATGCGGAGGAGTCTGCCCGGTTCAAGAAGGAGACCTTCGGCGGGGAACGCCCCTATGCGGTGTACTTCTCCAAGCGGGTCAATGAAGCCGTGGCAGACAAGGCACCGATCCAGTCCCACCGGGATATTGTGGACAGTCTGGACTATGAGGTGGAGCTTGCGGTGATTCTCGGCAAAGATGCAAAAAATGTGCCGCCGGAGCAGGTGAAGGATTACATTTTCGGCTACACGATTCTCAACGATGTCAGTGCACGCAATGTGCAGACCAATCACAAGCAGTGGTATTTCGGCAAGAGCCTGGATGGATTCACTCCCATGGGACCGTGCATTCTGACAGTGGACTCCGTGCCCTACCCGCCGAAGCTGGGGCTGCAGTCCTATGTCAATGGGGAACTGCGCCAGAACAGCAACACGGAATACATGATATTTGATGTGAATCACATTGTCAGCGAGCTGTCTCAGGGCATGACGCTGAAGGCAGGCACCATCATCACTACGGGAACGCCTGCCGGAGTCGGCATGGGCTTTACGCCGCCGCAGTTTCTGAAGAGCGGAGACGTGGTGACATGTGTGATTGAAGGAATTGGAACACTTACCAATCCGGTGGAATAAGGGAGAATTATAACGATGGATGCCCACAAAACAGCACATGACGATAATCTCGTGAATGAACAATATAAGGAACGTCTGCGTATTGCTCTGAAAGCTGCCCGAATCTGTGTTTTTGAAGTAGATGTGGTGAACCAGCTCTATACGTTTTTTGAAAATGCAGAAGATATTTTCGGGGTTCCCGGAGAGAAAATACTGGAGGATGTGCGGCCTTTCAGCCAGCTACCGCCTGCGGAATATCAAAAGGCAGCCTCAGATTATTTTTCCCATCCGGACGATCACCGTGAAATCGACAAGGCGTTTCAGCAGATTTTCGCAGGTCATTCTGCAACATACGAAGCGCGTATGAGAGCCGGTGGTTCGGATTATATCTGGTGCAAAATAGACGTAACACCGATTATCAGGGACAGGATTCCGGTTCGAATGATCGGTGTCATCACAAACATTTCGGAGCAGAAAGCGAAAACAGTTGAGCTGACGGAAGCGCTTAAGCTGGATGGTTTTACCGGTCTCTACAACAAGGAGTCTTCCGGTGATCTGATTCGAAAATGCCTGCGTGAGAATGCAGATCAAAAACATGCTCTGATCTTGCTGGACATTGATCATTTCAAGAATTTCAATGACACCTATGGACATGCGATTGGAGATATCATTATTAAATTAGTTGCTGATTCTCTTAAAAGCAGTGTACGCAGGACAGACATTGTCGGAAGGTTTGGCGGAGATGAATTCATTGTTTTTCTGCAGAATATACCTGACATTGACTGGCTGAGAGAGAAACTACAGCAATTGATCATCTATGAGAATGAACACTACAGCTGTTCGGCGAGTATTGGAGTGGCTCTTTTTCCAGAAGATGCAGATGAATTTGCTTCGCTGTTTCATAAAGCAGATGCAGCTTTATATCATTCAAAGCTTACCAGAAGGAACTATACCTTTTCATCGGATATGCCTCAGCTCTGACTGTTTCAGGAGCAGTGGCATGGATAGCCAAATAGACTTGCTTTACAAAAATGAAAGTAAGTCTATTCTAAATGGACTTATTTTACAAAAATGAAAGTAAGTCTATTTGAAATGGACGTACTTTACAAAAGTGAAGGTAAGTCTTATAAGCGATTATGATAAAACAGAGAGAACTGAGAAAGTACGCAAGCGTCCTTTTCAGTCCTCTCTGTTTTTATCCTTGCATGGCTTGTAGATTAACCAAAGTATCTCTTTAACAGTCCCTCGAATGCTTTGCCGTGTCTGGCCTCATCTCTTGCCATCTCATGAACGGTGTCATGGATTGCGTCCAGGTTAGCGGCTTTTGCTCTCTTAGCCAGGTCGAACTTGCCAGCGGTTGCGCCGTTCTCAGCCTCAACTCTCATCTCCAGGTTCTTCTTGGTAGACGGGGTAACAACCTCACCCAGTAACTCTGCGAACTTGGCAGCGTGCTCAGCCTCTTCGTAAGCTGCCTTCTCCCAGTACAGGCCGATCTCCGGATAGCCTTCTCTGTGTGCTACTCTTGCCATAGCCAGGTACATACCAACCTCAGAGCACTCGCCCTCGAAGTTTGCTCTCAGATCCTTGATGATGTCTTCGCTTACGCCCTGTGCAACACCTACAACGTGCTCAGCAGCCCAGGTTCTCTCTTCGGTCTGCTCGATGAACTTCTCAGCCGGAACCTTACATACCGGGCAGAACTCCGGTGCAGAATCACCCTCATGAACGTAACCACATACAGAACAAACCCATTTTTTCATAAATAAAATCTCCTTTTCATTTTGATTATAATGTTTAAAATATTTGCTTTCGTTGTTTTATCTCGTAACCATCTTAGTAATGATTACTGATATTAAGATAGCACACCTTTGTCGGAATGTCAATAGATTTCAAAAATATTTTTTAATGCATTCCCGATGTCAGGCAATTGGGACAGCTTCCATAGAAATAGGTGGTGTGGCTGTCGATATGTCCCGGGAAATCTGCCTGTGCCTTCTTCGTCACATCCTCCATAGGCGCCAGGTGCAGGTCGGTCACAGCGCCGCAGCAGCGGCAGACAAAGTGATAGTGGGGGGAGGTGTCCCCGTCGAAATGATCCTTGCCGTCTCCGCAGGTAAGCTTCTGTGCTTCGCCCAGCTCCACCAGCAGATTCAGATTCCGATATACGGTGCCGAGGCTGATATTCGGGAATTCCTCGCGTATGGTCGTATAAATGGCGTCTGCGGTCGGATGGTCGCAGCGGTTCATCAGGCATGCCTTGATGGACTCCCTTTGACGGCTATACTTTAATGTCTTCATCAATATACAGCTCCTTATGGTACAAACAATATGAATAATAGTAACAATTACTACTTATATCATAATAAAAATCCCCCTGAAAGTCAAGGGGATTTGAAGCTTATATGGTTTCTTTTGCGATTCGTATGAATTCTTTCATGGCGCGGGACATATAATGTCCCTTGTGGTAGCCGATGGCGAGAACACCATGGGCCTTCTGATAGTCCAGAGAAAAGAAACCCAGGGGCGCGATCTCCCGCAGCTTGCTGTGGATGTCCGCATGGCTGGATATGAACATCTTCGGGTAGAAGGTGATGCCCATGCCCTTGGCAGCGAGAGCCAGCACGGTCTCGATATTCTCGGTTTCCAGTACCACCTTTGGGGTAATCTGGGATTCCTCGAACATCTCGTCAGCGATGGTGCGCACCCGGTTGCCCTCATTGATCATCAGGAACGGGCAGTCCTTCAGAAGATTCAGGTCCACGCGCCTGGAAAGCTGAGCCTTGACCTCGTCGAAGCGGTCTGGAAAGGCATGCTCCAGCACGGCGTCGGGAACCGCCAGCAGGATCTCCTCCTCGCAGAGAGGGACGGTCTCGATATTTTCCACTTTAAAAGGAAGCAGATCGATGACCAGATCGATATCTCCGTGGAGAAGCCCTACAGCCAGCTCCGAGGAGTTGCCCTCCACCAGCTTTAAGTCGATGCCCGGGAACTGATCCCGGTAAACAGGAAGCAGCTCCGGCAGAATCACGCGGCCGCGGGTGTGGGAGAGACCGATGACCAGCTGTCCCACGGAGAAGTCCTTGATGTCAGCCAGCTCGTGGTAGGTCTCGTCCTTGAGCTCCAGGATCTTGCTGGCTCTGGCCTTCAGCGCCTGTCCGGCGTAGGTCAGAGTCAGGGGTGTGGTGCGGTTGAAGAGCACCACGTCAAATTCCTTCTCCATGTTAGAGATATGGTTGCTTAAGGACTGCTGGGAAATGAACAGCCGCCTGGCGGCCTTGGTGAAGTTCAGTTCCTCCGCAGCCACCAGAAAATATTCCAGATTCAGGAAATTAATCATGGCAGGCGCCTCCTGTGCAGGTCTCGGAACCTTGTACCGGATAACACCCTTCTGTGTAAATCTCCTGCCGGAGGGTCGGGATGTATGCGGCGGCTTTTTCGATGGAGGTGTTGACGATCAGCTCCTCCGGGAAATCAAGCTCTTTTACCAGTTCCCAGGCGCGGGTGTGGTTGCCCACATCGATCTCACTGTGGGCATCGCTGTCCAGGATAATGGAGACCTGATGGCGGCGGCACAGCTCCAGCATGGTGATGTAGTTCTCACGGGCACCCTGGCGGTGGCAGAGGGGATGCAGGGAGCTGGAGTTGACCTCCAGCAGCACGTGATGCTCCTTAGCGGCGCAGACCAGAGACTCATAGTCGACGGGGAACCGGGAGTCATCCGGGTGTCCGATGATCTGGACCGCCGGATTCTTCATGGCTCCTAAGTAGGCGCTGGTGTTCTGGGCGACGGTACCGCTCTTGTAGCAGGGCTCGTGGATGCTGGCAATGGCAAAGTCCAGTCCCTTCAGGAACCGGGGCTTTAAGTCCACGGTGCCGTCGTAGTCGATAATATTCAGCTCACAGCCCAGCATCAGCTTCACACCATAGACCTCTCTCGGCACGACCCGGAAGTTGATAAAGTAGAAGGGATGGCATGCGCCCGGAATCCCCGGTGCATGCTCCGTGACGCCAAGGAGCTTAACGCCTTTTTCAGAGGCGGAATGCAGCATTTCGTAAAGAGTATTGTAGGCATGCCCGCTCATGACTGTGTGGGTATGCAGATCTAAGATATCTGTCATGGCTCGGTTCAAACTTTCCTTTCTGAGGATATTGTCTGTAAAAAGTAATAATTGCGAACAGTATATCACATTTTTGTGCAGAAAACTATAGATAAAACCTTGAAAATATGGTAAAGTCAACGTATGCGCCGGGAGTATTTTTCCGGCAAATGTGAAAGTGAGGGAACGTATTATGATGAACGAAGAAGTAAAAGAGACCATGGACGATTTTGCAAGTGAGCTGGAAGCATCCTATAAGGAATTTGACGAGCGCCGCAATGCATACGAGGATCAGGAAGGTCCGGATGCAGAGAAGTGGGCAGAGCTGTATCAGAATATGCAGGATAAGGCAGTACTGAATGTCAAGGTCAAAGAGGCAGTGAAGGGCGGTCTGGTAGCTTACGTGGATGAGATTCAGGGCTTCATTCCGGCATCTCAGATTTCCACCAGCTATGTGGAGAAGTTAGAGGACTGGGTTGGAAAGCATCTGGATGTGACCCCGATTACCGTTGACAAGGAGAAGAAGAAACTGGTTCTGTCCGGCAAGGCTGTCATGAAGGAGAAGGAAGCGGCTGAGAAGGCAGCGAAGATGGCTGCAGTGAAGGTCGGTGCAGTGGTAGAGGGTACCGTAGACAGCATCAAGGACTACGGCGCATTTGTGAACCTGGAAGGCGGACTCAGCGGTCTCTTGCATGTATCTCAGATTAGTAAGCAGCGCATCAAGCATCCGGGTGCTGTACTGAAAGAGGGACAGAAGGTTACGGTGAAGATCATCGCCCTCAAAGACGGCAAGATCAGCCTGAGCATGAAGGCTCTGGAGGCAGATGAGGAAGTACAGGAAGAGGAAGTATTTGATTATAAAGAGACCGGAGCAGCTACAACAGGTCTTGGCGCATTGTTAAAAGGTCTGAAGCTGTAAGAACCGGTGCTTGAAGATTAGCATGAAGGAGGGATAGGTTTTGATGAATATCCCGAAGAATTACAGCCAGATCGACCAGTGGAAGTCCATTATGTTTCTGTATGATTCGGCGCTGAAGGAGATCAATACCAAGATCACGATCCTGAACAATGAGTTCATACACATGTACGGACACACGCCGATCGAACATATCAAGTCGAGGCTGAAAACACCGGATAGTATTGTAAAGAAGCTAAAGCGCGACGGGCAGGAAGTCACCATTGAGAATATGGTGGAGAAGCTCAGTGATATTGCCGGGATCCGGATCATCTGTTCCTTTACCCAGGATATCTACCAGATCGCCGATATGATTGCCAGACAGCGGGATGTGACGGTGCTGTATGTGAAGGACTACATCAAGCAGCCCAAGCCAAACGGCTACAAGAGCTACCACATGGTGGTGACGATCCCGATCTATCTGACGGAGGGGCCGGTGGACACCAAGGTGGAGATTCAGATCCGCACGGTGGCCATGGACTTCTGGGCAAGCTTAGAACACAAGATTTACTATAAGTTCGAGGGAAATGCGCCTGATTCCTTACAGGCGGAGCTGAAGGCCTGTGCCGACATGGTGGATATGCTGGATGCGAAGATGTTTTCCCTGAACCAGCTGATTCTGGCTGTGGGGCAGGATCAGAACAGGAAGGAGTAACGACACAGTTACGGAGAATTTCACATTATGAAGACATTGACAAAAGAAACCCTGCATATGGCGGGGCAGAACTGGAAACACATTCTTTTGTTCGAACTTCTATACCGTGGGATCACGCTGCCGGTTTATCTGCGGTTTGCAAACCGGGCATTGCGTATGACATTGAAGATGGCTGGATACAGCTATCTGACAGCGGGCAATATCGGGAGTTTCCTGATCAGACCCTGGACCATGCTTATCCTGCTTTTGGTGAGTGTGGTCGGGATTCTGCTGCTGCTGTTGGAGGTTGCCGGACTTATTACCGCATATCAGGGGGCAGTCTGTTATCAGAAACTGTCCCCCTTGCACATTTTGTGGGGTGGCGTACAGAAGCTGACGGGAGAGATTGCCAGACAGAACTGGAAGCTGGGTGTATCCACGCTGATCAGCTATCTGCTGACCAATCTGTTTTTTCTGATCCGCATGCTGGTTCGGGTGAAGCCGGTGAATTTTCTGATGCAGGAGCTGCTGGATGAGCCGTGGGTGGCTGCATTTCTGGCGGCGCTGCTTGTAAGCCTTGGGGCGGCGGCCATTCCGTCCATGTTCCTGAGCTATGGGTGCATGGTGGAGCAGAAGTCATTTGAGGACAGTCTGGTGCGCAGCAGGAAGCTGCTGAGAAAGCATCTGGGACGGGCAGTCTGCCTGACTGCCTGCTGCAGTCTTGCGGTGATCGGCGCGACCATGGCGGTGTACGGCACAGGCGTATTTGCGGCGGCCGTATCGGTAACCCTGTTCACGGAGCGGAGTCTGGAGATGGCGGTGCTGCTGTCGGTGGCAGACCGGCTGGAGCTGATCTGCCTGTTCCTTGGCAGTATTCTGGTGATGGTGGTGGAGCATGCGGCTCTGGCAGTGATGTATGAGAAGTATGGGAACCGGAGATTCCACGAGCCGAAGTGGGAATTTTCCTATCCGGCCAGGGGCACTGCCAGCAGACGGCGGATGGCTGGGATCATTGCAGGCGGCGCGGCGCTGGGATTTCTGTATGTGTTCGACCTGGTACAGAATGGATTTGCGGTGACGGATGAGATACTGGTGGAGACACAGATCACGGCTCACCGGGGCAGCTCCCGGACCGCGCCGGAGAATACTCTGGCGGCGGTGGAGGCGGCCTGCGAGGAGCTGGCAGACGGCGTGGAGGTGGATGTGCAGCTTTCTAAGGACGGCGAGGTGGTGCTGGGTCACGATGCCAGCCTGAAGCGGGTGGCAGGGGTCAACAAGCCCATGGGTGCGCTGACTTATGAGCAGCTGCAGCAGCTGGATGTGGGAAGCTGGTTCTCCGAAGCCTATGCAGGGGAACGGATCCCGAGACTGGCGGAGGTGCTGGAAGCCGGCAGGGGAAGGCTGAACTTTAATATTGAGATCAAGAATCTGGGAAAGGACAGCGTGCTGCCGGTGAAGGTGGTGGAGCTGATTCTGGATCAGGGCATGGAAGAGCAGTGCGTGATCACCAGCACCAGCTTAAGCTACTTAAAGCAGGTGAAGGAGCTGGCGCCGCAGCTGCGCACCGGATATATCATTTCTGCCGCATACGGGAACTTCTATTCCAGCGATGCGGTGGACTTTATCAGCATCCGCCACAGCTTTGTCAATGAGCGGCTGGTGGAAAATGTCCATGCACAGGGCAAGGCGGTCCATGCCTGGACCGTCAACAACAAAAGTGACATGGAGCGGATGCGGCTGCTGGGGGTGGATGACATCATCACGGACCGCCCGGTGCTGGCGCGGGAGATCATATACCGGGAAGAGGCCACGGAGACGCTGATGGAGTATCTGCGGATGGTGCTGCGGTAGAGACAGGGACAAAATATGACGGAGGAAGAGACAGAACATGAGAGCGGTATTACAGCGGGTCACAAGGGCCAGCGTGAAGGTGGACGGAGCAGTGATCGGTGAAATCGGAGAGGGATTTCTGATCCTGCTGGGAGTGGCAGAGGCAGATTCTGAGGCGGTGGCGGATAAGCTGGCAGACAAGATCTGCAAGCTGCGCATTTTCCAGGACGGGGACGGCAAGACCAACCTGTCCCTGGCAGATGTGGGCGGGGAGCTTCTGGTGGTCAGCCAGTTCACCCTGTATGCGGACTGTCACAAGGGCAACCGCCCCAGCTTTGTGAAGGCAGGATCACCGGAGAAGGCGAACCGGCTGTACGAATATTTTGTGGAGCGCTGCCGCCAGCATGTGGCGAAGGTGGAGCACGGAAGCTTCGGTGCGGACATGAAGGTGGAGCTGCTCAATGACGGTCCGTTTACCCTGATGCTGGAGGCGGACGAGCACGGCGTGATGGCATGACAGAATAGCAGCGTGACCGGATATGGCGTGATCGCATGACATAGGAATAAAATGACCGGATATGGCTGCATAAAAATACAGACAGGAGGACAGTAACATGGCAGAAGAGAAAGAAAAATCAGTTGGAAAGAAGCTGGAGGAGGAGCTGACCTGGAAGTTCCCCCATATCGGGCAGGAGGCTCCGCAGCAGGTGGAAGAGGCAGCGGCATTCTGTGAAGGCTACAAGGAATTTCTGGACAAGGGCAAGACCGAGCGGGAGTGTGTGAAGCTGGCGGTGGAGCTGCTTGTGAAGGCAGGCTATCAGGAGCTGGATGTGACCAGACAGTATCAGCCGGGGGATAAGGTCTATCAGGTGAACCGGGGCAAGGCGCTGCTGATGACCACCTTCGGAGAGAAGCCTTTAAGTGAGGGTGTGCGGATCAATGGTGCCCACATCGATTCCCCGCGGCTGGACTTAAAGCCCAATCCGCTGTACGAGAAGAGCGACATCGCCTACTTCAAGACCCATTACTACGGCGGTATCCGCAAGTACCAGTGGGGCACGGTTCCGCTGGCCATGCATGGCGTGGTGGTGAAGAAGAACGGGGAGCTGGTGAACATCTGCATCGGTGAGGAGGCCGGAGATCCGGTGTTCTGCGTCAGCGATCTGCTTCCTCATCTGGCGGCAAAGCAGAATGAGAGAAAGCTTTCAGAGGGACTGCGAGGCGAGGAGCTGAACATTATTGTGGGTTCTGTGCCCTATGTGGATGACCAGGTGAAGGAGCCGGTGAAGCTGCTGGCGCTGAAGCTGCTCCATGACAAATACGGCATCACCGAGGCAGACTTTTTCCGGGCGGAGATCGAGATGGTTCCGGCGCAGAAGGCGGTGGATGTAGGTCTGGACCGCAGCCTGATCGGCGCTTACGGACAGGATGACCGTGTCTGCGCTTACACGGCGCTGATGGCGGAGATCGAGACCGTGCGCCCGCTGCACACCACGGTGACGGTGCTGACGGACAAGGAGGAGATCGGCTCCGAGGGAAATACAGGCATGAATTCCCATTATTTCAGCCACTACATTGAGTATCTGGCACAGACCCAGGGCGCAGACCCGAAGGCGGTTTACGGAAATTCCATGTGCCTGTCTGCAGATGTCAATGCAGCCTATGACCCGACCTTCTCTGAGGTATTTGAAGCAAATAACTCCAGCTATGTCAACAAGGGCTGTGTACTGACCAAGTACACCGGCGCCCGGGGCAAGTCCGGTGCCAATGACGCCAGCGCGGAGACCATGGCGAAGGTGATCGGCATTATGGAGTCCGAGGGCGTATACTGGCAGGCCGGTGAGCTGGGGGCTGTGGATCAGGGCGGCGGCGGAACCATTGCCAAGTATGTCTCTCATCTGAACATTGACACGGTGGATCTGGGTGTGCCGATTCTGTCCATGCACGCCCCCTTTGAGCTGGCATCCAAGCTGGATGTGTACCATACATACAAAGCATTTAAAGCATTTTATAAGAATTAATGAAAAATTTGTGAAATTACGTGGAAAGGCTTTTTTAAAGCACTGCAATATGTTATAACTGTAGGAAATACGCTGTTTTGGCGTAAATCCAAAAAAGAAAAGGAATGTATTATGAGAAAATCTATGAAACTGACCCTCTGCGGTCTTGCTGCTGTGATGCTGGTTGCCGGATGTGGAAAGAAAGACGCAGAGGTGGCTGAGACCACAGCTGTGGAGACAGAGGCTGGTGCGGCAGAGACCACAGAGGCTGAGATCACCGACAAGGGAGTGATCACCAAGCTGGGTGACTATAAAGGGGTGGAAGTAACGAAGATGTCCACCGAGGTAACAGACGAGGAACTGGAAGCAAAGATTCAGAGCATTCTGGATGCCAATCCGGAGATCACGGAGATCACCGGCCGGGCAGCACAGAACGGCGATATCGTCAACATCGACTATGTGGGCATGAAGGACGGCGTGGCATTTGACGGCGGCACCGCAGAAGGCTACGACCTGGAGCTTGGCTCCGGCAGCTTTATCGATGGCTTTGAGGATGGTCTGGTAGGCGCAAAGACCGGTGACGAGCGGAGCCTGAACCTGACATTCCCGGAGAACTACGGCAATGCAGACCTGGCAGGTCAGGCAGTGGTATTTGACGTGACCGTCAATGCCATCAAGGAGAAAAAGGATGCGGTTCTTGACGATGCATTTGTTCAGAAAATGTCCGACTTCACCACCGTGGACGAGTTCCGCGCCGACACGCTGGCAGATTTGGAGGAGCAGAAGGAGACTCAGGCGCAGCAGCAGATCGAGAACGATGCACTGCTGGCAGCGGTGAACAACTCCGAGTACGACCTGAATCAGGCGGCTGTGGATCAGCAGTATGAGCAGCAGATGAGCTACTACAACAGCATGATTCAGATGTACGGCATGACCCTGGCAGATTATGTGAGCATCTTCGGCATGACCGAGGAGCAGTTCCAGGAGGAACTTAAGACCAGCGCCGAGATGGCGATCAAGCAGCAGCTTCTGGTAGAGGCAATCGCCGAGAAGGAAGGCATCCAGGTAGATGATGCAGCCCGCGAGAAGATGGCAGAGCAGTACGGAACCGATGTGAAGACCCTGCAGGATTCCTACGGCGAAGAGGCTGTGGATGAGACTGCCATGATCTACAACGTTGTGAACTTTATTAAGGAAAATGCAGTAATCAAATAAGACACCTACAAACAGATAATCATTTTACAGGAGGATCGCTTTATGCAGCTCTTAAAAGACAGAATCCGCAAAGACGGAAAAATCAAAGCAGGTAATGTACTTAAGGTAGACAGCTTTCTGAATCATCAGATGGATACGGACCTGTTCCTGGAGATGGGCAAGGAGTTCAAGCGCCGCTTCGCAGATGCAGAGATCAATAAGATTCTGACCATCGAGGCATCCGGCATCGGTATCGCCTGTGTGGTTGCGCAGAGCTTCCATGTGCCGGTGGTATTTGCCAAGAAGACCCAGACCAAGAACATTGCCGGAGATGTGTATACAACGAAGGTGGAGTCCTACACCCATGGACGGGTCTACGATATCATTGTGTCCAAGGAATTCTTGGGCAAGGGTGACAAGGTCCTCCTGATCGATGATTTCCTGGCAAATGGCAAGGCGCTGGAAGGACTGGCAGCCATTGTGAAGGAGTCCGGCGCGGAGCTGGTAGGCGCAGGTATTGCCATCGAAAAAGGTTTCCAGGTAGGCGGCGATCTGCTTCGCTCTCAGGGAATCCGTCTGGAGTCTCTGGCAATCGTGGAAAGTATGGATGAGGAGACCGGAACCATCGTATTCCGTGGAGAAGAGGCGTGAGTAGAAAAGCATTATTTTTTGACATTGATGGGACCCTCTTAAGCGAGGTGACCAGACTGGTGCCGGACAGCGCGAAGCGTGCCCTTGAGACCGCCCGCGCCTGCGGACATCTGGTATTTATCAACACCGGCCGTTCCCGCAGTGAGCTGGGGGAGATTCGCCCGCTCTTGGGGGAACTGGTGGATGGCTGGCTGTGCGGCTGCGGCACCTATGTGGAGATGGACGGTAAGGAGCTGTATCATCGCCCCATGCCCGAGGCGCAGAGTCTCCACGTGCGGAAAGCCATCGAGGCAGCCAATATGGACGGAATCCTGGAAGGAAAGGACGGCTGCTATGTGGGAAGTCCCGACAGCCGCTTCCCGGAAGGACGCCGGATCCGCAAGGCACTTGCCTGGGCTATCAAGTCCTTTAACTGGAATGAGAGCTGCGGCGAGGCAGAGAAGTTCTGTGTGATGGCAGACGAGGAGAGCGACCGGGCGGGATTCTTCCGCAGCCTGGGGCTGGATATCGATATTATCGACCGGGGAAATGGTTTCTACGAGTGCGTTCCGGCTGGACATTCCAAGGCTACCGGCATCGATGTGGTGCTGGATGCCTTCGGGCTGGAGCTGAAGGACGCTTATGTATTTGGAGACAGCACCAACGACATTTCCATGTTCGAGCATGTGCCCAATGCAATCCTGATGGGCAAGCATGACCGGGAACTGGAGCCATTTGCCTCCTTCACCACCAAGACGGTGGAGCAGGACGGAATCTGGTACGCCATGGAGAAACTGGGGCTTTTGAAGCCGTGATTGCCAGGCTGCAGCTGCTGAAGTCCCGTAACTGCTGAAGCTGCAACTGTGAAAACCGTAACGGGCAGGGAGTACATATGGGAGCATATTTTCCGATATTTACAGATATTTCCCATTGCAGGATTCTGGTGGTGGGAGCCGGCAATATCGCCACCAGGCGTGCCGAGGTGCTGGCAGACTTTGACGCTGATGTGCAGGTGGTGGCGCCGGAGGGCACGCAGCATATGGAAGAACTGGAGCGTGCAGCCCGGGTGACCTGGCACCACCGCAGATTTGCAGAGTCGGATCTGGACGGCGTCTGGATGGTGGTGACAGCCACCGACGATGCGGAGCTGAACCGCGCAGTGGCAGCAGCCTGCCGCAAGAGACGGATTCCGGTCAACCATGCCGGCGATAAAGCGCAGAGCGACTTTTACTTTCCGGGCATCGCCAGAGAAGGCAATGTGGTGATCGGAGTGACAGCCTCCGGCAGCGACCATAAGCTGGCGCGGAAGGTGACCGATGGTGTGAGAAGGTGGCTGGAGAGGTTGTTACAACAGGATAAGCAGGGATAGAGAATCCCCCGCATACCAGGTGAAGCTGGCGGTGCGGGGATTTTTACTGTTTGTGTTTAGTCAGGCTGCTCGCTTAACCACTGTCGATATTCCTCCAGTCGCTGGATGAATCCGCTGAATTCGGGGACCGTGAAGTCCAGCTCCTTATAGCGGATTGGATAAATAATCCCCTTATTGATCAGTTGTGCTCTTGTCGTAGAGACAGAACCGACCGTTTTATGAAGATTTTTGGCGATATTTGAGATGGTACACGGCAGCTCACCACATCGCACCATGGCAAAAATGAACTTTTTATCGCTGTCAGCGCAGCGCTCATATCGGACCTTAAAGAATCCGACATCCAGTGTCTCGAAGAATTCGGCGGTATTGCGCTCCACATGTGAAGGCTGAATCAGATTTTCATCGGTATTCTTGTATACTACCTGACACAGCTGCTGGATAAAGAACGGGTAACCTTTCGTTATGGCGATAATACGGTCAACAGCTTCCGCAGCATAAGTGACGCCGAACTTTTGAGCCGGCATTATAATCGCATTTTTTGACTGTTCTTCGGTGAGAGAACCGATTTCCTTATATAAAAACAGTCGCTCGGAGTAGGACTTTTCTTCCGACAGCATCTTGTAGATTTTTGGGAGACCAGCCCCGATCATCATTACCGGATAACCCAGTTGATTTGTGCGGTGCAGGGCAGCAATCAAAGCACCTAATTCCCTGGGTTTCATATACTGTATCTCATCAATAAAGAAGCAGACAGGAGTCTCTGATTTGTATGCAGTTTCTCCGATGGTGGTAAATACTTCGGTCAGGCTCTGTGTTAAATTGATGGATTGATACAATTCTTTTTCCTGAAGAGACAGGGAAAATGTATTATCATTGGGATCAAAGGATATGACCAGTGCTTTGATCGCGTCTAAAGGTTTTTGAATCAGGTGCCTGAACTTTTCTTTTGTGCTTACCTTCCGCAGAAAAGACTGAGAACAGGAAGCAATCTGGGCAATAAAGTCATTGCGCTCTTCTACTTCAATATGCTTACAGAAAATATCTTTATCCTCGGCCATCTTCTGCAACCGGTTGATGAGAACCGTCTTTCCGACACCCCGCAGCCCGCTGAAAATGACAGATTGCGTTGGGATATTCATTGTGAGAGCATCAAACATCTGCCCGACATTCGCTATATCTTCGTCTCTGCCGGCGAGATAGGTCGGCATCAACCCGTTCCCCGGTCTGTATGGATTTACCTTAAACATGAAAAACACCTCCAACTATAGTATCTTACATGTGTACATTCTGGTCAACAAATTTGCGCATATCTACGCAAAAATATTCCTATAAGTTGCTATAACTACGACAAGCAAATAGAATATGGCGATTATAGCCAGAAAGCCTAAACATAATTTGCCATATTTTCCTTCCTTCTGCATCCCGGAAATGTTATACTGATAATAAATATTTCTTGAATCGATACGGAAAAAGGGAATCTGCAGGAGGAATAAAGATGGACAAGCGTTGGAAGAAATTTGATCAGCTGACTGGCGACTGCTACGTGAATATGATTTCAGGAAATCCTGGAACTGAAATATGGGGGAAGACGTTTTCTATACTGGAGGATATTGTACAGGATGAAAAAAAGAAGACCCCTGGATTTGCGCAGACACTGGATGATTTGGAGGAGAGTGTTGACTACCGGTGTGATATCTGTGGGTGGCTGGAAGACTATCTGGATGAACTGGATATGCACAATCAGCACGCGGAGCTGGAACGCGTATGCCGAAAACTGCTGGCATGGTTTCCATGTGAAGAGATATATGCGGTAAACTGGCGGGCAATGCTGGCAGGTTCCCTGTCTGGTCAGGGAAAGTTTAAAGAAGCTGTTGCTTTGGGCGAAAAGTGGTTTGCGAAAGAGCCGGAGAATCCACAGGCAGCAGTAACGCTTATTTATGCCAGAATTGCGGCAGGAGATCTGGATGGAGCGGAGGCGATTGTAAATCAGTTCATTTACCCAGAGACAGAGTGCGGCGATGAGAATGAGATTATATTCCGTGCCGCTGAAGTGCTGTATAAGAAAAATGGGAATCATAAAGAAGAAAAGCGCATTGGAAACATACTGGAGAAATATGAGGAAGAAGTTGAGCGGCTTCTGGAGGAACTTGATTTTGGAGACGAACTCGACTTTGATGATTTTGATGAAGAGGAATTGCCGTTTTCATGAGAGAAGAATGGCATGGATGATTTAGAGCATATGTTTTACAATAAGAAGTTTTTAACAGAGGTTCAAAGGATATAGAAAATCCCAATTATGTGTTCAGTCCAGACACGTATTTTAAATATAATTACGAGGATGAGTGGATTCTGGAGATTGGAAAGAAGCAGGATATTATCAGAATACCAGACAGGTGTATAGCTCTATGCATCAGGTATAAAAAGTCATGTTGAAAAGCTGAAGAAAATGATACCGGATTTACGATAAGCAAGTATACCGATAGTCTCCCCCGCAGACCATGTAAAAACAGGTTTTGCGGGAGATTTTCCGTGAAAGAATATATTGAAGAGCGGGCAGTAGCCATTGCCAATTACATCATAGACCACAATGCGACGGTGAGGCAGACGGCGAAGAAGTTCGGAATCTCAAAGTCCATGGTACACAAGAGCTGGTTGGATTTTAAGAATCCTTGCAAACAGTTTTCAATCTTTTATAATAATTGTTTGCAGTGTAAAGAGCTGCGGCGGGGTTGTTGCCTGTGACTCGATCCTTGGAGATAAGGGTGGTGGACGGTGCCTCAACATACTTTTGAAACAGGATGTCGTGACCAACGCACAGACCCATAATGATATTCATATCTGTTTTTTCTTGATTCAGCAACTTCGCCTGGAGAATGGGATTGCACATATGTTTGCCGATTTCGCTACAAATCGGATCGATTCCTACATCTGTTTTCGGAACTGCTCCAGCTTTACAGCCAATTCCAAAGACTTCAAAACCATTGCTTCGGAGTATTTCGGTCAAAATTCGGGTTTCTGCCAGCAGACCGACACAGGTGGCGATGCCAATTCGATGAAATCCCATTCGTTTTGCAAACTCCATGGTTTCCTGTACTCTGGGCCATTTCAGATAGCCATCATGTTCGACTTGTGCCGCAATCTGCATAATGTGCTTGTTTTCTGGTTCGTCATAGCAGGCCATGGCTTCTTCTTTTACTTGTGGATTCATTCGGGTGGTCATACAAAAGTTAGGGTATCCAGTTCCTGTTTTGCAGGCTGCTGAACCGCAATCAGCACAGCTCATTTCTTCAACTTGCATAAAATTCTCCTTTTTGTCAGATGGATTTGTTACAGTACCTCAGGGAACAGGGGGTATTCAGTTGCAAAGGAAATGAATGCCTCAGTGCTGCTGGGGGTATATCGTTGCTTTCGCCAAATTAAGCCAACCTTCTGTTCAATGGGTGGCTCAAGGGGGATGCCAACCAGATCAGGATGATCCTGAAGCAGAGAGGCATAGAAAAAGCTGACGCAGGTGTTGTTGTGAATCATGCTTTTCATAGTGTAAATTTGGCTGGTATAAATGACAATATTTGGCGTTATGCCCAATTTCTCAAAGCGGCTGGTAACGCTGTAATTTTGGACAGAGTCAGTATTGTACATAACGAGCGGAACATCTGCCAGTTCTTCTAGCGATATGGAGCTTCTCCTGGCCATGGGGTGGGAAGGGTCTACCGCAATCACGAAACAGTCTTTTCCGATACAGACAGAATGCAGTCTTTCTGGAGCTACATGGCTCATGTTGACCAGAGCTACATCCAACTCTTTTTCCTGAACTAAGGCAGAAGCCTTTGCAGACCCATACTCATAGAAGGTCAAGCGGATATTGGGATATTTTGAAGAGAAATCATGCAATAAATCAGGAAAGAAGGCGCTTCCCCACAGCGGCGGTATACCAACGCTTAACTTGGTTTGAGCAGTGCCCAGATCATGAAGCTGATGTTTGGCAGTCTCAACATCTCGCAGGAGCGCTTCTGCCCGCTCGTAAAATCGGAGACCTTCATCAGTTAGAGCCAGTTTATTTCTATTTCGTGAGAAGAGCTTGATGGAGAATTCCTTTTCCAGCTCCTTGATTGCACCGGAAACTGCTGGCTGAGATACAAAAAGCTTTTCCGCAGCCTTGGTAATGCTGTTATATTGTACTGCTGTGCAAAAATAGTTCAGCTGACTCAGTGTCATATAAGGGCCTCTCCTTTCATTCGCGGTTTTATTTGTTATTCTAACATAGCATCAGGGAGATTTCCAGATAAACAGTTAAATTTGTCACATTGCAGTAATCATCAGAAAAAGTGAGGAGATTATAAATATTGGTGATTTTACAATTTAGAAGCAAGCACTTATACTGAAAGCAGGAAGCAGATAATGAGCCGGCCGGTTTGAAGCTGTTGACTTACGAATGAATTTTTTCAAAGGGGGAAATGAAATGAATCCTAGTACCATTACGCTATTTTTTCTGGCTTTTGCGATTGTCAGCTTCGTGCTGGAGAAAATACCTCTTGGCTTGACAGCTACAATCGTGGCAATCGGACTGAACCTCACCGGAGTTCTGGACAACTCTGCTACTTTTGCCGGTTATATTAACAGTAATGTAATCCTGTGTGTAGGAATGTTTGTTGTAGGTCAGGCCTTGTTTGAAACGGGTATGGCCAATAAAATCGGCAGCCTTGTTACCAGATTTGCGAAAACCGAGCGCATGCTCATAGTGGCCATTATGGTTATTGTAGGAACTATGTCAGGTTTTTTATCTAACACAGGCACGGCAGCCGTGCTGATTCCTGTAGTTTGTGGTATCGCTGATGAATCCGGTTATTCACGTTCCCGTTTGCTGATGCCTCTGGTATTTGCGGCGGCTCTTGGAGGAAATATTTCTATTATCGGTGCTCCCGGCAATTTGATGGGTGTAAATGCTCTTCAGGAAATGGGGCAGACAACCAGCTTCTTTATGTATGCTCCTGTTGGTATTCCCATGCTTTTGGCAGGCATTGCGTTCTTTGCCCTGTTCGGCTATAAGCTGTTGCCTGACGGTACATCTTCTGGTGAAGCAGTAGAAACACAGAAGGATTATAGCGCAGTGCCTCAGTGGAAGCAGATTGTTTCTTTGGCTGTACTGGTGGTTGTGATTTTTGCTATGATTTTTGAAAAACAGGTTGGCGTAAAGATTCATGTTACTGCCTGTATCGGTGCGGTTATTCTGGTTCTGGTTGGCGTCATTACTGAGAAGGAGGCCCTGAAATCCATTGATTTGAAGGTTGTTCTGTTATTCGGTGGTTCCCTGGCTCTTGCAAAAGCTCTGGAAATTACAGGGGCAGGCTCTCTGGTTGCCGATGTTATCGTGAGCGCGCTGGGGGCTAATCCAAACCCGATTGTACTTCTGATTGTTGTTTTTGTTGTTGGCTGTGCTTTAACCAACTTTATGTCCAACACAGCAACAACTGCTCTGATGGTACCAATTGCATCTTCATTGGCGCAGAGCCTGGGCGCAGATCCTCGTTCCATGATTATCGCTACAGTGATTGCCTGCTCCTGTGCCTATGCAACTCCCATTGGCATGCCTGCCAACACCATGGTTGTAGGCCTGGGTGGCTACAAATTTAATGATTATGTCAAGGCTGGACTGCCTCTGATTGCAGTTTCCTTTGTAATCTGCATTGTACTGCTGCCCATCCTCTTTCCTTTCTATGGTTGATAAATTAATCTGTAAAAACGAGTATATTTGGAGGTTATTCTATGACAAGAGAAGAAAATGTTAAGAAGCTGACAGATCTTATTGCAGACTTCGTATGCCACATCGGCAAGAAACTGCCAGATGACGTGATTGCCAAGCTTCAGGAGCTTGGTTCTAAAGAAACGGATTCTTTGCCCAAGGTTTTGTACGAGACCATGGCAAAGAATCAGGATCTCGCTGTTGCGCTGAATCGTCCAAGCTGTCAGGATACAGGAGTGGTTCAGTTCTGGCTGAAATGTGGCACCAATTTCCCGCTGATTAATGAGCTGGAAAATCTGCTGAAGGATGCGGTTGTTCAAGCAACCTTTACGGCTCCGCTGCGTCATAACTCTGTGGAGACTTTCGACGAATATAATACCAAGCGTAACGTGGGGAAGGGAACACCCACTGTCTGGTGGGATGTTGTTCCGAACTCTGATACCTGTGAGATTTATGCTTATATGGCTGGAGGTGGTTGTACACTGCCTGGTAAGGCAATGGTGCTGATGCCCGGTGCAGGCTATGAGGGTATTACTGACTTCGTTTTGGATCAGATGACTACTTATGGACTGAATGCCTGCCCGCCTCTGTTGGTAGGGGTAGGCGTGGCAACTTCTGTAGAAACAGCTGCCCTGCTATCTAAAAAGGCTTTGATGCGTCCCATTGGTTCGCACAATGAAAACGCCAATGCAGCCAAAATGGAAAAGCTCTTAGAAGACGGCATCAATGCGATTGGTCTGGGACCACAGGGTATGGGTGGTAAGTATTCTGTACTGGGTGTCAATATTGAAAATACTGCCCGCCATCCTTCTACCATTGGAGTTGCTGTAAATGTAGGCTGTTGGTCTCACCGTCGGGGACACATTGTTGTGGACGGAAACCTCAATGTAACCTGTGACACCCATTCCACCTGGAAGTATAACGGATAATCGGAGGTAATGATATGATTGAAATTAGAGGTGACAAGAAGGTTCTCATTACGCCTGTCAGCGCAGAGGATTTGGCAGACATAAATATTGGTGATATTGTTTGGCTTGACGGTGATCTCATGACTTGCCGTGATGTGGCTCATCGCCGTCTGATCGAGTATGGCAGAGAACTGCCTTATGATATTAGAAATAAGGCGATTTTTCACGCAGGTCCCATTGTACGCAAAATTGAAGGTACAGAGGATGATTATGAGATGGTTTCTATTGGACCTACTACTTCCATGCGTATGGAAAAGTTTGAATATGAGTTTACCAAGCATACAGGTGTTCGCGTGATTGTAGGAAAGGGTGGTATGGGAGCTGACACAGAGCGTGCCTGTAAAGAATTTGGTGCCATCCACTGTGTGTTCCCCGCAGGTTGTGCCGTTGTGGCAGCTACAGAGGTGCTGAAAATTCAGGAACATCATTGGGATGAATTGGGAATGCCTGAGACTTTGTGGTGCAGTAAGGTCAAAGAGTTTGGTCCCTTAATTGTGTCCATTGATGCTAACGGACGAAATCTGTTCGAGGAGCAGAAAGTAATTTACAACCAGCGTAAGGAAGCTGCCAAGAAGGCAATTTATCCTGAAGTGAAGTTTATTAAGTAACTGCAGCAGACGAAAGCTGTGCCCGGTTAAGCGCCGAGTACAGCTTTTTTAACGTGTGCCAAACATGGCACTAATCTGGTCAGTGAAAGTCTGACCAAGGGTAGTTACTACCATTATTTTTTATTTCATTAAAATTGATTTACAAGTATATATATGAGAAAATATCTCATATATGGTTTACAAAAACAAGAATTCGGATATAATAGAAGTATGAAACGGAGGTGATACTATGTTATGTCAATTTACAGTTAAGAATTTTAAGAGTATAAGAGATGAAATGACTTTTGATATGCAGGCAACCGCAATATCCGAGCACGAAGACAGAGTAATCAAAGATAAGGATGGAGAATTGTATTTGCCGGTATCTGCCATTTATGGACCAAATGGCGGAGGAAAGTCAAATGTATTGAAAGCACTTCATTATATGGTACTTAAGGTATTAAGACCATTATATGCGACGAATAATAATGAAGAATATGCTTTTTCAAGGAAAAAAATGGTTATTGAACCGTTCGCTTTTTCGGATATAACAAAAAATGAACCAACAGAATTTGAAATGTTTTTCCGGACGGAAATGGCGGAATATCGCTATGTATTGACTGTGAAAAAAGATGTAGTGGTTTATGAAAGCTTAGATCGTGTTAAATTGGATACAAAAAGACGTTCCGGATTATTTGAACGTAATGAAAAAACTATAGAGATGAAAGGAATATTTGCCAGGTTAAAAGTTAGTGAAGACCTTTCAGAGACATTGCCGCTGCTTTCTTATCTTGGGATCACTTACAAGAAAAATGAGATTGTGAATGATGTATTGAAATGGTTTGGGGACGGAATAGAATTTTTGAACTACGGAAATCCGATTCAAGAGTTGGCAATGGCGGTTTCTAATTCTGGAGATGTAAAGAATTTGATGCTGGATATGATTCAGGAAATGGATTTGGATATTGTGGATTTTCGGGTGGAAGAAGAAAATGAAAATTGGGTTGAAATATTTACCAAACATTCCGTAGATGGATATGAACAGGAGTTGAACCTGGAAGAAGAATCCAGCGGAACGAGAAAAATATTTGGCTTGCTGCCATCTATTGCTGAAAGCCTGATAAAGGGAACAGTACTGGTAATTGATGAACTGGATGCTAAAATACATCCGGTTTTGCTTCGCCATATTATAATGATGTTTAATGATATGAGTGTGAATCAAAAAAATGCGCAGCTTATTTTTACATCACACGATTTATCCACAATGAATAGTGATGTATTCCGCAGAGATGAAATTTGGTTTGTTGCAAAAGGAAAGAGCCAGAATTCTAAATTATATTCCCTGGTGGAGTTTAAGAATGATAAGGGTGGGGCTGTTCGCAAGGACGCGAAGTTTGATAAACAGTATCTTGAAGGCAAGTATGGCGCTGATCCATACCTCAGAAAAATTATAGATTGGGGGAAAATCAATGCCTAAAAAGGCTGGAATGGAAGCGTGGAAGAAAAAACGCCGTCAGGAACATCTGGAAAAAAGAGAATATCGATATTATATTTTCTGTGAAGGCCAGCAGACAGAGCCACTCTATTTTGCTGGATTTAAGCATTTGATAGAGGATAATCCAATTTACCGTGATATGGTTTTGATTGAAATTGAACCATGTCAGGCTGAGACAATGCGAGTAATCGGTATGGCAGAACGGTACGTGAAAAAGAATAAAATCCAAAAGGGACAAATTTGGTGCGTTTACGATAAAGACAGTTTCCCTGCAAGTGATTTTAATGGTGTTGCAGATCGGGCAGAACGGTTGAGTCAGGAAAATTCGGAGCTAAAGTATCATGTTGCGTGGAGTAATGAGTGCATCGAGTTTTGGTTTCTGCTGCATTTTGCTTATTATACATCAAATAACCATCGGACGGAGTATATTCATTTTTTAAATGATAAATTTCGAGAATTGGGATTGGGAAAGTATCAGAAAAACATGAAGGATATTTTCGATATTCTGATGACAAAGGGGAGCCCTAAATTGGCGATACGCTATGCAAAACGCCTTATGAAGGATGGACAAGGTAAGGCGCCGGCAGAAATTGCACCGGGAACGAAGGTGTATGAGTTAGTGGAAGAACTGTTAAAGTACTTACCGGAGAATATGCAAAATTTGTTTACATAGAAAGTCTACCGCAGCAATCCCCCGCATACCTTGTAAAAACAGGTTTTGCGGGGGATTTTCCGTGAAAGAATATATTGAAGAGCGGGCAGTAGCCATCGCCAATTACATCATAGACCACAATGCGACGGTGAGGCAGACGGCGAAGAAGTTCGGAATCTCAAAGTCCACAGTCCACAAGGACGTGACCGACCGTCTTACACACATCAACCCGTCTCTGGCTGCGCGTGCCCGGGTGGTGCTGGATGTGAACAAGTCCGAGCGTCACATCCGGGGCGGACTGGCTACGAGGGAGAAGTACCAGCACCGGCTGGCAATCTGCAGCAAGAAGGAAGAATAATCGTGGAAAGGCATCTTACAATGGAAAGTAAGATGTCTTTTTTTACGGTGAATGTTGTAACAGGACGTCGGATTTAGTATAATAGGAAGATAAAGAACACAAATTTTATGTTCCAGGAGGACAAATGATATGGCGAAGGGCAGTAAAGGCGGGGGATTGACACCCCGCAATATTATAATCGGTATTCTGCTGCTGGTGATGGTAGTCAGCGGCATCGGCGTGATTCGTGAGCAGATTGAATCCAGGCGGCAGCGGGAGGAGCAGGAGCGGCTGGCGCAGCTGGCATCCCAGACCACGGAAGAGGTGGTGATCGAGACTGAGACGGAGAAGGAACCGGAGACAGAGCCGCCCTATGTATCTCCCATCGACTTCGAGACGCTTCAGGCGGAGAACCCGGATGTGGTGGGATGGATTCGGATTCCGGATACCAGGATCGACTATCCGATTCTGTATGATGCCGAGAGCAATGAGAAGTACCTGCACACGGACTTTGACGGCAATGAGAGCGTGTACGGCGCGATTTATCTGGACTGTGACAGCGAGCCGGATTTTTCCGGATGGAACAATCCAATCTACGGGCATCATATGAAGGACGGTTCCATGTTCAAGGATGTGGTGAAGTTCAAGGATCCGGAATACTTTAAGGCGCATCAGTATTTTGAAGTCTACACACCGGAGCGGACCATCCATCTGAAAGCGGTGTCCTGCTACTATACCGGCTCTGACGGCATTGTGCGCAAGACGAAGTTCAAGTCTCAGGAGTCCTACGATGCTTGGCTGAAGGAGCGGCTGGAGCCGTGCAGCTATGCGGAGATGCCGGAGGTGTCAGTAGGTTCTGTGTTCACCCTGGTGACCTGCAGCTATGAGATGAAGGATGCCCGGACGCTGCTGTATGCAGTTGAGGTGGATGAGAACGGGGAAGTGATACCGGCGGGGGAAGAGACCGAAAAGGTTCATTAGTACCAAAATTCCTCATAATTCCTTCAGGAATCCTTCATTGCAATCTAAAACATTGTGTGTTATAGTACAAACTAGCAAAATAGCAATATAGTAAAATCGGGCGTATTGCGCCTGACATACAAGGGAGAAGACATATGAAAGGTATTATTCTTGCCGGTGGTTCCGGCACACGTTTGTATCCGCTGACGAAGGTGACTTCCAAGCAGCTGCTGCCGATTTATGATAAGCCGATGATCTACTATCCGCTTTCCGTGCTGATGAATGCGGGAATCCGAGACATTCTGATCATTTCCACCCCGGATGACACGCCGCGTTTTGAGGCGCTTTTAGGGGACGGACATCAGTTTGGAGTGAATCTGCAGTATGCGGTTCAGCCGAGCCCGGATGGACTGGCGCAGGCATTTATCATCGGCGCTGATTTTATCGGTGATGATTCTGTGGCGATGGTGCTGGGCGACAATATTTTCCACGGCCAGGGACTGAAGAAGCGTCTGCGTGCAGCTGCAGGCAAGGAGAGCGGCGCTACCGTATTTGGCTACTATGTGGATGATCCGGAGCGTTTTGGTATCGTGGAATTCGATGCGGAGGGCAAGGCTATCTCCATCGAGGAGAAGCCGGAGCATCCGAAGTCCAACTACTGCGTGACCGGTTTGTACTTCTATGACAACCGGGTTGTGGAGTATGCGAAGAATCTGAAGCCGTCTGCCCGCGGCGAGCTGGAGATCACCGATCTGAACCGGATCTATCTGGAGAACGGCGAGCTGGATGTGACCCTGCTGGGACAGGGCTTTACCTGGCTGGATACCGGTACTCACGAATCTCTGGTGGAGGCGACCAACTTTGTCAAGACCATCGAGACCCATCAGCACCGCAAGATTGCCTGTCTGGAGGAGATTGCCTACTTAAATGGCTGGATCAGCAAAGAGCAGGTGCTGGAGACCTACGAGGTTCTGAAGAAGAATCAGTACGGCCAGTATCTGAAGGATGTACTGGACGGCAAGTATATCGACAAACTGCATAATAATTGAAAGGAATCATAAATACTATGAAAATTATCGTAACAGGCGGCGCCGGCTTTATCGGCGGTAACTTTGTACACTATATGGTAGAGAAATATCCGGAGGACATGATTATCAATCTGGATGCTCTGACCTACGCAGGCAACTTAGAGACCTTAAAGCCGGTTGAGAACAAGCCCAACTACAAGTTCATCAAGGGCGATATCGCAGACCGCGAGTTCATTTTCAAGCTGTTTGAGGATGAGAAGCCGGATGTGATTGTCAACTTTGCAGCCGAGAGCCATGTAGACCGCTCCATCACCGACCCGGAGATCTTCGTGCGCACCAACGTGATGGGTACCACCACGCTGCTGGATGCCTGCAAGCAGTTCGGCATCAAGCGCTTCCATCAGGTGTCCACCGATGAGGTGTACGGTGACCTGCCGCTTGACCGCCCGGACTTATTCTTCACCGAGGAGACCCCGCTGCATACGTCCAGCCCGTACTCTTCCTCCAAGGCAAGTGCGGATCTGTTCGTGATGGCTTATCACAGAACCTTCGGCATTCCGGTGTCCATTTCCCGCTGCTCCAACAACTATGGCCCGTACCAGTTCCCGGAGAAGCTGATTCCGCTGATGATCAGCCGTGCGCTGGCTGACGAGGAACTTCCGGTATACGGCAATGGTGCCAATGTCCGCGACTGGCTGCATGTAAAGGATCACTGCCAGGCTATCGACCTGATTGTCCGCAAGGGTGCTGACGGCTGTGTATACAATATTGGCGGTCACAACGAGCGCACCAACTTAGAGGTGGTCAAGACCGTGCTGCGTGCTTTGGACAAGCCGGAGAGCCTGATCAAGTACGTGACCGACAGACCGGGTCATGACAGACGCTATGCCATCGATCCGAAGAAGCTGGAGACCGAGCTTGGCTGGAAGCCGGAGTTCAACTTTGATACCGGCATGAAGCAGACAATCCAGTGGTATCTGGAGAACCGTGAGTGGTGGGAGCATATCATCAGCGGTGAGTACAGCAACTATTTTGAGAAAATGTACGGAGACAAACTGTAAAATGAGAGTATTGGTGACAGGTGCCAGGGGTCAGCTTGGCACAGATTTGATGAATGAGCTGGCAAAGAGAGGCTTCGAGGGCATTGGTGTGGACGTGGAGGAGATGGATATCACTGACGCGGCTGCCTGCCAGCGTGTGATTTCGGAGGCACAGGTGGATGCAGTCATCCACTGTGCGGCATATACTGCAGTAGATGCTGCCGAGGACCAGGTGGAGCTGTGCCGGAAGGTCAACGGCGAAGGAACCCGCAATGTGGCGCTTGCCTGCCGTGATGCCGGCGTGAAGATGATGTATATCAGCACGGACTATGTGTTTGATGGTCAGGGTACCCGCCCCTGGGAGCCGGATGACGAGCGTGCTCCGCTGAATGTATACGGACAGACCAAGTACGAGGGCGAACTGGCGGTGGAAGAGCTGGTGGAGAAGTATTTTATCGTGCGCATCGCCTGGGTATTTGGCGTGGCTGGAAAGAACTTTATCAAGACCATGCTGCGTCTGGGCAGGGAGCGGGGCGCGGTTAGCGTTGTGGATGACCAGGTGGGCTCTCCGACCTATACCTACGACCTGTCCCGTCTGCTGGTGGATATGATTCAGACAGACCGCTATGGCCGCTACCATGCGACCAACGAGGGACTGTGCAGCTGGTATGAATTTGCAAAAGAGATTTTCCGTCAGGCAGGCATGGAGGAAGTGTCTGTGACCCCGGTGAGCAGCGACCAGTTCCCGGCAAAGGCAGTACGGCCGTCCAACAGCCGCATGAGCAAGGAAAAGCTGACGGAGAACGGATTTGAACGCCTGCCATCCTGGCAGGACGCTCTTGGAAGATATTTGAAGGAAATCCAGGAATAAGGGAGAATAATAATACATGGGCAAATATTTTGGTACAGACGGCTTTCGTGGGGAAGCCAACGTGAATCTGACAGTAGAGCATGCATATGAGGTGGGGCGTTTTCTGGGCTGGTATTACGGACAGCGGGCAGAGTGCACCCCGCAGAACCCGGAGGGCAGATGCCGCGTTGTGATCGGTAAGGATACCAGAAGAAGCAGCTATATGTTTGAGTATTCTCTGGTGGCAGGACTGACTGCATCCGGAGCCGACGTTTACCTGCTCCATGTGACCACTACGCCGAGCGTATCCTATGTGGTGCGCACGGAAGAATTTGACTGCGGCATTATGATTTCCGCCAGCCACAATCCGTACTATGACAACGGAATCAAGGTGATCAACGGCCGCGGCGAGAAGCTGGAAGAGAATGTAATCCTGGAGATTGAGCGTTACTTGGACGGCGAGATCGGCGAGATTCCCTATGCGGTTCGCGACAGGATCGGCCGCACGGTGGACTACGCAGCAGGCAGAAACCGCTACATCGGCTACCTGATTTCCATCGCTACCCGCTCCTTCAAGGGCAAAAAGGTGGCGCTGGACTGCGCCAACGGCAGTGCTTCTGCGATTGCGAAGAATGTGTTTGACGCCCTGGGGGCAGAGACCCATGTGATCAACAACGCGCCCAACGGTCTGAATATCAACACCGACTGCGGTTCCACCCACATTCACGTGCTGCAGGACTACGTTCGCGAGACGGGCTGCGATGTGGGATTTGCCTATGACGGCGATGCGGACCGCTGCATTGCGGTGGATGAGCATGGCAATGAGGTCAACGGTGACCTGATCCTTTACATCTGCGGTAAATATATGAAGGAAAATGGCTCCTTGTTCAACAATACGGTGGTGACCACGGTGATGTCCAACTTCGGTCTGTACAAGGCATTTGACCGGGAAGGCATTGGTTACGAGAAGACGGCTGTAGGCGACAAGTACGTCTACGAGAATATGTCCCAGTATGGTAACTGTCTGGGCGGCGAGCAGTCCGGACATATTATTTTCAGCAAGCATGCTACCACCGGAGACGGCATTCTGACGTCCCTTAAGGTGATGGAGGTGATGCTGGAGAAGAAGGAGTCGCTGGGCAAGCTGGCGTCTGAGGTGGAGATCTTCCCGCAGGTGCTGAAAAATGTCCGCGTTCACGACAAGCAGCAGGCACAGGACGATCCGCAGGTTCAGGCGGAGGTGGCGAAGGTCACTGAGGCTCTGGGCAGCGATGGTCGGATTCTGCTTCGCCAGTCCGGCACCGAACCGGTGGTCCGCGTGATGGTGGAAGCTGCCACGGAGGAGCTGTGCGGTAAGTACGTGGATCAGGTCATTGAAGTTATGAAAGCACAGGGACATGTGCTGTAGGATACACAGAGGCAGCTGAACCTGCGGTTTTCACTGGAAAAGTGACAGAAAAACTATCGATTTACAGTGGTGAAGCACTTGCCAGTGAAAATGAATTGTGCTAAAATAAAAGAACGTTGCGACGAGAATGTCGGCATGATCCCGGATGGTAGTCTGCATCCGGGATTTTTTGCACTTATTTTCCAGAACCAACGGAATCCAACAGTAAAGGAATGATGAAGGATGGGGCTGAGCCAAGGCGAGTAACAATCTTTATTGTCCAGAATTATGGCGTGATTTATCGACTCCGAAGCTTCGGGTGATTTGGTAGGGTGAAGCGTTTGAAGTTAAAGTCGAATATCGGGGATTCCCGAGAGTGACATCGAGACGGACAGTAAGAGAAGAAGATTTGAGGAGGAAGAAGTCATGTTAAATTGCAGCAGATATAAGAGAGTACCGGTTGTAGATTACCCGGAGAGAGAATGGCCCAACAAGGAGATCCAGAAGGCACCGATCTGGTGCAGCGTTGACCTGCGCGACGGCAATCAGGCGCTGATTGAGCCGATGGTGGTAGAGGAGAAGGTAGAATTCTTCAATATGCTGGTGAAGCTTGGATTCAAGGAGATCGAGATCGGTTTCCCGGCAGCGTCTCAGATTGAGTATGATTTCTTAAGACAGCTGGTAGAGCGCAAGATGATCCCGGATGACGTGCGCGTGCAGGTTCTGGTACAGTGCCGTGAACACTTGATCAAGAGAACCTTTGAGGCTATTCAGGGCATCAAGAAGGTAGTAGTACATATTTACAATTCCACATCCATCTTACAGCGCGATGTGGTATTCCACAAGGATAAAGAAGAGATCAAGCAGATTGCCATTGAGGGAACCGAACTGGTGAAGAAGTATGCCAAAACCTATGACGGCGATCTGATGTTAGAGTATTCTCCGGAGAGCTTTACCGGCACAGAGCTGGATTATGCACTGGAGATCTGTACGGCGGTTCAGGACACCTGGGGACAGGCGACTCCGGAGAAACCGATTATCTTCAACCTGCCGTCCACCGTGGAGATGAATACTCCCAACGTGTACGCAGACCAGATTGAGTGGATGAACAAGCACTTCAAGGACCGCGACAGCATCATCCTGAGCGTACATCCGCACAATGACCGTGGTACCGGCGTGGCAGCTACAGAGCTGGCGATGCTGGCAGGCGCAGACCGTGTAGAGGGAACCCTGTTTGGCAACGGCGAGCGCACCGGTAACGTAGATATTCTGAATCTGGCATACAATATGTTCTCTCAGGGCATCGATCCGGAGCTGAACATTGAGAATGTACGCGAAATCGCAGAAGTATACGAGCGCTGCACCAAGATGGATATCCATCCCCGTCATCCCTATGCAGGCAAGCTGGTATTTACCGCATTTTCCGGCTCTCACCAGGATGCAATCAACAAGGGTATGCAGGCACTTCACGAGCGCGGCGGCGATACCTGGGAGGTTCCGTACCTGCCGATCGATCCGGCCGACATCGGACGCCAGTACGAGCCGATTGTCCGCATCAACAGCCAGTCCGGTAAGGGCGGCGTAGCCTTCGTTATGGACACCTTCTACGGCTACAAGCTGCCGAAGGGCATGCACAAGGAGTTCGCGGACGTTATCCAGAAGATTTCCGAGCAACAGGGCGAGGTTGCTCCAGAGCAGATCATGGACGAGTTCCGCAGCAATTATCTGGACAGAAAGGAACCGCTCCACTTCCGCAAGTGCCAGATCACCGATACTGAGGTGGAAGAGGGCGTATACGCTACTCTGGCAAAGGTTACCTATACCGATCACGGCATCGAGAAGAACTTTGCCGGCGTAGGTAACGGACCGATCGATGCAGTTCAGCGCGGACTGGAAGAAGAGCTGGGCATCGAGATCAAGGTGCTGGACTACAACGAGCATGCGCTGCGCGCAGGTTCCAATGCACAGGCTGCTTCCTATATCCATCTGATGGATAAGAACAGCGGTAAGGTGACTTACGGTGTGGGCGTGAGCTCCAATATTACCAGATCCTCTATCAGAGGTATCTTTAGTGCGGTGAATCGGTTGTTCTACTCATAAAAGATAAATGCCGATAGAGTGAATTCGATAAGACCAACTAAAGTGGCTTCGGGTACGCCTGGACTCCATAAAACAACGCAGACACGCTTTCGCTCCTTTCCGCACGTAGCGGTGCGTAAGGCTGCAAAATACGCAGCCTAAACACCGACGTGCTCCACATGGTCTGCTTTTGTTTCATGGGGTCCAGGCTGTATGCCGGGCGGGCTTTGATTCATGACAATAGAAAGTTTGCGCAGCGTGCTTTTTATTGTTGGGGTCAGATTTGTTGTGCTTATTGAGGAGGAAGGCGTGAATAACTGGGTTTACGGGAAATTTAAAAAAGTTTGAAAAAGTTGTTGACATTTGGCGAAGGGTTTGGTATTATATAACTCGCCGCTGGGAACGGCGGCACACAAACTTCTGAACTTCGAAAGAAAGTTCAAAAAAAGTAAAAAAGTTGTTGACAAATGCAAGCGGCTGTGCTAAGATATAGAACGTTGCTGCTGAGGCGGAAGTCACAACGAAGCAGCAACATGAACCTTGAAAATGAAAGATTGAACAGTGTTTAAAACCCTGAAAATTCT
>JAUNPU010000032.1 GCA_030536555.1 Eubacteriales bacterium | reverse complement strand
CAAAGGCAGCCGGAAAACCCGGTAACCGGACAGACAGTCAAAGGCAGCCGGAAAACCCGGTTACCGGACAGCCGGAAAAGCACAGTAATCAGATATCGACAGTAAAAAGGAGAACCATGGATAAGCTTACGATTGAAAATATGGAATTATATTACGGCGATTTCAAGGCATTGAAGGGCATCAACTTAAATATCCAGGCCAATGAGATCACCGCCTTCATCGGACCTTCCGGCTGCGGAAAGTCCACCCTGTTAAAATCCCTGAACCGCATGAACGACCTGGTGGAGGGCTGTAAGATCACAGGCAGCATCCGTCTGGACGGCGAGGACATTTACGGAGACATGGACATCAACCTGCTGCGCAAGCGGGTGGGCATGGTGTTCCAGAAGCCCAATCCATTTCCCATGAGCGTGTATGACAACATTGCATTCGGACCCAGGACTCATGGCATTCATTCCAAGATGCAGCTGGATGATATTGTGGAGAAATCTCTCCGCGACGCGGCAATCTGGGATGAACTGAAGGACCGCTTAAAAAAGAGTGCGCTGGGACTTTCCGGTGGACAGCAGCAGCGTCTTTGCATTGCGCGTGCACTGGCGGTGCAGCCGGAGGTGCTTTTGATGGATGAGCCTACGTCGGCTCTGGACCCGATTTCCACATCGAAGATAGAAGACCTTGCTGTAGAGTTGAAAAAGGATTATACTATTGTCATGGTTACGCACAATATGCAGCAGGCGGCCCGTATTTCCGACAAGACGGCATTTTTCCTGTTGGGCGAGGTGATCGAGTTCGGCAAGACCGAGCAGATCTTCTCCATGCCGCAGAACAAGAAGACAGAAGACTATATTACGGGGAGGTTTGGCTGATATGCGCAATCGTTTTGATGAACAGTTAGAGCAGCTGAATGTGGAGCTGATTCGCATGGGAGCACTGTGCGAGGATGCCATTTCCTATGCGAGCCGCACGCTGATGGGCGAGGGGAATCTGGCAGAGGAGGTATACAAGGCGGACCACGAGATCGACCAGAAGGAGCGGGATATTGAGAGCCTGTGTATGAGACTGCTTCTCAAGCAGCAGCCGGTGGCACGGGACCTGCGCCAGGTTTCTTCCGCTTTGAAAATGATCTCTGACATGGAGCGAATCGGTGATCAGGCATCTGACATTGCCGAGATCAGCAGCTTCATTCTGGGCAATAACATCGAGAGCCGTCTGCACATCCGTGATATGGCGGAGGCAACGATCCAGATGGTGACCAAGAGCATTGACTCCTTCGTGAAGAAGGATTTGAAGATTGCCCGGGAGGTCATCGCATACGATGATGTGGTGGACGGTCTGTTCGGCAGAGTGAAGGATGAGCTGATCGGGATTCTGAGTCAGGGCGAGATGGACAATGCCATGAGCGAGGCATGCGTGGATATGCTGATGGTTGCCAAGTATTTCGAGCGAATCGGCGATCACGCCACCAATATTGCCGAATGGGTGGAGTATTCCATCACCGGGGTGCATGTGGAATCCTAGGGCAGCGGAGTGCCCGGGGAATCGGATGACATGGGGACTCCCGGGTGCCGGGCAAGCTCAGGTTTTACATGGAAAGGAAGATAAGAATGATATATCTTGTGGAAGATGATAACAGTATCCGGGAGCTGGTGATCTATACGCTGCAGACCACCGGGCTGCAGGCGAAGGGATTTGCCTGTGCGAAGGACTTCTGGGAAGAGATGAAGATGGAGCTGCCGGAGCTGGTGCTTCTTGACATTATGCTGCCGGATGAGGACGGACTGACCATCCTTAAGAAGCTGCGGGAGGCGGCACAGACCTCCAGGCTTCCGGTTATGATGCTGACTGCCAAGGGTACCGAGTATGACAAGGTGGTGGGACTGGACAGCGGAGCTGATGACTACCTGCCGAAGCCATTTGGCATGATGGAGCTGGTGGCACGGATTCGGGCGCTGCTGCGCCGGGCTGAGCCGGAGAAGAAGACCGGCGGCTATCAGGTCGGACCGATCTGCGTGGATCTGAATAAGCATTCGGTTCAGGTCAATGGAGAACCGGTGGCGCTTACCTTCAAGGAATTTGAACTGCTGTGCTTCCTGATGGATAATGAGGGCATCGTGCTGACCAGAGATCAGCTGCTGTCCAAGATCTGGGGTTACGACTTTGACGGTGAGACTAGAACTGTGGATGTGCACATCCGGACGCTGCGTCAGAAGCTGGGACCGGCAAGCTGCTATATCGAGACCATCCGGGGCGTAGGTTACAAGATGGAGGAGATTGGATGAAGCGGAAAATATACTGGAATATGTGTATGGTCGCTCTGTTTTCCATGGTGCTGGCGACCCTTTTTTCTACCTGGCTTTTGTGTCGGGACATGCAGACGCAGATGAAGCAGGCGGTGATTACCGAGGTGCGTTATCTGGAATCAGCCATGGAGACCGGGGGAAAGGACTTCCTGGATCATCTTGCCAGCAAGGGTGACGGCAACAGTATCAACCGGATTACCTGGGTGGACACGGACGGCGAGGTTCTGTACGACAGCTACGCGGCGAGCGGGGAGCTGGAGAACCACGGGGACCGGCCGGAGATCCGGCAGGCACTGCAGACCGGAGCCGGACACAGTACCCGGCTTTCCGACACGCTGGCGGAGCAGACCTACTACTATGCGGCACGGCTCCATGACGGCTCGGTGATTCGTGTGGCGAGTACCATGCGAAGCGGTCTGGCATCCATGGTGAACACCATTCCGCTGATGATTCTGATGGCAGCGGTGATCTTTGGCGTGACCATGGGAATTGCGGACCGTCAGACCAGGCGGATCGTGGAACCCATCAACCGGCTGAACCCGGATGAGCCGCAGGCGGAGAAGGTGTATGACGAGCTGTCTCCCCTGGTGCGCCGACTGGAGAAGCAGAAGGAGACGATCCGGCAGCAGATGGAGACGCTTCGGGAGAAGCAGGAGGAATTCACTGCAATCACGGAGAACATGCGGGAAGGCTTTATTGTGGTGGACAGCAGAGCCGATGTGATTTCCTACAATGGCAGTGCTGCACGCATTCTGGGAGTAGATATGGAGAAGACGGGAGACGCCAGCATCAATGTACTCAGCTTCAATCGTTCCAGCAGCTTCCGGCAGGTGGTCGATGCAGCCCTGCAGGGCGAGCGCGGCGAGCAGAATCTGGAGCTGAACGGACGCTACTACCAGATCATCGCCAATCCGGTGGTGGAATCCTGGGATAAGCGCGGCGCCGTGGTGGTGATTCTGGATGTGACGGAGCAGCAGGATCGGGAAGAACTGAGAAGGGAGTTCACAGCCAATGTGTCCCACGAGCTGAAGACCCCGCTGACTTCCATTTCCGGCTATGCGGAGATCATGAAGAACGGACTGGTGCAGCCGAAGGATATGGCTCGCTTCTCCGAGAAGATTTACAACGAAGCCCAGCGTCTGATTACGCTGGTAGGTGATATCATCAAGCTGTCCCGCCTTGACGAGGAGCAGGTTGAGGTGGAGAAGACCGCTGTGGACCTGCATCTGGTGGCATCCAATGTGGCAGGACGTCTGCGTGATGTGGCAGCTAAGAGCCAGGTGAGCCTTGCCTTAAAGGGCGGCCCTCTGGTGGTGCAGGGAAACCAGCAGATTCTTGACGAGATGCTGTTCAATCTCTGTGACAATGCTATCAAGTACAATAAGCCGAAGGGCTACGTGGTCGTTACCACAGAGATGGAAAACGGACATCCGGTCCTGACTGTGGAGGACAATGGCATCGGCATCCCGCCCGAGGACCGGGAGCGGATCTTCGAGCGGTTCTACCGGGTGGACAAGAGCCATTCCAAGCAGATCGGCGGCACCGGACTGGGGCTGTCGATCGTGAAGCACGGAGCCATCTACCATAAGGCGAAGGTGGAGCTTACCAGCAGTCTTGGTAAGGGGACGAAGGTGCGGATTGTGTTCTGAGGATGCAGACGATAGCAGCACCGGAGGTGGCATTTTGCTGCGAAAAAATTGAATTACGAAAATACACGGGGAGCCGGAAAATGACGATTATCATGTGCGATTTCATGTCATCTTCCAGCTCCCTGCTTTGTGTGCGAATTCTTATGGTTTTATCCGTAGTACCGGAGAATTGTGCCAGTTTATTATGCCATAGCTACGGATAAAACAGCTTGTCTTGCATTTTTTATCCGAACAGGGAGAAGGAGATTTCCAATGCAATAGTATTCTTAAATTTACTCCCCATCAAACCTCATCCCCCAGGATTCCCGGATATCATCCATCAGCTGCAGCACCGCCACACTGTCCTCCGGCGTATACCGGTCGCTAAAGCTTCTTCCTGCAGCCACGCAGCGGGAGACCTCTCGAATCTGATACTCAAAGCCGTTGATGTCAAATGGCATCCGGATCTCGTAAGCATCCCCGTCATAAGGTCTGACGGTCATGGTCTGCGCCTGCTGGTAGTCATCCAGCCATACAGATCCCTTCGTGCCGAAAATGGCAGCATTTCGACCGGTGTTCATGCCGATGGTCTGCATCGCATGGGCGGTCCGTCCCTCCGGGAAGCTAAGCTGCAGCACGCTGAAATCGTCGGTGCCGTATTCATTGATGTGCACCTGGGAGGTGAAGCTTTCCGGCGCTGCGCCCATCACCATGTGAAGGAACCCAAGGTTGTAAATGCCGATATCTAACAGTGCGCCGCCGCCCAGACTGGAATTGAACTTGCGGTCCTTTCTTGCGCCGGTTGCGATGAAGCCGAATTCGCAGCGGGCGTGCTTTACTTCTCCGATGGCACCCTCTGCGATCAGTTCATGTAGCTTCTCATAGAGGGGCAGCAGGCGGGTCCAGAAGGCTTCCATAATAAACAGTCCTTTTTCTTCTGCCAGTTCATATAACTCTCTTGCCTGATCTGCATTGGTGGTAAACGGCTTCTCGCAGAGCACATGCTTGCCTGCATTCAGGCACATGATGCAGTTCTCGTAGTGCATGTTGTTGGGAGTGGAGATGTAGATTGCCTCCACCTCCGGGTTCTGCGCAAGCTTCTCATAAGAATCATAACAGTTCGGAATGCCATAGGCGTCGGCAAAGGCTCTGGCAGACTCCATGGTGCGGGAGCCGACGGCTGTCAGGACCGCCTCCGACGGATCCATGTGATTGACGGTGTCTGCGAACTTCTTCGCAATGGTCCCGGTTGCTAATATGCCCCATTTCATAGTGATTGAGTCCTTTCTGTAGGTAATAGATCTGTTTGAGAATAGTTTAGTAGATGAGAGGGAAAAAGGCAAGGGAATTCAAAATGACATATTGACGAGTGAAGCTGCTTATAGTATGATTTAGAAAAGAATCCGCAAAAAAATAAAAAATGCGGATGAATTTCTAAACAAGGAGGGAAGAAAGCTATGAAAACACGTGCGGAATGTCTTGAAAAATATGGTTCAGATTATTTTATTGAAAAAAAGGTAGAAGAGGGTGAATTGTTCAAGGTCGGGAAAGGTGTATATTCGGAGAAAAAGTATGTTCCGGAGATTGCAGTGTTTACGTATAAATATCCGAATGCGGTTATAACAATGAAAAGTGCTTTTTTCTTTCATGGATTGACAGACGTAATACCGGACGAATGTGATCTTGCAACAAAGCGTGATGCAGCGAAAATCAAGAACAAAAGAGTAAAGCAATACTTTGTTTCTGATGATTTTTTTGAGGAAGGGATTGAAACCGCGGATTATAAAGGATATGACATTCGGATATACAATAAAGAGCGTATGCTGATTGAACTTGTAAGATACAAAAGCAAATTACCTTTTGACTATTATAAGGAGATTATCCTGAATTACCGTAAATTACTTCCGAGACTGGATATGCAGAAAATTCAGGATTACGCATTAATGGCACCAAAGAGTAATAAAGTACTCGAGATTTTGCAGATGGAGGTACTCTAATGATAAATTTGGAGAAAATGACAGAAAAGTACAGAGATGCCGGATATTCTGATCGTAATGCTGATGCACGCGTATGCCAGGATATTGTACTTAAGGCAATTGAGCAAAGCAATTTAGGAAGCAATGTAACGATAAAAGGTGGTGTCGTAATGCGGAGCATTACAGGAAATGTGAGACGCGCTACAGAAGATTTGGACTTGGATTTTATACGATATTCCCTGGAAGACAGTGCCATTAGATCTTTTATTTCTAAACTAAATTGCCTGGAGAGAATTTCCATAGAAATCAAAGGGAACAAGATAGAACAGCTTTCTCAGCAGGAATATAGTGGAAAACGTGTATTTATCATTATTCGAGACGATAAAGGGTATTCCCTTGAAAGCAAGATTGACCTTGGTGTTCATGCAAATATGAAGATTGAGCAAGATAATTATTGTTTTGATGTCTGTATGGATGATGAGGGAGCCAGTTTGTTGATTAATTCCTGTGAACAGATTTTTGCAGAGAAACTTCGGTCATTGCTGCGATTTGGTCCGCTTTCTACAAGATACAAGGATATATTTGATTGCTGTTATTTGATAGACCATGTGAATAAGGCGCGGCTGGCAGATTGTTTAAGGATATATATCATTGAAGAACCATCTATGAGAGAAGAAAATATGGACAGTGTACGGAGAAGAGTATCTCTTACGTTTTCTAATCGTCAGTTTAGGAAGAATGTGGAAAATTCAGGGGATAGAAATTGGCTTCGGATAGATGTTGAAACTGCATTTAAAATGATTCAGGATTTTTTAGAGACTGTTAATTTATAGAAAAATCTAAAAAAATTAGCACTCACCTCTTGACAGTGCTAACAACATGTGCTATATTGCTGCTATAACAAATAGACAACATCTGCCGGAGGCGGAAATCATCCCATCCGGCAGGACCATAGATAGCAGAATGGAGGCAGGAGTTATGAATATCAACAAGTTTACTCAGAAATCCATGGAAGCGGTTCAGAATTGTGAGAAGCTGGCTTACGAGTACGGCAACCAGCAGATCGAGCAGGAGCACCTGTTCTACAGCCTCCTGACGCTGGATGACAGTCTGATTCTGAAGCTGCTGACCAAGATGGGGATTACAAAGGAACTGATTGTAAATGAAGCAGAGCAGAAGTTGGCGGGGCTTCCGAAGGTAAGCGGTGGCGGTCAGGTCTACATCAGCAATGATCTCAACAAGGTGCTGATCAACGCAGAGGATGAGTCCAAGGGCATGGGCGATGAGTACGTGTCTGTGGAGCACATTTTCCTGGCGATGATCAAGTATGCGGACCGGACCTTAAAGGAGCTGTTCCGTCAGCACGGCATTACCCGGGATGCATTTTTGCAGGCACTTTCCACGGTGCGGGGCAACCAGCGGGTGGTCAGTGACAACCCGGAGGCGACCTACGACACTCTGGAAAAGTACGGCTACGATCTGGTAGAGCGGGCGCGGGACCAGAAGCTGGACCCGGTGATCGGCCGTGACAGCGAGATCCGGAATGTGATCCAGATTCTGTCCCGTAAGACGAAGAATAACCCGGTTCTGATCGGTGAGCCCGGTGTCGGCAAGACGGCAGTGGTAGAGGGGCTTGCACAGCGTATTGTGCGGGGAGATGTGCCGGAAGGTCTGAAGGACCGGAAGCTGTTTGCCCTGGATATGGGTGCGCTGGTGGCTGGCGCCAAGTACCGCGGCGAGTTCGAGGAAAGGCTGAAAGCGGTTCTGGAAGAGGTGAAGAAGAGCGAGGGGCAGATCATTCTGTTCATCGATGAGCTGCACACCATTGTGGGAGCGGGCAAGACCGAAGGCTCCATGGATGCAGGCAACCTGTTAAAGCCGATGCTGGCACGAGGGGAGCTGCACTGTATCGGTGCCACCACTCTGGATGAGTATCGCAAATATATTGAGAAGGATGCCGCTCTGGAACGGCGTTTCCAGCCGGTGCTGGTGGACCAGCCGACGGTGGAGGATACCATTTCCATCCTGAGAGGTATCAAGGAGCGTTACGAGGTGTTCCACGGCGTGAAGATTACCGACTCGGCACTGGTGTCGGCGGCGGTGCTTTCCGACCGTTACATTACGGACCGTTTCCTGCCGGATAAGGCCATTGACCTGGTGGATGAGGCATGCGCACTGATCAAGACAGAGCTGGATTCCATGCCGGCAGAGCTGGATGAGCTGTCCAGAAAGATCATGCAGATGGAGATTGAGGAGACGGCTCTTAAGAAGGAGACCGACCATCTGAGCAAGGAGCGTCTGGAGGATCTGCAGAAGAATCTGGCAGAGCTTCATGATGAATTTGCGGCGAAGAAGGCCCAGTGGGAAAATGAAAAGTCGTCTGTAGACCGCCTGTCCCAGCTCCGTGAGGAGATCGAGCAGGTGAACCGGGACATTGCCACCGCCCAGCAGCAGTACGACCTGAATAAGGCGGCGGAACTGCAGTACGGAAGACTTCCTCAGCTGCAGAAGCAGCTGGAGGAGGAAGAGGCGAAGGTCCGGAATCAGGATCTCAGCCTGGTCCATGAGAGTGTGACGGAGGATGAGATTGCCCGGATCATTTCCCGGTGGACGGGAATCCCGGTCAGCAAGCTGAATGAGAGCGAGCGCAGCAAGATCCTGCATCTGGATGATGTGCTGCATCAGCGTGTGGTAGGTCAGGATGAGGGTGTCGAGAAGGTGACGGAGGCAATCCTTCGTTCCAAAGCCGGCATCAAGGATCCCACCAAGCCCATTGGATCCTTCCTGTTCTTAGGACCGACCGGTGTGGGCAAGACGGAGCTTGCGAAGGCGCTTGCGGAAGCATTGTTTGACGATGAGAATAATATGGTCCGGATCGATATGAGTGAGTACATGGAGAAGCATTCTGTGGCTCGTCTGATCGGAGCGCCTCCGGGATATGTGGGCTACGATGAAGGCGGTCAGCTGACCGAGGCTGTGCGCCGGAAGCCATATTCCGTTGTGCTGTTTGATGAGGTGGAGAAGGCGCATCCGGATGTATTTAATGTACTGCTTCAGGTGCTGGATGACGGACGAATCACCGATTCCACCGGCAAGACCGTGGACTTTAAGAACACGATCCTGATCATGACCTCCAACATCGGATCTCAGTATCTGCTGGACGGCATCGATGAGAACGGTGCCATCAGACCGGAGGCGGAGAACATGGTGATGAGTGAGCTGCGTGCCCACTTCCGTCCGGAATTCCTGAACCGTCTGGACGAGACGATCCTGTTCAAGCCACTGACGAAGGACAACATCAGCCACATCGTGGACCTGATGGTTGCCGATGTGAACCGGCGTCTGGAAGACCGGGAGCTGAAGGTGGAGCTGACGGAAGGCGCGAAGAGCTACATCACCGACCACGGATACGACCCGGCATACGGCGCACGTCCGCTGAGACGTTACCTGCAGAAGCATGTGGAGACGCTGGCGGCGCGGATCATCCTGGAAGGAAATGTGAGCCAGGGGCAGACCATTGTGATCGATACGGATGAGAGTGGCACGAAGCTGATTGCCTACGTGGAGTGAGAATCCCGGAGTGAATGATGGTATCGTGATATGACAGAGAAGAACCTTACTGATTTTTCGAAAATAAAGACGGAAAATCAGTGAGGTTTTTCCTTTTTGCGGTCAGATATCAGGAAAACAGGTGGGAATATGACAGGATATGTGGTAGAATAAAAGGAATAATAAATTGCGGTTTTATGGGGAATATGCTGACAGCAGCGAAGTCTGGTGCCAGACAGGGAGGCGAATAACGTGAATGGGGGTAAAAAGAGATTTTATGTTATGGTATGCATTGGCGGTGTGCTGCTGTCGCTGACCATTACATATCTGTATGCCTGTTCCGGCATGAAGAATAAAAGAAATGAGATTTTGTACATTGGTGAGACGTACAGTGCAAGACTGGAGAGCTTATTGGATTCTCTGTTTCACAAAACCGATATTTTTGAGGCGGTTATTATCACCAATGACGGGGAGATGCCGGAAGAGATTTTTGATCATTTATCTCAGTCCATTCTTGCGGAAAACAGCGGAATTCGCGCGATCCAGTGCCTTCCGGACGGAACGGTTGCATACTGTTATCCGATTGAGGGCAATGAAAAGGCCATAGGCGGCAACGTGTTCAAAAATGAAAAAAGAAGAGCCGATGCGCTTCTCGCAAAAGAGACCCATGAGATTACCCTGTCAGGTCCCTATTCCCTGACGCAGGGAGGCTTTGGCATCGTAGCGAGAAATCCGGTTTACCTGATGTCGGAAGAGGGGGAGGAGAGCTTCTGGGGATTTTCCGTGATTGTACTGGAGCTTCCGGAAGCGCTGGATTCCCTGTTGTTTCAGGAGATTGAGAGAAATGGCTTTCAGTATCGTCTGACCACCATTGTGGAAGGTGAACGGATCGTGATATCTTCCACGGCGGATTATCAGGAGAGGAAGTCCGTGGTGGAGAATATCAATGTGCCCAATCACACCTGGCAGCTGGAACTTTCTCCACGAAAAAGCTGGTATGATATAGCTGGTTTCGCATGGATTCTGGCAGTCAGTCTGGGAATCACGGTGCTGGTTACGATGCTTGTCTATGTACTGGAGGAGCGCAATCAGAATCTGAAGGAGCGGGCCGACCGGGATTCTCTCACCGGACTGATCAACCGGCGCAAGCTGATGGATTATATCGAACTGCGGTGCGGCAATACCAAGATGCCGCTGACGCTTCTGTACTGTGATATCAATGATTTTAAGACGATCAACGATACCTACGGGCATGCCCAGGGGGATGTGGTCCTGAAGGAAGCAGCCAGAAGAATGAAAGAGGCTTTTTGGAAAGAGGATATTGTTGCGCGGGTGGGAGGAGACGAATTTATCATTGTAGTGGAACGCTGTGCCGGGATGGAAGGCTGTGACAAATGCATGGCAAAGATCCGGACAGCAATGGAGAAGCCGTTTCTTCTCTCTCAGACGGAGGTTTTCGTCTCGACCAGTATCGGCTATGCCTTCTTCCCGGAAGAGGCACAGGACGTCCAGGAACTGATCCGCCTTGGAGATGAGCGGATGTATGAGGAAAAGAGAAGCAGGAAGCGGAAGGCAGCCGACCGGTAGAAAAATAACAGATGCAAAAGAAGGAATCTGGGAATCCCGGTTCCTTCTTTTTGTCATGTATATCAGGAAATGTGCCGGTGACGCATTTTCTGATTGTGCTTGACGGCTGCCAAAAGAAGAGGTATACTCCGTGATATATCACAAAGTATATTGAAGATCCATACAGGAAGCATAAGGGAAAGGAACAGGGCTATGGCAGGAAAATCAGATCGCGCGTGCAGTGCCTATGAGGTACTGAAGTGGGAGATTGTCACGGGGCAGAGAAAGCCCGGGGCAGTCTTTGATGAGAAGGCATTTGCGGAACAGATCGGGGTGAGCCGGACTCCGGTGCGGGAGGCGGTCATCCGCCTGACCCGGGAAGGACTTCTGGATGTGATTCCCAGGCGGGGCACATTTGTCTCCGGAATCTCCATGGAGGACATCCGGCAGATCTACGAGATGCGAACCATGCTGGAGCCGCAGATCGTGGGAATCGCGGCGAGAAAGGCGGACCGGAAGGAACTGGAAGACTGGCAGCATTACTTTGAGCAGGCGATGGAGAATGGAACCGGCGGGGAGCCGCCGTCGGCACTGCCGGACCCGGACGCGGCTTTTCATCTGTTTCTTGCAGAGAGTACGGGCAACCATTTTATCAGGGAGCAGATGGAGGCGCTGATGACCCAGACGCAGCGAATCCGCTATCTGTCCAATAAGTGGAAGGAGAAGCGGCTGAGTTCCTCCATGGAGGAGCATCTGGAGATGATCCGGGCAATGCTTGACGGCGATGAGGAAGCGGCGGCAGAGGCGGTTTCCCGTCATTTGAAAAATTCAGAGGAAGGGTACCGGATGATGGTAGCCAGCGGCTATCTGTCAGACATCCGGGTATTTTAGGTGAGTACAATGGAATTGGCGTTGATAACCGTGAAACAGGTGGCAATCCTGTTCTGTCTGATATTTACAGGTTACGTGTGTGTCAGAGTGAAGGCAATCCGTCCGGAGGCGAAGAAGGCATTTTCGGATCTGCTGCTGTATCTGGTGGTACCGGCGATGGTCATTCACTCCTATATGATTGAATTTGACCCCAGGATACTGCCGAATCTGGCGCTGTCCTTTGGGCTGAGCTTGGTGCTGATCGGCACAGGGCTGGTGCTGGTCATGGCGGCGACCTGGAAGAAGAAGGGCAAAGACCTGCCGATCATGCGCTTTGCCTGCATTTTCTCCAATGCGGCGTACATGGGCTTTCCGCTGATTCAGGCACTGTTCGGCTCGGAGGGACTGATCTACGCAAGCGCCTATGTGACCGTGTTCAATCTGCTGCTCTGGACCTTCGGCTACGGCATGGTGAGCGGAAATGTCAGGGCGCGGGAGGTGCTGCGCAGCGTCTGCAGGAATCCGGTGCTGATTTCGGTGCTGATCGGTCTGGTCATTTATCTGGGCAGGATTCCGGTTCCGGCAGTGGTGAAGCAGCCGGTCAGTCTGGTGGGAAATATGAATACGCCCCTGTCCATGCTCATTACAGGCATGATTATCGCGGAAAGCGATCTGAAGAAGCTGCTGGGGAACCGGAGCCTCGCCTGGGTGATCGCAGCCCGGATGCTGGTAATCCCGGTGATCTGCTTCGGACTGTTCGTGCTTCTCGGCGTCCGCGGCATGGCGGCAGAGGTGGTGCTGCTTCTGGAAGCCTGCCCCTGCGCGGCAATCACCTCGGTATTTGCGGTGCAGTTCCACTATGACGAGGGGCTGGCGGCAGGAGTCGTGGTATTTTCCACATTTTTGAGCATTCTGACGCTGCCGCTGTGCGCAATGCTGATTTCGATGGTGGTTGGGTGAGGCGTGAAGCCGCCAGAATACCATTCAGAGGAAAGTTGACATAAACAGGAGGAAGACAGCAATGGAGCTTACATGTGTGTTTGAGGAAGGCAATCAGAATACCATTCAGGAAGCAATCGACCGGTGCCCGGAGAGCGGCGGCACGGTGATCGTGCCGGCGGGGGAGTGGAAAAGCGGCAGGCTGCTGCTGAAAAGCAATCTGACACTGTGTCTGGAGGAGGGCTGCACCATTCACTTCAGCGATGACAGAAATGATTATCTGCCAGTGGTATTTACCCGGTGGGAAGGGGTGGAGTGTTACAATTATTCGCCTCTTATTTATGCATATGGATGCCGGAATATCACCATCTGCGGCAAAGGAATCTTAGACGGGTGCGGACAGAGCTGGTGGGGCTGGAAGAAGCTGCAGCAGAATGCCGCCGACCGGCTCTGCTGTGCGGAAAGTCTGGGAATTCAGCCCGGGGAACGGGTATTCGGCACGGAAGCAGATGCGCTTCGTCCGTCCTTTCTGCAGCTGATTCACTGTGAGCATGTGGTGCTGCGGGATTTTCAGATTCAGGACGGTCCTCAGTGGACCATTCATCCGGTATACTGTCATCATGTGCAGGTACAGGGGGTTCGGATTGTCACTCACGGTCCCAACACCGACGGCATCAATCCTGATTCCTGTGAGGATGTACTGATTGAAAACTGCACCTTTGATACGGGGGATGACTGTATCGCGGTCAATTCCGGGCTGAATGAGGACGGGTGGCGGGTGAACCGCCCATGCAGGCAGGTGGAGATCTGCGGGTGCCGGTTCCTTGGTGGACACGCGGCGGTGGCAATCGGGAGCGGAATGTCCGGTGGAGTGGAGAATGTGAAGATTCATGACTGCACGATTCGGAACACCGAGCGCGGAATCCGCATCAAATCTATGCCGGGACGGGGCGGCTACGTCCGGAATGTCGACTGCTGGAATATGACGATGGAGCAGGTGAGGGAAGAAGGGATTCAGGTAAGCATGAATTATGGTTCCAGCACGGCAGTGCCGGTGTCAAGAAAAGCCCCGGTATTTTCGGATATCGCCTTCCATAACATCCGGATCAGCGGCGCAAGGACAGGCGTGGAACTCTGTGGTCTGCGGGAGAGTCCGATAGAGGTCGAACTGGATGAGGTGAAAATAGAGGCGGAGACGAGGATTCGGACGGAGTATGGGAGTGTGATGGGGAAGAGTGAGAAGAGGGGACAGGCATGAAAAATCAGGTCTCTCACGTGGATGCGTGGGGGACCTGTTTGCGTGTGTGCTGGCAGAGGCAGGAAAGAAACCTTGAAATCCTGTTAAAATGAAATTGACATAGTGGAATAACTGGTCTATACTTAATTCAATCTCCACAGAGCAATTCATGCTGTGTGGGTCTTTCGGTTTCTAATTCATTTGCGGTTATCGCAGATTACTCAGTATTTGAAAAACAGGAAAGGGACTTTATGGGAGAAGCGAATCAAAATGTAAATCGACTGTTGGAGAGAAAGCAGATATTTGCTGACTTATGGAACGGGACGATGTATGGGGGCAGACAGGTGGTTCAGCCAGAAGATCTGGAGTGGATACCCAATGAGCAGGGAGTTGTTTTTGTGGACCACAAGGAGAAAAGACGGACGGTTCAGCGGTATCGGGATATTAATATGAGAGTGAGAAAAGGCGCTCGAATGGCGGTGCTGGCGTGTGAGAATCAGGAGCGGGTGCATTATGCCATGCCTGTCCGAAATATGCTGTATGATGCCTTGGAGTATTTGCGTCAGCTGCAGGAGATTGAAACGTTGAGAAGAGAGCGGGGAGAGCTGATGGATGGGGATGAATTCCTCTCGGGAATCAAAAAGGAAGACCGCATTGTTCCTGCTGTGACGATGGTATTGTATTGGGGACGAAAAGAGGAGTGGGATGGCTGTAAGAGTCTGCATGAGCTGATGGGGCTGGATGGGGACGAGGAGTGGATCCGGGAGCTGAAGGAGTATATTCCGGATTATAAGCTGAATATTGTGTATGCAAATGCGCTGGAACATCCGGAAAATTTTCACACGTGTTTACAACATATTTTCAGCATGTTAAAATATAACTCAGACAAGAAACTGTTATACGAGTATGCAAAACAGCACAGGGAAGAGATTGACCAGATGGATGATGTTGCCCTGACGGCATTGTTCTCCATGATTGGTGAGCAGAAGCGTCTGGCGAAGATTTTGCAGAGTGACAACAGAAGTGAAGGTGAGGAGGGGAAATCCATGTGTAAGGCAATTGATGATCTGATTGAAGACGGCAGAGAGGAAGGCAGAGCAGAAGGCGAATTTCTGGCACTTCTTAAGATGACAAAAAAGAAGCTGGATGCAGGCAAGACTATCGAGGCTATCGCAGGGGAATTGGATGAGGCAGTCGAGGTAATCCGGGGAATCAGTGAGGAGATTCAGAGAGTCGGGGAATATGATCCGAAGCAAATTTATCTGAACTGGAAAGCCGGACAGCAGGCGATAAGATAGCGTTGAAGAAACCATGAAAACGTGATAATATGGCGTTGAGAAAAGGTTAAACATGTGATTGCGCGAAAGATATGTGCAGTCAGGCAGTTACAGAATGAGGAGGACAAAGCAGTGGACAAGAAGCAGCTTGCAATTGAAAAACATAGAGAATGGAAGGGAAAAATCGAAGTGGTTTCCCGTGCGCCGATTACCAACCGGGAGGAGCTTTCCATCGCGTATACGCCGGGCGTGGCTGAGCCATGTCTGCTGATTGCAGAGGACGAGGATCGTGCCTACGAGTTCACCCGCAAAGGCAATCTGGTGGCAGTGATCACCGATGGTACCGCGGTGCTGGGATTGGGCGACATCGGTCCGTCCGCAGGTATGCCGGTTATGGAAGGCAAGTGCGCACTGTTCAAGGAGTTTGCGGATGTGGATGCATTCCCGCTGTGCGTGGATTCCAAAGATGTGGACACCATTGTGCAGACCATTGCGCTGATTTCCAAGAGCTTCGGCGGCATCAATCTGGAGGACATTGCGGCTCCGAGATGCTTCGAGATCGAGAAGAAGCTGAAAGAGGTCTGTGATATTCCGATCTTCCACGATGACCAGCACGGAACGGCAATCGTTGTGGGCGCAGCCCTGTTAAATGCGGTGAAGGTAACCGGAAAGAAGATGGGCGAGCTTCGGGTTGTGATCAACGGTGCAGGCGCGGCAGGTATCGCCATCGGCAAGCATCTGATCTCCATGGGATTCGGCAATATTATCATGTGCGATATCAATGGAATCATCTGTGAAGGAGATGAGAACCTGAATTCCGGACAGGAAGAAATCTCCCATATCAGCAATCTGGGCAAAGAGCACGGCAAGCTGGCTGACGCGCTGGTGGGCGCTGATATTTTCGTGGGCGTGTCCAGACCGAATCTGGTGACCCGGGAGATGGTCGGCACTATGAACAACGGTATTGTGTTCGCCATGGCGAACCCGGTTCCGGAGATTATGCCGGACGAGGCGAAGGCGGGCGGTGCAGTGGTGGTCGGCACCGGCCGTTCCGATTACCCGAACCAGATCAATAACGTGCTGGTATTCCCGGGACTGTTCAAGGGCGTGCTGGCAGTCCGTGCAAGAGACATCACCGACGGTATGAAGGTGGCAGCATCTCTGGCGATTGCAGCAGTGATTCCGGAGGAAGAGCTGAACACGGAGTACGTGATTCCGTCCTCCTTTGACAAGCGGGTGGCGCTGGCCGTAGCCAATGCGGTGGCGCAGGAGGCTGTGAAGGAAGGAATCAACCGGATTCCTTATGTGGAGATTGTGTAGTTGGATTGAGATTATTATGTGGCGCATGGCGCAGCCCGGGCAGAAGAAGCCGGGCTGCGCTTTTTATGTTTGCCAGACATATTCATGATTTCATCTGAAAGCTGGCTCCGGACAGAGGATTGGACAATTTTCTGCGATTTCGCCGAAAATTATCCAATGTGAGTGTGCAAGCGGTGAATTTCTCACTTGCTTGGTTGACATAAGACTATTTTGGACAATTATCTTCGCAATCGAGCCATAATTGTCCAAAAATCTGAAAATCTTGGACAATTTTCTAAGGATTGGGGCGAAAATTGTCCAAAACCGGTGCTAAAAAGGCTTAAAAGGGAGATTAGGACAGCAGATTGGATAATTTTATGGGATTTCGTCAAAAATTGTCCAAAATGAACCTGATAAAATGTACCCTGCGGACTGGACGAGCAAAAGATAACTGATTGCCCAAAGAAATATGATCCTTCGGACTGGACGCACAAAACAAAGCACCAAAGATTCTGAAATTCAATGAAAAAAAAGAACTGCTTTTCCCCCACAGAAAGCAGTTCTTACGTCACGATCTCAAAACCGTTACACTATAAAGTTTGTGCTTGGTATCCCCATACCAACATGCGAAAGAAACGAAATTCCCTCTCACAAGCAACAATATACCATTTTTTTGCATAGAAGTCAATGATATTTGTGCAAATTTCCGTAAAAATCTTATCGGTTTGTGTCGAGAACACAAAAAATGTATAGCGCGGCGGCTTTATGGGAAGCGGTTGTGTGCGAATTGTGGGGCTTCGGGGCGAAACCTTTGGGAGTCGCCAGAGAACGGAAAGATTTTCCACATACCGTCGCAATAAAGAGGATAATTTTCCAGAAATGGCACATACTGAGGATACATTCAGACGGAGGGAGACGAACCGATGGAATTTACAAAATCATTGGCGGAAAATATCAAACATTTGCAGCAACTTCTGCAGACGGACAAGAATTTTGATGTAGTATATCGGGTTGTGAATATTGCGGGGCGGAAGGCGTGCCTGTTTTTCGTGGATGGATTTACCAAGGATGACGTGCTGCTGAAGATCCTGCAGGGGTGGTCCACGATTAAGGAAGAGGATATGCCGCCGGATGCTCATGGATTTTCGAAGAAATATCTGTATTACGGGGAAATCGGTCTGCTAAGCAACGATCAGGACATGGTGGTGCAGCTGCTTTCGGGCATTACCTGCCTGTTTATCGACGGATATGACTCCTGTCTGACCATCGACTGCCGGACTTATCCGGCGCGGTCGGTGGGGGAGCCGGAGAAGGACAAGGTTATGCGGGGATCCCGGGATGGATTTGTGGAGACGCTGATCTTCAACACGGCGCTGATTCGAAGGAGGATTCGTGACCCGAAGCTGACTATGGAGATTGCCAGCGCAGGGGAAAGCTCCCACACGGACATCGCCATCTGCTATATGGAAGGGCGGGTGGATCAGCAGCTTCTGCAGCTGATCAAGGAGCGAATCAGGAAGCTGCATGTGGATGCGCTGACCATGAACCAGGAAAGTCTGGCGGAGGGAATCTACCCCCACAAATGGTACAACCCCTTCCCGAAGTTCAAGTTCTCGGAGCGCCCGGACACGGCAGCGGCGTGTATACTGGAAGGAAATATTGTGATTCTTGTGGATAACTCTCCGGCGGCGATGATTCTGCCGTCCTCGGTATTTGACATTATTGAGGAGGCGGACGACTACTACTTTCCGCCCATCACCGGCACCTATCTGAGGCTGTCCCGGATGGTGACGGCGGTGCTCTGCCTGCTGCTGACGCCCACCTGGCTGCTCCTGATGCTGAATCCCCAGTGGATTCCGTCCTGGCTGGAGTTCATCCGGCTGTCGGACGAGACCTTTGTGCCACTGATCTTTCAGCTTCTGATTCTGGAATTTGCCATCGACGGTCTGCGGCTGGCGGCGATCAACACCCCCAACATGCTGACCACCCCTCTCAGCGTCATCGCCGGTATCGTGCTGGGAGAATATTCGGTGAAATCCGGCTGGTTCAACGCGGAGACCATGCTGTACATGGCATTTGTGACCATCGCCAACTACAGCCAGTCCAGCTTTGAGCTGGGCTACGCGCTGAAGTTCATGCGGGTGGTGATCCTGATTTTCACATCCGCCTTTGGAGTCTGGGGCTACGCAGGCGGCGTGGTGCTGTCCGTTGCGGCGATTGTATTTAACCGGACCATTGCGGGAAAGAGTTATATCTATCCGCTGATTCCATTTCACTTTAAGGAGCTGAAAAAGCGGTTCCTGCGGGGGCGGCTGCCGATGACGGAGAAGCAGAGCGACTAATGCCTACCATGTACTTGTAAATAACATGTCCCGGTTCACGGTCTGGTAGAACAGCTCCCGGACCTTGCCCGTATCCTTCGTCTGACCCAGAATCCACATCAGCTTCGTGACGGTGGCTTCCAGAGTCATGTCGTAGGCTTCCAGCAGGCCGAACTGCTTCTTGATGGTCTTGCCGACCTCGTAGACAGACATATTGCTGCCCTCATTGGTGACCTGGGTGGTCATGACCACGATCTTGCCCGCATTGACCCAGTTTTCCACCGCCTTGTGGAAGTCGCCGGAATCGTAGGTGGGAATGCCGCCGACGCCGAAGGACTCGATGATCACAGCGTCGTAGTGGTCCGCCAGATAGTCCAGCACGCCGGAATCCAGAGACGGAATCAGCTTAAGAAGCGCCACCCGGGAGTCCAGCTGGTGATAGAAGCGGACCGGCTCTGCGAGCTGCGCCTTGTCATCCAGATAGAAAATAATATGTCCGTCCTGAATCGCCGCAATATACGGGAAGTTGATGCTGGAAAATGCATTGTAGCTCTTGGTCCGCTCTTTCTTGCCGCGGGTTCCGGCAATAACCTTGCCGTCAAATACGATGGTCACTCCGTAAGCCTTGTCGCAGCTTGCAAAGCGCAGGCTGTCGGAAAGGTTGGTCTTGGCATCGGTAATCTCCAGATCGATGGGCTTCTGGGCACCGGTGATGACCACCGGCTTGGGGGAATTCTGAATCAGGTAGGACAGGGCGGCTGCCGTGTAAGCCATGGTGTCCGTGCCGTGGCAGATGACAAATCCGTCGTACTCCTCATAGTGTTCTTCGATGGCGGCTGCAATCAGCAGCCAGTGGCTGGGCTGCATGTTGGTGCTGTCGATATTTAACACCTGCAGGGCATCTACACAGCAGAACTGCCTTACATCCGGCACATAACCCAGCAGCTCTTCCGATGTGATCAGCGGCTTTAACCCGCTTTCGCTTCTCTTGGATGCGATGGTGCCGCCGGTGGCAATCATCAAAATCCGTTTCTTTTTCTGTTCTGTTATATTCATCTTCATCCTCCTGACTGAGAAAATGGACAGTGAAAACATCTCCGGGAATCCCTTGTCATCCCGGGACAATCATTGTATGATAGTAGTTGTGCCCATGCAGTCCATGAGACGGCACGGCACGATGAGGAACCGTTACGATTGTAACATAAAGATACCCTGGCATACAACTGAGAATCCATCAAAATCTTTGCCATTATCCATAAATGGACAATACAAAGACGACGGAATGACGAGCGTTCTCATTTCAACTGTGTTAGAATCGATAGCATAACCCGGAACGGAAGCTGTCTGATTCAGAGCGGACATGGGAACGAAATCGTGCAGATGGGGAGCAGCCAGGGAATAGGACAGAAAGAAGAGGATGAAAGATGGCAGCCATTCCAAATGATCCGGTGATGCTGCTCAGCTATGTGAATACACAGCTGAGAGACCAGTATGCGTCGCTGGAGGATCTGTGCAGCTCTCTGAATCTGGACCAGGAAGGTCTGGAGGAGAAGCTTAAAATGGTGGATTATCGGTATGACCGCGAGCGCAACCAGTTTGTCTGATTGAGGGGTCTGGCCGGGCTTTCTTTCCGGGAATGAGAAGAAAATAGCAGCTGTAAGGATATCTTTGCGGCTGCAGAACCGGGGAGGAAGCGATGATGTTGAAAAGAAAGTGCAGTACAAAAGGATTTACGCTTGTGGAACTGATGGTGGTGCTGGTAGTTCTGACTGTGCTGGTATCGATCCTGATTCCGTCATTTACGGGATATGTGGTGGAGGCCAGGAAGAAGCGCTGTCTGGTGGAGGCGGAGAAGGTAAAGGACAGTGTGGAGCTGTACCTGCTGGACCGCTATCCGAACGGCGACGTGGACACAATGACGGTGCTGGAGGAGGTTTCGGAGCATACGCTGGGTTCACCGGAAAGTCCGCTGACAGAATATCTGCTGATAAAATGCAGCAAGGACGCGTATATCCAGAACCTGACTCTGAGTACAGACGGCACCGCGGTGAGAGAGCTGATCTATGTGGTTGACGGCTATCAGGTGGAGCTGCTGAACGGACAGCAGAAGGTCAAAAAGGTCCGGTAGGAAGGACCGGAAGCGTGATGGCAGAGAACGCAGGTGAGACCGGAGCAAAATGCAGGCGTAACCGAGAGAAAGGTGGGGGTGCTGTGGAGCAGATGATGGCGGTGTGGGAGTGGCTGATGGAGCATCTTCTGTACATCAACCTGTTTTTATCTGTAGTAATAGTATTTTTTCAGAGGCGGGATCCTAAGGCAGTGTGGACCTGGCTCCTGATTCTTTATTTTGTGCCGGTGTTCGGCTTTTTCTTCTACCTGATCTTCGCCCAGGACTTTCGCAAGAGCAGGATGTTCCGGATCAAGGAGGTGGAGGACCGCTTCCAGTATTCGGTGAAGAGTCAGGAGAACTTCCTGCGGCGGGAGGCATTTTTGCTGGAAGATCCCCTTTCAGCGGACTACGGGGACCTGGTATTTTATAATCTGGAGAAGGCGGGGGCGGTGCTGACGCTGAATAACCAGGTGGAAATCTTCACGGACGGGCAGAAGAAGTTCGAGGACCTGCGCAGGGAGCTCCGGAAGGCGCGGCATTTTATCAACATTCAGTATTACATTATCAAAAATGACGAGCTGTTCGACACCATCGTGCCGATTCTGAAGGACCGGGTGAGAAATGGTGTGGAGGTGCGCATCCTTTACGACGGCATGGGCGGACGGTTCATGCCGGGGCGCCGCTGGCAGGAGCTTAAGGAGGCGGGGATTCAGGTGGGCTGTTTCTTCCCGCCGGTGCTGGGGCGGCTAAATCTGCGCGTCAACTACCGCAACCACCGGAAAATCGTGGTGATCGACGGGCGGGTCGGCTATGTGGGCGGCTTCAACATAGGACGGGAATATCTGGGAAAGGACCCGAAGTTCGGGTATTGGCGGGACACGCACTTAAAGATCGAGGGCGATGCGGTGATCAGCCTGCAGATTCGATTTGCCCTGGACTGGAACTATACGGTGAAGGAAAATCTGTTCAAAAATGCCTGGTATTTCGCAGACTGCACGCCGTTAGCCGAGCCGGGAGTGCCGGAGCCGGGCAGCGGGCAGAAGCCGGCGATGCATTTGTTGAAAAGCCGCGCCGACCTGCCGGAATTTCCGGAAAATATCCTGGGCATCCAGATCATCACCAGTGGTCCGGACTCGGCGCTGCGGCTGATCCGGGACAATTATCTGCAGATGTTTCACAAGGCGCGCCACCACATTTATATTCAGACGCCCTACTTTGTGCCGGACGATGCGGTGCTCAGCGCGCTGAAGATCGCCGCCGGCTCCGGAATCGATGTGCGCCTGATGATTCCCTGCATGCCGGACCACCCCTTTGTCTACTGGGCAACCTACTCCTATGTGGGGGAAATGGTGGATGCCGGGGCGCGGTGCTACACCTACGAGAATGGATTTCTTCACGCCAAGGGCGTGATGGTGGACAGCCGCGTCAGCTGCTACGGCACGGCAAATATGGATATCCGAAGCTTCGAGCTGAACTTTGAGGTCAATGCCACGATTTATGACGAGGAGACCACCGAGCATCTGGAGCAGATCTTCCTGGACGACCTGACCCGGTGCCGGGAGGTCACGAAGGAGGTCTACGAGGCGCGCAGCCTGTGGGTCCGGGTGAAGGAGCAGGGAAGCAGACTGCTGTCGCCGCTGCTGTAGCGTGCTGCGAGGCCGGAGACACAGGAGAAGGCGGCTGCGAGGCGGACAGGAGAATCTGGTGCCGCTGTCGCAGGGAGAACATGATGTATAATTTGAGCCGAAGCCGGTCATATTAACAGCATGAACAGATTATCCAGACTTCCAATGAACTTTATCAAGTGCGGGATCACCGGCTGGTGCCTGGAGGTGATCTTCACCTCCGTGGAATCCATCATGGCTCATGACTGGCGGCTGATGGGGCGGACGTCACTGCTGATGTTTCCTATTTATGGCTGCGGTGCGCTGCTTGCGCCCATCGGCGGGCTGATCGACCGGTGGATCGGGGAGCAGCCCCTGCGCGGCACCGACCGGATGGTCCGCCACGGCATGCTGTACATGGTGCTGATCTTCACGGCGGAGTACATTTCCGGCATGTGGCTGCGGGCGCGGGGCATCTGCCCGTGGGACTATTCCGGCAGGCAGACCAGCATCAACGGACTGATCCGGCTGGACTTCGCGCCGCTGTGGTTCGGCACCGGATTATTGTTCGAACAAATTACGAAAAAGAGGGACATATGACTTGTACTTGTCCCTCTTTTTTTATATACTTGAAACAAAAAAAGAATAGAATGAGGTGACAAAATGATACGCTTATTATTAGTAGCAATCCTGCTGATCGGGTTTCTGATTCTGAGTATTCCGCTGCGTCTCAGCTTGAGCAAAGCGGTGAATGGAACGACTGATGTGGACCCGCAGGCAAGTCTGGCGGCGCAGAAGAAGGCACTCAGTATTGTGCAGACGATGTTTCGCCTGATTTTAAAGGTGTCCGGCGTGAAAATCACGGTGAAGGGGCGGGAAAATATCCCGGATGGCGCAGTACTCTACGTGGGCAACCACAGCAGCTACTTTGATATTCTGGTAGGATACACTACTGTGCCGGGGCTGACCGGATTCGTGGCGAAAGCGGAGATGGAGAAGGTGCCGCTCCTGTCTGACTGGATGGTGCTGGTGAACTGCCTGTTCTTAAACCGCAAGGACATCAAGGAAGGCTTGAAGACCATCATGAAGGGTATCGAGAAGGTGAAGTCCGGCATTTCCATCTGGATTTTCCCGGAGGGAACCCGCAATCCTCATGAAGATCTGACGGACCTGCTTCCATTTAAGGAAGGAAGCTTAAAGATTGCGGAGAAGTCCGGCTGTCCGGTGGTTCCGGTGGCAATCACCGGCACGGCAAATGTATTTGAGCGCCATCTGCCATGGATCCGGGCGGCGAAGGTGACCATCGAATACGGCGAGCCGATTTACATAAAACAGCTTCCGGCAGAGCAGAGGAAGCGGGCAGGGGCATATACCAGAGACGTGATTATCGAGATGCTGAAGAGGGAGCAGGGCTGAGCAGCGGGAGACCGGGCAACAGAGGGCAGCAGTGAGGCGGAAGCCTGAGAGAGAAAGCAGCGAGGCTGAGACCTGAGAGAAAGTGGCGAGGCTGAAGCCTGAGAGAAAGCAGCGAGGCGGAGACCTGAGAGAAAGCAGCGGGACGAAATACAGACAGAAGTGAGACAGAGAAGACAGAGACGGGAGGACAAAGGACAGTGGATTTATTGGCATGCAGGAAAGAATTAGACGGGATTGACCGCCAGATTGTGGAGTTATTTGAGAAGCGGATGGAGATCTGCGGAAATGTGGCGCAGTCCAAGATCGAGAGCGGCAAGGCGGTGTACGACGGCGAGCGGGAGAAGCAGAAGCTGGCAGCCGTGGGGGAGATGGCACACGGGGACTTTAACCGGACTGCGGTGCAGGAGTTATTTTCCCAGATGATGACCATCAGCCGCCGCTATCAGTACCGGCTGCTGGCGGAGAGCGGGAGGACCATGGAGCTGGGATTTCAGAAGGTGGAGACTCTACCGGTGAAAGGGGCGCGGATCGTCTACCAGGGGGTGGAAGGTGCCTACAGCCATGCGGCGACGCTGCAGTATTTTGGGCAGGATGCGGATGTGTACCATGTGCCGACCTTCGGGGAGGCGATGGAGGAGGTGCAGGAGGGCAGAGCCGACTACGCGGTGCTTCCCATCGAGAATTCCTCCGCAGGCGCGGTGATCGACAACTACGACCTGCTGATCGAGCATGAGAACTGCATTGTGGCGGAGATCTTCCTGCCGGTGAATCATGCACTGCTGGCGCGGCCGGAGGCGGAGCTTTCCGACATTCGCACGGTCTACTCTCACCCCCAGGCGCTGATGCAGTCCTCCAATTACCTGAACAGCCAGAAGGACTGGAAGCAGATCAGCCTTGCCAATACGGCAGTGGCGGCGAAGAAGGTCGTGGAGGACGGGGATAAGAGCCAGGCGGCGGTGGCAAGCGAGATTGCAGGCAGCCTGTACGGGCTGAAGGTGCTGAAGCCGGCAATCCAGAATAATGAAGGCAATACCACCCGCTTCATTGTGCTGTCCAGACAGCAGGTCTACCGGGCGGACGCGGGGAAGGTGAGCATCTGCTTCGAGCTGCCGCACCGCAGCGGTACACTGTACAATATGCTGGGCAATTTCATTTTCAATCATGTCAATATGCGGATGATCGAGTCCCGGCCGATTCCGGGGCGCAACTGGGAATACCGGTTTTTCATCGATATCGAGGGAAATCTGGACGAGCCGGGCATCTGCAATGCGTTAAATGGCATCGCGCAGGAGGCGGCGAATCTGCGGATTCTGGGGAATTATTAAGTGAAGATTTTTGAATAATTTTACCTGATTTTTACGAAATATTAACACAAAGCAAAGGGTAAGCTGATACAATATAGAGCAGTATGGGAGAAAGCGCAGAAACAGGAGGTACAGAGCGTATGGTACGCACATTTGCGGCGATTGATGTTGGGTCATTTGAGCTGGAGCTTGGGATATACGAGATTTCGGATAAGACCGGGATCCGTTCCATTGACCATGTGAAGCATGTGATTGCCCTTGGAAGAGACACATATAATGGCGGAAAGATTGGCTATCATCTGGTGGAAGAGATGTGCGAGGTGCTGGCGGACTTTGTCTGTATTATGAAGGAATATCAGGTGGAGGACTACCGGGCTTACGCCACCAGCGCCATGCGGGAGGCGAAGAACAGCCAGATCGTGCTGGACCAGATCAAGGTCCGCACCGGGCTGGAGGTCCGGGTCATCAGCAACTCCGAGCAGCGATTTATCAGCTACAAGGCGATTGCAGCCAAGGATGCGGAGTTCCAGAAGACCATTCAGAAGGGCACGGCGATCGTGGACGTGGGATTTGGAAGCATGCAGGTGTCTCTGTTCGACCGGGACGCGCTGGTTTCCACGCAGAATCTGCCTCTGGGCGTGCTGCGCCTCAGGGAGATTCTGGCACATGAGCATCTGACGAAGGAAGTGGAGCAGCTTCTGCTGACAGAAATGGTGGACAATGAGCTGGTGACCTTCCGCAAAATGTACTTAAAGGACCGTGACATCAAGAATCTGATCGCCATCGGCGAGCCGATTCTGATACTTTACAGCCGGTTTGACGAGGAGAAGCGCAAAGACCGGGTGTCCATAGCGGAGGTCAACGCTGTGTACGACAGCCTCAGCCGGATGACCATGGATCAGATCGAGGAGACATTTGACGTCAATGGCGAATATGCAGCCATGATGCTTCCCACCGCATCCATTTACAAGCGGATGATGGAAATGACCGGGGCGGAAAATATGTGGCTCCCCGGCATCATGATGACGGACGGCATTGCCGCCGATTACGCGGAGGCGAAGAAGCTTCTGAAGTTCAATCACAGCTTCAGCAATGATATTATTGTGACCTCGCGCAATATGGCGAAGCGCTACAAGTGCCACATGCCTCATATTCAGGCGGTGGAACAGGCGGCGCTGCAGGTATTTGACTGTCTGAAGAAGTACCATGGCATGAAGGAACGGGAGCGGCTGCTCTTACAGATTGCGGCGGACCTGCACTCCTGCGGTAAGTTCGTCACCATGCGGGATGCCACAGAGTGTGCCTACAATCTGATCATGTCTACGGAGATTATCGGTCTTTCCCACGTGGAGCGCGAGATCGTGGCAAATGTGGTCCGCTACCACGTACAGCCATTCCGCTACAATCAGGTGCAGGTTCTGGCGAAGCCGTCGGTCTATACCCGGCTGGTGAATCCGGAGAATCTGACGCTGACCATAGCCAAGCTGATCGCCATCCTGCGGCTTGCCAATTCCATGGACCGCAGCCACAAGGGAAAGCTGGCGGACTGCCGCCTTGTGATCCGGGGCAGTGAGCTGGTCATCACCACAGGTTATACGGGAGATGTGACGGTGGAAGCGATGTCCATCGCGGAAAAAGGAGATTTCTTTGAGGAGATATTTGGCATCAGACCGGTGCTGAAGCAGAAAAAGAGGGTGTAAATATGACTGAATTAGATAAAAATTATACCGATCCGAAAAATTATGTAAACCGCGAGCTGAGCTGGCTGGAATTTGACTACCGGATTCTCAACGAGGCGCGGGACAAGAGCATTCCGCTGTTTGAGCGGCTGAAGTTCTTAAGCATTACCGCATCCAATCTGGATGAGTTTTTCATGGTCCGGGTGGCGTCCTTAAAGGACATGGTGCATGCTCGGTACAAGAAGCCGGACATTGCCGGACTGAGACCGGAGGAGCAGCTGGAGCTGATCGGGGAGAAGACCCACGATCTGGTGAATCTCCAGTATTCCACCTACAACCGCTCCCTGGTTCCGGCGCTGAAGCAGCAGGGGCTTGAGATCATCTGCGAGCATGAGGAGCTGACGGAGGCTCAGGCAGCGTATGTGGATCACTATTTCCGGGAAAATGTCTATCCGGTGCTGACCCCGATGGCGGTGGATTCCTCCCGCCCGTTCCCGCTGATCCGCAATAAGTCTTTGAATATTGCGGCGCTGGTGCAGAAGAAGGACGGCGACGGCGAACTGGAATTCGCCATGGTGCAGGTTCCGGCGGTGCTGCCGCGAATCGTGGAGCTGCCGGTGGACGAGGAGAGAGGCGGCGCAGGCAAGGCAGGAGCTGTGAGCGGTGGAGCAGGCAAGGCAGGAGCCGTGAGCGGCGGAGCTGGCAAGGGCGAAGCTGCGAGCGGAGATGCCGGCAAGGGCGGCGCTGCGATTGAGTCGGAGTGTGCTCGCAAGGTGATTCTGCTGGAGGAGATCATTGAGCGCAACATTCATACGCTGTTTTTGAACTACAATATTGTGTCTGCTCATCCGTTCCGTATTATGAGAAATGCAGACTTTACGCTGGACGAGGAGGAGGCTGTGGATCTGTTAGAGGAGATCCAGAAGCAGCTTAAGAAGCGCCAGTGGGGCGAGGTCATCCGTCTGGAGGTAGAGGAGAAGGTGGACCGCCGCCTGCTGAAGATCCTGAAGAAGGAGCTTGAGGTCGGCAACGAGGACATTTATGAGATCAGCGGACCGCTGGATCTGACATTCCTGATGAAGATGTACGGCATGAAGGAATTTGACGAGCTGAAGACTCCGTCCTACACACCGCAGCCCGTACCGGCGCTGATGAATGACGATGACATTTTCACCAATATCCGCAGGGGAGACATATTCCTGCATCATCCGTATCAGACCTTCGATCCGGTGGTGAACCTGGTGCAGAAAGCAGCCCGGGATCCGAATGTGCTGGCAATCAAGCAGACCCTGTACCGGGTCAGCGGACATTCCCCCATCGTGGCAGCGCTGGCTGAGGCGGCGGAAAATGGCAAGCAGGTGTCGGTGCTGGTGGAGCTGAAGGCACGATTTGACGAGGAAAATAATATTAACTGGGCGAAGAAGCTGGAGAAGGCCGGCTGCCATGTAATCTACGGTCTGGTGGGACTGAAGACCCACTGCAAGATCACCCTGGTGGTGCGCCGGGAGGAAGACGGCATCCGCCGTTACGTCCATCTGGGCACCGGCAACTACAATGATTCCACGGCACGGCTGTACACCGACTGCGGACTGATGACCTGTCATCCGCTGATCGGCGAGGATGCCACGGCTGTATTTAACATGCTGTCCGGCTACTCCGAGCCGCCGACCTGGAACAAGCTGGCGCTGGCTCCGCTGTGGCTGCGCAGCAAGTGCATCAAGATGATCCGCCGGGAGACCAGACGGGCGCGGGAAGGCCGTCCCGCTCACATCATGGCGAAAATGAACTCCCTCTGCGACAAGGAGGTCATTGCCAATCTGTACGAGGCGTCCTGTGCAGGCGTGAAGATCGAGCTGGTGATCCGCGGCATCTGCTGTCTGAAGGCAGGCGTGCCGGGACTTTCCGAGAATATCACGGTTCACTCCATCGTCGGCAACTTCCTGGAGCATGCCCGTATCTTCTACTTTGAAAATGACGGCAGCCCGGAGGTCTACATGGGCAGTGCCGACTGGATGCCGAGAAATCTGGATAAGCGAGTGGAAATCATGTTCCCCGTAGAGGACCCGGAGCTGAAGAAGCAGGTCATCCACATTCTGGAAGTCCAGCTTGCCGACAATGTGAAGGCTCATGTGCTGCAGCCTGACGGCACCTACGAGAAGATCGACAAGCGCGGTAAGGTACTGGTGGCAGCCCAGGAGCAGTTCTGCGCGGAGGCAATCGCCGCCGCTCAGAAGCAGAGCGAGAAGGAAAGCACCGATGTGCACGACACCCGCGTGTTCGTACCGGCAGAGCCGCAGGAGTAGAGAGTGTGAGATGAGATGCGCGGCGCGGTGGAAGCTGTGGCAGGAAAGCGGTGTGATGCGCGGGAAGCTTAGCGGCGAAGCCGCATAGAGAGACCGTGACGCGGTGGAAACTGTGGCAGGAAAGCGGCGTGATGCGCGGGAAGCTTAGCGGCGAAGCCGCATATATAAAATATGGAAAGCGAAAGCGGCGGAAGAAGAGGCTGCTTTCGCTTTTTTCTACCTGTAGCGCGGGTACCTGGCAGGAAATCGGCGCCTGATGAGACCTGTCCCACGGTTTTGGACAATTATTGGCAAAATTCTTAAAAATTGTCCAAAACCGTGTGGGACAACTTGATTTTTCGGCTTTATGTAAACTAATTGGACAATAAAAGCTGATTTTATGAAAAATTATCCAAAAATCTGGGGATTTTGGATAATTAAAGGCTGATTTGAAGAAAATTATCCAAAACTTGCTTTATGTCAACCGATTAGACCATGAAATTCATGCATGCGAGGAAAGTTTGGATAATTTTTGGCGATTTTCTTGTTTATTGTCCAAAAGGGTGGCGAAAGCCCCAGCTCAGGAGAAGGAAAACGCCAGCAGGAGAAGGAAGACGCCGACAGGAGAAGCGAAACTCCCCACCCCCCCTCCCTCTCCCCTCGCATCTTCTGCCGCCTCCGGCACATTTCCTTCCATTTTTGTAATAAAAAAGTAAGGCATAAAGGGATATTTTATGTTAAACTAATTCATATGGTAAGATTACAGGAGGAGGAAACCATTATGGCAGAAACCAATATTCTGGTAGTAGACGACGAGCAGGAGATCGCGGATCTGGTGGAGATCTATCTGGTCAGCGATGGATATAAAGTATTCAAGGCTTCCAATGCGCAGGAGGGGCTGGACATTCTGGATAAGGAGGACATTCACCTTTGCCTGCTGGACATTATGATGCCGGGGATGAACGGGCTGGAGATGTGCAAGAAGATTCGGGAGACCAACAATATTCCGATTATCATGTTGAGCGCCAAGTCCACGGATCTGGATAAGATTCTAGGGCTGGGAACCGGCGCGGATGACTATGTGGTGAAGCCGTTCAATCCGCTGGAGCTGACGGCGCGGGTGAAGTCTCAGCTTCGCCGCTACACCCAGTTCAATCCCAACAGCAATGTGCATGAGAGTGTGCGCAACGAGATCAGCATCCGCGGGCTGACCATCAACAAGGACAATCACAAGGTGACGGTGTATGATGAGGAAGTGAAGCTGACTCCTATCGAGTTCGACATTCTGTACCTGCTGGCGTCCAACCCGGGCAAGGTGTTCAGCACCGATGAGATCTTTGAGAAGGTATGGAATGAGAAGGTGTATGAGGCGAACAACACCGTTATGGTACATATCCGTCGTCTGCGCGGCAAGATGAAGGAAGACGAGCGTCAGGACAAGATCATCACCACAGTGTGGGGGGTAGGATACAAAATTGAAAAATAACAGAACTGACCTGAGCCACCGCTACCACACCCGGGTGATCACCAACATCATATACAGCATGCTGGTGACCTGTCTGGTGGAGGTATTTCTGGTGACGAACCTGTCCATGCTTGCCGGTTACGCGGCGGAGGCTCAGTGGGACAGCGCGCTGATGGCGCTGGTGCGGGAGTCGGACGTGGTGATTGTGCTGGGATACGTGCTGGTGGGAATTCTGATCTTCTCGGTGACATTTCTGATTCTGCAGGAGAAGTCCATTGCCTATATCAGCCGGATTTCCGACGCCATTCAGAATATTTCTGAGGGGGACCTGAACACCAGCGTGGAGGTCATCGGAGACGATGAATTCTCCTCCATGGCGGAGAACCTGAACAAGATGGTGGAGGACATCCGCCGCCTTATGGACAAGGAGCGGGAGTCGGAGCGGACGAAAAATGAGCTGATTACCAACGTGGCGCACGATCTGCGGACGCCGCTGACCTCCATTATCGGCTATCTGGAGCTGCTGTCGGGCAAGGTGACACTGCCGCCGGAGATGCAGAAGAAGTACATAGATATCGCCTACGGCAAGGCGAAACGGCTGGAGAAGCTGATCGAGGATTTGTTTGGATTTACCAAGCTGAATCACGGGAAGCTGTCCATGCATGTGTCAAAGGTGGACCTGATCAAGCTGCTCAGTCAGCTTTTGGAGGAGGCGTACCCGAACTTTGCGGACAAGGGGCTGTCCTACGAGCTGCAGAGCAATGTGCCTGCCAAGGTCATCACGGCGGACGGCAATCTGCTGGCGCGGCTGTTCGATAACCTGATCGGCAATGCTATCAAGTACGGCGCGGACGGCAAGCGGGTGCTGGTGAAGGTGAATGCGGGAAGCGAGACAGTGCAGGTGTCGGTGACCAACTACGGTTACGTGATTCCGGCGGAGGAGCTTCCGCTGATATTTGACAAGTTCTACCGTGTGGAGCAGTCGCGGTCCACCAACACAGGCGGCACCGGGCTGGGGCTTGCGATTGTGAAAAATATCGTAGACATGCACGGTGGCACTGTGACTGTGAAGAGTGATTTGAATGGTACTGTATTTACCGTGACGCTGCAGGTTGACTTCGACGTCAACCGGGAAAATTTTGGAAAGCTGGGGTAAGTGATATGAGAATTGTCAGATCACTGGGGAGAGGGATTGCTGCGCTGATGGCAGTCCTTCTCTTTTGTGGTTTCATTATGAGTGGGCAGGCCATCGCGGCGCCGGGGGCATCGTTGACGGGGCTGGTGCAGGCTATCGCTGCGCCGGGGGCATCGTCAGTGGATCTGGTGCAGACCATCGCGGCGCCGGGCACACCGTCGGCGGGGCTGGTGCAAGCCAGTGCGATGTCGGGCACGCCGTCGGCGAACCTGGTGCGCCCCGCGGCACCGCCCGCCGAGTCTCCCACCGGTCCGGTCACCATGGAGGCGGAGTATGGATTTGACAATATGGCGAAGGGCGGCCGCTATCTGCCGCTGACCGTCACCATCGGCAACAATCAGGAGACTGCCATTGACGGCACCCTGATCGTCAAGTCCATGGAGTCGGACGGGACCGTGTATCAGTATGAGTATCCGGTGGCGGCGGAGCCCCTGGGAGAGTTTCAGAGCCGGTATTATATTCCGCTGGGAAGCAACGCGGACCAGCTGTTTCTGTCCCTGGTGGACCGGAGCGGCAGTGTGGTGATTGCCAGGCGGCTGAAGCTGGCGGTCAGCCGGGACGTGCCGGATCTGTTCGTGGGGGTGCTGTCGGATGAGGCGTGGAAGCTTCAGTATCTGGACGGAATCGGCGTCAGCTACAGCACGCTGCGGACCAGAAGCTTCGAGCTGACGGAGGAGGATTTTCCGGAGGACGAGATCGGACTTTCCATGCTGGATGTGCTGGTGGTCAACAAGTTCAAGCTGCGCCGTCTGTCGGAGCAGCAGACCGGCGCCATCATGGACTGGGTACATAACGGCGGCGTGCTGATTCTGGGCACAGGCATGTCAGTGGACGACACCCTGGGTCGCTTCGCGCCGGAGCTTCTGGATGATTCCTACGGTGCGCCGTCGGTGCGCCACATCGACTTAGGCGAGGCATACATGGTGGATGAGCCGGGCAGCGGCATGCTGGCGGTTCCCTGTGTGGACGTTCCCCTGCACGGCGGCAACGTGATCATTTCCAGCAGCGGCTTTCCGCTGATGACGGCTGCGGCGAAGCAGAGCGGGCTGATCGCGGTGACGGCATTTGACATGGGTGACATATCGTCCTTTTGCGAGGCAAATAATGGCTACGTGGACTTTATGCTGACCAGTCTTCTGGGGGAATCCCGGATCAACCGGCTGGCGGAGGTGGTCTACAGCGGCAATTCCAGCAAGTTCTGGTCAGTGCAGAGCCTGATCAATACGGGGGATGTGGATAAGCTGCCGAACCTGATGGTGTACGTGGTGGTGATTCTGGTGTACCTGCTGATTCTGGGACCGGGGCTTTATGTGTTCCTCCGCAGCCGGGAGCTGCAGATGTATTACCGGAAGGGCGTGGTGATGCTGTCCCTGGCCTTCGCGGCGCTGATCTACGTGATGGGCACCACAACCCGGTTCAAGTCCACATTTTACACCTACGCGACCATTCAGGACGTGTCCGACGAATATGTGATGGACACCACCTACTTAAATATCCGCAATCCCTACAACCGGCCCTACGAGGTGGCGCTGAATCCGGAGTACACCATTCTGCCGATCACCCGCAGCTACCTTTACGAGACATCCGAGGTGCCGGTATTTACCGGCGATGAGCCGTATCAGATCGCCATTTCCCGCAGTGAGGAGGAAATGACGGTGCGAGGGCAGAATATTGTGTCCTTCGCGCCCCGCTACTTCCGGCTGGAGCGCAAGTCCGACAATACGGAGAAGGTGGGAATCACCGGCGAGGTGGACTACTTTGAGGGGAAGATCAGCGGTACCATCACCAACCAGTTTCCATTTCCGCTGGAGAAGGCGACCCTGCTTCTGTACGGCAATATGGTGCAGCTGGACCGGATGGAGCCGGGGGAGACGAAGAATCTGGAGGATTTTGAGCTTCTGCGGTATCCGCTGGGAAGCAGCTATGTGGTGGCGGACCGGATCACCGGCCAGGGCACCTACAGCAACAAAAATATCAACGACCGGGATTTCCTTCTTGCCATGGAGCGCTCCAATATGCTGAATTTCTACATGGACAACTATATGTCAGGCTATACGGCGGACGGCCGGGTGATCGCCTTCAGTATGGAGAAGGAGGAGAGCCAGTTCTTGCAGAGTCCTTCCGCGGAGACCTACGGGCTGACTATGCTGACCTCCTCGGTGGCGGTCAATGCCTCTCAGGACAGCTTCCTGTACCGGTCGGTGCTGATGAAGGAGCCGACGGTGGTCAGCGGAAGCTATGACCTTACCACCAATTCCATGAGCGGCACGGAGCCGCTGACGCTGGAGTATCAGCTGGGCAGCGACATTACGGTGGAGAGCCTGACCTTTGAGCCGGTGTCCGAGGAATTTGCTGAGACCAGCCAGAGCGGTTATATCGAGGCATTTACCGGAAATATTTACTTCTATAATTATAGAACCGGCAATTACGACAAGATGGAGCTGGCGGACCAGACGCTGAAGCTTGAGGAGCTGCGCCCGTATCTGTCACCGGGCAATACGCTGACGGTTCGCTATGTGTACGACGGAACCGGAAGCTACAACGCCATTCAGCTTCCGATGCCGATGGCAGCAGGGAGGGAACGATAATGCTGAATATCACCAGTTTGCAGAAGACCTACGGCAATTACCATGCGCTGGACGGTCTGGATATGAAGATTGAAGCCGGCTCCCTGTATGGATTTGTGGGGCCCAATGGCGCAGGCAAGACTACCACCATCAAAATCATGACCGGGCTGCTCTTGCCGGACAGCGGGTCGGTGCTCATTGACGGGATTGACGCGGTGCGGGAGCCGTACCGGCTGAAGGAGAAAATCGGCTACGTGCCGGATCATTTCGGGGTCTACGACAACCTGAAGGTGTCCGAATATATGGAATTTTTCGCCTCCTGCTACCGGCTGGAGGGGCTGAAGCTGCGCAAGCGGTGCCGGACCCTGCTGGCACAGGTGGGCCTTGAGGACAAGGAGGACTTCTACGTGGACGGACTGTCCAGGGGCATGAAGCAGCGGCTCTGCCTGGCGCGAGCGCTGATTCACGACCCGGCGCTGCTGATCATGGATGAGCCAACGGCGGGGCTGGACCCGCGGACCCGAGTGGAGTTCCGCGATGTGGTGCGGGAACTGAGCGAGCAGGGGAAGACGATCCTGATCAGCTCCCACCTGCTGGAGGATTTGTCGGAGCTGTGTACGGACATCGGCATCATTGACGCCGGGAAAATGATCATCAGCGGCAGCATCGAGGAGATCACGGAGCGCATCCACACCTCCAAGCCGGTGATCATCACGGTCCACGGGAAGCTGAGCGAGGCAATCCGCCTGCTGAAGGAGCATCCGCTGGTGCAGACCATCACCGTGAAGGATCAGGAAATTATGGTGGGATTTACGGGAACGGCGGAGGAGGAGAGCGGACTTCTGGCGGGGCTTGTTCGGGCTGGGGTGCCGGTGCGGGGCTTCTACCGGGAGCCGGGCAATCTGGAAGCCGTATTTATGCAGATAACCAATCACGAGAAAGAAAGGGTGGTGTTGTCCTATGAGGATGAATCCGGTCTATAAGCGGGAGACCATGGTCAGCGCCCGCAGCTTCCGGCTGGCGCTGGTGCTGCTGGTGTTCAACGGGATTCTGGCACTGGTGGCGCTGCTCAACATGTACTCCACCCTGGCGACCGTGCGGCTGACCGCGGAGATCCAGTACACCAGCTTTTTGGACTTATATGTGTTCGTGGCGGTGCTGGAATTCATGATGCTCATATTCATCATGCCGGCGATCACGGCGGGCAGCATCAGCGGCGAGCGGGAGCGGCAGACTCTGGAACTGATGCTCACCACCCAGATGACCCCGTCGGAGATTGTATTTGGCAAGCTGGCGGCGTCCCTAAGCACCATGTTCCTGATGATCATATCCAGCTTCCCCATCATTTCCATGGTATTTGTCTACGGCGGCGTGACCGTCCGGGACATCTGCATGCTGCTGTTCTGCTATGTGGTGGCGGCGCTGTTCGTGGGAAGCATGGGACTGTGCTGCTCCGCCCTGTTTAAGAAATCAACCCTCTCCACGGTGGTCGCCTACGGCATGATGGCGATTGTGGTGATCGGCACCTACGGCGTCAACCTGTTTGCCGTGTCCATGAGCCAGATGCACAGGGGCAGCTATCTGGTGTCCTTCGGTCAGAGCGTGGCGCAGGGCACCTCCGGCGGGCTGCTCTATCTGCTGCTGGTGAATCCGGCGGCGACCTTCCTGGTAGCCATGGTGAACCTGACCGGGCAGGAACCGGCCCTCGCCAATGCGGCGCACTGGTTCGGTGTCCACGAACCGACCCTGGTGAGCCAGAGCTGGCTCCAGTGCAGCATCGCGGTGCAGCTGACGCTGACGGCGCTGTTCATCTGGATTGCAGTGCAGGTGCTGCGGCCGGGGAAGGGGAGGTAGGAGGATTGTATGATAGCGGATGATAGCGGTGAATGAGCAGTCTGACGGGTAGCAGGGATTTTGGACAGCCGGTCCGTCATCCAGCGAAGGTTTTGGACAGTCAGCCCGGCGTGCGGCAAAGGTTCTGGACAGCCGGTCAGGCGTG
>JAUNPU010000053.1:5964-7537 GCA_030536555.1 Eubacteriales bacterium | reverse complement strand
GACGGTCACATCCTCCTCTGCTATAGGCTATCTATTTCCCGACAGCCCCATTTTTGAGAAATAAAAAAATGCGTCTGAGAGGAATCGAACCTCCGCACGCGGCTCCGGAGGCCACTGCTCTATCCACTGAGCTACAGACGCATCTCCATTATAATACTATATTCTTTTGAAAATTGCAAGAGTTATTTTATTGATTTTTTGATTGCATTTTGCTATGATTAGACGGAGATATTTCAAGATAGATTTTGCAGGAAGTCGGGAAGATGGCCAGCGGGCATCAATAGACGATCTCAGGAGGATATGGAAGATGAGACAGAAAAGTTCAGGATTTCAGCGGAAGGGAAAGCCGGGCGGCGAGAAGAGAAGGCTTCTGCCGGTGGTGGTGATTCCGCTGATTGTTCTTATATTAATGGCTGTGATTGTATTTGCGGACAGGAAGAAGGAGCAGGATTCGGCGGCAGAGGTGCAGCAGGGCAAAGTGAGAATGGCAGATGAGGCGGATGGACGGGGTGCAGACGACCAGAACGCAGACGACCAGAGCGGAGAGAACCAGAATACAGACGATCAGAGTGGAGAGAGCCAGAACACAGACAATCAGAGCGGAGAGAATCAGACCGCAGATGACCAGAATCAGAGTGAAGATGGGCAGGATTCTGACGGTGAGGGGGACGCTGCCGGAGAAGGTGCAGAGGACGAGAGCGGAGCACAGGAGGAGCAGTTGGCGAATCCCCTTCGTCAGGACAGTGATCCGGAGATTCTTTCTCTGATGAAGACGTATTTTGCAGCGCGGGCGACGGCGGATGCGGAGACCATGAACCGCCTCTATGGAGTCGGTGAGGTCGGCGTGGTGACGCTGGAGCAGCAGAAGACCCGGATGCGGAGCAATTCCAAATACGTGCAGGGCTTTGAGAACATTACCACCTATGTGAAGGATGGCATGACGGCGGATTCCTGGCTGGTATATGCGGTTTCTGATATTCGGTTCCATGCGGTAAAGACGGCGGCACCGATGATCATGTGGTGCTATGTGACGAAGGATGCGGAGGGCAACTACCGGATTGCTGATAATGCGGCGCTGACCCCGGAGATTCTGCAGTACGTGGATACGGAAAGTCGTTCTGAGGAGGTGCGCAGACTGGCATCGAGCGTCAATGTGGCGCTGAAGGAGGCGCTGACTTCCGATGCGGATTTGAATGAGGTGTACGGTGTGCTTCGGGAAGGCTCCCCGGTGTGGGAAGGCAGAGAGACCGAGGAGACGGAAGCCGTGCAGATCCTCGACGGGGAAGCTGAGGCGGAAGCCGGGGCTGCAGACGGCGCGACAGAGCAGGCAGCAGACGGAGCAGATGGACAGGTCGTCGATGGCGAAGATGGACAGGCAGCCGGTGGTGCGGATGATCAGCCGGCTGGTACGGCAGATGGAACAGCGAATGCCGCAGGCGTGACAGCGGCGGGTCAGGAGTCTGTGGAGCCGGGAGATGTCTGTACGGATGATTTCAGCGGTGAGAGTACCGTGCTGGATGACGGCTCGGCACAGTAGCAGATGAGAATCATAGTAGTAGATGAGAGTTATAGT
>JAUNPU010000053.1:0-5954 GCA_030536555.1 Eubacteriales bacterium | reverse complement strand
GTGCTACCGCAGCAGGAGAGGGTTGCTACCGCAGTAGATGAGGGTTACAGCAACGGATGAGAGTTACCGTAGCAGGAGAGAGTTACAGTAGCAGAAAGGAATTATGAAAAAATCATGGATGTAAAGGATTTTTATTTTGATTTGCCACAGGAGCTGATTGCGCAGGATCCGCTGGAGGACCGCACTTCTTCCCGGCTTCTGGTGATGGATAAGCATACGGGAGAGATTGAGCACAGAGTATTTCGAGACATTGTGGATTATCTGAGACCGGGCGACTGCCTGGTCATCAACGACACTAAGGTGATTCCGGCGCGTCTCTATGGCGTGAAGGAGGATACCCAGGCGAAGATTGAGGTGCTTCTTTTAAAGCGTCGGGAAAATGACATCTGGGAGACCCTTGTGAAGCCGGGCAAAAAGTGCAGACCGGGGGCAGTGATTGTATTTGGCGACGGACTGCTGAAGGGAACGGTTCTGGATGTGGTCGATGAGGGCAACCGCCTGATTCAGTTCTCCTACGAGGGCATTTTTGAGCAGATTCTGGATCAGCTAGGGCAGATGCCGCTGCCGCCCTACATCACCCACCAGCTGAAGGACAAGAACCGCTATCAGACGGTCTACGCGAAGCATGACGGCTCTGCGGCGGCACCGACGGCGGGACTCCATTTTACGCAGGAACTGCTGCAGAAGATTCAGGATATGGGCGTGAAGATTGCTCACGTGACGCTGCACGTGGGACTTGGCACCTTCCGCCCGGTGAAGGTGGAAAATGTGCTGGATCACCACATGCATTCTGAGTTCTACATGGTAGAGGAGGAAGAGGCGAAGAAGATCAACGACACCAAGGCGGCAGGCGGCCGCGTCATCTGTGTGGGAACCACCAGCTGCCGCACGCTGGAGTCAGCCACCGGTGAGGACGGGATTCTGAAAGCCGGAAGCGGCTGGACTGAGATTTTCATTTATCCGGGTTATCAGTTCAAGATTCTGGACTGCCTGATCACCAACTTCCATTTGCCGGAGTCCACGCTGGTTATGCTGGTGTCTGCGTTGGCGGGACGGGAGCATGTACTGCATGCATATGAGGAAGCAATTAAGGAGCGATACAGATTTTTCTCGTTTGGCGACGCCATGTTTTTACAATGATATAAAATACTGCATTTGTGAGGCAGACAAGTTCCAGAGGTCCGGGTGGCTTTTGGAACTTTTTGCTTGCAGGAGGTATCGGACAGCCCGACATCTTTTATAGAGGAAAATCACGGCAATATCATATAAGGCACACTTTGGATAATTAATGAATATTTTCAAATAAATGATCCAAATTGTTCCCGGGTGTAGCGATTGCTGGTTGACATAAAATCATTTTGGACAATTATGATTGAAATCCAGCTCGTATTATCCAAAATTTTAAGTTTTTTGGACAATTTTCATGATTTTCGGTCTGGAATTATCCAAAATATGCTTTATGTCAACTTAAACTTCCGTTTCACGGACATGATTGGACAATTTTTTGAATTTTCGCCTGTAATTATCCAAACGCTGCCGATAGAGTGTGTATTCGCCACCTGTGAATTGTACCACAGAGAGAAGCACAAAAATCTATTGAGGATTGAAACAAAAGTTGGTATAATGGCTTAAGCTGTAATTACACATGTGAAGTTTTGGGATGTCACCATGCGCAAGGAAAAAGGAGAAAGTATGGAACCGATTCGTTTGAATAAATATTTAAGTGAGCAGGGAATCTGCTCCCGCCGGGAGGCGGACCGTCTGATTGAAGCCGGAAAGGTGACCATCGACGGACGCAAGGCCGGCATGGGGGAGAAGGTGACCGGCGAGGAGACCATTTACTGCGACGGGAAGCCGGTGGGGAAGACTGCAGGCGGCAAAAAGGTGAAGCCGGTGCTGCTGGTGGTCAATAAGCCGCGGGGAATCGTGTGCACCACCTCCGACAAGGACCGCGCCCCGAATGTGCTGGATCTGATCAAATACCCCACAAGAGTCTACCCGGTGGGGCGGCTGGACAAGGATTCCGAGGGACTGCTGCTGATGACCAACCAGGGAGAGCTGGCAAATCAGATCATCCATGCGGGCAGCCTTCACGAGAAGGAATATCTGGTGACGGTGGACCAGCCGTTCAATGCGGCATTTCTCAAGAAAATGCGGGAAGGCGTGGAGTTGAAGGAGCTTGGCGTGACCACCAGACCCTGTCAGGTGGAGGCGACGGGAGCCAAGTCATTTAAAATCATCCTGACCCAGGGGCTGAACCGCCAGATCCGCCGGATGTGCGGGGAGCTGGGCTACCGGGTCGTGACGCTGAAGCGAATCCGTATTATGAATATTCATCTGGGCAAACTGAATACGGGAGATTTCCGTAAGGTGACCCCGAAGGAGTGGGAGGAGCTGGAGTGGCAGTTGGAGCAGGCCCGTGAGGAGCGGGAAGCTGAGCTGGAGCCGGAGGCTGAGCGGGAGTAGGCGTGCGAGGAGGGGGACGCTGAGCTGGAACAAGAGACTGAGCTGGAGCAGGCGCTCGAGGGGCAGAAAGCTGAGCGGGAACAAGAGGCTGAGCTGGAGTAGGCGCTCGAGGGGCAGGAAGCTGGCATGTGAAGGGCAGGAGACTGATCTGGAGCAGACCGGTGAACAGCGAAATATCATATCCGAACAGACAGGAGAATGAATATATGGAACAAGATAAAGATGCAAAGCTGCAGCGCATGCGGGAGCTGACGGCTGAACTTCTGGGGGCGGCGAGGACCTACTATCAGGAGAGCCGCGAGATCATGAGCAACTTTGAGTACGACAAGCTGTACGATGAGCTGCTGGCGCTGGAAGCGGAGACCGGCACGGTGCTGGCGGGAAGCCCGACCCAGAAGGTGGGCTACGAGGTGCTCAGCGAGCTTCCGAAGGAGGCTCACGAATCCCCGATGCTGTCTCTGGACAAGACCAAGGAGGTTTCCGCGCTGCAGGACTGGCTGGGAAGTCAGAAGGGGCTGCTGTCCTGGAAGCTGGATGGTCTGACCATCGTGCTGACCTATGAGGGGGGCCAGCTGGTCAAGGCGGTCACCCGCGGAAATGGAGAAATCGGCGAGGTTATCACAAACAACGCGAAGGTATTTGCCAATATCCCCCTGAAGATTGCATTTCAGGGGCAGCTGATCATCCGGGGCGAGGCGGTGATTAAGTATTCTGATTTTGCGCGAATCAATGAGAGCATTGAGGATGTGGATGCAAAATATAAGAACCCCCGAAACCTGTGCAGCGGTTCCGTGCGCCAGCTGAACAACCAGATCACGGCGCAGCGAAATGTGAACTTCGAGGCGTTCATGCTGGTGCGGGCGGAAGAGGCCGGGGACCAGGCGAATGGAGCTGACAGACCAGCTGATAGCCAGATAACTGGAGCTGACAGACCAGGCGAAGGTCCGGTGACCGTAGATTTCCACAACTCCCGCAAGGCTCAGTTTGAGTGGCTGAGGGCGCAGGGGTTCGATGTGGTGGAGTACCGGGAAGTGACCCGGGAGACGCTTCCGGAGGCGGTGGAGCATTTTGCGGAAGCCATTGGCGAGTACGACATTCCGTCGGACGGTCTGGTGCTTTTGATGGATGACATTGCCTACGGCGAGTCCCTGGGGCGCACGGCGAAGTTCCCGCGCAATTCCATTGCCTTCAAATGGGCGGATGAGATCCGTGAGACCCATCTTCAGGAGATCGAGTGGAGTGCGTCCCGCACAGGTCTGATCAATCCGGTGGCGATTTTCGAGCCGGTGGAGCTGGAAGGCACCACGGTGAGCCGTGCCAGCGTGCACAACATCAGTATCATGGAGGCGCTGGGGCTGGGAGTGGGCGACACCATCACCGTGTACAAAGCCAACATGATCATTCCGCAGATTGCGGAGAATCTGACCCGCAGCGGTACTGTGGAGATTCCGAAGGTCTGCCCGGTGTGCGGCGGCGACACGGAGATTCGCCAGATGAACGATGTGAAGTCCCTGTACTGCACCAATCCGGACTGCCAGGCGAAGAAAATCAAGAGCTTTGCCCTGTTTGTGAGCCGGGACGCCCTGAATATTGACGGTCTGTCCGAGGCGACGCTGGAGAAGTTCATCGCAGCCGGATTTATCCACAGTTATGCGGATATGTTCCACTTGGACCGGCATCAGGATGCCATCATCAGTATGGAAGGCTTCGGTCAGAAGTCCTATGACAATCTGATTGCGGCGGTGAAGAAGGCTTCCCACACCACCCTTCCGCGGGTGATTTACGGTCTGGGAATCGCCGGAATCGGACTGGCGGGGGCGAAGATGCTGTGCCGGGAGTTCCGATTTGATTTCGACCGGATGCGCCATGCGGATATGGAAGAGCTGACGGCGGTGGATGGCATCGGCGCGGTGCTGGCGGATGCATGGATCACTTACTTTGCCTCCGGGAAAAATAATGAGCTGGTGGACGCGCTTCTTGCGGAGCTGACCATCGAGCAGGAGCCGGAGAGCCAGGAAGAAGCTATATTTGCCGGGATGACATTTGTGATTACCGGGTCGGTGGAGCATTTTGCCAACCGGAAGGAGCTGCAGGCGGTGATTGAGGCGCGGGGCGGCAAGGCGACCGGGTCCGTCACAGCCAAAACCACCTACCTGATCAACAACGACGTGACATCCAACTCGTCAAAAAATAAAAAAGCCAAAGAACTGGGGGTCCCGATCATTTCCGAGCAGGATTTCCTGAATATGCTGGGAGAGAACGACAATGCCGATTAAAGTACAGAATGATTTACCTGCCAGGTCCATCCTGGAATCCGAAAATATATTCGTTATGGACGAGGACCGTGCGCTGAGCCAGGACATTCGTCCGCTGCAGATTCTGATTCTGAATCTGATGCCGATCAAGGAGGACACGGAGACGCAGCTTCTGCGCGCCCTGTCCAACACGCCGCTGCAGGTGGACTGCACATTTCTGATGCTGTCCACCCATGTGTCCAAGAATACGTCCGCCAGCCACCTCAACAAGTTCTACGTGACCTTCGATGAGATCCGCAGACAGAAGTTTGATGGCATGATCATCACCGGTGCGCCGGTGGAACTTCTGGAGTATGAGGAGGTCAACTACTGGGATGAGCTGACCCGGATCATGGAGTGGACCAAAACCCATGTCCATTCCACCCTGCATATCTGCTGGGGAGCGCAGGCGGGGCTTTACTACCACTACGGGATTCCCAAGTACAAGCGCGACAAGAAGCTGTCCGGCATATACCGCCACAAGGTGCTGAACCGGAAGATTCCGCTGGTGCGCAGTATGGACGACTATGTGCTGGCGCCTCACTCCCGCAACACGGAGGTGCGCCGGAAGGATATCGAGAAGCATCCGGAGCTGATCATTGCCGCCGAGTCCAAGGAGGCGGGGGTGCTGCTGGTGCTGAACAAGGACGGCAGCCAGATCTTCGTCCAGGGCCACCCGGAATACGACCGCATGACCCTGAACAATGAGTACCACCGGGATTTAAAGAAAGGGCTGCACCCGGAGCTGCCCTGTAATTATTATGAAGACAATGATCCGTTCAATGTGCCGATCCTGTCCTGGAGAAATATGTCCAATACGCTGTATGCCAACTGGCTGAATTTCTACGTGTATCAGACGACCGATTATATTTTGAAGATGGATGAGGAATAGGGCGGAAGGAGTAGGCTTGTAGTCCCGTGGGGAAGTGGAAACTTCTGCACGGGACTTTTTGTGCTTGAGGGTGTAAACTTCTGGCGCTTGGGATGAAAAGGTTTCTGCGTTTGGGGATGTTTAAACTTCCTGCGTATGAAATGAAAATCAGGGCAATTATTGTACCAGCCTGGCAAGCTTTGGACAATAAATGTCAAAACAGGGTTCTTCCTCAACTTTGTGTATGAACTAGTTTGCTAAGTATCAACTTGGCCGATAGCAAAGCCTGTCCACATCGGCCAAATGAGATGCGACGTATCATT
>JAUNPU010000052.1 GCA_030536555.1 Eubacteriales bacterium | reverse complement strand
ATAATTGTCCAAACGCTACCGATGGAGAGTGTATTCGCCATGTGTGAATTGCAACGAAAACGCCTGGAATCGTCTGAAAATAATGAAGTCGTGCTTGTGATGCGGGACGGATTCGTTTATAATAAAATCAGACACAGGATGGGGAGTTTGTTTTCCGAAAAGGGGGCGTTTTCATGGAGAATAAGTACACCAAGATCTACACGTCCGGGACCAGTGCCGCGCTTAAGGTGACCCCGGGACATTACGCAACGAATCATGCTCATATCAATTATTACCTTGATATGACCACGCTGAAGACCAGAACCAGTGAAGCCCAGGAGATAGCCAAAAGCCTGGTAGGCATGTATCTGTATGACACGGTGATCGATACCATTGTCTGCATGGAGGGCATGGATGTGGTAGGTGCCTTCCTGTCAGAGGAGCTGACCAAGAGCGGATTCCTGTCCATGAACATGCATAAGACCATCTATGTAGTGCGGCCGGAGTTCAACAACAACAGCCAGATGATTTTCCGGGACAATCTGGTGCCGATGATCCGGGATAAGCACGTGATCATTCTGACGGCATCGGTGACCACGGGATTGTCCGTCAACAAGGCGATTGAGTGCATTCAGTATTACGGCGGCAAGCTGCAGGGAATCTCAGCGGTATTCAGCAGCAAGGGCAGTGTAAATGGCGTGCCGATCCGGGCGGTGTTCGGCATGAACGATCTGCCGGATTATCAGGCTCATGACTATCGGGAGTGCCCGCTGTGCAAGGAGAAGAAGAAACTGGATGCGCTGGTGAATGCATTTGGATATTCAGCGCTGTAAGCGGAATGATGTAGTGCAGGTAAGAGGCGCAGCTGCGGACAGGTGGCTGCGCCTGAAATATATCACGCCATGCGCCGGGCAGGCGGAACACATGGTATCAGAAATAACGTAACGGTGGCGGTATGGAACGGTTACGGAACAACAGTAGGAGGCGGAATATGTATCAGGACGGGAAAATCTGGATTGGACAATCAGGAGAGAACAGAGCAGCCATTGAGCCGAAGATGGCAAATCGCCACGGGATGATCGCCGGAGCGACGGGAACCGGCAAGACAATTACGTTGAAGGTGCTTGCCGAGTCCTTCAGCGACTGCGGCGTGCCGGTATTTCTGGCAGATGTGAAGGGAGATCTGGCAGGCATGTGCCGCGCGGGAGAGGAAAATGAGAGCCTTGCAAAGCGGATCGACGGTCTGGGGCTTAAGGAGGCTGGATTCCGGTTCAAGTCTTATCCGACCACCTTCTGGGACGTGTACGGGGAAGGCGGCATGCCCCTTCGCACTACCATTTCCGAGATGGGACCGCTGCTGCTCTCCAGAATCATGGACTTAAATGACACCCAGACCGACGTGCTGACGGTGGTATTTAAGATTGCAGACGATGAGGGGCTGCTGCTGATCGACACGAAGGATCTGAAATCCATGCTGCAGTACGTGGGCGAGCACGCGAAGGAATATACCATGGAGTATGGCAATATACCGCGGCAGAGCCTGGGGGCAATCGTGCGTGCGGTGGTAGCGCTGGAGGCAGAGGGCGGCGACCGGTTCTTCGGGGAGCCGGCGTTAAATATCAATGACTGGCTCTGTACAGACTGCAATGGCAGGGGCGTGATTCAGGTGCTGGACTGTAGGAAGCTGATCCACAATCCGACCATGTATGCGACATTTTTGCTGTGGATGCTGTCGGAGCTGTTCGAGACACTGCCGGAGGCAGGAGATCGGGACAAGCCGAAGATGGTATTTTTCTTTGACGAGGCGCACCTATTGTTTGACTCGGCAACAAAGACACTGCTGGAGAAGATTGAGCAGGTGGTGAAGCTGATCCGGTCCAAGGGCGTGGGTATTTACTTTATTACGCAGAATCCGCAGGACATCCCGGACGGTGTGCTGGGACAGCTGGGCAACAAGATTCAGCATGCCCTTCATGCCTACACGCCGAAGGAGCAGAAGGCGGCGAAGGCGGCGGCAGCTTCCTTCCGGGAGAATCCGGAGTTTGACACCTACGAGACCCTTCTGCAGCTGGGCATCGGCGAGGCGCTGGTGTCCGTGCTGGATGGGAAGGGTGTGCCGACGGTGGTGCAGCGCTGCATGATTCTGCCGCCTCAGAGCCGGATGGGGGCGCTGGATGAGGCTGACCGAGATCAGGAGATGAAGAACAGCCTGCTGTACACCCGCTACGTGGAAGCCGTGGATCGTGATTCCGCCTACGAGTTCCTGCAGCGAAAAGCAATCTCAGACGCAGAGGCGGAGCGGAAGGCAGCGGAAGAAGCGGCGGCAGAGAAGCAGCGGGAGAAGGAGGAAGCGGCGGCAGAGCGCCAGAGACAGCGGGAAGAGGCAGCGGCTGAGAAGCAGCGGGAGAAGGAGGAGGCAGCAGCCCAGAAGGCAGCAGAGGCACGGGAAAAGCAGATGAAGGCCGCCATGGGGCGTGTGGCAAGCACCGCAGCCGGTACCCTGGGCCGTGAGATCGGAAATGAGATGGGAAGGCAGTTCGGAGGCAGCTTTGGTAAGCGGCTGGGAGGAAATGTGGGAGCATCGCTGGGAAGAGGAATCTTGAGTACCTTGTTTAAGCTGCGGTAGAGTCGACGGACGCAGGCGGGCGAATACCGGGGCTGGAGCGAGTGGGGCTAAGGTACGCTGTCGGAATTGTCTTGACATTCCGTGCCGCGCTGTACTATAATCAGTCTTAATATTTTGGGAATAGAAAGGGAGAACAGCCATGGTTAATGAAGTTATGAAGTTTATCACGGACTATGATCCGGAAGTGGGCAAGGCGATTGAGGCGGAAGCTGGTCGTCAGAGAAGGAATCTGGAGCTGATCGCATCTGAGAATATCGTGTCCGAGCCGGTCATGATGGCGATGGGTACCGTCCTGACCAACAAGTATGCGGAAGGATATTCCGGCAAGCGTTATTACGGAGGCTGCGAGTGCGTGGATGTGGTGGAGACGATCGCCATCGAGCGCGCCAAGAAGCTGTTTGGCTGTGACTATGCCAACGTACAGCCCCATTCCGGTGCACAGGCGAATATGGCAGTTTTTGTTGCCATGCTGAAGCCGGGCGACACGGTTCTGAGCATGAGTCTGGACCATGGCGGTCATCTGTCTCATGGAAGCCCTGTCAACTTCTCCGGAATGTATTTCAATATTGTTCCTTACGGCGTAAATGACGAGGGCTACATTGATTACGATGAGGTGGAGCGTCTGGCGATGGAGCACAAGCCGAAGCTGATCCTGGCAGGTGCAAGTGCCTATGCAAGAGCCATCGACTTCAAGCGTTTCCGTGAGATTGCTGACAAGGCAGGTTCCTACTTCATGGTAGATATGGCTCACATTGCGGGTCTGGTTGCAGCGGGTGAGCACATGAGCCCGATTCCCTATGCAGATGTAGTGACCACCACCACCCACAAGACTCTGCGCGGCCCGAGAGGCGGCATGATTCTTGCCAATAAGGAAGCGGCAGAGAAGTTCAACTTCAACAAGGCGATTTTCCCGGGCACCCAGGGCGGCCCGTTAGAGCATGTGATTGCGGCAAAGGCTGTCTGCTTCGGCGAGGCACTGAAGCCGGAGTTCACCGAGTATCAGAAGCAGGTTCGCAGGAATGCCAAAGCGCTGGCAGAGGCGCTGGTTGCACAGGGCTTCAAGCTGCTGACCGGCGGCACCGACAACCATCTGATGCTGGTAGACCTGCGCGGCATGGATGTGTCCGGCAAGGAACTGCAGAACCGCTGTGACGAGGTATACATCACCCTGAACAAGAACACCGTTCCCAACGAGCCGAGAAGCCCGTTCGTGACCTCCGGCGTCCGCATCGGCACCCCGGCGATCACCACCCGCGGTCTGAAGGAAGAAGATATGCCGAAGATCGCCGAGTGCATCTGGCTGGCTGCCACCGACTTCGAGAACCAGAAGGATTACATTCGCGCTGAGGTGACGAAGCTGTGTGATAAGTATCCGATTTATTAAGTAAGGTAAGAATAAGAAGCATCGCAGATTTCACGCTTTTAGAGGTGAGGCTGCGGTGCTTTTTTTGATTGATTATAGAGGTTGCTGGGGCGGATGCCGGATTGTGGGTTTGGGGGCGGATACCGGATTGTGGCTTTTTGGCGGAGGGGCTTGGACAGATGAGGGGGAGCCTGCGCACAAGTTTGGACAATAAACAGGGAAATTTCAAAAAATTGTCCAAACCGCCTTCACAAACTTAGATTTTGAGGTCAGATAAGTTGACATAAAATAAGTTTTGGATAATTTTCTTCAAAACAGCCTTTAATTGTCCAAAATTTCCTGATTTTTGGACAATTTCCTGCGAAAATCGGCTCGAATTATCCAAAATAGCTTTATGTAAACCATTTTTAGCTGCAAATCAGGATTTGCCCTACGGGTTTGGACAATTTTCCAGGATTTTGAACATAATTGTCCAAAGCCCCACGCCATCGCCGGTCTTTACCGCTCAAGTCCCACGCCATCGCCGGGATTTTCCGCTTAACCATAAGCCGCTGCCCGGAACTTTGGACCAATGATTCAAAGCCTCCCCACACAAAACACATCGCCAGGTAAGCTTCCGGTCAAAACGACAGACGGCGCCCTGATATCTGGGCGAATCTCAAGAAAACCGAACTCAATTCTTCCATATTCAACGATTTTACATGTAAAGTCAACAAAATCATATTTTACATTCATTTTACAAAACCTCACTTTTGGATTTTACATAAGGATTTTACAATGCGTATTGTAAGACAAAGGCAGGCGCTTCAAAGGTGAGCGCGGCTGAGGCAACAAAGCGCAGCAAAGCGCAACAAAGCAAGACGTCAAGCGGGCGGCAACGTCCTTGATGCATAGAGCAACTGAAACAGAAAAACAAATCCAATTAAAAAAGAGGAGAAAACGAATTATGAAAAAGACACTGGCAATGATGTTAGCAGTTGGAATGACCGTAGCAAGCTTAACTGCATGTGGCGGCAGCAAACCGGCAGAGACCGCAGCAGCAACTGAGGCAGCAACCACTGCAGCAGCAACAACAGAAGCAGCAACTGAGGCTGCAAAGGAAGCAAAGGCAGAGGGACCGATCAGCGTGGTATCCCGTGAGGATGGTTCCGGCACCAGAGGCGCATTCATCGAGCTGTTCAAGATCGAGGAGAAGAATGACGCAGGCGAGAAGATCGACAACACCACCGAGGATGCAGAGATCACCAACAGCACCTCTGTTATGATGACCACCATCGCAGGCAACACCGAGGCAATCGGATACATTTCCCTGGGTTCTTTAAATGACACGGTAAAGGCAATCAAGATCGACGGCGCAGAGGCATCTGTTGACAACATCAAGTCCGGCGCTTACAAGATCGCACGTCCGTTCAACATCGCAACCAAGGAAGGCTTAAGCGATGTAGCAGCAGATTTCATCAAGTTCATCATGAGCGAGGATGGTCAGAAGGTTGTTGAGGACAATGGCTACATCAGCCAGGGCAACGACGGTGCTTACACCGCAGCTGGTCTGTCCGGCAAGGTCGTAGTAGCAGGTTCTTCCTCTGTAACTCCGGTTATGGAGAAGCTGAAAGAGGCTTATGCAGCTCTGAATCCGAATGTAACCGTAGAAGTACAGCAGAGTGATTCCACCACCGGCATGACCTCCGCAATCGAGGGTGTCTGCGACATCGGTATGGCATCCAGAGAACTGAAGGACAGTGAGCTGGAAGCAGGTCTGACCCCGACCGTAATCGCTATGGACGGTATCGCAGTGATCGTAAATAACGACAGCCCGGTAGAGGAGCTGACCAGCGAGAACGTAAAAGCAATCTTCACCGGCGAGGTTACCGACTGGGCAGATGTGCAGTAAGGCATGATTCATCGACACAAATAAAGAGCAGAATAAGCAAAATGCGAATCGAAAAGGGCTGTCAGAGTTTGGCGGTCCTTTTCGTGGAGATAAGGAAGTGCCGCGAAGCGGTGGAAAGCCGGGCTTTGCAGCAGCCACAGAGTGAGAGAAAGTTAGGAGTTTTCATATGAAGAATGTAAAAGAAAAGGGAATGCACATGGTATTTTTGATTTCAGCCTGTGCTTCGATTCTGTCTGTTGCCATGATCTGCCTGTTCCTGTTTGCCAACGGCGTTCCGGCAATCGCAAAAATCGGTCCGCTTTCATTCCTTCTTGGTGAGAAATGGAAGCCGGGCAACAACATTTACGGCATCCTGCCCATGATCCTGGGCAGCATCTATGTGACGGCAGGTGCAATCGTGGTAGGTGTGCCGATCGGTATTCTGACGGCGGTCTATTTATCCCGGTTCTGTCCCAAGTGGCTGTACCGGTTTATCAAGCCGGCAATCGACCTGCTGGCGGGCATCCCGTCGGTAGTCTACGGCTTTTTCGGCATGGTGGTGATCGTGCCGGTAATGTCCGCTCTGTTTGGCGGCAGCGGCAAGAGCATGGCGACCGCGTCGGTGCTCCTTGGCATCATGATTCTGCCTACCATCATCGGCGTGTCGGAATCCGCCATCAATGCAGTGCCGACCAGCTACTATGAAGGCGCTCTGGCACTGGGCGCCAGCCACGAGCGCAGCGTATTCTTCGCAACGCTTCCGGCTGCAAAGTCCGGCATCCTGGCAGGCGTGATCCTGGGTGTGGGACGTGCCATCGGCGAGACCATGGCGGTAATCATGGTAGCCGGCAACCAGGCGCGTATGCCCAAGGGACTGTTCCAGGGTGTTCGTACCATGACGGCAAATATCGTACTGGAGATGGGCTACGCTACCGACCTTCATCGGGAAGCGCTGATTGCGACAGCTGTGGTGCTGTTCGTATTTATCCTGATTATTAACCTGTCCTTCTCCATCTTAAACAGAAAGGCGGAAGCGTAATGGAAGCTTGTATGGAAAAACCGGAGAAATTAAAAGGCATCAACCAGCAGACTCTGGGGCAGCGGATGAAGACTTACCGGAGAAGCCCCCTGTCTCTGATTCTCAATGTGCTGGTATCCTTATCGGCGCTGCTGACAGTGCTGACCCTGCTGTTTCTGATTTTTTACATTTTGATCAAGGGTGTGCCGTATCTGACGGCGGACCTGTTTGCATGGCAGTATAACAGTGAAAATGTATCCCTGATGCCGGCACTGATCAACACGGTGATGATGACAGCCCTTTCCCTGCTGATTGCAGGTCCGCTGGGAATCTTCGCTGCCATTTATCTGGTAGAGTACGCGAAGCGCGGCAATAAGCTGGTGGCAGTGGTCCGGGTGACGGCAGAGACCCTGTCCGGCATTCCGTCCATCGTCTACGGTCTGTTCGGCTTCCTGCTGTTTGCAGTGACCCTGGGCTGGTCCTACACGATCATGGGCGGTGCGCTGACTCTGGCCATCATGATTCTGCCGCTGATCATGCGTACCACCGAGGAGGCACTGAAGTCTGTGCCGGATTCCTACCGGGAGGGAAGCTTCGGACTGGGTGCAGGCCGATTAAGAACGGTATTCTGCATCGTACTTCCGTCTGCGGTACCTGGCATTCTGGCAGGCGTGATCCTGGCAGTGGGCCGTATCGTCGGTGAGACGGCAGCTCTGATGTACACCGCAGGAACCGTTGCCGGAATCCCGGAGAATCTGTTTGGCTCCGGACGTACCCTGGCAGTGCACATGTATGTGCTGACCAATGAGGGCCTTTATACCAACCAGTCCTACGCCACCGCAGTGGTGCTGCTGGTGATCGTGGTATGCATCAATGCAGTATCCGGATTCATCGCAAAAAAGGTAGCCGGAAAGGCACAGTAACCGGACAGACAGTCAAGCAGGCAGCCGAAAAAGCACAGTAACCGGGCAGACAGTCAA
>JAUNPU010000031.1 GCA_030536555.1 Eubacteriales bacterium | reverse complement strand
GATGAGTCCCCTTCGATGCGTCCCCTTCAGCGACTACTCATCGGCAAAAACCCCTCCGCAAAACCCCATCTCCCCCCAAAACTAAGGCTTGCGTGTAATTCATACTTATGGTATAATTTTTCTCGAAGTATATTCAGAAATCAATAGGAGGCGAGCGATATGAAGCACGTAAAAACCTTAAATAACAAGACTTTAAAAGAATCCATGAAGAAGGGCGGATGCGGCGAGTGCCAGACATCCTGTCAGTCCGCATGCAAGACTTCCTGTACCGTAGGCAACCAGAGCTGCGAGAACGCTAACAGATAATCTGTCTGGTAGACATACCGATACAGTAAGTGGCAGACAAGAAAGGATCCCTATGGTCTCGAATTGGACTGTAGGGGTCTTTTGTTTGTGTCATGGATGTGGCACAGAAGCAGCATAAATGCGGCATTCATGACACGGCTATATGTGCATTATGCATTTAGATAAGGAGAGAATCAGTGATACATCAGTACAAGAATAATGGTTACGACATCGTCATGGACATTGCCAGCGGTTCGGTTCATGTGGTGGACGATGTGGTTTATGATGCCATTGCCATGTTGGAGCCCGTGATGGGTGAGCTGGAGGCGGCTGCGCCGATTCCGGCGGACGAGAGAGCGAAAGCAGCAGAGGAACTGAAGAAGACTTACCCGGCTGAGGACGTGGAGGAGGCGCTTGAGGAGGTTCAGGCGCTGATCGACGCGGAGGAGCTATACACCAAGGATATTTACAAGACCTATGTGACAGACTTTAAGAAGCGTGAGACGGTGGTGAAGGCATTGTGCCTGCATATCGCTCATGACTGCAACTTAGGCTGCAAGTACTGCTTTGCAGAGGAGGGGGAGTACCACGGACGACGGGCTCTGATGAGCTTTGAGGTCGGTAAGAAGGCCTTGGACTTCCTGATTGCCAACTCCGGCAACCGCCGGAATCTGGAGGTGGATTTCTTCGGCGGTGAGCCACTGATGAACTGGGAAGTGGTCAAGCAGTTAGTAGAGTATGGCCGGGCACAGGAGAAGGCGCACAACAAGCACTTCCGCTTCACCCTGACTACCAACGGCGTGCTGTTAAATGACGAGATCATGGAGTTCTGCAACCGGGAGATGAGCAACGTGGTCATGAGTCTGGACGGCAGAAAAGAGATCAACGACATGATGCGCCCTACCAGAAATGGTCACGGAAGCAGCTATGACATCATCGTTCCCAAGTTCCAGAAGTTTGCCAAGAGCCGCGCAGGCAAGGATTACTATGTGCGGGGAACCTTCACCAGAAACAATCTGGACTTTTCCGAGGATGTGAAGCACTTTGCGGATCTGGGCTTTGACCAGATGTCCATCGAGCCGGTGGTATCCGCACCGGAGGAGCCATACTCCATCCGCGAGGAGGACCTGCCGCAGATCTTAGAAGAGTATGATAAGCTGGCTGTGGAGTACATTAAGCGCAAGAAAGAGGGCAGAGGCTTCAACTTCTTCCACTTTATGCTGGATCTGAATCAGGGACCGTGCGTGGCAAAGCGCCTGTCCGGCTGTGGTTCAGGAACCGAGTACCTGGCAGTGACCCCGTGGGGCGACTTCTATCCCTGCCATCAGTTTGTGGGACAGGAAGAATTCCTCATGGGCAATGTGGACACCGGTATTACCCGGACCGATATCCGGGATGAATTCAAGCTTTGCAATGTATATGCAAAGGACAAGTGTAAGGATTGTTTTGCAAGATTTTACTGCAGCGGTGGCTGTGCAGCGAACTCTTACAATTTCCACGGGTGCATTACGGACGCTTATGACATCGGCTGCGAGATGCAGAAGAAGCGGATTGAGTGTGCGATAATGATAAAGGCAGCGCTTGCCGACGAAGAGTAAAGGCGGTTGCGTGAAACGAAAGCGCCGCTGCGCCGACGAAGTGAAACGGAGTTCGCGTTTCCCGCAAAACATTGAGAGGAGAAAAAGCAATGAAAAGCAGTAAGACAAAGGGGTTTCTTGGTCTTCTGGTTCTGCTGTTTGCAGTAGGTCTGTTCGGATACTTTGGCTATGATACCATGGACGATATCAAGCTGGGACTGGATCTGGCAGGCGGTGTGAGCATTACCTACCAGGCAGTGGAGGAAGACCCGACATCCGAGGAGATGTCCGATACGATTTACAAGCTTCAGCAGCGTGTACAGAACTACAGTACCGAGGCTGAGGTGTACCAGGAGGGCAGCAACCGGATCAACATTGACATTCCGGGAGTGTCCGATGCCAATGCAATCCTGGAAGAGCTGGGTAAGCCGGGTTCCCTGGTATTTACCGACGAGGCAGGTCAGGTGCTCCTGACCGGTGATCAGGTGGCTGTGGCGAAGGCGGGCATCATCGACCAGAACGGCATCAAGTCCAACGTGGTAAGCCTGACCTTCACAGAAGAGGGAACCAAGGCATTTGCAGATGCTACCACCAAGAATGTGGGCAAGCGGATCGCCATCATTTATGACGGCATGATCTACTCCAACCCGGTGGTCCGCGAGGCAATCACCGGCGGACAGTGCCAGATCGATGGTATGGAGACCTACGAGGAGGCAGAACAGCTGGCGGCAACCATCCGCATCGGTTCTCTGTCTCTGGAATTGGAGGAGCTGCGCTCCAACGTGGTTGGTGCAAAGCTGGGTCAGGAAGCGATTTCCACCAGCTTAAAGGCAGGCGCAGTGGGATTTGCCATCGTGGCAGTATTTATGATGATTGTATACCTGGTTCCGGGCGTGGCAGCAGTGCTGGCTCTGGCTCTGTATGTGGGACTGATTCTGATTCTGCTGGCAGCATTTGAGGTGACTCTGACTCTGCCGGGTATCGCAGGTATCATCCTGTCAGTGGGTATGGCGGTGGATGCCAACGTCATCATTTTCACTCGTATCAAGGAGGAGATCGGTCTGGGCAAGACTGTGAAGTCTGCAATCAAGACCGGATTTGCCAAGGCGCTGTCCGCAATCGTGGATGGCAACGTGACCACCCTGATCGCTGCAGCAGTGCTGTACTTCCGCGGTTCCGGTACGGTTAAGGGCTTTGCAACCACACTGGCTATCGGTATCGTGCTGTCCATGTTCACGGCACTGTTCGTGACCAGAGGCGCACTGGCAGTTCTTTACAATCTGGGACTGGACAATGCCAAGCTGTACGGCGTCAAGAAGGATGGCAGGACCATCAACTTCCTGGGCAAGAAGAACCTGTGCTTTATCATTTCCCTGGTTGTCATCGTGGCAGGCTGGGTCGGCATGGCACTGAACAACGGTCAGATCGGACATGCCTTAAACTACGGCATGGACTTCACCGGCGGTACTTCTACCAATGTGACCTTCAATGAGGACATGACTCTGGAAGACATTTCCACCAAGGTGGTTCCGGTGGTTTCCGGCATTACCGGTGATGCGGATGTACAGACCCAGAAGGTGGCAGGCACCAATGAGGTCATCATCAAGACCAAGACTCTGAACGTGGATCAGAGACAGCAGTTAGAGGATGCCATGGTTGAGAACTTTGGCGTTGAGGCAGAGAAGATCACCGCGGAGAGTATTTCCGGTGCGGTCAGCGCAGAGATGAAGCAGGACGCAGTTGTGGCTGTGATCATTGCAACCGTTCTGATGCTGCTGTACATCTGGATGCGGTTTAAGGATATCCGGTTCGCGGCAAGTGCAATCCTGGCACTGGTACACGACGTGCTGGTGGTACTTACCTTCTACGCCGTTGCAAAGTGGTCCGTTGGCTCCACCTTCATCGCATGTATGCTGACCATCGTTGGTTACTCCATCAATGCGACCATCGTTATTTTCGACCGTATCCGTGAGAATCTGGCTGAGAAGAACCGGATGCCGCTGGAGGAGATCGTGAACTTAAGTATCACCCAGACCTTCACCAGAAGCATCAACACCTCTCTGACCACCTTCATCATGGTATTTGTACTGTTCCTGATGGGCGTATCCTCCATCCGTGAGTTTGCACTTCCGCTGATGGTAGGTATCGTATGCGGAACCTACTCTTCCGTATGTGTAACCGGCGGACTGTGGTATGTGATGACTGTGGCAAAGAACAAGAAGGCTGCAGCGAAGAAGGCAGAGGACAAGTAGGAAGCTGCAGCACAGAGAACAAGGAAGAGTTGCGTTAGAATAGGAATAATATATGAGATATCAACTGATTACGACGGATGGACGTGCAAAGCGTGCCAGTGTGGAGACGGTGCACGGAACCATCCAGACTCCGGTTTTTATGAATGTGGGCACGGTGGGCGTCATCAAGGGCGCGGTTTCCACTGATGACCTGCGCCAGATCGGCACCCAGGTTGAGCTGTCCAACACCTACCATCTGCATGTGCGGACCGGCGACAAGCTGATCAAGCAGTATGGGGGACTTCACAGGTTCATGAACTGGGATCGTCCGATCCTCACCGATTCCGGCGGATTCCAGGTATTTTCCCTGTCGGGTCTGCGCAAGATCAAGGAGGAGGGCGTGTATTTCAACTCTCACATTGACGGACACAAGATCTTCATGGGCCCCGAGGAGAGTATGCAGATTCAGTCCAACCTGGGTTCCACCATCGCCATGGCATTTGACGAGTGTCCGCCCAGCCATGCGGAGCTTAAGTATATCCAGAATTCCGTGGACCGCACCACCAGATGGCTGGAGCGCTGTCAGAAGGAGATGGCAAGGCTCAACTCCCTGCCGGATACCATCAACAGGAATCAGCTGCTGTTCGGCATCAACCAGGGCGGCGTGGTGGACGAGATCCGGATCAACCATGCAAAGACCATTGCCGACATGAACCTGGATGGCTACGCCGTAGGCGGTCTGGCCGTGGGCGAGAGCCACGAGGAGATGTACCACATTCTGGATGTGACGGTTCCTCACCTTCCCCAGAACAAGCCCACCTACCTGATGGGGGTGGGGACTCCGGCGAACATTCTGGAAGGCGTGGAGCGGGGCATCGATTTCTTCGACTGTGTCTATCCGTCGAGAAATGGCCGTCACAGCCATGTATACACCAATGAGGGCAAGCTGAACCTGCTCAACCAGAAGTATGAGCTGGATCACAGACCCATCGAGGAGGGCTGCCAGTGTCCGGCATGCCGTTCCTACAGCAGAGCCTACATCCGCCATCTGTTCAAGGCGAAGGAAATGCTGGGAATGCGATTATGTGTCTTGCATAATCTGTATTTTTATAATAAAATGATGGAAGAGATTCGCGACGCAATCGAGGAACACCGTTTCGCATCCTACAAGGCTGAGAAGCTTGGACGAATGGAAGCAGGACCGCAGGAGTGATCCGGATTACGGATTCGCAAAGAAAAATAAGAGAAAAAGCGGACTGATCGCAGCGAGGCGTCGGTCAGACTGCGAGGAGGACATTTATGTTAACAGCAACAGGCGCACCAAATGGATTATTTTTAATCGGCTACATTATTTTCTTCTGTGCACTGATGTACTTCATGGCAATCCGCCCACAGCAGAAGGAGCGCAAGAAACAGCAGGAGCTGATGGCAAGCATCGCAATCGGTGATGTGATCCTGACCACCAGCGGCTTCTACGGCGTGATCATCGACATGACCGATGACACCGTGATCGTAGAGTTCGGCAACAACAAGAACTGCCGTATCCCGATGCAGAAGTCTGCAATCGTTCAGGTGGAGAAGCAGGAAGCGTAAGAATCAGGGTTCACAGGAATCCGGTTTCATAAGAACAGGCCCGATGACGGGTCTGACGGCAAAGAAGCGAGAGGTGCAGACCTTTCGCTTTTTTTGTTGACAAAACAGGAGATTTTACGAAAATTACCAAAATTTGCCTGTTTTTTGTCATAATTTGCCGTTGATGTGTTCCGGTAATATGCTAAGATAGTTTCAAATGGGAAAGGGGCGATGAGTATGAGGAAGAGCAGGTGGGCGGCAGCAGCGCTGCTTGCGGGCAATATGATGCTTTGTACGGGGTGTGATTCCCTTGTCGTGCCGGAGCATTTGCCGGAGGAGACCATCGAGGCATATGAGGATGCAATCAATGAGATGGATGTTCAGGCCATGATGGACTGCATTGACGAGGACTCCCTGAAGGCGGTGACAGGTGGTATGGACCTGGCGCTGAAGGTGGTGGGCAAGCTGACGGACTTTGATCTGGGGCTGGAGACTCAGGACCTGATCGATCTGATGCCCCTTGCGAAGGCTGTCATCGGGGACCAGGCGGGGGAGATGGGATACCCGCAGGTGGATTTTCAGGTGACGGAGACGTATATCAAGGGCGACAAGGCGACGGTCTACTTTATGGATGCGTCCACCGGGGAGCCTGCTGTTATTAATATGAAGAAAACCGATGGAAAGTGGTATATGACCCTGGATACGGTTCTGCTGGAACGGTCCGAGGCGGACCGGGTCATTGTAGCCGGAGAAGAGGAGTCGGACGATGACGAGAAGCGGGAAGCCGATGTTCGGGATGCGGACGATGAAACGCGGGAAGCCGATGCCCGGGATACAGACGACGACTTCTCTCTGCTGGACATCCTGAATGAAGAGAAGCTAAAGGAATATATAAGAGGGTGGTTGGAATCATGAGCGTATTTTCAGAGACTCTGAAGTCAGAGATCAGAAAGTCCGGCAAGACGCTGCTGCAGCTTTCGGATGCCAGCGGACTGTCTCTGGACCACATATCCAAAATGCGGCTGGGCAAGCGGCTGGCGAAGGATGAGCGGAAGGTAAAGCTTCTGTTCGCTGCTCTGGAGTGCCCGGAGGAAAAGCGTCATGAGCTGTACTCCCTCTATAAGATGGAGAAGGTGGGAGAGCATGAGTGGAACTGTCTGCTGGAGCTGAAAAAGCTGCTGGAATATGAGCGCAGGGCAGACAAAATGCAAAATTCGCCTTTTCAGCCGGATGAAGACCGGTTAAAGCAGGTCACAGTGCTTGCCAATATTGAAGAGATTCAGATGTTTTTCCTGCAGGTGATGCACTATCAGTGCATGATGGCGGGAAATCAGCCGTCCCATCTGTTTATGATGGCGGGAGAGATCCCGGATATTCTGGTGGAGGTGCTGGCACGCTGGCTGGAACAGTGCCCGCTGACCTGTGAGCATTACTTTTATCTGAGGAGAAATATTGCCGCGGAGGACAGTCTTTACAATATCCGCTTTATTAACCGGATCATGCCGCTGATTCAGGCCAGCGACCGGTATGTGCCCTGCTATGATTACATGCAGATCGGGGAGCTGCCTTTCACCAACTGGTTCGTGGGAGACCAGTGGGCGATGGCGGTGGACTGGGATACGGGAATCGGCATCGTGCTGTGGGACCAGGAGCAGATCAGCTACCTGCAGCAGATGATGCGTCGGAAGGTTGACAAGAAGCGGAGACTGCTGAAGTGGTATCAGGATGCGGCAGAATGTCTGGAGGAGCTGTGCAGCTCCAGAGATCTGCTCAGTGACAGCCGGTCAGGAGGACTGGAAGAGGAGGTGCGGAAGAGCTATTATCTGGAATATACCCCGTGCCTGCTGTTTCTGATACCGCCGCAGATCATTGAGCAGCACCTGCTGGTAACCGGGGAGCAGAAGGAAAAGCTGCTTGCCATTTTGGAGAAGCGGATACATCAGCTGAAGGAAGAGGATATGGTTCATTTCTTCACCCTGGAGGGCGTGCGGCGGTTCGCAGAGGAAGGCAGGCTCAGCGGAATTCCGGATGAAGTGTATCGTCCGGTGGAGCTGGAAATGCGCAGGGAGATTCTGCAGAACTATCTGAAGTGGATGGAGGCGGAGGACAGCAAATATTATGTGATCGACGGCTGCCAGATGAAGCTGCCGATGCATACGTCCCTCTATTCCACAGCGCTGTTGCCCACAACCGGGTCAGCTTCTGCATGTCGGTGGGAAATAATAATTACTGCCAGATCAATGAGATGGGAATGTCTGAGCGGATCCTCGCATTTATGCAGCTGCTGGAGGAAGGCGAGTTCGTCTGCAGCAGAGAGGTGAGCATCCGGGCGGTCCGGGAGATTCTGAGAGAACTGGAAGAACGTCTGCAGTCAGGAGCCGGACAGAACGAAGAAAGTTGAAATCCGGAAAAATTCGACGGGGGGGGGGTATCTGATAAACCGAAACCCTGTCGAATTTTTTTGCCCTGCTGTCGAAAAATGGAATCAATGATACAATATCAGACAGAGTATGAAAGTGGCAAAGGACAGTCAGGCAGTATGGCAAGAATAGCAGTATGTGATAAAAGTGAACAGGTGAGAGTACAGGTGATGGAGCAGATCCGGCAGATTCCGAAGGTGGAGCCGTGTGATGCCTATCCAAGTCTGGAGAGTCTGCTTCGGTCGCTGCAGCGGGGGGACGAGGCATATCAGGTCATTCTGATGGATCTGGAGTGGGACGAGACGGAGCAGGCGCTGGAGCTGATTCAGGAGATCAGCGAGCTTGCGCCCGGAACCAAGATCGTCTGTATGGCTGAGCATCCGGTGCGGTATATTCAGCGGATCTTTCTGCTGGCGGATAATCTGAGCGGATTTCTGATCAAGCCTCTGGATGAGACGGTGCTGAAAAGCTACATATTGAAGCTGACCGCGGAGGAGCAGCGGGATATGCTTCTGGTCAAGAGCAGGGGGGTGATGCGGCCGATTCCATTACGGGATATTCTGTATATGGAGAGCGCCGGGCATCAGATTGAGATTCGGACCAGGACCGAGCGGTACAGCTGCTACGGGCAGCTGCAGAAGCTGCTGGAGAAGCTGTCGGCAGATTTTCTGCAGTGCCACAAAAGCTACATTGTAAATATGAGAGAGATCCGCCATATTGAGGGAAACCGGATTGTCATGTCGGACGGACTGATGGTTCCCATCAGCAAGTCCCGCTACGGTGAGACCAGGGAACGGTATTCTCATTATCTGAAATAGCAGGACAGGTCACCGGGATCTGTCCGTTTTTGTCTGAAAAAAGGCTGATTTTGTAAAAACAATTCTTTCAATACACGTTTTTGCTATAATAGTTCCAACGGTCAAACGGGGAGATTTCGGTCTTCTAACAACGAAATATGACTGATTAAGACAAAGGAGCGATGAGTATGAATTTAACAAAGTGCAGTAATGGTCATTTTTATGACAGTGATACCTATGCGACCTGTCCGCATTGCAACAGCAGTGCATCCGGGGAAAACAGCACCGTTGCATACAGCAGCAGCCCGAATATTGCTGCAACTGTGGATCTGGACACCTACAACAGCGATCCGGCAGTGAACGGTATGGACAGCGCTGTGACCGGCGGAAGCGTACTTCCGTCTGATGATTCCAGGACCATCAGCATCTATCAGAACAGCAAGGTGGAGACGCCGCAGATGTCTCCGATCGTGGGCTGGCTGGTATGTACCCAGGGCAAGTTCTACGGACAGGATTTCCGCTTAAAGAGCGGTCGCAACTTTATCGGACGGGGCACAGATATGGATGTCTGCCTGGCTGGGGAGAATACCGTATCCCGTGACCGCCATGCGACCATCATCCATGAGCCGAGAAAGAATATTTTCCTGGCACAGCCGGGTGAGTCCAGAGAGCTGTTCTACGTCAACGGCAATGTGGTGCTGTCTCCGATTCAGCTGAAGAAGAATGATGTGCTTCAGGTGGGCGATGTGCAGCTGATGCTGATTCCCTGCTGTGATGAGGCATTTACCTGGAAGACAGAGGACTGACAGAGATAAGGGAACTGAGGATAAAGGAGGAATGGAACGATGTTTGATATGATGTTGAATGATATGAATGACATAGAGAGTGCAATAGAAGCGATTACGTCGCTGGTACAGAGCATTGGGATTCTGATGATTGTGCTGATGGCAATGGTAATTATCCTGCCGTGGTTTGTAAAGGGCTATGCTCTGATGTGTACCGGACGCAAGGCAAAGGTGGATGGTGACTTTATGCCGTTTATTCCGATTGCACGCAGAATCTATCAGATGAAGATTGCAAAATGCCCCATGTGGTATGTGCCTTTCTTTGGCTTTAACGAGGTAACCATAACACTGTCAATTCTTCTGGTGGCTCTGCTGCGAAAGCTGACCAACGACAAGATGGGAATTGTACAGGTGGTTCTGCTGGTTTACATTGTGGCAGCAATGGTAATTACATTCATGTATTACAAAGAGTATTACAGAGCATTTCGGTTCAATCCGAATGCGGCATGGCTGAGCATCATCCCGAGTATATGCTTCAGAATTATGTCAGAGGTGTTCCAGTATCTGATTGCGTTCTCCAACTCGATTGTTCATGGCGTGTATACAGATCCGGCAATAGACAGCGGCAAGGGTGGCTCCAAAGACATTCCGACCTACACCGGAAAGATGGTTGGTATTGTGGGCGCTTATCAGAACTACACCTATGAACTGAAGGATGGGGAGACTCTGGTATTTGGCCGTTCTCCGGAGAGCTGTAATATCGTATTTGACGGCAAGTATGCGGATGTCAGCCGGGTTCACTGTACGGTTCGCTTCAACGGAAGAACCAACCAGTATACCGTGACGGACAGCTCCAGTACCGGTACCTATCTGGAAAATGGAAGCCGCATTGAGAAGGGGCAGCCGAAGGAGCTTGCCCGGGGTACGGTGATCTATCTGGGCAGCACCAAACAGAACGGATTCCGCCTGAATTAACAGTTAAAATTTCATAACGGAACGAAGCGAATCAGGCTCGAAGGAGAGATTTAAAGAAATTTAAGTTTTTTTGGAAGGCCTGATTTCCGTTCAGTTTCAGACGAATCACAGGATTATCGATGAGAGAGGTAGAGTGTGTATGATTTCCTATTATCTGCTGAGTGATGTGGGTGACAGAGACAATAATGAGGACAATGTGGGGATGTACCAGAACGGGGAGGACTACTGCTTCGTCCTGGCGGACGGACTTGGCGGTCACGGGAAGGGCGAGGTGGCTTCTCAGCTGGCTGTGGAGGCGGCGGTGAAGGTATTTGCCGTGGACGGCGTGACGGAGGAGACCATGGACCGCTCTTTTGCGGAGGCGCAGGCATCGATTCTGGAGGCACAGCAGGAAGACATCATGGCGAAGGATATGAAGACGACGCTGGTGCTGCTTCATGTGAAGCAGGATGAGATCTGCTGGGGACATATCGGTGACAGCCGGTTGTATTACTTTGAAAATGGAAAGCTGATAAAGCGCACGCTGGACCACAGTGTGCCGCAGATGCTGGTGGCTGCAGGGCAGATTAAGGAGAAGCAGATCCGCAATCATCCGGACCGCAACCGTCTGCTGCGGGTACTGGGCGTGGACTGGGATACGCCGAAGTATCAGATCGAGGAGCCGATCGCAAGAGGAGGACGGCAGCAGTTTCTGCTGTGCACCGATGGCTTCTGGGAGCTGATCGACGAGAAGAAGATGATGGCGTGTCTGAAGAAGGCTGAGACCGTGCAGGAGTGGGTCCAGCTGATGGAAGAGCTTGTGAAGAAGAATGGCAGGGGTACCAATATGGACAATTATTCAGCCGTGGCAGTCTGGCTGGATTAGGGGGAGTGAGGTATGGCGGTAATCCGATGCCCGCAGGGGCATTATTATGACGATCAGAGATTTTCATCCTGTCCGCATTGCGGGATTTCCGTCCAGAGCGGCGGACAGGAGGCGAAGAAGCCGGAACCGGACAGACCGCAGCGGGGCGGATTATTTGGATGGTTCGACCGGGATAAGACGGTGGCAATGCCCCGGGAGAAAGGGGCAGAGGAGTCTGACCGGACGGTTGCGCTTGTGGCGGCAGGAACCGGGGAGGAGGCGGACCAGAAGACGGTCAGCTACTACTCCGGAGCAAAAGGAAATGACTATGTGACCGGGTGGCTGGTCTGCAGGTCGGGACCGGAGAAGGGCCGGGACTACCGGCTGCATCACGGGTTCAATCGCATTGGAAGAGAGCCGGGTATGGATGTTCAGGTGATGGACGATCCGGCCATAACGAGGAAAAATCATTGCTCCATCGTATACGATGACAGGAAGAATCAGTTTACGCTGGTTCCGTCACCGGGAGCGTTGACATATGAGGATGATAACCTGCTGACGGGAACCAAGGTGCTTCAGGCAGGAGATACGATCAGAATGGGCGGAAGTGAATTTGTATTTATTCCATTCTGTGTGGAGGGAAGAGTATGGGAACGAGAGGAAGATGTTTAGGGCTGGCGCTGCTTACGGCAGTGATGGCGGCGAGCCCGGTGGGGGCAGCTGCCACAGTACGGGCGCAGGAGACCACAGCGGCGGTTAAGGCGCAGGAGACGCCGGGAGCGCAGGCTGGCGAGGCGGTTAAGGCGCAGGAGACACCGGGAGCGCAGGCTGGCGAGGCGGTTAAGACACAGGATCGCAGGATTGAGCAGGTCTTTGTGAATATGCCGGAGATCGTGATGTATGGAAGCGGGATGTCTGTGGAGGAGGTGCAGAGCGCGGAGGCGTATTTTGCACAGGAGAAGCTGACGCCCGAGGGAACCCCGGTGGTGTTTGACGACTGCGGAGAAGGGGTCTGCTACTACGTGCTGCTGGATATTTCCGGCTCCATTCCGGGAGATTACTTTGCGGGGATGAAGGAAGCCATCCGGAGTCTGCAGGGAAGCCTGCGGCAGCAGGACAGGCTGGTGTTCTATACCTTCGGAGACGAAGTGATCCAGGCGGCGGACGGGACGCAGACCGGAGAAGAGCTGGAGCAGGTTCTCAAATCCTTAAAGAACAACAATCAGGAGACCCTTTTGTTTGAGGCAATCCATCAGGTGGCTTCCAGGTCGAAGGAGACCCGAAATGATGGAGACAGAAGAACGGTTTTGCTGGTCCTGTCGGACGGAGAGGACTTCGCAGTGGGCAAAAAGCAGGCTCAGGAGGCACAGACGGCTCTGAGAGAGCAGGGGATTCCGGTCTATGCCTTTGGAATCCGGGATACGAAGAAGGAGTATGTCAACAGCTTCGGAGAATTTGCCCGCAATTCCGGCGGCGAGATCCGGGTCTTTGAGCCGGAGGACGGGGCGGAGATGTTCCTGGAGCTGCAGGAGAGCCTTGGGGATGATGTGCGGGCAGAGTACCGGGCAGCTTCCAATCAGGTGACCTATCAGGAAGAGACCTTCAGCTTAAAGTTCGCCGATGAGAGCGTGGCGAAGCGGGAGGTTATGAGCAACTACTGGATTCCCGATGAGGAAAGCCCCAGACTTCAGTCTGTGGTCTGTGTGGGATCGCAGCAGCTCAGGCTGGTGTTCAGCGAGCCGTTAAAAGGGCTGGACGGGACAGCCAACTACCAGCTGACCTTCGAGGGGCAGCCGGTGGGAGTTACCGGAATCTCCTATGGCAGGGATGACAGCTCCGTGGTGAATCTGTCACTGGCGGAGCCGGTGAAAAATGGAACCTATGAGCTGAATCTGGTCAATATCACGGACTTTTCCATGGAAGAGAATCAGGTGACCGGAAGCGGAGCCGGCGGTGCGGTGGTGATTGCCGTGGAGGATGCGCCGGAGCAGCCGGAGCCGGAGGAGGCTTCCGATTATACAGGTGTCCTGATGCTGATCTTTGCCGCTGTGGTGGCGCTGATCATTGTGATCGTCGTCCAGCAGAAGAAGAAAGCGGCGAAGCAGGAGGAAGAAGCTCCCGGGCAGAGCGGGTCAGGACAGGGACCGGATCCGGTCCTGGTGGACGGCGGCGGATTCCGCCAGCATGTGGCAGTGCAGCAGATACCGGTGCTGCGGCTGAATGTGCTGATTTCGGTCAACGGGATGCAGCCTCAGCGGACCGTGTGGGAGCTGGGAAGCAGCCTGATCGTGGGACGGTCTTCCATCTGCGATATTCATTTTGATGACCAGAAGATGTCGCGGCAGCACTTCTGCCTGGAGCGCAGCGGTGACCAGGTGCTGATCGGGGATCTGAATTCCATGAACGGAACCTCGGTCAACGGCATTCAGATTCAGAACAAGAGAAGATTGGAGACTGGTGATGTGATTGAGGCCGGATCCATGCGAATAACGATTGGGTGGTGATGGCGTGAGAAGGGACCTTTGTCCGAATTGTTTTGAGGCAGGCTACAGCGGCACCTGTGTGCGCTGCGGCTACAAGATCCAGTATGATAAGCAGGAAAGCCAGAAGGCGCTTCCCGCAGGCACCGTGCTGAAGCAGCGGTATTATCTGGGACGGGTGCTGGGAGAAGGCGGGTTTGGTATCACCTACAAGGCATATGACCTTCAAAAAAGCGGAATCTGCTGTGTGAAGGAGTATGCGCCCAACGGCATGTGCCGGAGACAGGAGGACCGTGTCCATCTGGAGCTGCAGTCTCAGGACTGCGAGATGCCCTATATGGCTGGACTCCGCCGGTTCCTGGATGAGGCGCAGATTCTCAGTAAGCTGGAGCAGATCCCGTCGGTGGTGGACATTACGGACACCTTCCGGGAAAATAATACGGCTTATTTTGTCATGGAGTATCTGGATGGTGCGGATCTCAGACAGATCGTCCGCGCCAGTCAGGGGCGTCTGCCGGTGAAGCAGGTGACGGATATCATCCTGCAGGTAGCGGTGTCCATGGACGTGATCCATACAAAGACCAGAATCATCCACCGGGATATCAGCCCGGAGAATATCTATATTACAAGAAATGGAAGAGTCAAGGTAATCGACTTTGGAAGTGCCAAGCAGACGGAGACCGGGATGCGGGCAGGACTGTCGGTGGTGCTCAAGCCCAAGTTCGCGCCGCCGGAGCAGTTCTCCTCCCAGATGGAGCAGGGCAGCTTCACGGATGTCTATTCCCTGGCAGGTACATACTACTATGTACTGACGGGAACCAACATCCCGTCGGCACCGGACCGGCTGGCAGGCAAGAGCTATGTCGCCCTCAAGTATATGAACCTGGGGGTGCCGGAGGGAATCTCTGATGCGGTGGACCGGGCGCTGAATCTGTCTGTCAGCCAGAGAACCAGGACCATGCAGCAGTTTATCGCGGAGATCGCCGCGGCGACGCAGCCGATGCCGCAGCCGCAACCGAGACCACAGCAAGTACCGAGCCCGCAGCCGTTGCCGCAGCCGACACCGTGACCGCAGCCGAGACCGCAGCCGGTACCGGCACCGAAGCCGAAGCAGGTGGCGGTTCCCTATGTGGCGGTGGTGCAGGGGACCGAGCGGGGAAAGCAGTGGAATATTCCTGCCGGCCAGTCTCTGAAGGTGGGGCGTTCTGACGCGGAGGCGAATCTTCAGATCCACAAGCCGGACTGCTTAAGCCGGGTACACTGTATTGTCACGTATCTTCCGGACTGCGGGCGGTTCTGCATCCGGGATGTGTCTGCCAACGGAGTGTATTACCGGGGAAAGCGGCTGAAAAAGGGCACAGACTACAATGTGAAGCCACCGGCACGCTTCATTCTGGCAAGCCAGGATTGTGTCATAGAGTTAGGAGTAAGACATGAATATCGTTGAGGAGCGAAAAGAGAATAATCCCTGCTTTGAGATCGGGGTCAGCAGCATTCTGGGGACCAGAAGCTATCAGCAGGATTACTGTTATTATTATACAGATCAAAAGGAGGTTCTGGCGATTGTCTGCGACGGCATGGGCGGGCTGGAAGGCGGTGAGCGCGCCAGCAGCACGGCAGTGAACCAGATGGTCCGGGACTATCACCAGAAGCAGAATCTGGTGGATGTGCCGGGATTTCTGGCGGCGGAAGCCAGAGTGATGGACCAGGCAGTGGGAATCCTGAAGAACAGCCAGGGAAAGCCCCTCAATGCGGGAACCACGCTGGTGGCGGCACTCTGCCGGGGCAGTCAGGTCTTCTGGGTGTCTGTTGGGGACAGCAAGATCTATCTGATTCGGGACAATCAGATCCAGTCCCTGAACCGGGAGCACAATTACCGGCTGACCCTGCAGACCCAGCTGGACGAGGGACTGATCGACCGGGCGACCTTTGACCGGGAAGAGCGGACGCCCCAGGCGGAAGCACTGATCAGCTTCATCGGCATGAACCCGGTCAAATATGTGGATGTGAATCCGACACCGCTGGAGCTAAAGCCCAATGATATCCTGATGCTGTGCAGTGACGGAATCTATAAGAGCCTGAACGAGAGTCAGGTCTGTGCCATGGCGCGGGACAATGATGTGGATATGATGATCGCAGCGGACCGGATGACGGCCATGGCTGCCCGATATGGCGTGCGGGGCCAGGATAATACCACCGCAATTTTGATGAAATACCTGGGAAGGTAGGAGGAACTCGACATGATATGCTTAAACTGCATGAATACATTTGATGAGGTCTACGGGGTATGTCCCTACTGCGGATTCATACCGGGATCTCCGCCAAAGGAGGCATACCACCTGTATCCGGGGACGGTGCTGAGAGACCGCTACATCGTGGGAACGACGGTGGGCTTCGGCGGTTTCGGTATCACATACCGGGCCTGGGACAGAGTGCTGGAGAAGAAGGTGGCAATCAAGGAATTCTATCCCAACGGCATTGTCAACCGTGTGCCGGGACAGAAGGAGGTCATTATCTATTCCGGCAACCGTGCCAATGAGTTCCAGAACGGCAAGCAGCGGTTCCTGGCAGAGGCCCGGAACATGGCGCGTTTTAATACGCACCCCAATATTGTCAATGTCTATGAATTCTTCGAGGAGAACAACACGGCGTACATTGCCATGGAGTTCCTGGAAGGAAAGTCATTTAAGGAGTACATTGCCGAGCATCAGGGGCGGGTGGCTCCGGAGTTCGCAGTGAGTGTGGCACTTTCCGTGCTGGATGCGCTGAAGGAGCTTCACAAGATCAAAATCATTCACCGGGATGTGAGTCCGGATAACATTTTCCTGGTTCCGGTGGGAACGGAGGGAGAGAACTACCGGGTGAAGCTGATTGACTTCGGTGCAGCCAGATTCTCGTCCGGTGAGGAGGAGAAGACCCTTTCCATCATTCTGAAGCCGGGGTATGCACCGCCGGAGCAGTACCGCAGCAAGAGCAGGCAGGGTCCCTGGACCGACATCTACGCGGTGGGCGCTGTGCTGTACCGCTCCATCACCGGAAGAATGCCGGAGGAGTCGGTGAACCGTATGGTTGAGGATCATCTGGATCCGCCTGCGGCACTGGTGGAGGGACTTCCCCAGTATCTGAATGACTCCATTCTCCGTGCCATGGCGCTGAATCAGGAGCTGCGGTTCCAGAATGTGGACCAGTTCCAGGAAGCTCTCCGGGAGAAGGCAAAGGTTTTGAGTGTGGATTCGGAGCTGAAGCGAAGGAAGACCGTGCGCGGTCTGAGTATTGCCGGTATCTGTGTGGTGCTGACGGGAGCGGCATTTGGATGCTACAAGGTGTATGAGTACAAGCAGAATGCGCTCTACAAGATCGCTGCGGATATCACGGTTCAGATGCCGGATATCAATGGCTTAAAGAGCGAAGAGATTCTGGAGGCAGGCGTTCTGGGCGGAGGAGATGCCAAGCAGATTGAGCTTCAGACCTCCGATGAGATGCTGGAGCAGATGCTAAAGGAGTATACCGGAAAGTTTACGAAGGTACAGGTGGAGCCGGCAGCCTGTGTGGACTGGAATGCCTATGAGAAGCAGCTGGCTGCGGACACAGGCGAACTGCCGTCGGTATTTGAAAGCAGTCACGTGACTGCGGCAGACACAGAGCTGTGGGGACGGCTGGGAAGCATGGATACCACATATGATACCCTGAACCCATCGGACTATTACTTTGTGAAGGACAAGGCGTTTCAGAAGTATTTTGGAGCGGAGAAGAAGCAGATTCCGATTTCCTTCCGGGCGCCGGTGCTGTATGTGAATACGCACCTGATTCCGGAGGAACATATTCCGAAGGACGTGACCTCCTTAGACCAGCTGGTGGACGAGGAGGGAAAGCCCAGCTACTGTGTGAGCAGGGAGAATCTTGCCATGTACCGGACCGCCTTCGGACCATCGGACACGGATCCGGCATTTGACGAAACATCAAAAAATGCCATGGGATATGAGCCGTTTTTGAAGCGGGAGACTGCATTTTATCTGGGAAATACCGATGACTATGAGGCAGTGCGTGCCAGCCTGGGCGGAATCTACAAGATGGTGATTCTGGAGGAGCTGTGGGAAGACGGCAAGGTCAAGGGACAGTTCACCCACCTGTGGAGCATCGACGGCAGTCTGGAAGGGGACGGGAAGAAGGCAGCTGACAGTCTGGTGTACTATCTGATGGGCGAGAATGCTCAGGATGTATTTAACCTGCAGGGCGGCAACGGACTTTCCTTGAACCGCAACATGCTGAAAACCTATGTGGACAGCAACCATGAATTTGAAGATATCCTGGATATTCTGGATGATCTGAGCGAGGAGTCTATGGAATACGGAGAGGAACAGGGTGTATGAAGCGTTGTTTGAATTGTATGAAAGAATATCCGGATTCGTATGAGGACCGCTGTCCTCACTGCGGATATCTGGATGGAGCGACGCAGAATGGTGAGCGCAATCTGTCAGCCGGAACAATCCTGCAGGGGCGGTATATAGTAGGAACGGTGATTCGGGTCCGGGATGTGGATGTGATCTACCATGGATGGGATGCGCTGTTTGACCGCCGGGTGCAGATTCAGGAGTATTTTCCCAAATACTGTGCCACAAGGGCGGCGCAGACGGAGCTCAGCATCTATCAGTCGAAGGAAGAGCTGTTTCAGCAGGGGCTGGAGCTGTTTGTGTCCCAGAGCCGGGAGCTGATCCGCCTGTACCAGGAGCCGGATGTGGTGACCTATCACGCCTGCTTCCGGGAAAATAAGACCGCCTACGCTGTGATGGATTTTCAGGACTACAAGACTCTTAAGGAGTGGGCGGCAGAGCGGAGAATCAGCGGACGGGATGGCGTGGACCTGCTTCTGCGGGCAATCGAGGCGGTGGAGAAGTGTCAGGAACTGGGACTTTATCACGGGATGATTGATGCGGATTCCTTCTGGGTATGCGGCGGAGGACTGGTCCTGAAGGATTTCGGTCCCTGGAAATATGTAAGCGGTGAGCCGGGAGTGGTCGGTTACGGTGATCCCGGTCCGGCCATTGATGTCTACGGGCTGGCAAAGATGTTCTGCCAGCTGGTGACGGGAAATGAGACAGATGACAGTGAGAAGCTGGAGCAGGAGCTTCTGCGCAGCAGCTTTCAGCTGAAGAATTCCGAGGCTGCGGCACTGAAGAATGCCCTGAGCCATGATACGAAGACCTGTACCCGGTTCCGGGATGAGCTGTCAGGCAGGAAGAAGAGTCCGACGGCTGACCGGCGAAAGAAGCAGTCCAGCCGCAGAGATGCAAGAGAGTCTCTGAATCTGTCCCGGTGGTGGATTGTCGGGGCGGCAGCGGCGGCGGTGCTGGTGATCGGAATCACAGCGGTGGGAGTCCGGCATGTGCAGCTTGAGACGGCAGAGAGCGGTCAGGAGGACCGGGTCCCCAACATTGTGGGGATGAATGAGGACGAGGCAGAGAAGCTGCTTAAGTCCCTGGGACTTCAGATGAAGAAGGAGAAGATGATCCATGATGACGCGTGTCCTGCCGGAACGGTCAGCCGGCAGCTCACCCTGACGGCAGCCAGAGTGGATGAGCTTGAGGACCGTGAGGTCAGAGTCTACATCAGCCTGGGAAAGGAAACCGCGGAATTTCCGAAGATTCTGCAGATGGAGGAGGAAGCGGCCAGACAGGAGCTGGCAGAGAAAAGCTTCTCCAATATAGAAATCGAGCGGGATGGTGACAGCAAAGAGACCTATGGCACGGTGACGAAGGTGGAACGGGTGGAGGATGCGAAGAAGCAGGAGGAAAGCTCCGGATTCTTAAGCATACTGGGAAACCTGTGGAAGAAGTCCGACCGTGAGAACGGACGTGTCCGGGTAAAACCGGGAGAGAAGATTCCGCTGGATTCCAGACTGATTCTGACCGTCAGCGACTGCCAGCAGCCGACAGAGGAAGCGAAGACGGAGGTACCGGATCTGGTGGGCAAGACTCAGGAGGAAGCAGCGAAGCTTCTGGAAGAGATGAAGTTTGAGCTGGTAATCGCCGGCAATGACAGCAGTGACACCGCAGCGAAGGATGTGATTCTGTCGCAGAATCCGAAGGCAGGTACCAAAATCAACGAAACCCGTGTGGAGGTTACCATCAGCACCGGACCGGAGACGGTCAGAATGGTGAATGTGGAGCTGCTGACCCTGGAAGAAGCGAAGGCGAAGATTACGGAGCTGGGACTGAAGGTGGGAACGGTGACCTCTGACTACAGCGATTCTGTGGATCAGGATAAGGTTATGAAGCAGTCCGTAGACGAAGGCACGGATGTGGTGAAGAAGGATACGGCTGTGAATCTGGTGGTCAGCAAGGGTCCGGATCCGGCTGAGGCGGCAAAGCAGGCGGAAGCTGAGAGGCAGGCGGCAGCAGAGAAAAAAGAGAAGGAACGCAAGGCGGCTGCCAGAGCAGAGGAGTCCCGCCGGGCGGCAGAAGCGGCAAGACAGGAAGAAGCGGCGAAGCAGGCTGCGGAGGAAGCCAGCAGGGCGGAGGAGAGTAGAGCCGCTGAGGCTTCCCGGCAGGCGGCAGATGCCAGCCGACAGGATGCAGAGAACGGGAAAGTCGGAGTGATCGAACAGGGCGCAGATAAGAAGGGTCAGCAGACATCTGGCACCGGAACGCAGAAGCCGGAAGCCGGTCAGCAGAGTCCGGAAGCCGGTTCTCAGAGCCAGGGCGCACAGGTGGGAAGCAGACCGGGGCAGGACGGAGGTGCGACAGACCAGCCGTCCAACACGATCACAGCGCCAACAGAAGCGCCCACGATCGCTCCGCCGCCGGGGAATCCTGCCGGAGCCACTTCGTAACTACTTAACGATATGAGAAATACCGGAAATGGCAGGAGAAGGTTATGAGCAGATTGTGTATGGGATGTATGAGAGAGTATGGGGAAGAGTTTGACGTGTGCCCATACTGTGGGTATGTCTATAATACCCCCGCCTTGCAGTCCTACCATATTGCCCCCGGGACGATTCTCGATAAGCATTATATCGTGGGAAAGGTGCTGGGGTTTGGCGGCTTCGGTGTTACATACATTGGTTATGACTATACCATGGCGAGGCGGGTGGCAATCAAGGAGTATCTTCCAAGTGAGTATGCCACCAGAGAGCCGTCGCGGACGCAGATTACCGTCTACCCCGGCTACAAGGAAGATCAGTTCCGGGAAGGACTGCGAAAGAGCGTTGAGGAGGCAAAGCGGCTGGCAAAGGTGGGGCGGGCAGCAGGAATCGTCCAGGTCTACGACTGCTTTGAAGCCAATGGCACCTCCTATATCGTCATGGAGTATCTGGACGGAATCACTCTGAAGAAGTATCTGGAACAGCATGGTCCCATGACGGTGGAGCAGGCGCTGCCGGTAGTGATTCAGATTGCATCGTCCATGGATGTGGTTCATGCATTTGGAATCCTTCACCGCGATATCGCCCCGGATAATATTTACGTGCTGAATCCGGATGAGCCGGAGAATCTGCGGGTCAAGCTGCTGGATTTTGGAGCAGCGCGGTATGCAGCCACCAGACAGAGCAAAAGCCTTTCAGTCATCCTGAAGCCGGGCTATGCTCCGGTGGAGCAGTACCAGAGCCGGGGAGATCAGGGCTCCTGGACGGATGTCTATGCACTTGCCGCCACATTTTACACCATGCTGACGGGAGTCACTCCGCCGGATGCCATGGACCGGTATGCGGAGGATGAGCTTAAGAAGCCGTCGAAGCTGGGGTGCAATATTTCCAAACCCATGGAGACGGCGCTGTTAAATGCACTGAATGTCCAGTTGGAGAACCGGACGGCAACCATGGAGGAATTCGCAGAGGAGCTGACCCAGGCTGAGGTGGTCAGGAAGAAGGAAGAGCAGCAGCCAAAGACCCACACACGGGCGCTGCTGGCGGGCTTTGGAGCCGTCGGTGCGGCGATTGCGGTGGCAGCCGTACTGATTGTCAGCGGCAGCTGGAAGCCAGAACTGGATGCTGACCCGCAGAAGCTGGGACGAAGCAAGGTGCGCGTGCCAAACGTGATGAATCAGGAGGCAGACCGGGCGGAGTCTATTCTGGAAAAAGAGAATCTGGAGATGGTGCTGGACCGGGCCTATTATTCCGATGAAGTCCCGGAACAGTGTATTTTCTACCAGGCGGTAAAGGCAGGAGATGTGGTGCCGAAGAATACGCCGCTTCTTGTGTGGGTCAGCAAGGGTGTGGAGAAGGCGGTCCTGCCATTTGTGCGGGGGCGGTCTCAGAAGGAAGCAGAGATGCTTCTGGCGGCAGAAGGATTTGACAATGTGGTGATTCGGGAGAGCTATAAGCCGGGACCATATCAGAACGTGACCGAGGTCAGTGCCGAAGAGGGGACGCTGGTTCCCTTAAAGCAGGAGATCACGCTGACGGTGTGTGTCCGGGAGGAAGTGAGGAAGCAGGAAGGCTCTGCCCTGGTGGTGATGCCGGAGCTTCTGGGAATGAACCAGCAGGAGGCCAGTGAACGTCTGAGGGAAATCAGGCTGGAGCCGGTCATCATCGAGTATGTCAGCGATGAGCCGGAAGGCACGGTGATCAGTCAGGATCAGGCAGCGGGAACAGAGATGAAGCAGGGCAGCTACGTCATGCTCGTGGTCAGCCGCGGACCCCGGAAAATCTACATGGAATATGTAGAGTTAATGAGTCTGGAGGAAGCAGAGGAGACCATCCGGAGTCTGGGACTGGAGATCGGAGCGGTCACCTGGGAGTACAATGATAAGGTCCGGGAGGGAGCGGTGATCTGCCAGAGTATTCAGGCAGATACGGAGGTCAGAGCCGGACAGACGGTAGATCTGGTGGTCAGCCAGGGCAGAGATCCAGCCGGGCAGGAGACGCTGGATGCAGCGGCTCTTGCAGAGCAGGAATCCCAGCGGGCGGCGGCAGAGGCTGAGGCAGCAGCACTGGCTGAGGCAGAGGCACAGAAGGAAGCCCAGCGAAGACAGGCGGCAGAGGCGCTGGCAGCAGAGCAGGCGCGGGCAGAGGAAGCCCGTCTGGCGGAGGAGTCCAGACAGGCGGAAGCAGCCAGACAGGCAGAGGAGTCCAGACAGGCGGAAGAAGCCCGTAAGGCAGAGGAAGCCCGCCTGGCGGAAGAGTCCAGCCGCGCGGCAGAAGAATCCCGACAGGCGGCGCAGGAGACACAGTTTCAGAACAGCGGGACGCCCGACCAGTCCGGAGTAGTGATAGCGTCAGGACGGAGAACCACAGCGAAGCTGGTGGAGGTGGCAGATGTATGCGGCATGACGCTGGATCAGGCAACACAGGTTCTGGAAGACAGTGATCTGGAGGTTGGACGAATCACAGAAGAATACAGCGACACGGTGCCGGAAGGCTGTGTCATATCCCAGAGCGAGGAGCCATGGGACGACGTAAAAAAAGGAACCAGGGTGAAGCTTGTTATCAGCCTTGGACCAATATCATAAAAGGAGGGTTTTTGGTATGAATTTAGTAAAATGTAGCAAAGGACATTTCTATGATGGGGATAAATTTGCATCCTGCCCGCACTGTGGAGGCGGAGCAGCATCGACCGATTCCGTGACCGTAGCCATTCCATCCGGCGGTTCTTCGGATGTGACCGTGGCGCTGCCATCCTCGGAGCCGGTGACGGTTGCCAGTGGTGCAGCCGTGGAATCCGTAACTCAGAAGAACGTGGAAGTAAATCCGGTGGATGTGTCCATTTTCGACGCAGTAAGCCAGGCACAGGACGCGGCTCCCATGCCGGATGATGACAACCGCACCGTCAGCTACTACAGCCAGAAGATCACGCAGCCGGTGATGAAGGAGCCGGTAGTGGGATGGCTGGTATGCCGGAGCGGGTCCTGGTTTGGACAGAGCTTTACCTTAAAGAGCGGCAGGAACTTCATCGGACGCAGCGCCGGAATGGATGTCTGCCTGGACGGCGAAGCTTCTGTATCCAGAGACCGCCATGCGGTGATCATCTATGAGCCGCACGAGCGGATGTTCATTGCACAGCCGGGAGATTCCAGAGAGCTGTTCTACGTCAATGACGATGTGGTGCTGGACAATGTGGTGTTAAAGCCCTACGATGTGATCTCCATCGGCAAGGTGGACCTGATGATGATTCCGTGCTGTACGAAGGAATTTGCCTGGGAAGATCTTGTGAAGGATGAAGAGGAGAAGTAACCGCGGCACCATCTGGAATGCTGAGGGAAAGAATTAAAGGAAACAGAGGAACAATATGAACAGATTATGTATGGGATGCATGAAGGAATATGACGACCAGTTCTCGGTCTGTCCCCACTGCGGATATGCGTTCAACACGCCGCCGAAACAGTCCTATCATATTCCGCCGGGATCGGTGCTGCGGCAGAGGTACATCGTCGGCAAGGTCCTGGGATTCGGCGGATTCGGCATCACTTATGTGGGCTGGGACTACGTGATGGAGCGGAAGGTCGCCATCAAGGAATATCTGCCCAGTGAGTTTGCCACCAGAATGCCGACACAGCTGAAGGTGACGGTATATTCCGGCGACCGGGAAGAGCAGTACCGGGAAGGACTTTTAAAGACTCTGGATGAGGCGAGGCGTCTGGCGAAGTTCGAGGCGGTACCGGGTATCGTCCAGATCTATGACTGCTTTGAGGAAAATGGAACCTCCTATATCATCATGGAATTTCTGGAAGGCACGTCTCTGAAGGAATATCTGGCGGAGCACGGGAAGATGACCCCGGAGCAGGCGCTGCCGGTGGTGCAGCAGATTGCCTTTGCCATGGAAGAGGTACATAAGACCGGAATCCTGCACCGGGATATTGCACCGGATAATATCTACGTGCTGAATCCGGATGATCCGGACCATCTGCAGGTGAAGCTGCTGGACTTTGGCGCAGCCCGCTATGCCACAACGAAGCACAGCAAGAGCCTGTCGGTCATCATCAAGCCCGGCTACGCCCCGGAGGAGCAGTACCGGAGCCGGGGAGATCAGGGAACCTGGACGGATGTATATGCGCTGGCAGCCACATTTTATAAAATGCTCACCGGAGTCACGCCGGAGGATGCCATGGAGCGAAGCATCAAGGATGAGGTGAAGCGGCCTTCCAGGCTGGGAGTCAAGCTGACGAAATCCACGGAGACGGCGCTGATGAACGCGCTTCATGTGAAGGTTCAGGACCGGACGCAGACCATGGAGGAATTTTCAAAGGAGCTGATCGCTGCCGAGGTAAAGGAGCGGGCTGTCACAAAGGACCGGCGGGATGTGGGCGCTGTTCCCAAGTGGGTGCTGGCGCTGGCCGGTACAGGTCTGGCAGCTGTGGCGGTGATCGCGGTGTTGATCTTTACCGGAACGATTCCTGCGTTCCTGTCCTCGGGCGAGGTGATTTTTGGCAAAAATGAGGCGCGAGTCCCGAATGTGATCAACAGGGATGTAACGGAAGCGGAGACGCTTCTGGCTGAGAAGGAACTGGGGATGAATCGTGAGAAGGCCAACTTCTCTGAGGAGATTCCCATGGATATGATCTCCTATCAGGAATACCCGGAGAGTGCACGGGTGCCGAAACATACAGAAGTCATCGTATGGGTCAGCAAGGGACCGGAAAAGAGAGTCCTTCCGACAGTAAAAGGAAAGACCAGAGAGGAAGCGCAGAAGCTTTTGGAGGCGGCAGGATTTCAGAATATCCGGGTAGAGGAAAGCACGGAGGAGGGTGTCTATGACACGATCCTGGGAGTCAGCGAAAAAGAAGGCGACAATGTGCAGCTTTCCAAAGAGATCGTGATCACGGTATGTGTCAACCAGGAGAATCAGGAAGGCGATGCAGGGGATCAGGTCGAGATGCCTGAGGCAGTGGGCATGACCCGGGCGGCAGCAGAGAAGCTTCTGGAGGAGGCAGGTCTCAGAATCAACTGGGTGGAAGAGACCAGTGAAGCGCCGGAAGGACAGATCATCGCACAGGAGATTGCAGCGGGAGAGAAGGTCAACCGCAATTCCTTCGTTACCATCACGGTCAGCAAGGGCGCTGAGAAGATCTATATGCCTTACGTGAAGGAAATGAGTCAGGAAGAGGCAGTTGCCGAGCTGAAGAAGCTGGGCTTGCGGGTTGAGACAGAGGAAGAGTACAGTGACTCTGCAAAAGCAGGTCAGGTCATTGCACAGAGCATCGATCCGGAGGCAGAGGTGAAGAAAAATGACCTTGTCACCCTGGTAATCAGTAAGGGCAAGGATCCTGCAAAGCAGACCAGGGCGGCTAAGGAGACACAGCCGGCCCGTACACAGGCGGCAGATGAGGCAGCCCGCCAGGCTGAGGAACAGCGTCAGGCAGAGGCGGCAGCAGCGGAAGCAGCCCGTCAGGCAGAGGCACAGCGCCAGGCAGAGGCGGCAGCCCAGCAGACAACGGCAGCTCCGGCAGACGAGAATCGAAACCCGGCATTTGATATGCTGAACTGATGGAATTCCTGTAATTCACATAACGATAATCTAAGGAGGATATGACAATGAAGAAATGGAATGTGTTATTCACAGCAGCAGTGATGGCAACTCTGATGGCAGCTCCGGCTTATGCGGGCAGCTGGGGACAGGACGAGACCGGATACTGGTATCAGAATGACAGCGGAAGCTATGCGAGAGACCAGATCATGAATATTGACGGCGTCAACTATGGCTTCAACGGGGAGGCTTATATGGTGACCGGCTGGTATCAGTCCAATGGTCAGTGGTACTATTTCGATCTGAACAGCGGCGCACAGCTGACTGGCTGGCAGAAGATTGACAATGCATGGTATTACATGAATCAGGCAGACGGCAAGATGCAGACGTCCTGGTTGAACCACGGTGGACAGCGCTACTATCTGGACCCGGCAACCGGTGCCATGAAGACCGGTGCGTTTACCGTTGACGGATACTTCTACTTTGCGGAGGCAGACGGCAGCCTGCGCCGCAACAAGCTGGAGAAGGAAAATGGAATCTCCATCCGCTACGACGACGAGGGGCGCCAGTGGTACAAGAACAGCGAGACTACAGTAAATGGAATGAACGACGGCGAGTCCTGGCTTCCGGTTCTGGCGGCAGACGAACTGGCACAGCAGCGTGAGGAGGTTCAGCAGAGCAATGCGGACTACATCATTGAAGTCAAGGATGAGCTTTACGAGGAGTACAAGGACAATGTGATTACCGCATCCTCCTATAAGACACGCAACAGCAGAACCGAAAAGTGGATTGCCAAGGTAAATCGTCAGCTGGCTGACCTGTACGTTTCCCAGGAGGAAATCGACCAGTATATCAAAGATGTCAAGTACGGCATCTACGGAAATGATGACTATTACACGGAAGATGACTACGACTACGAATATTGATGGTCCGTGTTTCGGGAATAGAAAAGGCAGTGTGACTGCCGGTACAATGAAGATGGTTGGAGGAACATGACATGTGGACAAGAGCTGATCTAAAAACACAGGCAAAAATCGGACTGAAGAATTACTACTGGAACGGCGTTCTGGCGACATTTGTGCAGGGACTGGTGGTCTTTGCAATCTCTCTGGTTGTGAAGTTTATCCCGCTGGTATCCTTTGTTTTGAGCCCGCTGGTGACGATCTTCGTCACCAACGTCATCGGCGTGGGACTTTGCAGCTACTTTGTAAAGAGTACCAGAAGCGAGCAGGATGCAGGAGTGGGAGAAATCTTTCATGGATTTCAGGGCGACTGCTATATGCGGGTCGTAACGGTGCAGTTCTTCCGTTCCCTGTTTACCTTTCTGTGGACGCTTCTGCTGATCGTACCGGGTATTATGAAGCATTACGAATACTATATGGTACCGTATCTGGCAGTGGAGTATCCGGAAAAGAGCCGGAAAGAGATCTTTCAGCTCAGCAAACGGATGATGGACGGCAACAAGCTCAATACCTTTGTACTGGAGCTGTCCTTTATCGGGTGGATCCTGTTAGGTATGCTGGCGTGCTGCGTGGGCACCCTGTTTGTGGCGCCTTACGTGCAGGCGACCACGGCAGAGCTGTATCTGCGTCTGAAGGAAGAGCGCTTTGGCATTCCGCGTGAGGACACCAGATCTGCGGCAGATGCATTTGGCGATATGGACAATGGCCAGAACCGGAATCTGGGCAAGGACAGCGATGCCCTGAGACTGGAGACCGCAGGCGGCAAGGGATATCTGGTAGGAATCCAGGGCGGATTTACCGGAGCCAATATTCCGATCGCCTATGGCGAGACATTGAAAATCGGACGCGACCCGTCCAAGTGTAATGTGGTGATTCAGGGAGATCAGGTATCACGCCTGCATCTGACGGTGGATTTTGACGGAAAGGCATTTCGTGTGACAGACCTGTCCACAACCGGAACCTTTGACCTGGAGAAGGGACCGTTGCCGAAGAATCAGTCCGTGCTGCTGCAGTCGGGAGCTTATCTGCAGATTGGAACCGGCGGAGATATCTTTAAGCTGGAGTGTAAATAAGAATAAACCAGAATCAGGACAGAAAAAAGCTCCGGAAGAGCCAGATCAGATCGATCGGCTCTGCCGGAGCTTTTTGTTAATTCCAGTCGAAGTCCCACTCCGGCTCTTCCGGAGCGCTGTAGGTGTTGCCGTCCACTTCCTCGTCGTCCTCACGAATCAGGACGCCGCCGCTGTTGGTCTTGTACTTGACACCGTCGCGGTCCTTGACGGTGGTGTTCTTGGCGATACGGCCGGAGGAATTCACCACGTAGTTCTTGGGCGTGTTGCCGCCGCTCCAGATGGTAAATACCTCATATCGGCTGGCGGAATCCGCCTTCTGCAGCTTGCCCATGTAGTACAGGTAGTTGTCATGTACGCCGGTGTAGCCGCGGCCGGTGTTGGTGAAGTAATACTGTGTGGTGCCGCTGCCTTCTTCTACATACTGCTTGCCCTTGAGCATGGAGCTCTGTGCACGTGTGCCGAAATAGTAGGCGGTGTACTCATCTTCTTCGCTGTCCGTATAGATCTTCTGGATGCCGTATACCGGAACACCCTTGTCGTCAAACAGGTAGGAGTTGCCGTTGATCCGCTTGATGTCACGGGAGTGAGCGGAGCCTCTTGCAGGACCCACCTCCGGAATGCCTTTATTATTGAAGTAGAACCACTCTACCTCGTGATCATACTGTGCCATCACATCCTCCGGCGGTTCTGCGGAGTACCATCCGGTGCGGACCTTTCCGTTGGAATCCACATAGCGGTAATCCTGAATGTTCTCAGAATCATCCCCGGTCACACAGGTCCAGCCGGTCATCATGGCACCGTCTTCCCTCAGACAGTAGTAGACACCGTCGATCTTCTTCTGCTTGATGTTGTCACCGTCATCGTTCGGCACAGCCTTCTTGCCGCTGCTTGAGAAGTAGTACCAGTATGTGCCGTCATCGTAGTCCTCATAGGGGCCGGTGCGGTCATCATCATTGTCGTCATACTCCTCCGGCGGAGTCAGCTTGTTCCAGCCGGTCACCATGGCACCGTTGTCATCACAGTAGTACATGTCATCCAGAACCCATCCGGTCTGCATGTTGCCGGTGTCATCGAAGTAATACCACTTGTTATTGATCTTTTCCCAGCCATCCTTAACAGCCTTGCCGGTGCCGGTAAAGTAGTACCAGTTGTAACCTTTGTCACTGTTGCTGTTCACAACCTGCAGCCACTTGTTGGCTACCATGATGCCGCTGGCATCCACATAGTAATCGTCGTTGTCTACCCACTTGTCGGCTGCCATGTAGCCGTTCCCGTCCACATATCTCCAGTATCCGTCAGCACCCTGACGCCAGACATTATACATACGGTTTCCGGCAGCATTATAATAAGCCCATCCGTTGTTCTCCTGCACCCAGCCTTCCGCAGCCATCGCAGTGATGCCTGCAGTCCCCAGAGTCATAAGTGCTGTGAGAGCAAGGAATGCAAAACCCTGTTTCTTCATATTGTCTCTCCTTTGCCTCATTCCTTCGTACATCTAACTTACATTGTAACAAGATATGGGAAATTATTCAACAATAAAACAGGGTGAAATTATTACAATTTCTGAAATATCGGAACGTGCTGCTGAATGTATATGGCAAATGGTGCTTTGACGGCAAAATTTGGATAATTATGGGCGAATATCGGTCTGAATGATCCAATCGATGCTGTTATGGTATGGTTTAGCTGTGCTTCTTAGTTTACATAAAAATATTTTGGATAATTTTGATCTGAAAACCCTGAAAATTATCCAAAAATCCCGAGATTTTGGATAATAATGGCGCATTTGCAATCATAATTGTCCAAAAACTGCTTTATGTAAACTGAAAATTGCTTTGGCACAGATAGAATTGGACAATTTTCTCCATGATAAGCCATTTATTGTCCAAAGTTCGCTATTTGAAACAAATGGTTTGAAGTAAGTGGCTTGAACCGACCGGCTTGAACCACTTGTACCAACTGTCATCTGAAAGTCTTGACGGATTCCGCTTCTGTTCTGTATAATAAGTCCATATCGGATGGATTCTGGTTCTTACCTATATTATATAGGAAGAATTGAATGTGCAGGGGTGTCAGGCAGACATGCCCGGAAAGCAGAATAAAGCAGAGTACAGATCGTTACATGAATAACAGAACACAGTGGGCGCACAGCCCGGAAAGGTTGGAAATAACGTATGTGGATAGCAGACGGATGGAAAGATTATCAGGTCATTGACTGTTCTAAGGGAGAGAAGCTGGAGCGATGGGGAGAGTACCTTCTGGTGCGTCCGGACCCGCAGGTGATCTGGGATACGCCGAAGGAGCATCGGGGCTGGCGTTATATGAACGGTCATTACCACCGCAGTGCCAAGGGAGGCGGCGAGTGGGAGTTCTTCGACCTGCCGGAGCAGTGGACCATCGGTTACAAGGGACTTACCTTCAATCTGAAGCCTTTCAGCTTCAAGCACACCGGCCTGTTTCCGGAGCAGGCAACCAACTGGGACTGGTTCGGTGACAAGATTCGCCATGCAGGACGCCCGGTGAAGGTTCTGAACCTGTTTGCCTACACCGGCGGAGCGACACTGGCAGCGGCGCAGGCAGGTGCCAATGTCACCCATGTAGATGCCTCCAAGGGCATGGTAGGCTGGGCTAAGGAGAATGCCGTATCCTCCGGTCTCGCCGACGCGCCGATTCGCTGGCTGGTGGATGACTGCGTGAAGTTCGTGGAACGCGAGATTCGCCGCGGCAACCACTATGATGCTATCATCATGGACCCGCCGTCCTACGGCCGCGGACCAAAGGGTGAGATCTGGAAGATCGAGGACGCGATTCATCCCCTGGTGAAGCTGTGCGTGCAGCTTTTATCCGACGATCCGCTGTTCTTCCTGATCAACTCCTACACCACCGGTCTCGCTCCGGCGGTTCTTACCTATATGATGTCCACTGAGATCGTTCCGAAGTTCGGCGGTCAGGTAGAAGCCCAGGAGATCGGACTTCCGGTTAAGGAGAGCGGACTGGTGCTTCCGTGCGGGGCATCGGGGAGATGGTCGAAGTAAGTTCATTATATCAAGGTCTTCCAGGCAGAATATCTGGGAATGCTTCATCAGTTTCAATTCCTTATTAACGAAGAACAGGCGAGGAAGCTATTGGAGGTGTATCAGTATGAATGGTATGAAACCTGAATTTTTGAAAGGTGTAAATCTTCCAAAGAGTTATTTTGAAGCTCCTGATCCATATAGCAGTGTCTCGACGGGCAATACGAATCTTCTGGAACTGTCGAGATATGCAAGGCAGACAGGAAAGAAGCTTACAGAACTGACATCTGATGAGGTGAGGAGATTTCGCACATAGGAAGCACACACCCGGGCAGGGATTTACCCTGCCCGAATTTTTTTGAGAAATATTTTAAAAAATATGAAAAAAGTGCTTGCATAATCGAAAGAACTATGCTAATATACAAAGGCTGTGACATGATAGCGATGAAGCGCGAGGTTGCTGCCGAACATATGGCAGGTTTTCCGTGGAGCGAATGTCAAGTTAGGAAACTGACGACAAGTCACTGTACCAATTTAACAGCTGTAGTAAAAGAAATGCAGTAACGCAGTGTGAGTCCACCGCGACACACACGGAGATGTGTACAGTCACCGCTTGTCGTACTTCAACTAAAAGTGCGAAAAGGAGGCGACTTTTTTTATGGCAAGTCAAGTAATGAGAATCACATTAAAAGCTTACGATCATCAGTTAGTTGATCAGTCTGCTGGAAAAATCATCGAGACCGTAAAGAAGACAGGGGCTCAGGTGAGCGGACCGGTGCCGTTACCGACCAAGAAGGAAGTAGTAACTATTCTGAGAGCGGTACACAAGTACAAAGATTCCAGAGAGCAGTTCGAGCAGAGAACTCACAAGAGACTCATCGATATCACCACCCCGAATCAGAAGACCGTTGATGCTCTGAGCAAGTTAGAGATGCCGGCTGGTGTGTATATCGACATCAAAATGAAACAGAAATAAGCTTTAGTATGATTGCTGTAAAAGGTAATCCGCTGTAAGGAGGAAAAGAAATGAAGAAAGCTATCTTAGCTACCAAAGTCGGAATGACCCAGATCTTCAACGAAGAGGGCGTATTAGTTCCGGTAACCGTTCTTCAGGCTGGCCCGTGTGTAGTAACCCAGGTTAAGACCGTAGAGAACGATGGCTACAAAGCAGTACAGGTTGGTTTTGTAGACAAGAGAGAGAAACTGGTGAGCAAGCCGGTTAAGGGACACTTCGACAAAGCAGGTGTATCCTACAAGAGATTTGTAAGAGAATTCCGTTTCGACAATGCAGAAGAGTATTCTGTAAAGGACGAGATCAAAGCTGACATCTTCGCTGCAGGCGACAAGATCGATGCAACCGCTGTTTCCAAAGGTAAAGGTTTCCAGGGCGCAATCAAGAGACACGGTCAGTCCAGAGGACCGATGGCTCATGGTTCCAAGTTCCATCGTCATGCAGGTTCCAATGGTTCCGCATCCGATCCGAGCCGCGTATTCAAGGGCAAGAAGATGCCGGGCCAGATGGGCAACAAGCAGGTTACCATCCAGAATCTGGAGATCGTTAAGATCGACGCAGAGAACAATCTGATTCTGGTTAAGGGCGCTGTTCCGGGACCGAAGAAATCTTTAGTAACGATCAAAGAAACAGTGAAAGCCTAAGCTTTGACGAGAAAGGAGGAACACACAGATGGCAAACGTATCTGTTTACAATATGGAAGGTAATGAAGTTGGCAAGATCGACTTAAGCGATGCTGTATTCGGTGTAGAGGTTAACGAGCACTTAGTACACATGGCAGTCGTAGCACAGCTTGCTAACAAGCGTCAGGGTACTCAGAAAGCAAAAACCCGCTCTGAGGTATCCGGTGGTGGTAGAAAGCCGTGGAGACAGAAAGGAACCGGTCATGCAAGACAGGGTTCAACCAGAGCTCCGCAGTGGACCGGCGGCGGCGTAGTATTCGCTCCGACTCCGAGAGACTACACCATCAGACTGAACAAGAAAGAGAAGAGAGCAGCTCTGAAGTCTGCACTGACCAGCAGAGTATTAGAGAACAAGTTCATCGTTGTTGACGAGCTGAAGCTGGACGAGATCAAGACCAAGAAGTTCCAGACCGTTCTGAACAACCTGAAAGTGAACAAGGCTCTGGTAGTAATCGGCGAGGACAGCGAGAACGTAGCAAAATCCGCTAAGAACATCCCGTCTGTTAAGACCGCTTATGTCAATACCATCAACGTATATGACATTCTGAAATACAACACCGTAGTAGCTACCAAGGCTGCTGTAGCAAACATCGAGGAGGTGTACGCATAATGGCAAACATTAAATATTATGATGTCATCCTCAAGCCGGTTGTGACTGAGAAGAGCATGAACGCAATGGCTGAGAAGAAATACACATTCCTGGTTCACACCGATGCGAACAAAGCCATGATCAAAGAGGCTGTTGAGAAAATGTTCCCGGGAACCAAAGTTAAGAGTGTTAACACCATGAACAACGAAGGCAAGAACAAGAGACGTGGCATGACCTTCGGCAAGACCGCAGCTACCAAGAAAGCTATCGTACAGTTAACTGAGGACAGCAAAGAGATCGAGGTATTTGCAGGACTGTAAGTTCTAAAATATATTTGAGACTATACAGCGACGATGATAAAACAAAGCTATATCGCGCTGTGATAAAAAGATACACGCGGATGCGTTGAACTGATAACAGACAACGCAAACGGCAGTGTACAGAATCGAAAGGAGTTTAAGTCATGGGAATTAAAACATATACCCCATATACACCTTCCAGAAGACATATGACCGGTTCTGACTTCAAAGAGATTACGAAGTCCACTCCGGAGAAGTCTTTAGTTACTTCTTTAAAGAAGAACGCTGGCCGTAACAACCAGGGTAAGATCACTGTGAGACACCGTGGAGGCGGCTCCAGAAGAAAATACAGAATCATCGATTTCAAGAGAAACAGCAAGGACGGAATCGCAGCAAAAGTTGTTGCTATCGAGTACGATCCGAACAGAACTGCAAACATCGCACTGATCTGCTACGCAGATGGCGCTAAGGCATACATCCTGGCACCGGCTGGTCTGACCGTAGGCATGAAGGTTATGAGCGGTGAGACTGCAGAGGCTAAAGTGGGCAACTGCTTACCGCTGGCTAACATCCCGGTTGGTACCCAGATCCACAACATTGAGCTGTATCCGGGCAAGGGCGGTCAGCTGGTTCGTTCCGCTGGTAACGCTGCTCAGTTAATGGCAAAAGAAGGCAAATATGCAACCTTGAGACTTCCTTCCGGCGAGATGAGAATGGTTCCGATCGTTTGCCGCGCTACCATCGGCGTAGTTGGCAATGGCGAGCACAACCTGATCAACATCGGTAAAGCTGGTAGAAAACGTAACATGGGTATCCGTCCGACAGTTCGTGGTTCTGTCATGAACCCGAATGACCATCCGCACGGTGGTGGTGAAGGTAAGACCGGTATCGGTCGTCCGGGCCCGTCTACTCCGTGGGGCAAGCCTGCTCTGGGTCTGAAGACCAGAAAGAAAAACAAGCAGTCTAACAAGCTCATCGTAAGAAGACGCGACGGTAAAACCATTAAATAATTAAGGAGGATCAAAACCTATGGCACGTTCATTAAAAAAAGGACCATTTGCAGATGCGCACTTACTGAAAAAAGTTGACGCAATGAACGCAGCAGGACAGCATCAGGTAATCAAGACCTGGTCCCGCCGTTCCACAATCTTCCCGCAGATGGTTGGACATACAATTGCAGTTCATGATGGCAGAAAGCATGTTCCGGTATATGTTACCGAGGATATGGTTGGCCACAAACTGGGTGAGTTCGTAGCTACCAGAACTTACAGAGGTCACGGAAAAGACGAGAAGAAATCCAAACGCTAATCGAGAGAGTTCGAAAGGAGGTTATTAGCAATGGCTAAAGGACATAGAAGTCAGATTAAGAGAGAAAGAAATGCCCAGAAAGATACCAGACCGAGCGCTAAGTTATCTTACGCACGCGTATCTGTTCAGAAGGCATGCTTCGTATTAGATGCCATCAGAGGCAAAGACGTACAGACCGCACTCGGTATTGTAACTTACAATCCGAGATATGCTTCTTCTTTAATTAAAAAATTACTGGAATCAGCAATCGCTAATGCTGAGAACAACAATGGTATGGATCCGGCAAAGTTATACGTAGAGGAGTGCTACGCTAACAAGGGACCGACCATGAAGAGAGTAAAACCGAGAGCACAGGGCAGAGCTTACAGAATCGAGAAGAGAATGAGCCACATCACCGTTGTGCTGAATGAAAGATAAGAGGAGGCAAATATGGGACAGAAAGTTAATCCACACGGCTTAAGAGTCGGTGTTATTAAAGACTGGGATTCCAAGTGGTATGCAGAAGGCAACTTCGCTGATTGCCTGGTAGAGGATTACAACATCCGTACCTTCCTGAAAAAGAAACTGTACAGCGCTGGAGTATCCAAAATCGAGATCGAAAGAGCTTCTGACAGAGTGAAAGTTATCATCTACACCGCAAAACCGGGCGTTGTTATCGGTAAGGGCGGTTCCGAGATCGAGAAGCTGAAAGCTGAGACTCAGAAGATGACTGATAAAAAGCTGTTTATCGACATCAAAGAAATCAAGCGTCCGGACCGTGATGCTCAGTTAGTAGCTGAGAACATCGCACAGCAGCTGGAGAACCGTGTTTCTTTCCGTCGTGCTATGAAGTCCACCATGGGTCGTTCCATGAAGGCTGGCGTAAAGGGTATCAAGACTGCAGTCGGCGGACGTCTTGGCGGCGCTGATATCGCACGTACCGAGTTCTACAGCGAGGGAACTATTCCGTTACAGACATTAAGAGCAGATATTGACTATGGTTTCGCTGAAGCAGATACCACCTACGGCAAGCTGGGCGTTAAGGTATGGATCTACAAAGGCGAGGTACTTCCTACTAGAGGAAACAAGGAAGGGAGCGATAAATAATGTTAATGCCGAAGAGAGTAAAGCGCCGCAAACAGTTCCGTGGAACTATGACCGGTAAGGCTTTAAGAGGAAATAAAATCAACTACGGTGAGTTCGGTCTGGTGGCTATGGAGCCGTGCTGGATCAAGTCCAATCAGATCGAGGCAGCTCGTATCGCTATGACCCGTTACATCAAACGTGGTGGTAAAGTTTGGATCAAGATCTTCCCAGACAAACCTGTAACTGCTAAGCCGGCTGAGACTCGTATGGGTTCCGGTAAGGGCGCTCTGGAGTACTGGGTAGCAGTTATTAAACCGGGCAGAGTAATGTTCGAGATCGCTGGCGTTCCGGAAGAGACCGCTCGTGAAGCATTACGTCTTGCTATGCACAAGTTACCATGCAAATGTAAGATTGCTGCTAAAGCAGATTTAGAAGGCGGTGATAACAGTGAAAACTAATAAATTCGTAGAAGGTTTAAAGGCAAAATCAGCTGCAGAGTTGAATGAAGAATTAGTAGCTGCAAAGAAAGAACTTTTCAACTTAAGATTCCAGAATGCAACCAACCAGTTAGATAATACCAGCAGAATCAAAGAGGTTCGCAAGAATATCGCTAGAATTCAGACTGTTATTACAGAGAAATCTAAACTGGCTTAATTGGGAGAGGAGCAGACATGACCGTGGAGAGAAATTTAAGAAAAACCCGCGTTGGTAAAGTCGTAAGCGACAAGATGGACAAGACCATCGTAGTTGCTATTGAAGACCATATCAAACATCCTTTATACGGCAAGATCGTAAAAAAGACCGTTAAGTTAAAAGCTCATGACGAGAACAACGAGTGCGGCAAGGGCGATACCGTTAAAGTTATGGAGACCAGACCGCTGTCCAAGGACAAGAGATGGAGACTGGTTGAGATTATCGAGAAGGCTAAATAAGTTATCCAGGAAGGAGTATCAGGCATGATTCAGCAGGAAAGCAGACTGAAGGTTGCTGATAACACCGGAGCAAAAGAGTTACTGTGCATCCGTGTTATGGGTGGATCTACTAGAAGATATGCGAATATTGGTGATGTAATCGTCGCTTCCGTTAAAGATGCAACACCAGGTGGCGTTGTAAAGAAAGGCGATGTTGTCAAGGCCGTTGTCGTTCGTACCGTTAAGGGCGCTCGTCGTAAAGACGGTTCTTATATCAAGTTCGATGAGAACGCAGCAGTTATTATCAAAGATGACAAGACCCCAAAGGGAACCCGTATCTTTGGGCCGGTAGCAAGAGAGTTACGTGAGAAGCAGTTCATGAAGATCGTATCTCTGGCTCCGGAAGTACTGTAAGGAGGTGCCCACTGTGCAGAAGATCAAGAAAGACGACCTTGTAAAGGTTATCGCAGGTAAAGATAAAGATAAAACCGGTAAGGTCCTTCATGTAAAAGACGGTAAAGTTACCGTTGAGGGATGCAACATGGTGACCAAGCACTCCAAACCGAGCGCTGGCAATCCGCAGGGCGGCATCATCAATCAGGAAGCAGCTATGGACATTTCCAACGTTATGCTGGTTGTAGATGGCAAGACCACCAGAGTTGGCTTCGAAGTAAAAGATGGTAAGAAGGTTCGTGTTGCCAAGGCAACCGGCAAAGTAATCGACTAATTGCAGGAAGGAGGAACATAAAGTTGGCTAGATTAAAAGAACAGTATCAGAACGAGATGGTTGACGCTCTGATTAAGAAATTTGGTTATAAGAACATCATGGAAGTCCCGAAGCTTGATAAAGTTGTTATCAACATGGGCGTTGGTGAAGCAAAAGAGAATGCTAAGGTTCTGGATTCTGCAGTTAGAGACTTAGAGCTGATTACCGGTCAGAAGGCAGTTACCACCAAAGCAAAGAAATCCGTTGCAAACTTCAAACTTAGAGAAGGTATGCCGATCGGATGTAAAGTTACCCTGCGTGGTGAGAAGATGTACGAGTTCGTTGATCGTCTGATCAACCTGTCTCTGCCGCGTGTACGTGACTTCCGTGGTGTAAACCCGAACGCATTTGATGGCAGAGGTAACTACGCTCTGGGTATCAAAGAGCAGTTGATCTTCCCGGAGATTGAATACGATAAAGTTGACAAGGTAAGAGGTATGGACATCATCTTCGTTACCACCGCTAAGACCGATGAAGAAGCTCGTGAACTTTTGAAATTATTCAACATGCCGTTTGCAAAATAATAGGAGGAAAGATCCATGGCAAAGACTTCAATGAAGATTAAGCAGCAGCGTCCGGCTAAGTTCTCCACCAGAGAATACAACCGTTGCAGAATCTGCGGACGTCCGCATGCATATTTAAGAAAATATGGTATCTGCCGTATCTGCTTCCGTGAATTAGCATACAAGGGCCAGATTCCGGGAGTTAAGAAGGCAAGCTGGTAGGCATTGAGCACTTAATGAGCGCGCAGAGCGCGAATTTAGTGCGAAAGCCCATCCCGAAACTTAGCGAATCCGAGCCGGAGGCGAGAGATGAGCTTAGTTGAGTGGATGAGGTCCAGATCAGGAAACCAACCAACAAATTAGGAGGAAAATATATCATGACTATGAGCGATCCGATTGCAGATATGCTTACAAGAATCCGTAACGCAAACACTGCGAAACATGATA
>JAUNPU010000030.1 GCA_030536555.1 Eubacteriales bacterium | reverse complement strand
GATGCAGGATCAGGTATCGGCAGGTGCGAAGCGGGAGCAGGTATCAGTGGGCGCGAAGCGGGAGCCAGTAGAAGCCTGACAGTGAAAAATCGCCGGATCTGGCTGATGCTTATTCCGTCTGCGGCTGCACTGGCGGGCATCTGGGGCAGGACGCTTCGACTGGTGGGCGTGCCTGTGACCTCTGTATTCTATGGATTGTTTCAGAAAATCGGATTTCAGGTCCGGTATCCATTTTATGCGTCCGGATTTCCGGCGGCGGGAAGTGGACAGTCTTTAGGAGGGAAGCTGCAGTTCCTGGCATCGCGGCTGTATGGTGTGCTGCTGAATCCACAGGGCGAGGACATGGGGCATGTGATCATTGCCTGGGGCACGGTGCTGCCGCTGGTGATGTTGATTCTGTGGGCGCTGATGAGAAATTATGGCAGGAAGGCGGGACAAAAAAAAGCGACAGCATTGGGCAGCAGGGAGCCTGACGGAAAAATATCTGCAGAGACACTGGCGGACAGAAGCATCCGCTCTTACCTTGCGTGGCTGCTGGTTCCGCTGGCGGTGGTCAATGGAATCAGCCTGTACTCCTTGTCGCAAATCGACGGCAACTACTACATGCTGTATTATGTGCTGGCGGTTGTGGCATTTGTGATCTGGATGGGAAGTATTGCTCCGCAGATGCGCCGGGCGGCAAGGGCGCTGCTGATGCCGGGCTGGTGTTATGCGGTGGTGCTCTGCTGCGTGACCAACTGGGCGTGGGCGCTGGGAAATGGCGGGCTGTCTCCGGTGAACCAGGGCTATTATCCCCATCAGGAAGTGGAACGGCAGAAGCGGGCTGAGCAGGGAAGCCAGGCAATCTGGGATATTCTGGCGGCGGATCCGACCAATCGGGTGATTGCTCTGGGCGAGCATCCGGGCGTGGTGACATTTCCCTGCTGGGTGCAGTCCTACGTGGATGTGTCCGGCTACTGGGGCAACCCGGAGGTGGTGGCAAATGCGGAGAATTTTCTGCAGTATCTGCAGTTTGCGGATGTGGATTACATTTACATGGAAAAAGAATATGTGGATACCAGTGTGCGAATCTATCAGATCGTGCGGTCGCTGGTGAAAGCGGGATGGCTTTATGACGTGCGGGACGAAAGCGGCAATCTGATTCTGAGTGTGCAGAAGGAAGCGGGCGTGGACCGGCAGACAGAAGGTGCGGACCGGAAAATGGGAAGTGTGGACCAGCAGGCAGAAGGCGCGGACTGGAAAATGGGAAGCATGGACCAGCAGGCAGAAGGTGCGGACTGGAGACTGGAATCTGCGTTGAAGCTGGAGCCGACCGCACGGAGTCAGCAGGAAATCGCGCAGAATCTCCGGGTCTTTGACGAGCGTTATATTCAGCATCCGTAGGACACCGGAGCGGGAGAAATCCGTGGGAAATATCAGTTTGGGAGTGAAGGAATGGAAAGAGAAATAGAGCAAAAAAGTGGAGCGAAGCAGGGAAGGGCGCGTGAGCCTGAAATGAAATGGGCGCGGTCTGCGGCGAAGTGGCGGGATGATCTGATCGTGGCGCTTCTGCTGACCGGGTTTGCGTTCTGGGTTAATCGGGGCATGGAGCTGAAAGGGCTTTACATGGATGATCTGTATCTGTGGTCCTGCTATGGGGAACAGTTATTTTTTCAGTATGTGTTTCCCATGGGAAGCACCCGGTTCCGGTTCCTCTATTATCTGGCGGCGTGGCTGGAGCTGGCACTGGTGGGTGCCCATGTGGAGTGGTTCGTGCCGATCAATATTCTGTTGAATGTGGGCGTGGCATTTACCCTGTACCGGATGGCGCGAAGGTTCAGCCGGTCCATGTATGTGGGGGCGCTGTGTGGGATTGCATTTCTGGCGTCCAGAATGGCGTACTACCAGATCGGGCAGCTCTACGGGCTGATGGAGACCATGGCTTTGTGGATGGCACTGGGAATTCTGTACCTGCTTTGTGGATATCTGAATGAGCATGACGGGCGGGAGGATCGCCGGTTCGGGCTGGCGTGTCTGCTGTACTTTGGCATCTGCTTTGTCCATGAGCGTTATATGGTGCTGCTGCCACTGTTCTTTATGGTGTTGGCATTCCGGAAGGTGAAGAACTGGAAGCTGTGGCTGGCACCGGTGGGAACCTTTGTGGTGATTCAGGCAATCCGGCTGGTGACCATCGGCGGTCTGGCTCCGGCGGGGACCGGCGGAACGGATGTGGCGGATACATTTTCCATCGGACAGAGCATTCAGTACGGATTCAGTCAGATTGCATATTTATTTGGAATCAATGCGGGGCCGGAGCATCTGAACGGGCAGAATTTCCGTCAGGCGCCGCTGGGCATCATGCTGCTGATTGCGGTGGCGGACCTGATGCTGGTGGGGATGGTGATTGCATTTGTGGTGAAATTCATCCAGAGCAGTCGGAAGAGGCTTCGCTACCTGTGGACCTGTCTCTTGTTTCTCTGCTTTATCGGTGGCTGCATTGCCTGTTCCAGCGTGACGATCCGGGTGGAAATGCGCTGGGTCTATGTGTCCTATGCAGCGGCGCTTCTGTTTCTGGCGTGGCTGTATGGCGTGCTGACCGAGGGGATGGTGGAGCATGGGCTCTGGACGCAGGCGGTGCCCTATCTGGCAATGATTACGGTCTATGTGGTGCTGATGCTGCCGGTGGAGCTTTACTACCGGAATCTGTACCCGAAGCTTTACTACTGGCCAAACCAGGAGCGGTATAATTCGCTGGCGGAGGTGACCTACGGGACCTACGGCGACGAGATATTTGGAAAGACGATTTACATTGTCGGGGACAGCTATGAGATGAGTGAGTTCACGGCGGATACATTTTTCAAGGTGTTCGACCGGGAGCGGAAGGCTGAGGGCACGAAGGTGGTGTTCATCGATGATGTGCGGGAAATCGGAATGGTGACCGGCGACATGCTGGTGCTGCAGGAGGACCCGGCACGCAATCGCTTCCTGGATATCACCCAGGCGGCGCGGACCTTCAAATGCCGCAGTCTGTACGGCTATTATGAGGATGGCTGGATGGACGAGCGGGCTGAGCTGCAGGTGATGGCGGGAGCCACCGGGGAGATCGGGCTGGACTTTTACTATCCGGGAGAGCTGACAGCAGAGCAGTGGATCACGGTGTATGTAAATGACGAGGCGCAGACCTATCTGGGAATGGAGCAGAACCAGATGCAGACGACGCTGACGGTGGAGCCGTATCAGGTGGTCGATCTGAGGTTCGAGACCAATTTCTTCGTGCCGGACGCGAAAGAGCAGCGGGGGGAGCGGAAGCTGGCTGTGATTATGAAGATGACGGCGGATTAAGGGTGAGCAGGAAGGAATTGCGGCTGCGGCGATGAAGGTGGAGAAAAGGAATTGCGGCGGCTGCGGTGAAGGCGGAGGAACGGAATTGTGGCTGCGGCGGCGGAAGCCGGAGAAAAGGAATTGCGTTTACGTCGGTGGAAGCGAAGAAGAAAAGAGGAGCATACGATGGAGACAGTTAAGGAAACATCAGGGAAAAAGACAGCGGTACTTTATTATGGCCTTCCGGTACTGGGAACACTTTTTTGCCTTTGGTATATCAAACGGGCAACCTGTGATATTGTATACACGGATTATATCCGGCTGGTCAATTCATACCTGCCGGATGTGTGGAATCCGGAGAAATTCTTTGTACCGGATGTGCTGACCCGCATTCCGATTCATTATCTGGGGCGGATCATCAATGTGGAGTTGTTCGGATACAGCACCACCTTTGATATGGCGCTGGGAGCCATCGGGCTGGGACTTTCCGGACTGGTGCTGGGGGTGTACTGCCGGAAGCAGAAGGTTGGCCTGGTCTGGTTTGCATTTTTGATGTTTCTGCTGTTTGGACTGGATAAATGGGAGATGCTGACCAACGGCACGGGCTGGGGACATTTCATGGCGTTTGCCGGGTTCTACTATCATTATCTGGTGTTTGACCGGGTGCTGTACGGACATGAGAAAAAGCATGACCGGGTGAGGCTGCTGGTGCTGCCGTTCATGATCACACTTGGAATGGCGGGGCCGTACTGTGCGGTGTATTCGGTGGTGATGGTGCTGGCGTATGGGGCGGCGTTGGTGATGAGGTGCAGGGACATGGCGCGGGGTGCAGCAAGGGAGATGAGGCGCAGCGGTGTGGCGCCGGATTCCAGGTTCTGGCTTGCCGGAATCATTAGTGTGATTATTCCGCTGCTTCTGTACATGTGGAGCAATTCCTATGCCATAGAGGACCATGCAGGTGCAGTGGATATTGGTCTGATGGAGCTGGTCGGCAGTGCGCCCAGTTTCTTCCCGCGGTTTCTGTTAAAGTCGCTGGCATCCATGGTGGTGGGCGGTGAGACGCTTACGAACTGGATTGCTGACGGTGTTGCAGGTGATGGTACGGTGTACCTGATTGGCGGGCTGCTGGCAGCAGGTTACCTGTTTGCGCTCGCGTTGAACTGGAAATACCGGCTGTATGAGCGCACGCTGCTGCCGTTGATGATGCTGTTTGCAGGCATGGGAAATCATGGGATTGTGCTGATTTCCAGATATATATTTGTGAAGGAAAACTACGGTATGAGTTCTCGGTATGCGCTGCAGTATCAGGCGGGGATTCTGGGAATCGTGCTGACCTTTGCGCTGGTTTGGAAGTGCCGGAGTGCGGCGCGGGAGGGGAAAGCCGTGCAGAGACATGTCGATAGGGATGTGCAGCGGCGTACTGGAAATCTGCAATTACTCACTCGGATGGCGGCAGTTCTGATTTGTCTGGTGCTGCTTGTCGGACATGGTTATACCAACTATGTGGAGTGGAAGATGGCACCGTACCGGGAGGCATATGGAAGAAATATCGAGGCTGTCGCGGTGCAGTTTGAGAGTGTCAGCGATGAGGTGCTGCGGAAGACATTTGACTATCGAACGAGCCGACCGGACAGCGGTGCGAAGGTGCGCAGTGCATTGACGATTCTGAAAGAGAATGGGTGGAATGTGTTCGGGAGAAGTGAAGAGTAGGAGAAAATGAGGGCTGGCTGCTGTACCGGAAAAGTTCGGTATGGCAGCCAGACTTGATTTTTGCTGGTTTATTGCGCAGTTTGGACAATTACAGGCAAGTATTTCTCAAAATTGTCCAATCCAGCTTTGAGGGTACATTTTAAACTTTAAAAGCAGGTGCTTTGGACAATTCTGGCTTGAAACACCTGAAAATTGTCCAAAATTCTTGGGATTTTGGATAATAACGACTCGATTTCAAACAGAATTGTCCAAAAACCGCTTTATGTAAACAAAAATCCTTTATATCTTGGGTGAATTGGATAATTTTTTAAAAAATAGCCATTTATTGTCCAAAGTGAGGCTTTCTTTTACGGCATTGCTCTGATTTTACAACGCAAACTCAAAAATGCCAGAATAACCGGCTACAGGTGGGCAGCAAAATTTCCGATGCTGATTGCGGTCAGAACAGCAAGCTTTCAGGCACACCTGTGAAAAACACAGCCCTTGCGCATTGCTCGAATTCTTGTTATGATAAGGTTATTACAACAGGAGAGTGATGGATTATGAAATATGACGTAATTATAGTTGGCGCTGGTCCGGGAGGTATTTTCTCTGCATATGAGCTCAGTGAGAAGCAGCCGGGGCTGAAGATTGCAGTATTTGAGGCGGGCAATCCGCTGGACAAGCGGCACTGTCCGATTGACGGCGACAAGGTGAAGAGTTGTATCAAGTGTCCGACCTGTGCCATTATGAATGGATTTGGCGGCGCGGGGGCATTTTCTGACGGAAAGTACAACATTACCAATGATTTTGGCGGAACGCTGCATGAGTATATCGGCAAGAAGCAGGCGCTGGAGCTGATGCACTATGTGGATGAGATCAACCTGGCATACGGCGGCGCGGGAACCAGAATGTTCTCCACAGCCGGAACCAAATTTAAGAAGCTCTGCATTCAGAACAAGCTGCATCTGCTGGATGCATCGGTGAGACATCTGGGCACGGACATCAACTACGTGGTGCTGGGCAATATGTATGAAAAGCTGAAGGAACGGGTGGAGTTCTTCTTCCGGACTCCGGTTGCTCATATCGAGGTGATCGAGGGCGGTTACCGGGTATGGTATGGTGAAAATGAATATGCAGATTGTGAGAAGTGCATCGTATCTGTGGGCAGAAGCGGAAGCAAGTGGATGGAGAAGACCTGTAAGGAGCTGGAGATTCCCACCAAGTCCAATCGTGTGGACATCGGTGTCCGTGTGGAGATTCCGGCGGTGATTTTTTCCCATCTGACAGATGAGCTGTATGAGAGTAAGATTGTATACCGGACGGAGAAGTTCGAGGATGACGTGCGTACCTTCTGCATGAACCCCAATGGCATCGTGGTAAATGAGAACACCAACGGCATTGTGACGGTCAACGGTCACAGCTATGAGGGTGCTGACAAGCAGACGGAGAACACCAACTTCGCATTGCTGGTGGCGAAGCATTTTTCAGAGCCGTTTAAGGACAGCAACGGCTATGGTGAGAGCATTGCGAAGCTTTCCAATATGCTGGGCGGCGGCGTGATCGTGCAGCGGTTCGGTGATCTGGTGAGAGGCCGCAGGAGTAATGCGAACCGGATCGAGGAGTGCAGCGTGACTCCGACTCTGGCAGCGACCCCGGGCGATTTGAGCCTGGTGCTTCCGAAGCGTATTCTGGACGGTATTATCGAGATGATCTATGCCCTGGACAAGATCGCTCCGGGAACGGCAAATGATGATACGCTGCTGTACGGTGTGGAGGTCAAGTTCTACAATATGGAGGTGGATCTGGATGAGAATCTGGAGACTCGCCATAAGGGGCTTTACATCATCGGAGACGGCAGTGGTGTGACTCACTCCCTGTCCCATGCATCCGCCAGCGGTGTGTATGTGGCGCGGAAGATTATGGAAGGAAGATAATCTCAGAATCATAAAATGATACCCCGGTCAAATGGTCGGAGGTCATAAGAAAGTAATATCGTATTTTCTCAGGGACGGCGTGGCTTCGGTCACGCCGTTTCCTGTTTTAGCAGTTCTTCCACGGGGATAAAGCCCACAAGATCACAGGAAATGCGGATGTTCTGCCGCTGTTTTCCACTGCTCTTGCCCCGTTCCATAAAGCCGCCGTACAGAAAAATACGGTGATTGCGCTCCTTTCCTGATTTTGGGTAAAAAAGACCGCTGACTTTGCTCATACGGCATAGCCAGCGGACAGGGTGTAGATTATTTGCTTCAACAGGGTTTATATGTATAAAAATTTTGCGGGCAAATCAGTTTTATCGTCTGTCATATTCTTGATACATTGCACGGAACACTCTATCAATTTCTTCGCTGCGGGCGAAGCATCTTTCATAGAAGAAACTGCAATTCCCAGTTCCACAAACTGAGGCGGCGAGAACGGAATCTGTGCAACAGCATCATGGTTCCATTGCTGCGCGATCAAACGCTGATTAAAGCTGATCCCCAATCCGGCGCTTACCATGTTGTAGGTGGTAAAACCGTCTCTTGTGGTAAAGCAGGTCTGCGGATGAAGTTGCAATGCTGCCAACAAGCGGTCCTGATCCGTATCGTGATCAGGTGATGTGTGTATAAACGGTTCCTTTTCAAGATTTTCAATCGGGAACGAAGCCGCTGATGCAAGCGGATGATTTTGCGGCACCCAGACCACCAATTCGTCCCGATAGACCGGAAGCCAATCGTACTCGCCGGAATTCGGCTTTGCACAAAAGCAGCAATCGACAGAATTTTCATGCAGCCACTTTGACATTTCCAGATTGCCGCCCTCCTGCATTCGGACAGAAACGCCGGGAAAACGGCTGCGAAACTCTTTCAATATCTCAGGCATCCACATTGCCGAAATGCTGTAATAACAGCCTATTGTCAAAGAACCTTTCATAATACCACAAATTTCGGCACTGAATTGCTGCGCGTTTTGCTGTGCGCGGACAATCTCACGAAACAGCGGAAGCATCGTCTTCCCGTTTTCAGTCAAGTGAACGCCTTTTTTGTTGCGGATAAACAATGGGAATCCAACTTCATCTTCCAGGCTTCCCAGCATTCTTGTGATACCGGACTGTGTATAGCCTAATCGTTCAGCGGCAGCGGTCAAACTGCCCGTTTCTGCAGCGGCTAAAATGGCTTCGCATTTTACTGCGTCCATAATTTCACCCTCCTATCAATAACGCTTTATCATGTCAGAGATAACAATTTGCCGTTTGCGTCATGGATAAATGTATTTTATAATGACGGCAACAACCTGTCAATCGCAGATTTCAAACGGAAAGGGTGAATATTATGCGTAATGTCTTATCGTTTTCATGTGACTATATGGAGGGTGCGCATCCGAATATCCTTCTACGCCTTACAGAAACAAATTTCTTAAAAACACCGGGATACGGGATGGACAGCTACTGCGAATCAGCCAAAGCAAAAATCCGTGAAGCCTGTAACGCTCCGGATGCAGAGGTGTTCTTCCTGGTTGGTGGAACGCAGACAAATGCCACGGTAATTGATGCGCTGCTGAAAAGCTATCAAGGTGTGATTGCTGCGGATACCGGACACATCAGTGTACACGAAGCTGGCGCAATCGAGTTTGGCGGACATAAAGTGCTGACATTGCCGCACCACAACGGAAAAATCAGTGCCAGTCAAATCGAAGTGCTTTTGAATGCATATCAAAATGATGCGAACCACGACCACATGGTTATGCCCGGCATGGTCTATCTCTCGCATCCGACAGAATATGGAACGCTGTATTCGCGGGAAGAATTGTCGGAAATCAGTTCCCTGTGTCGGGCGAATCAAATCCCTCTTTATCTGGATGGAGCGCGTCTGGCTTATGCGCTGGCCTGCCCGCAGAACGATCTTACGCTGACAGACATCGCCGCGTTATGCGATGTGTTTTATATCGGCGGAACAAAATGTGGAGCTTTGTTTGGCGAAGCTGTGGTCATCCCGGATGTCGGGACGATCCCGCACTTTTTCACGATCATTAAGCAGCACGGCGCGCTGCTCGCAAAAGGGCGGTTGCTTGGAATTCAGTTTGATGAATTATTTACAGACCACTTGTATGAAAGAATCGGAATACCGGCAATTCAGGCTGCGGATCGGATCCGGCAGATTCTTTCTCAAAACGGTTATGCGCTCTGCTTTGATTCTCCTACCAATCAGGTTTTCTGCGTCATAGAAAATGCCCGGATGGAACGTTTGGCAGAGGAAGTAGAATTCGGTTTTTGGGAAAAGTACGATGACTCTCATACAATCATCCGTTTCGCCACAAGCTGGGCAGCAAGAATGGAAGATGTTGAAATGTTAGGCAAGGTACTGGAATAAGCAATAGTTGTTTTTAGGATTGATTTAAGGTAATTATACCTGAAAGCTGCGAATAAATCTATTGCTTTTCGTGACGGAAAAAAATAACGGGTATCCGGCTTTCACCAGATACCCGCTATTTTTTTGCCAACCCTGCCTGACAGATGCCATAATCGTAATTTTTAGAATTACTGTCTTATGAGCACCCATAGGTGCGTAGTCGGAGACGCCGATCATAAAGATGCTGAGGATACTGGACCAGATGGGATCGACGGTGGTCCGGAGGTACAGAGTACCTACGAAGATACCGAAAAAGGAGCATGATGGCGATACCAATCACGCAGTGGACGGGATACATGGATTTCTTTTGGCTCATAAAAGCTTCCCCCTCTTGTAAAATGGTGTGTTTTCATTGTTATAATATTAATATATTCGAAACGGGAGTGTCTTAACGGCGGTTAAGATTTGACAAGATATTCTGGATAGTGCATGTGAGATATGGTATAGTTGTAATCAGATCAAGCTTGCAATACGGAGGAGAAGCTTATGGAACGATATCAGATTCGAGATGATTTTATTCGGTACGGAGTCCGGAAGGAAGCAAAGAGAAATGAGAATCTGTTTGATACGGCGCTGGTGGCTGGGGCTGCAAACAGCAAATAATGTTTGATATCTCCCTCCAAACAGGTTATAATGGGAAAATAGGCGAATTATGCCCTTTCGGGAGATAAGCGCCGGATATGTATGGAACCGTTACATTGGATAAACAGAGAGGAACGTATATAGATATGAAAGTAGTAATTCTGGCAGGCGGCCTGGGAACTAGAATCAGTGAGGAGAGCCACCTGAAGCCGAAGCCGATGATTGAGATCGGCGGGAGACCGATCCTGTGGCACATTATGAAGTATTATTCGGAGTTTGGATTTCATGATTTTGTGATCTGTCTGGGATATAAGCAGTATGTGGTGAAGGAGTTCTTTGCGGATTATTTTCTGCATACGTCGGATGTGACCTTTGATCTGGCGAACAATAAGATGGAGGTTCACAACAACTATTCGGAGCCGTGGAAGGTGACGCTGGTGGATACGGGGCTTCACACCATGACCGGCGGCCGGGTGAAGCGGATTCAGCCGTATATCGGGGATGAGCCGTTTATGCTGACCTACGGTGACGGGGTGAGCAATGTGGATCTGAATGCGCTGGTGAAGTTCCATGAGAGCCATGGAAAGACTGCGACCATTACCACGGTCAATATCGGGCAGCAGAAAGGGGTGCTGGACATCGATTCGGACAATGTGATCCGCTCCTTCAGAGAGAAGTCAGCCAATGACGGCGCTGTGATCAACGGCGGATTTATGGTGATGAATCCGGAGATTTTCGGCTATCTGGAAGACGATACGACGGTGTTCGAGCAGGCGCCGATGCAGCGACTGGCGGCGGAGGGACAGTTGATGTCCTTCTACCATGACGGCTTCTGGCAGTGCATGGACACCCAGCGGGAGATGAAGAAGTTGGAAGAGCTGTGGCAGTCCGGGAAGGCACCGTGGAAGATTTGGAAGTAATATGGAGGAAATGCAGCAATGATATACAATCTGGAAGCATGCAGGGAATTTTACAGAGGGAAGCGGGTGCTGGTGACCGGGCATACGGGATTTAAGGGCTCGTGGCTGTCCCGGATTCTGACACTGGCGGGGGCGCAGGTGACCGGCTATTCGCTGGAAGCGCCGACGGATCCGTCTCTGTTCGGGATTGCGGGACTGGCGGATACCATGGATTCGGAGATCGGTGATATCCGGGATCTGGCACATCTGAAGCAGGTATTTGAGCGGGTGCAGCCGGAGATTGTCCTTCATCTGGCGGCACAGCCCATTGTGCGGGATTCCTACAAGGACCCGGTCTACACCTATGAGACCAATGTGATGGGCACGGTGAATCTGCTGGAGTGTGTGCGTCTGAACAGCTGCGTGAAGTCAGTGCTCAACGTGACCACTGATAAGGTATACGAAAACAGGGAGTGGGAGTACGGCTACCGGGAGTGCGATCCCTTAGACGGATACGATCCCTATTCCAACAGCAAGTCCTGTTCGGAGCTGGTGACCCACAGCTATCAGAAGTCCTTTTTCCAGGACGGACGCTGCCGTATCTCCACTGCCCGGGCGGGAAATGTGATCGGCGGCGGTGACTTCGCCAATGACCGGATCATTCCGGACTGTGTGCGTGCCATGGCGTCCGGCAGCGAGATCGTGGTGCGGAATCCCTATTCCACCCGCCCGTTCCAGCACGTGCTGGAGCCGCTGTTTGCCTACCTTCACATTGCACAGTGCCAGTATGAGGACGCGGCATATCAGGGGTACTACAATGTGGGACCGGATGACTGTGACTGCGTGACCACCGGCAGTCTGGTGACCATGTTCTGCGAGCTGTGGGGCGAGGGCGCAGCCTGGGTGAACCGCCACGACGGAGGTCCCCACGAGGCGAACTTCCTGAAGCTGGACTGCTCCAAGATCAAGCATGTATTTGGCTGGCAGCCCAGATGGCATATCCGGGAGGCGGTGGAGAAGACGATTCAGTGGTCGAAGGCTTATCTGGACGGCGAGGACATGCTGAAGATGATGGACCGGCAGATTGGAGAGTTTTAAGCCGGGAAGCGAATGCCGCTATCCGAGGGCAGAAAACAGCGACAGGAATAGAAAATAATGACAGAAACAATAGCAGGAGATAGAAGATATGAGCAAAACACAGGAGCAGGCAAGGCAGGAAATCCTGGATCTGGTAGCGGATTACTGCGAGACCTATCATATAAACAATAAGAAGGTATACGAGCCGGGAGACCGGATTCCGTATGCATCTCGTGTATACGATGCGAACGAGATGGTGAATCTGGTGGACAGTGCGCTGGAGTTCTGGCTGACCTCCGGTCGCTACACCGATGAATTTGAGAAGAAGCTGGCGGAGTATCTGGGAGTGAAATACTGCTCTCTGGTGAACTCCGGTTCTTCTGCCAACTTAAATGCATTTATGGCGCTGACTTCCCCGCTGCTGGGAGACCGTCAGGTGCGCCGGGGGGACGAGGTCATCACGGTGGCAGCGGGATTTCCGACCACGGTGACGCCCATGATCCAGTATGGCGCAGTGCCGGTATTTGTGGATGTGACCATTCCGCAGTACAACATTGACGTGACCCAGTTAGAGGAGGCATATTCGGAGAAGACCAAAGCGGTGATGATCGCTCACACGTTGGGCAATCCCTTTGATTTGGGGGCGGTGAAGGCATTTTGCGATAAGCACAATCTGTGGCTGATCGAGGACAACTGTGACGCTCTGGGAAGCCGCTATACCATCGACGGGGTGGAGAAGTTCACCGGAACCGTAGGCGATATCGGAACCTCCAGCTTCTACCCGCCGCATCATATGACCATGGGCGAGGGCGGAGCGGTCTACACGGACAACCCGCTGCTCAACAAGATCATCCGGTCCTTCCGGGACTGGGGACGGGACTGCGTGTGTCCGTCCGGTCATGACAACCTGTGCGGACACCGGTTCGACCGTCAGTACGGGGAGCTGCCGCTGGGGTACGATCACAAGTATGTCTACTCTCATTTTGGATACAACTTGAAGGCTACCGACCTGCAGGCTTCCATCGGCTGTGCCCAGCTGGAGAAGTTCCCGGGCTTTGTGGAGCGGAGACGCCACAACTTTGACCGGCTGAAGGCAGCGCTTGCTGATGCCACAGACAAGCTGATTCTGCCGGAAGCCTGTGAGAATTCCAGACCGAGCTGGTTCGGCTTCCTGATTACCTGTAAGGAAGGTGTGGACCGCAATGCTGTGGTGCAGTACATCGAGGAACATGGTGTACAGACCCGTATGTTGTTTGCGGGCAATCTGACCAAGCATCCCTGCTTTGACCAGATGCGGGCAGAGGGCAGCGGTTACCGGGTGGTGGGCGATCTGCATGTGGCTGACCGGATCATGAAGGACACGTTCTGGGTAGGCGTTTACCCGGGCATGACCGATGAGATGATCGACTATATGGCAGAGACCATTCATCAGGCGATCAATCGGTAAATGAGTTGGCGAGAGCCGGACAGGAGGTGTCCCATGACATACGATTTGACGAAAGTCCATGAGACAAATTTGAAAATTTTAAAAGAAATAGACCGGATCTGCCGGAAGTACAAAATCACCTACATGCTGGATGCGGGGACGCTGCTGGGAGCAGTCCGTCATCAGGGATTTATCCCATGGGATGATGACGCGGATGTGGTGCTGACCAGGTCCAACTACGATGCATTTTTGAAGGTGGTGCGCCGGGAGCTGCCAGATACCATGGAGCTTGTGACTCCGGCGGTGCTGGGGGAGAAGAATACATTTTATGACTTTACGGCCCGGATCATCTGGAAGAACAGCCAGATGCATGAGGACACGGAGGAGATGCAGTATTATGGCGGCAAGCTGAATCACCTGTGGGTGGATCTGTTTACCATCGATAAGCTGCCGCAGAAGAAGGGGGCAGCCAATCTGACCCTGCTTCTGCACAAGATGATCTACGGCATGGCCATGGGGCACCGGTATCATCTGGACTACAGCAAATACAGCACCTTTCACAAGCTGGCTGTGGGCGGCATGTCCGCAGTGGGGCGGTTCGTGCCAATGAAGGTGCTGCTTCGGCTGCAGCACATGGTGGCGGTGAAGGATAGGAAGTGCCGCAGCAATCTGCGCTACTACAGCAACTACCAGCCGGACTATCTCTATGTGACGCTGCAGAAGGAGTGGTGCGATGAGGTGGTGGATCTGGACTTCTGCGACACGAAGCTGATGGCGCCGAAGCACTGGCATGAGGTGCTGACCTGGATCTACGGGGAGTACATGACACTGCCGCCGAAGGAGCAGCGGGTGCCTGCCCATTCTTCCATGAAGATTCGAATTTTTGATGAGGAAGTCTGAGCGGAATCAGAGACTCACATGGATGATTTCACGTGACAGCCGGGTTGCTCCGGCGCAGGAGGCTAACTATGGAACAATTGTTGTCAGTGGTGGTGTCGGTCTACAATGAAGAGCAGGCACTGCCGCTGTTTTATCAGACTGCCAGACCGATTCTGGAGTCCTTAAGCTGGGACTATGAGCTGATTTTTGTCAATGACGGAAGCGCCGACGGCAGTCTGGGGATTCTCAAAAAGCTGGCGGCGGAGAATCCGAAGGTGAAGGTCGCCTCATTTTCCCGGAACTTCGGGCACGAGGCGGCGATGATCGCGGGACTGGACTATGCAAAGGGGGATGCCATTGTCTGCATGGACGCGGATCTGCAGCATCCGCCGGAATGTCTGCCGGAGATTATTGAGAAGATTGAGGGCGGCAGCGGAGTCATCAGCATGGTGCGGACGAAAAATGCTTCTGCCGGGCTGGTGAAAAATATCACATCGGCTGCATTTTACAAGCTGATCAATACCCTGTCGGACGTGAAGTTTGAGCCCAATGCATCGGACTTCTTTGCCGTGTCCCGGCCGGCGGCGGACGTGCTTCGGAGCAATTACCGGGAGAAGGTCCGCTTTCTGCGGGGCTATGTGCAGAATATCGGATTTCACAAGACGACCATTGAGTATGAGGCACACGACCGGGTGGCGGGGGAGAGCAAGTACAGCATTCGGAAGCTGTTCGCATTTTCGGTGAACACGATTCTGTGCTTTTCCAATCTGCCGCTGAAGCTGGGTATTTATGCCGGAATCTTTGCGGCATTGATGGGAGTGGCGGTGATGGTTTACACTCTGTGTACCAGACAGGGGGCGCCAAGCGGCTACGCGACGATCGTGATTCTGAACTGCTTTATGTTCGCAATCCTGTTTGTGCTGGTGGGAATCATCGGAGAGTATATTGCAATTCTGTTCAGCGAGCTGAAGGACCGGCCCATCTATATTGTGGAAGAGAAGGAAAATCTGAATTAACCGGTGGATAATCATTCCGGAATAAGAGAATATTGTGGATAGAACGGAGCGTTTGGAAGATATGGATACAGGACTGATGGAACGCATGGATTCCTGCCGGAAGGTGCTGGTGGGACTGGGCGAGGAGTGGAATCATCTGCCGAAGGAGCAGGCGCGGGAGGCGTATGCAGCCCTTTACCGGCTGCTGAAGGACAAGGACTACTTTATTATTACCATGGCGACGGACGGGCAGATCTTTGATACGGAGCTGGGAAGTCAGACGGAGACGGTGGTTTCCACCGATCAGGTACACGTCGAGCCGGTGTCCTGTTCGGCGGATGAGAAGACGCTGGAAGCCATGGACCGGATCTTTCCGGCACCGGAGATGAAGAAGGACAGCCGGTGGCAGCGGATCGTGGCTCCCTGCGGCAATGAGACCTGGCGGCAGTGCTCAGAGGGCTGCACCAAGGATATCTGGGAGCCGGGTGAGATTCCGGATGACATCTGCCCCCACTGCGGTGCGCCGCTGACGGGCAATACCGTGGATGCGGAGCCCTATATTGAAGAGGGATACCTGCCCCAGTGGAACCGGTATACCCGCTGGCTGACGGGGACTCTGAATCAGGAGACGTTGATTCTGGAGCTGGGCGTGGGCTTCTCGAAGCCCGGTGTGATCCGGTTCCCCTTTGAGAAGACGGCATTTTTCAACCGGAAGTCCTGTCTGTACCGGGTCAACAAGAAGCTGCCGCAGGTGACGGAGGAGCTTAGGGACCGGGCAGTCAGCGTGGCGGAACTGTCAGTCGGCTGGGTGACGGAGCTTGGCAGAAGATGACGGAGCGAGTCAGAAGGTGACGATGTGACTGGCAGCGAGATTGATGGCGACTGGAGAAAACGGGACCGGAAAAGAGGATGAAAGCTTATGACAGCAATTATTGATTATGACGCAGGAAATTTGAGAAGTGTGGAGAAGGCGCTGCTGGCGCTGGGAGATGAGCCGGTGATCACCAGAGACCGGGACACCATATTAAAGGCGGACCGGGTGATCCTTCCGGGGGTCGGTTCCTTCGGGGACGCCATGGAACGGCTTCATCAGTACGGGCTGGTGGAGGTGATCCATCAGGTGGTGGCGCAGAATACGCCGCTTCTTGGCATCTGTTTGGGACTGCAGCTGCTGTTCGAGCGCAGCGATGAGTGCGACGGCGTGGAGGGACTGGGTGTGTTACAGGGCGAGATTGTCCGCATTCCCGACGGGGAAGGCAGAAAGGTGCCCCATATGGGATGGAATTCTCTGAAGCTTCGCCCGGGGACCCGGCTGTTTGCGGGAATTCCCGACGGCTCCTTTGTGTACTTTGTCCATTCCTATTATCTGAAAGCTGCTGATGAGAGTCAGGTGGCGGCGACTACGGAGTACGGTGTCTCCATTCACGCTGCGGTGGAGAGCGGCAATATTTTCGCCTGTCAGTTCCATCCGGAGAAGAGCAGTGATACGGGACTTCATATTCTGAAAAATTTTATCAGCCTGTAATGGATAGGGCAGATGGGAGTAGCATATGCTGACTAAGAGAATCATTCCCTGTCTGGATGTACATAACGGACGGGTGGTAAAAGGTGTAAACTTTGTGAATCTGCGGGACGCCGGGGATCCGGTGGAAATCGCGGCGGCTTATGACAAGGCAGGAGCCGACGAGCTGGTATTTCTGGATATTACGGCATCCTCCGATGCAAGAGAGACGGTGGTGGACATGGTCCGCCGGGTGGCAGAGACCGTATTTATCCCATTTACGGTGGGCGGCGGGATTCGCACGGTGGAGGACTTTCGCAGACTGCTGCGGGAAGGGGCCGACAAGATTTCTATCAATTCCTCTGCCATCAACACGCCGGAGTTGATCTCCAATGCCGCTGACAAGTTCGGACGCCAGTGTGTGGTGGTGGCGATTGACGCCCGCCGTTGTGCGGACGGCTCCGGCTGGAATGTATTTAAGAACGGCGGCCGCGTGGACACGGGGCTGGATGCCATTGAGTGGGCGATGAAGGCGGATTCCCTGGGGGCAGGCGAGATTCTGCTTACCAGTATGGACTGCGACGGGACCAAGGCAGGTTATGACAATGAGCTGACTGCCCTGATTGCCGACAACGTATCGGTTCCCGTCATTGCTTCCGGCGGCGCCGGGACAAAGGAGCACTTCTATGACGCTCTGACTGCGGGGAAGGCGGATGCGGCGCTGGCGGCATCCCTGTTCCACTATAAGGAGCTGGAGATCCGGGACTTGAAGCAGTATCTGAGAGGCCGCGGGCTGTCGGTGCGGCTGTAGCAGGCGGACGCCCGCAGAATGGCAGCAGGCAACGAACAGCAGCAGGCGGATGCCAGCAGAATGGCAGCAGGCAACGAGACAGCGGATGCCAGCAGGTGGACGTCCGCGAAATTACATAAGAAAAGAGGCAAGCGTATATGTCAGCGATTGAGAATGACTGGCTGGAACCCTTAAGCGGGGAGTTCAGAAAGCCCTATTATAAGAAGCTATATGACACGGTGAAGCATGAGTACGAGACCCGGCAGGTATTTCCGGATGCCAACGACATCTTCAATGCGTTTCAGTTTACACCACTGTCTGAGGTGAAGGTGGTGATTCTGGGGCAGGATCCTTACCACAACATCGGTCAGGCCCACGGACTGTGCTTTTCTGTCAAGCCGGATGTGGATATTCCGCCGTCTCTGGTGAACATCTATCAGGAGCTGCACGATGATCTGGGATGCTACATTCCGGACAACGGCTATCTGGTCAAGTGGGCAAAGCAGGGGGTCATGCTGCTGAACACGGTGCTGACGGTCCGCGCCCACGCAGCCAATTCCCACCGAGGCATCGGCTGGGAGGAATTTACCGACGCGGCAATCCGTATTCTGAATGAGCAGGACCGCCCCATGGTATTTATCCTGTGGGGGCGTCCGGCACAGATGAAGAAGTCCATGCTGAACAATCCGAAGCATCTGATTCTGGAGGCGCCGCATCCGAGTCCTCTGTCCGCTTACCGGGGATTCTTCGGCAGCAGGCCCTTCAGCAAGACCAACGCCTATCTGGAAGCCAACGGGCTGACGCCCATCGACTGGCAGATCGAGAATGTGAGGGAGTAATCAAATGAATATCATTGAATTATTGAAGGTTCTGGTGCTGGGTATCGTGGAGGGCTTTACGGAGTGGCTTCCCATCAGCAGCACCGGACATATGATCCTGGTGGATGAGATCATTCACCTGAATGTGTCAGCGGAATTTATGAGTATGTTCCGCGTGGTGATTCAGCTGGGAGCGATTCTGGCTGTGGTGGTGCTCTACTTTAAGAAGCTGAATCCCTTTGATCCGGGGAAGACGGACGGGCAGAAGCGTGCCACGATCCGCCTGTGGATCAAGATTGTGGTTGCCTGCATTCCGGCGGCTGTTCTGGGACTCCTGCTGGATGACTGGATGGACGCCCATCTCTACAACGGCTATGTGGTGTCGGCCACGCTGATCGTGTACGGCATCCTGTTTATCATGCTGGAGAACCGCAATCAGTACACGGAATTTCCGGTGCAGCGGGTGACCCAGATCTCCTTCCAGACAGCATTTTATATCGGCATGTTCCAGGTGCTGTCTCTGGTTCCGGGTACCTCAAGATCCGGCGCGACCATTCTGGGTGCCATGATTCTGGGCTGTTCGCGGGCGGCGGCGGCAGAGTTCTCCTTCTTCCTGGGTATTCCGGTGATGTTCGGTGCCAGCCTGTTAAAGCTGGTGAAGTTCGGATTTGACTTTTCCGGGGTGGAGATCTTCTACCTGATTCTGGGCATGGTGGTGGCATTTGTGGTGTCTGTGTACTCCATCAGGTTCCTGATGGGCTACATCAAGAAAAATGACTTTAAGTTCTTTGGCTACTACCGGATCGTGCTGGGCGTGATCGTGGTGGCATACTTTACGGTAACTGCGCTGCTTGCCTGAGTGGGAATCAGGTCCGCAGCATGTGAGACAGGGTGACTGTGACCATGGGGAACAGTTGCGGGATGAAATGGGATTACGACCTGGAAAGGCTGTATATGGCAGAGAGACAACCCTTGCTGAAGCGATTATTGGGAGGAGAAGACGGAAGACCCGGCAGAGATCAGCAGTTTCTGCTGCTGGCGCTGGTGCCCTGCTACTTTATTGTGGCGGCATTTTTCTTCCAGTCACCGGGTGAGATTCTGAAGGGGCTGATGCTCATGGTGCAGGAGCCGGACCTTCTGATTACGGATTATTTTGTGCTGGGCGGCGTCGGGGCGGCATTTATCAATGCGGGCATCCTGACGCTGCTTTGTATCGGCATCGTGTACGGACTGGGCATGGAGATGGACGGACATACCATTACCTCCAGTTTTCTGATGTTCGGTTTCTCCCTGTTCGGGAAAAATATCATGAATATCTGGCTGATCCTGCTGGGAGTGGTTCTGTATGCAAAGTATCACAAGACCTCCGTCTCCCGCTATATCTATGTAGGATTTTACGGCACCAGTCTGTCGCCCATCATTACCCAGGTGATGCTGATCGGGCATCTGCCGTTTCTGCTTCGGGTGTGCCTGTGTGTATTTACGGGAATCACCATCGGCTTCGTGCTGCCTCCGCTGTGTACCCATGTCCATTTCGCCCACAAGGGCTATTCTCTGTACAATGTGGGCTTTGGCGCGGGCATTATTGCCACGGTGATCGTGTCCCTGTTCAAGTCTTTTGGAATCGTGATCGAGTCCAGGCTTCTGTGGGCGAAGTGGGACAACACGCCATTTCTCTGGCTGCTGTCGGTGCTGTTTGGCAGCATGATCCTGGCGGGCGTTCTCATGGACAAGCAGGTGTGGAGAAAGTACCGGGAGATCCTGAAGTGCTACGGAATCAGCGGTACGGATTACTTAAGATCAGAAGGAGACGCGGCGACGCTGGTGAATATGGGCATCAACGGTCTGGTGGCCATGTGGTTCTATGTACTGCTGGGCGGGCACTTAAATGGACCGACCATCGGCGGTATTTTCACGGTGGTGGGATTCAGTGCCACGGGAAAGCATGTGCGCAACATTCTGCCGGTGATGATCGGTGTGGTGATCGGCGCCATGACCAAGCGCTGGAATGTGACAGACCCGGCGCCGTCCCTGGCGCTGCTGTTCTCCACCACCCTGGCGCCCATTGCGGGCGAGTTCGGAGTCACTGCGGGAATCATTGCCGGATTCCTGCACTCGTCGGTGGCGCTCAACGTGGGCATCGTCTACGGAGGCATGAATCTCTATAACAACGGGTTTGCAGGCGGCATCGTCGCCATATTCCTGGTGCCGGTCATCCAGTCCATCCGGGACCGGAGAGCGAGGGCGCGGGGAGGTCTGTCCCTGTAACATATGGAATATCTGAATACGCTCTGCAAGGGAAAGCATCGGAGTACCGGTGTGTGACCTTTGCGGGGCGTATTTCTTTGTATAAATTGTTAATTTTGTGGCAAACTTAAGAGAAGTGTTTTGGTAAAAAAACAAATAATAGACTAATATATTAGTTGACCAATTGGAAAAGGTGTGTTATACTGAACTTACGGAAGAGATAGAGACAAAATAACATATCAATATCACATTTATTTAAGGAGGACTTTACCATGAAAATGACATTCCGCTGGTACGGAGAAGACAGTGATTCCATCACCCTGAAGCAGATCAAGCAGATCCCGGGCATGACCGGTCTGATGGGCCTTCTGGACTACAAGGCAGCAGGAGAGGTGTGGACCGAGGAAGAGGTTAAGGCTTATGTGGAGCATGTACATGAAGCTGGTCTGGAGTGCGAGGTTATCGAGAGCGTGAACGTGCATGAGGACATCAAGATGGGCCTGCCGACCCGCGATCAGTACATCGAGAACTACATCACTACCATCCGTAACCTGGCAAAGTATGGCGTTAAGGTTATCGTGTACAACTTCATGCCGGTATTTGACTGGCTGCGTACCGACCTGGCTCGTGTGATCGAAGAGGACGGCTCCAACAGCCTGTACTACGATGAGAAAGAGCTTGGCAACATGACTCCTCTTGATATTGTGAAGAAGACCGCTGAGGACTGCAACGGATTCACCCTTCCGGGCTGGGAGCCGGAGCGTCTGGCACTCTTAGAGCAGACCTTAAAGCAGTACGAGGGCATTACCCCGGATATGCTGCGTGAGAACTACAAGTACTTCCTGGATGCCATCATTCCGGTATGTGAGGAAGTTGGCGTGAAGATGGCTGTTCATCCGGATGATCCGGCATGGCCGATCTTTGGTCTGCCGCGTATTTCCCACAGCCAGGAGGATTTTGACAAGATCGTTGCACTGCACGATTCACCGGCAAACGCACTGTGCCTGTGTACCGGTTCTCTGGGCTCCAACCCGGCAAATGATATTCCGGCTATTATCCGTCACTTCGGTGAGAAGGACCGCATTGCCTGCCTGCATATCCGCAACGTGAAGTACTTAGGCGAGCGCTGCTTCCGCGAGGCGGCTCATCTGTCCTCCACCGGCGATCTGGATATGTACGAGATCGTGAAGGCTGTATACGATACCTGCCCGCATGATGTATATGTTCGTCCGGACCACGGAAGAATGATCTGGGATGAGGTTGGCCGTCCAGGTTATGGTCTGTATGACCGTGCTCTGGGTGCATGCTACTTAAATGGTCTGTGGGAAGCAATCGACAAGGCATCCAGATAAGACAGACAAAGACGCATTGACAGCCCCGGCCCTGACACCGGGGCTGCCGTGACAGATACAACTGGATTGGGGGCGCAGCATGGAGATTACAGAACGCCGTTCGAATGAAAGCGGACGGGATTATGCGATGCGCATGATTAAGGACAATATCGTCAATCTGGAACTGGAACCTGGTATGGCAATCAGTGACCGGGATCTGGCTGCACAGATGGGACTATCCCGTACTCCGGTGCGTGAGGCTCTGCTGGATCTGGCAAAGGCCAGGGTGGTGGACATCTACCCGCAGCGGGGAAGTCAGGTGGCGCTCATTGATTACAGTCTGGTGGAGGAGGCGCAGTTCGTGCGCAGTGTGCTGGAGGTGGCTGTGGTTGAGCTTGCCTGCAGTATGGCGGACGAGAAGGCGATCCGGGATCTGGAGGAGAATATCGGTCTGCAGAAGTTCTATCTGGAGCATCAGGCATCCGAGCGGATGCTGGAGCTGGACGATTCCTTCCACCGGCTGCTGTTTCAGTCGGCAGGCAAGATGCAGGCTTACGAGATGATGAAGAGCATCACCATTCATTTTGACCGGGTCCGCAACATGTCTGTCCATGCGGTGAAGGAGCAGAAGTGGATGGAGGATCACCGGCAGATCTTCGAGGCGGTGAAGCTTCATGATGCGGAGACCGCAAAGAACTGCATGAAGAAGCATCTGGAACGGTTCCATGTGGACGAGGCTGCCATCCGGCAGAGATATCCGCAGTATTTTGAAAAACAGTGACCAAGAATCCATGCAGCAGCTCTGCAGTGAGCTGCTGCGGCAAATATTAAGAAAGAAGAGTGGACGTTATGAAACTGACATTATCTGGAATCAAGGAGACATCCTCCTGGCAGGCTGCCGGCATCAAGCTTCCGGCATATGATGTGGAAAAGATCGCAGAAGAGACCAGAAAGGCTCCGGCCTGGGTACATTTCGGCGCAGGCAACATTTTCCGTATTTTCATCGGCGGTCTGGCTGATAAGCTGATCGAGCAGGGCGAGTTAGAGAAGGGCATCACCTGTGTGGAGACCTTTGACTTTGACGTTGTGGACAAGATCTACAAGCCATATGACAATCTGGTACTGGCTGTCACCCTGAAGGCAGACGGCTCTACCGAGAAGGCAGTTCTGGGCTCTCTGACTGAGGCTGTCAAGGCGCAGTCTGACGTGGCTGAGGAGTGGAACCGCCTGAAGGACATTTTTGTAAATCCGGCACTGCAGATGATCTCCTTCACCATTACGGAGAAGGGCTACGCATTGAAGAGTGCAGACGGCAATTTCTTCCCGTTCATCCAGGCTGATATCGACAATGGTCCGGAGAAACCGGTTTCTGCAATGGCTGTTGTATGTGCCCTGCTGTTTGAGCGTTACAAAGCAGGCAGGTATCCGATCTCCGTTGTGTCCATGGACAACTGCTCTCACAATGGCGAGAAGCTGCAGAGCTCCATTCTGACCATGGCAAAAGAGTGGGAGAAGAAGGGCTTCGTAGGTGAGGATTTCGTGGCTTACCTGTCTGATGAGGCTCAGGTAGCGTTCCCGTGGTCCATGATCGACAAGATCACCCCGAGACCGGCTGACTCCGTATGTGAGGAGCTTAAGAAGGCTGGCGTTGAGGATATGGATCCGGTGATCACCTCCAAGAGAACCTACATTGCTCCGTTTGTAAATGCAGAGGGACCGCAGTACCTGGTAATCGAGGACAAGTTCCCGAACGGTCGTCCGGCACTGGAGAAGGCCGGTGTCTACATGACCGACCGTGACACCGTAAATAAGGTAGAGCGCATGAAAGTTACCACCTGCCTGAATCCGCTGCACACCGCACTGGCTGTATATGGCTGCGTGCTGGGCTACACCCTGATTGCAGACGAGATGAAGGATGAGGAGTTAAATAAGCTGGTTCACCAGATCGGCCCGACCGAGGGTATGCCGGTTGTTACCGACCCGGGCATCCTGTCTCCGGTTGACTTCGTGGATGAGGTCATCAATGTCCGTATCCCGAACCCGTTCATGCCGGATACCCCGCAGCGTATTGCAACCGATACCTCTCAGAAGGTAGGCATCCGCTACGGCGAGACCATCAAGTCCTACGTTGCAAAGTACGGCGACGCGAAGAAGCTGACTGCTATTCCGCTGGCAATCGCAGGCTGGTGCAGATACTTACTGGCAACCGATGACAACGGCGAGAAGTTCGAGCTGTCCGCAGATCCGATGGTACCGGAGCTGACCAAAGCACTGGAAGGCATCCAGGTTGGCAAGCCGGAGACCTACAAGGGTCAGTTAAAGGACATCCTGTCCAATGCCAATATCTTCGGTATCGACCTGTATGAAGCAGGACTGGGTGAGAAGATTGAGGAGATGTTCGTTGAGGAGATCGCAGGCGCAGGCGCTGTGAGAGCTACCTTGAAGAAATATCTGGCATAAGAGCCGCGGGGCGGATAGCCCATGACGGATAAATAAAAGGACTGAACCACAGAATACTCAGGAAATGTGAGTGGCAGTGGTTCAGTCCTTTTTGCATTTGAAATATACGGATATGTTAGCCGCGCTTCTTATCGACTTTCTTATCTGCAACATGAGCCAGGTCAGCAAGGGCTTTCGCGGTGGTGCGGATATCCACACTGCCATTCTTTAATGCGCTGGTGTCGGATAAGTAGCTTAAGAATTCCTTCTTGCTGTAGACATTCCGGGGCTTCTCGGTCAGGGTGGCATGGGCGTTGGTGAAGACGGTGACGATATCCAGATCTGCCTGAATACCGGCGTTGTCCATGGCAGCCCGTACCAGCCGGTACTGCTCGCCGCAGACACTGACAGGGCTTTCGAAGGTGCGGTCCTCGCCGTTCATATGCTGCTTCCAGGGCTTTCCTGGCTGGGTAGATGGAGTGATGGTTCCGCCGAAACCCAGGCAGTAGATGCCGGTCACACCGCTTGGGTGCACCATCAGCGCCAGAAGCCGTGCAGTCTTGCCGTCATGCTCAATGGAGCCGGGGGCAACCAGCTGCATGCCGTTCTTTCTGGCTGACTTCAAAAGCTGGGAGATGAATACGGTCAGGTCGCTCTGGGTGCCGTTGGACAGATGAGGCTCCTGCTTTGGCTTGTCAGGTGCTGCATGTTTGTCTGCGAACTTCCGACCGCGGGTGCCCAGAAGCATCTCGGTCAGGGACTTTCCGGTGCGCTTCTGAACCATAGGAACTACAAATGCGATCATAACAGCCAGCATGACAAGAAAGACCAGCTGTTCCGTTGAAATTTGATCCATGGGTAATATACTCCTTTCGAGGATTAGATTCTAAGAAGGATTATACTATGATTTTGTCAAAAAAGCTACTGCCTGCAGAGAAGGAATTTGATGCTGAAACCGGATGACAGCACCCGCTGAAAATGGTATGATTAAGGGGAAAGAAAGCATTGCAGCAAAAAGGCTGCAGTCAGATATGACAGTGATGAGGCGCAGGAGAGGGGAGACGGATATGGTAAGAATTGACGGAGCAGCAGTATTTTCCATGTCAGCGGAGCATCTGCCGGCAGTGACAGTAAAGAGCGGCGAGACCATTACCTTTGTGACGAGGGACTGCTATAACAATGTGAAACGGGATGATACGCCGGAGCTGCGGTCCTTAGGCTGGGACGAGATCAATCCGGCGACGGGACCGGTGTATGTGGAAGGCGCCGTGCAGGGGGATGTGCTGCGGATTCAGATCGAGCGGATCCGGGTGGCGGACTCCGGCGTGATGGTGGCGATTCCCGGTGAAGGCGTGCTGGGGAAGATGGTGAAGAAGGGCGTAGTGAAGCGGATTCCGGTTCAGGACGGCATGGCGCTGTTCTCGGAGGACATCCGGATACCCTGTGAGCCGATGATCGGTGTGATCGGCGTGGCACCGCCTCACGGAGCGATCCCCTGCGGAGAGCCGGGCTGCCACGGCGGCAACATGGACAACAGCAGGATCCGGGAAGGGGCGACTCTGTACCTGCCGGTATTCCACGAGGGCGGACTGCTGGCCATGGGCGATGTGCATGCCTGCATGGGCGACGGAGAAGTCATGTGCAGCGGTCTGGAGATTCCGGCGGAGGTGACAGTCACCGTGGATGTGATGAAGGGAATCTCCATCAAGAATCCGATGATGGAGGATGCAGAATCCTTCTACACCATCGCGTCGGATGTGGACCTGGAGCGGGCGATCTTCCTGGCGGTATCGGACATGGCAAAGCTTGTGATGCGCAAGAAGAATATGTCCTTAGAGGATGCGGGGATGCTTCTCAGCGCCATGGGCAATCTCCAGTTCTGCCAGGTGGTGGACCCGAAGCGGACGGTGCGGATGCAGCTGAAAAAGAGCGTGCTGGACGGGTTTGATCCGGGGATGTTTGCATAAAGAGAGGAAAAAGTGAGGAATGGATTTTGAAGCGTAATCATACACAGGATTTGACGGTGGGACGCCCGATTGTCCAGATATTATTATTTGCGGTTCCCCTGGTACTGGGGACATTGTTTCAGCAGCTTTACAGCTTTGTGGATACGGTGATTGTGGGGCGGTTTGTGGGGGTCGATGCGCTGGCAGCGGTGGGCACCACCTATTCTCTGAACTTTCTGATACTGGGATTTGTGCAGGGATTGTGTGTGGGATTTGGCATTCTGCTGGCCCAGAGCTTTGGCGCTCATGACCCCAGGGAGCTGAACCGCTACTTTATCACGGGAACCTGGCTCAGCGCGGTGATCAGCGTGGTACTGGCGGTTTTCACATTTCTGCTGGCGCGGCCGCTTCTGGTGCTGATTCAGACACCGGACGATATTCTGGATATGGCAGTGGTCTATATTCAGGTTATTTTTATCGGAATACCGGCTTCCATACTGTACAACTATTCGGCAAGTGCGCTGCGGGCGGTGGGTGACTCGAAGCATCCGTTCTATTTTCTGGTGTTGTCCAGCGTGCTGAATATTGTGCTGGATTATGTGTTTATTGTTCCGCTTGGGGCGGGTGTGGCAGGTGCAGCCTGGGCTACGGTGATCAGCCAGTTCGTCAGCGGTATCTTAAACAGCTGGTGGCTGCTGCAGCGCACCGGAGTGATCGAGCTGAAGGAAGACCGGGCGGGATTTTCGGCATATCACGCAAAGAAGCTCTGCAAGATCGGGATTCCCATGGGACTGGAGTATTCAGTGTCCGCAATCGGTGCTGTCGTCATGCAGGGAGCCATCAACAGTCTGGGAAGTGTGGCAGTGGCGGCACAGACGGCGGGCGAGAAGATCCGCCAGATGTTTACATTGCCCATGGAGAGTGTCGGCATGGCGATGGCAACCTATGTGGGGCAGAACTACGGGGCAAAGCGGATGGACCGCATCAAACAGGGTATTTTCAGTGGTCTGACGATCCAGTATCTGTATTGCATAGTAATCTGGGTTGTGATTCTTGTGCTGAAGCGTCCGCTGGTGGCACTGGTACTCGGCGAGACAGTCAGCGAGACTGCGGCGGGGGCGATTCAGTACCTGACCCTGATGAGTGCGCTGTTCTTTATCCACGGTTCCCTGATGATTATGAGAAATACGCTGCAGGGTCTCGGCTACAGCATGCAGGCAATCATCTCCGGAGTGGGAGAACTGATTGGACGGAGTCTGGGCGGTTTTCTGGCAGTGGAATTTTTCGGATTTGTGGGCATCTGTTATGCCAATCCGCTGGCATGGGGACTGGCACTTTGCTATTGTATCGTGATGGTTGTTTATTATATCAGACAGTATGAGAGACGGGCGAAAGCCTGAATAAATGGGCGGCGCGTACCTTTGGGGTGCGCGCTGTGCTTTTTTTCGGAAAAATTCATGAACCATTTTGAGCCCTGCGGACTCTTATATAACAGATACGTGAACATGCATGGTATTGCAGTCGGAAAGGAATCAGGTTATGGAAGAGAACAACAGGGCTTATATTATGCAGATGATTGCAGGTGATGAGGCGGCATTTGATGAAGTGTACCGCTCCTGTTCCGGAAAGCTGTACCGCATGGCGTATTTTATTACCGGAAGCAGAAGTGACAGCGAGGATGTTCTGCAGGAGACCTTTGTAAAGTGCTTTTTGCACAGGAAGGAACTGAAGGACCCGGAACGCTTTGACAGCTGGATCTGTCAGATTCTGGTGCGTACCGCGTGGCGGTTTATGAAGCGGAAGAAGGGGCGCGGGGAGCTGTCCTATGACGGAATTCTGGAGTGCGAAGCCGATACCGGTATGGCAGAGAGAATCCGGAGAGATACGGGAAGCACGGGCGAGGAACCGCTTCAGAAGGTGATGGAGTCGGAACAGGCGGAGGAATTGTGGCGGGCAGTGGGAGGTCTTGATGTAAGGTATCGGACGGTTATCCTTCTGTATTACTACAATGACTACAGTATCCGCCAGATTGCCCGGATGACCGGTACGCTGGAAGGCACCGTGAAGTCCCGGCTTCACAAGGCACGCAGCCTTCTGAAAAACCAGCTTTTGAAGGAAACAGCCGGTCAGAAAGAGGCGGAGAGCAAAGGGAAGAACAGGAGGTTTTGCCATGAATAGGGCGGACGACAGGCAGATCAGTCAATGGATTCGGAATTCACTGGATACCGGGCAGCTGGACAGCAGCCGGAGAGAGACAATTCTGGCAGACATTCATCAGCAGATCAGGAAAGAGAGTGGCGTTATGAAAATTTCAAAGAGAAAGATGGTACTGGCAATTGCGGCAGCGGTTATGCTCACCGGCACGATTACGGCGGTGGCAGCAGGAAGGATTGCCTCGCTTTACAGCGGAACCAGCCGAAAGGATGCCATTGGCACGGCGGCAGAGCTTGAGAAGCAGGCAGAGGGAAAAATGGGCGACGGCATTTTCATTCCGGAGGAACTGGCGGACGGAAGCCGCTATCAGGAAGGCTATGTGATGGAAGTGGAGGCATTCGATGATGCGGGCAATGCGGCGGGAACCTATCCGGAGGCGACGGCTTCCTATGGAGAGAACGGAGGCATCCATTTATCTGTCAGCGAACCGATGGCAGAGCTTCTGAATCAGGAGCAGCAGGAAAGGAAGACGCCGGTGGCAGAGGAAGCGTATGACGGTGTGGTGATATCCGGGTGGGCAGACAACTACCTGTTTTTACCGCCGGATGCGAAGCCATCGGAGGAGGACGTAAAGCTTCAGGAGGAAGGGAAGCTTTATATCAGCTACGGAAGCGCCGAGGAGGAGCGGAAGGTATTTTCCAATGTGAGCTGGACGGAGGGAGAGCGGCAGTATCTGCTGTTCACCTATGAGAACAAAGACATGGAGGAAATGCTGGAGATTGCGAAAGGGTATCTGGACAGCAGAAAGTAAGCGGTCACGGTTCCGGGAATGATAAATTGTAAAAAAGAACTCATGGCGGAGACTGGAATCAGTCAAAACCATGAGTTCTTTCGCGATATGGCTTACAGCCCCTCAGCAATCTCGTAGACCAGGCGCATGGAGTCCTCCCAGCCCAGGCACGGGTCGGTGATGGACTTGCCATAGCAGTGCTCGCCAATCTTCTGGTTGCCGCCTTCGATGTAGCTCTCGATCATCACGCCCTTCACGAACTGGTGCAGGTCAGCGGAATGTCTGCGGCTATGTAGAACCTCCTTGACAATGCGGATCTGCTCCATGTACTGCTTGTTGGAGTTGGAGTGGTTGGCGTCCACGATGACAGCCGGATGCTCCAGACCGCGCTCTGCGTACAGCCGGTGCAGCAGCATCAGATCCTCGTAGTGGTAGTTGGGCAGGCACTGACCGTGCTTGTTGACCGCACCGCGCAGGATGGTGTGGGTGTAGGGATTGCCCTCGGTCTTCACTTCCCAGTCCCGCATGATGAATTCGTGGCCGCCCTGAGCTGCCTTGACGGAGTTCAGCATAACGGTTAAGTCGCCGCTGGTGGGGTTCTTCATGCCTACCGGCACGTGGCAGCCGCTGGATACCAGACGGTGCTGCTGGTTCTCCACAGAGCGGGCACCTACTGCGATGTAGGACATGATGTCATCCAAGTAGCTTACGTTGTCCGGGTACAGCATCTCGTCGGCGGTGGAGAGACCGGTCTCCATCAGCACGCGCATGTGCAGGTGGCGGATCGCGTGAAGACCGTCAGCCATGCTGGGGCGCTTCTCCGGGTCCGGCTGGTGCAGCATGCCCTTGTAGCCCTCGCCGGTGGTTCTCGGCTTGTTGGTGTAGACGCGGGGAACGATGATCAGCTTGTCTTTGGTATCCTCCTGAAGCTTTACCAGACGGCTGGCATAGTCTAACATGGCGTCCTCATTGTCTGCGGAGCACGGTCCGATGATGACCAGAAACTTGTCGCTTGCACCGGTAATAATGTCTTTTACTTCTTCGTCGCGCACGGCCTTGTCTGCGATACACTCAGCCGGCAGCGGGAACTGCTCTTTGATCTCTGCCGGAGTCGGCAGCTTGTTAATGAATTCGAATCCCATAATTTTGTCACTCCTCGTCAGTACTTGCAATATGAAAAACCATGTCTGTTATTATATAATGCCGAAACTGAAAATGCAATGTTATTCCCCATGTATTTTCCATATGGATTAGTTATGGTTTGTATAATTTTGCCTGAACGGTATCAGACGAAAAACTTCAGAAAAGCTTCAGAAATTGTTGGTTGACAGATGTATACCTGTGTGGTAATCTGAAAATACAAAAGGTATACAGATGAATACCGGATGTGGAGAATGCAGGCAGAGCCGGGCTGCGATGCTGCGGAAAGGGGTAATTTTATGAATCAGAATGAACGAATCAGCCTGTCCAATGGAGAGTGGAAGCTGATGAACCTGCTGTGGAATCAGGCACCCAGGACCATTATGGAGCTGACCCGCCTGCTGGAGCCGGAGACGGGGTGGAGCAAGAATGCGGTGATCACCATGCTGAACCGGCTGGAGGCGAAAAAAGCGGTGTATCATGAAGCCGGGGAGCGTGCCAAGCAGTTCTATCCGCTGATTGAGCGGGAGGAAGCGGCCCTTGCGGAGACGAGAGGATTCTTAAACCGGGTGTATGAAGGCAGCCTGAGCCTGATGGTGGACGCCATGGCGTCCTCGAAGAAGCTGTCGCGCAGGGAGATTGAGGAGCTGTATGAGATTTTGAAAAGAGCGGAGGAGGATGTATGTGATTGAGATTCTGATTTCTTCATCGGTGTTGATTGTGGCGGTCTGCCTGATGCGGACCCTGCTGCGGAATCGGGTCAGCCCGCGGATTCTGTACGGGTTGTGGGGGCTGGTGGCGCTGAGGCTGCTTGCGCCCTGGTTCTATCCGCTGAGGTCCCTGCTGGAGGCATGGAAAAGCAGGGCAAGTGTGATGAATGCGGTCAGCCAGGTGCATACGCAGGTGATTGCGGGCACAACCCTGGAGCCGCTGGCGGACAATGTGATGCACGGGCGGCTGTACCACTGGGACGCGGGAGACGGGGCAGTGACCCTGGCGCAGCAGGCGGCGGGAATCGACTGGCAGCTGTGGATCATGGTGGTCTGGATTGCGGGCAGCCTGATTCTGCTTGGCTGGATGGCGGCGGTCAATCTGCGCTTCGAGCGGTGGCTGCGCCTGAACGGGAGCCGGTATCAGGGGCAGCTTCCGGAATTTGTCACCCGACCGGTCTATGTGGTGGAGGGACTGGAGTCTCCCTGCTATGTGGGAACCGGGCGGCGGGAAGCAATTTATCTTCCGAAGGCGATTGCGGGGCAGGAGGAAATGGTGCGCCATGCCCTGGCTCACGAAATGTGTCACGCCATGCAGCATGACCGGATCTGGGGTGTGCTGCGGTGCGGGCTGTTGTGTTACTACTGGGTGAATCCGCTGGTGTGGCTGGCGGCATTTCTGTCAAGACAGGACTGCGAGATGGCATGTGACGAGCTGGCGGTGAAGCTTCTGGGAGAGGAGGAGAGGTTTGCATACGGAAGGACGCTGATCCGGCTGGCGTCCGGTCATGGGCGGGCGTATTCGCTGCTTTCGGCGGCAACCACCATGGCAGCAGGTAAGGGAACCATCCGGAACCGGATTCGTCTGCTGGCACGTCACCCCAGAACCACGGCTGTGATGGTGGCTCTGGTGATGGCGGCTGCCGCAGGGCTGGTGGCATGTACATTTTCAGGCGGAGTGGAAGCGGAACATGCTGCGACAGAATCTGGCGCTGCTGCGGAAGGGGAAAATGGAGCCGGGACAGACGAAAGCGGAGAACCGGAAGAGCCCGGGACGGCGGGAGGCGAGAGCCTGACAGAGAAGGACGGCAGCCGGAAATCCGGGGAATCTCACCGGGAACCGGCAGAACCGGTCGGTCAGATGACAGACCCTGAAAGCTGGGACGGGGAGGTCTTAAGCGCGGATACAGAGCGCCCGGTGGGGGACGGCGACGAGCTGGTGCTGGTGAAGGAGGAGCAGTGGGGAATCTACTACCGGCTGACCTTCCGGCGGCGGGATCAGGAGACCGGAGAACTGCTTCCGGTGTGCAGGTCTTCCCAGGCGGAGAGCGGACCTTATGTTGAGGTGCAGAGGGAAGACAGCCTGTCAGGTCCTGACTTCGGATATGGAAGCAGCTTCGGAGGCGCGGAAGGGCGGTATGAGTTCCAGGTGGACTTTGCCAATCAGGAACGGGCAGAGGCGATGCGGATCACGCTCTACGGAGACGGGGCAGACGGGGACGCAGAGCAGTCGGTGAGCTACCGGTATGAGACTGACAATCCGCCGGAGGTACTGTCCTGCTCGACTCATGAGCTGGTTCAGGGTGTGGACGATACTGCGGCGGTCCTTACGGATCTGGTGCTCTATTCCAATGCGGCATGGCTGAGATTTCAGGCGATTGAGACAGAGGAAGGCACCGATGAATTTGCCCCGAAGAACCTTCTGGCACTGCAGGTGGAGCAGGAAGGCAGTGAGCCTGTGCTCTGCTATCCGACGGTGGCTGGTCACGGGGATGGGAAGATGGAGTATCTGTTCCGCTTTGACGGCGACCGGTTCCCGGGCAGCCGGCTGAAGGCGCTTGTAGTGTCGGAAAGCAACGGGGAGAATCCGAAGAATCAGGAACTTCGGTCCATGCAGATTTATGAAGCGGCGCTGGGATTTGCAGAAGCTTATATGGCTGAGGACTACCGCCTTGCGGGAACCTATTGCACCTTCCCCAAACAGCTGGACGAGCCGATTGGCAGAAATCCCGATCATCCGGTGTCCATGCGGCTTGCCGGGATAAACGGCGAGGGAGAGCAGACAGAGCAGGTGTATGCGTCCTATTGCTTCGTGGCAGAGGGAGAGACGGACAGCTATACCTATCTGAGCATGACGCTGGAGCAGGTTGACGGGGCGTGGAAGGTTGTGTTTGCGGGGTTTGAGAAGTGAGGCTGGGGGCGTGGAAACGTGGCGGAATGGTTCTTGTATCGTTTCTGCCGGCAGGTTATAATATGTATATAAGGAGGAGCATACAGCATGACTGACATATATCTATATATACCGGAAGCACTGCGGGAAAAGCTTGTCTGGTTCAATGATGCTTTTTTTAATGAAGAGGTCTTCCGCGTGATTCAGCCTGATGATAAGGTGTGTGATATCATAAAACAGATCGATGGTTCTGAGACAATGGAAAACTGGTTCATTAAGACGAAATATGGCAATGGCATTGATATGACCTACCTGTCCACCGGCTGTAAAACGGCGATTAATGCGTATTTGTTCCGAGATCATCTGATTAATATTTCGGAGTGCGGGATTAACGCGGTTCAGGAAATCCTGTTGCTGGATGGTGTTAAGGTGTACACGGAAGGACTTCCCGGAGCAGTGAATAATTTCAGCGGCGATTTCAGCTTACACAGAGAAGGCTTGCCGGTGAGCAGGTACAAGGATTATTTCAGTCTGTGTGACGGAGAAGAAATGCTGACAGAATAGAGGAAAAATATGGCAAAGATGATTACAGACGGATTCTGTTTTACGCATGGAGACAAGCAGTTTAAAATCCGGTTAACTTCTCCGATTGTGGCAATCAATGGGGACAGTGGCATCGGCAAGTCATTTCTGTTTGATGCAATTCAGCAAAAGGTATTTGCCAGGAAACTGAAGAATATCATTTGTATCGATTATACCAATTACGAGTTAGTATTGGAACCTGCATTAAAAAGCAAAGGAAATCTGATTATTATTGATAATGCGGATGCAATTCTTACAGAAGGAGATTGGGCGGAGCGGAATTGGGGAGCAGAATTTGAAGCAGATGTCAACAATCAATATTTGTTATTTGCCAGATATGGAGGCAGGTATCACGTGAAGATGGAGGATGACTCTACCCTGCAATACTCTGAAGGAACCTTCCGAAATGTGTATCCCTGGAGAGAGTTGAAAGAGAAGGGAGTGATTCGTTGACAGCATTGCTGATAGAAGGGAAAAAGGGGGAAATATCTCGAGAGGATTGTATTCTTCTGTTTGAACAGTTTGAAGAATGGGTATATCCGAAGCGGGAATTCAATCCGGAGAAATCAAAGATTTTAAGGGAGTATCAGTGCCTGGGAACGGATATAACCGATACATGGGGAGAGCAGGATGAACTGAAAAATCTGTTGGAGTTTGCGGAAAAGGTACATATCAAGAAGAAGGATTCGAGAGAATCACTGGCAGGAGCTGTTGTTCGGGAATTGACAAAGAATACACATTTTCAGGTTGATAAGGGGATGGTAAGCGAGTGCTGGACGAATACATGCGAACCACCGGAGAGTTGTGTGCCCGCAAAGATATCCTGTGGGTTAGAGCATCAGCCACGGATGGACATGGACAAAACGCTGGCATTGATGAAAAATTCTGTATGCGTGAGAAATGTAATCTCAAATCTTGCATAACATAAAAACGATGCCAGATTGTATCGAATATCTGCTGGACAAATCCCCGTTCCAGTGCTAAACTGTCTATGAATCAGAAAACGCGTCACCGGCGCGTTTCCTGATATGCAAGGCAATAAAAATTGACATGTAGAATGAGGGAGCTCGTGAGCGGGCTGAGAGGAAGTCATCTAACTTCGACCTTTATAACCTGATTTGGGTAATGCCAACGTAGGGATCATATCAAAAAGATACAGAAGCGGTTCGCAATAGATGCGGCGTTTCGTGTGAGACATGATTCTTACACGGAGCGCCGCTTTTTGTATTACGGGAATGTTTCGTTGCCGGAATTCCTGATGCAGCAGGTTGTGCTTTCGTGGATGCTTTTCAGGCTGCTGCATGTCGCAGAGAGGAGAGCAGATTTGAATACTTATACGACTCAGATGGATGCCGCAAGAAAAGGCATTCTCACAAAGGAAATGGAAATTGCAGCGAAGAAGGAGCAGATGGACCCGCAGGAGCTGATGGGGCTGATTGCGGAGGGAAAGGTGATTATTCCCTGCAACAAGCTGCACACCTGCATTGAGCCCAATGCCATCGGCTCCATGTTAAAGACAAAAATCAATGTAAATCTGGGCACGTCCCGCGACTGGAAGGACCTGGATATGGAGCTTGAGAAGGTCAACGACGCGGTGAAAATGGGGGCGGAGTCCATCATGGACTTAAGCTCTTTTGGTGATACCAGAACCTTCCGCCGCAAGCTGACAGCAGAGTGTCCGGCTATGATCGGTACGGTGCCGATCTATGACGCGGTGGTGTATTACCACAAGCCGCTGAAGGAGATCACCTCCCAGGAGTGGATCGACATTGTGGAAATGCATGCCAAGGACGGTGTGGATTTCATGACGATCCATGTGGGTATCAATAAGAACACGGCACAGCGGTTCAAGGATGCGAAGCGCCTGACCAACATCGTGTCCCGGGGCGGTTCTATCATCTTTGCATGGATGGAGATGACCGGGCAGGAGAACCCGTTTTATGAGCATTATGACCGGATTCTGGACATCTGCCGGGAGTATGATGTGACCATGAGTCTGGGAGATGCCTGCAGACCGGGATGTCTGGAGGATGCGTCGGATATTTCCCAGATGGAGGAGCTGATTACCCTGGGTGAGCTGACCAGACGGGCGTGGGAGAAGGATGTGCAGGTCATGATCGAGGGACCGGGTCATATGCCTCTGGATCAGATTGCAGCCAACATGAAGATTCAGCAGACCGTCTGCAAAGGCGCGCCGTTCTACGTGCTGGGGCCTCTGGTGACGGACATTGCACCGGGCTACGACCACATTACGGCAGCCATCGGCGGGGCGATTGCGGCGGCAAGCGGCGCTTCCTTCCTCTGCTACGTGACCCCGGCAGAGCACCTGCGTCTGCCGGATGTCAATGACGTGAAGGAGGGCATCATCGCTTCCAAAATCGCAGCCCACGCAGCGGACATCGCCAAGGGCGTCAAGGGTGCGAAGGACTGGGACAAGGCCATGAGCACCGCCAGAAAGAAGCTGGACTGGGAGGAAATGTTCAACCTTGCCATCGACCCGGAGAAGGCACGCCGCTACCGCGCATCCGCCAAGCCGGAGAAGGAGGACACCTGCTCCATGTGCGGCAATTTCTGCGCCGTGAAAAATATGAACCGGATTCTGGACGGCGAGATCGTGAATATTTATGATGAGTGATTTGTGATCATGGATGTACAGCAGTGAAAATATGGATAAAAATGGTCATTTAGGAGGTAAAGTCATGAAAATTAATACAAAAAAGGTGGTTATCAGCGGTATGCTGGTGGCAGTTGCAGTATCATTATCTTCCTTTGCAGTTCCGATCGGGGCATCCAAGTGCTTTCCGATTCAGCATCTCTGCAATGTGATTGCAGGTGTATTTCTGGGACCGTTTTACGGCGTGGGAATGGCATTCTGTACGTCCCTGATCCGGAATATGATGGGAACCGGAAGCCTGCTGGCATTTCCGGGCAGCATGATTGGTGCATATCTGTGCGGAATGCTGTATCAGCACACTGGCAAGCTGACGGCAGCCTATGTGGGCGAAGTGGTTGGCACCGGCATCATCGGTGGAATCATGTGCTACCCGGTGGCAACGCTGCTGATGGGAAAAGAAGCAGCGCTGTTTGCCTATGTGCTGCCGTTCTTGCTGAGTACCGGATGCGGTACGGCGATGGCATTTGTGTTGATCGGGGCACTGTATAAATCCGGTGCATTTGAATATCTGGGACATATGCTGGAGCAGAAGGCGTGATGATGGGGGGCGAGGAATCTGCGACCAGGACCGGCTGGCATGAGGTTGCGGCGGGCAAAAACCGGGACGGCGCAGTTGTCGATCTGATGGCGCAGGTTCGCCGCCTGCGCCCGGTCATCCACTGTATCACTAACTACGTGACAGCCAACGATGTGGCGAACATGGTTCTGGCGGCAGGGGCATCCCCCATTATGGCGGATGGAATCCGGGAAGTGGAGGACATTGAGCAGATCAGTCAGGGGCTGGTGCTGAACCTTGGAACCTTGAAAGAAACCGCCATCGACTCCATGCTGCTGGCGGGAAAGACGGCGGCAGCGCTGGGGCATCCGGTGGTGCTTGACCCGGTGGGAGTCGGAGCATCGACCTTTCGCCGGGAGACGGCGCTGCGGATTCTGGCAGAGGTGCCATGCGCGGTGATTCGCGGAAATGCATCGGAGATCCGGGCACTGGCGCTGGGGACTGCGCATTCCCGCGGCGTAGATGCAGACGGAAGAGAGGCGCTGACGGAGGACAACCGGCAGGACACCATGGTACTGATGCAGGAACTCAGCAGAAGAATCGGGGCAGTGATTGTGATGACCGGTGAGACGGATGTGGTGGCAGATGGGAACCGGATCTGTCTGGTGAAAAACGGTCATCCGATGATGGGACAGATCACGGGAAGCGGCTGCATGCTGGATGGAATTGTGGCAGCGTTTCTGGCGGCTGGGAATATGCGGCAGGAGGCGGAGAGCGCTGGCGAACGGATGGCAGGTGGTGAGAATGAGGAAGCTTGCAATACAGCTCAATCTTGTTTTCGGTATGTTGCTTATGCCGTAGCTGCCTACGGACTCTGCGGCGAGCTGGCCTACGCGAAAACTGCCGCTTCCGGTCAGGGGACGGGGAGCTTTCGTGTCCACCTGATTGACGCCATGAGTCTGCTCACAGATGAAATGATAAAAAGGGGAATGAACATTGAAGTTTGATTTACGCGTATACGCAGTGACGGACCGGGCATGGACCGGGACACAGTCGCTGGAAGAGCAGCTGGAGACAGCGCTGAAAGCAGGTGTGACGCTGGTGCAGCTGCGGGAAAAAGAACTGGATGACGAGGCATTTCTTGTGGAGGCGCGGGAAATCAAGAATCTGACAGACCGCTATCAGGTGCCGCTCATCATCAATGACAACGTGGAGGTGGCGCTGGCATGTGACGCGGCGGGCGTTCACGTGGGGCAGGAGGATCTGGAGGCGGGCCGCGTGCGGGAACTGCTGGGACCAGACAAAATCCTCGGCGTGACGGCAAAGACCGTGGAGCAGGCCCGGCGCGCCCAGGCAGCAGGGGCAGACTACCTTGGAAGCGGCGCGGTATTCGGCTCCGCAACCAAGAAGAATGCAAAACCGATGACAAAGGAACTTTTGCGGGAAATCACCGCGTCCGTGTCCATTCCAGTGGTTGCCATCGGCGGCATCAATCAGGAAAATGTCCATGAGCTTGCCGGAACCGGAATCGCTGGTGTGGCTGTGGTATCCGGGATATTTGCTGAGGCAGATATTGCCGGGGCGGTGGACAGGCTGCGCAGGGAAGTGGAAGATATCCGGGCAGCGAAGTAGACGTATCGGGGGGGATTGCTTACTGCGGGAGCGTGAAAATCGTAGGGAATCGGACAATTATTTTCAAGAGCCTGAGAACAGCCGGGGGATTGGACAATACATGGCAAAATCCTTAAAAATTGTCCAAAACCATGGAAAATGGCCTGGATTCAGGCTGGAAAACCTGAAATACAGGGCTGTTTGGACAATAAAAGCTAATTTCAGGGGTAATTGTCCAAAAATCTGGGGATTTTGGATAATTACCCCCTGATTTGTAGAGAAATTGCCCAAAATAGCTTTATGTCAACCACAAAACACCACATAATCGTTGACTGCGAGGATGGATTGGACAATTTTTTGATATTTTCCTAAAAATTGTCCAAAAAGGAGCGCGAGAGCAGAGATTTTTGCGGGCAAGAAAAGAAAGCAAAGA
>JAUNPU010000029.1 GCA_030536555.1 Eubacteriales bacterium | reverse complement strand
CGAAGGGGACTCGTCGAAGGGGACTCATCAAAAGGGACGCCGTGGGGCGGTCTGGTGGAATCCGTCACTCCGGTTCTCTTATCGGAAGTTGCTAAGGGGTCATTCTTCCTGCGTAACTGCCGCGGACAACTCGGGAATGTACCTGATGTACATTCCCTCAAACAGGGGTCCGCTAAAAATCCCGTTCTGTAAACGGGATTTTTGCAGCTACTCCGGCAGCCTGACCCCTAACCAACTTCTCGATTCGTTCACATGTCGTTCCTCGCTTCCACCAGACCGCCCCACGGCTGTGCACTGGCTTAGCCGATGTACTTGATATGGACTGTTCACCGGCTCAGATGACGTGGTGGTATGGGCTTCGCATTGGCTCTGGTGATGTACAGACCGATTGAACAACTATGTTTTTGTTTCGTTTTCATTTTGCTTATATGGGGAATTTGAGGGAAGGCTCAGCATAGGTTGAGCGACGTGATAATCGGTGCAATGATTGCTGTAGTGATTGATGATTTCGGCTTGCCAGGAAACAGCAGCGGGGCAGGGCGGCAGAGTTTTCCGGCGACATAGAGCGAGTTTCGCAACTGGTTGGGGTTCAGCATGCCGGAGCAGGCGTGAAATTCCCGTTTTCAGGACGGGAATTTCAGTGGGACCTGTCTGAGGAAATGTACATCAGGTACATTTTCGAGTTGTCCCACGGCGCCTGCGCAGGCAGGATGAACCCTTACCAGTTGCCAACGCAGCGACCAGGAGCCAAAAAACTCTGTCGCCCTGCCCCGCTGCGTCCCCCTTGCCACAACACCAGCTCACTTCCTCAAAATCCATCCCGCCTCACCATTCCTAGTGACAGCAACTCCCCCCGCTCTTCCCCGCCCTGCATCCTGCGCATCCGCACCCGCAGCCCGGCTTTCCTTCTCTTGCATCTTTTACCTTTTTTCCAACAACGGCCGCTGCAGCAGCCACAATTATAATTCCAATAATCCAATCTATCATATATCAATTCGTCGAGCAGACAATCTCGACGCTCCTTTCACCGGTAGTATATCATTTCGTCTTCCCCAAGTCAAGTTATTGATAATGATTTTCATTTAGTATGATTTTCGCCACTCTACACCACAAAAACAAGCTGCCGCAACACTCATTTTGGACAATTTCCGGCGAAATCCCGGAAAATTATCCAATTCCCCGCGCCTGGCCACCATTTCGAGGTGCTTTACACCTGCTTTTGGACAATTCCAGCCATTTTCCCCCTAAAATTATCCAAAAAACTCCATATTTTGGATAATTTCAAGCCTTTAAGGGCAAAAATTGTCCAAAACAGCCCAAATAAGCCGCTTAAAGCCAGGAAGCAAGCCCTCGATTGGACAATTTTTCTCAAAAACAGGATTTATTATCCAATCCCGCCAATAAAATGTACCCTGTAGACTGAACACACAAAACATAACTAATTACCAAAAGAAATATAATCAAACAACAAAGAGAGACCGCAACATCCCTGCCACCAGGTCCGCCGCGGTCTCTCCCGTATCTCGGTATATCTACATATCTATATATCTACATCCTACAATCCGACTTCGCCCTTCGCTTCCAATCGGAACCTCTACATCCGAATAAATCCTTCCCGGACCTTTCAGCGCCCGAAGCCATTACTCTTCTGTCGGCTCGTCATCCTCTGCATCCGCGTCGCCTTCATCGCCAAACTCCGCATCATCGGAATCCACGTCGTCCGCATCACCAAACTCAGCATCTGCCTCATCCAGGTCAGCGTCATCTACATCTTCCGTGTCGTCGATATCGTACACTTCCGGTGCTTCGTCCATGGCATCCTCGCCGGATAACAGGATCTCGTCCTCGTCGTCCAGCAGGATCTCATCCTCCATCTCCATGTCGGTATCCAGCTTTACGGAGCGGTAGCGCTTCATGCCGGTACCAGCCGGAATCAGCTTACCGATGATAACGTTCTCCTTCAGACCGATCAGGTGATCCACCTTACCGTTGATGGCTGCCTCGGTCAGAACCTTGGTGGTCTCCTGGAAGGATGCTGCTGACAGGAAGGAATCCGTAGCAAGGGATGCCTTGGTGATACCAAGCATAACCTGCTTGCCTTCTGCCGGCTTCTTGCCCTCTGCAATCAGAGCCTCGTTCATCTCGTTGTAGTCCAGAACATCCATGGATACGCCCGGCAGTACATCACTGTCGCCGCTCTCCTCGATGCGGATCTTCTTCAGCATCTGACGAACAATCATCTCGATATGCTTATCGTTGATTTCTACACCCTGTAAGCGGTATACACGCTGTACTTCCTGGATCATGTAATCCTGTACGGCACGAACACCCTTGATCTTTAAGATATCATGCGGGTTGACACTACCTTCGGTCAGCTCGTCGCCTGCCTCGATCACCTGCTCATCCTGAACCTTGATTCTGGAACCGTAAGGAATCAGATAGGTCTTGGAGTTGCCGGTCTCCGTATCGGTCACCATGATCTCGCGCTTCTTCTTGGTATCCTTCAGAGCTACCACGCCGCCGAACTCAGAGATGATCGCAAGACCCTTCGGCTTACGAGCCTCAAAAAGCTCCTCGACACGAGGAAGACCCTGTGTGATATCGCCGCCTGCTACACCGCCCGTATGGAAGGTACGCATGGTCAGCTGGGTACCCGGCTCACCGATGGACTGTGCTGCGATGATGCCGACAGCCTCACCAACCTGTACCGGCTGGCCGGTTGCCATGTTGGCACCGTAACACTTCGCGCAGACACCGATGTGAGACTTACAGGTCAGGACGGTACGGATCTTCACGGTATTTCTACCCTGCTTGTTCAGTGCCTTCATGACTGCAGCTGCACGCTTCGGAGTACACATGTGGTTTGCCTTTACAACCACCTCGCCGGTATCCGGGTCGGTGATGGTCTCTGCAATATAACGTCCGGTAATACGCTCCTGCAGGCTCTCGATGGTCTCCTTGCCATCGGTAAAGCCCTTGATCTCCATAAATGGAATCTCTTTGCCTTCGCAGCAGTCTACCTCGCGGACGATCAGGTCCTGAGATACGTCTACCAGACGACGGGTCAGGTAACCGGAGTCTGCGGTACGCAGTGCGGTATCGGACATACCTTTTCGTGCTCCATGTGCAGACATGAAGTACTCCAGTACGTCAAGACCCTCACGGAAGTTGGACTTGATCGGCAGCTCGATGGTGTGACCGGTTGTATCTGCCATCAGGCCTCGCATACCAGCCAGCTGCTTGATCTGCTTATCAGAACCTCGCGCACCGGAGTCAGCCATCATGAAGATGTTGTTGTACTTATCCAGTCCGGTCAGCAGGTCATGGGTCAGCTGATCATCGGTTGCCTTCCATACTTCGATAACCTCTTTGTAACGCTCTTCCTCTGTGATCAGACCACGGCGGAAGTTCTTCGCAATGCGGTCTACGGTTGCCTGCGCATCTGCGATCAGTCCCGGCTTGGTTGCCGGCACGGTCATATCGGAAATGGATACGGTCATGGCTGCCTTGGTGGAATACTTGTAACCGATTGCCTTGATATCATCCAGGGTTACGGCAGTCTGGGTTGCACCATGTACATTGATGACCTTCTCCAGAATCTGTTTCAGCTGCTTCTTACCTACGTGGAAGTCTACTTCCAGTAAGAGCTCATTGCCCTCCACGCTTCTGTCCACGAAGCCCAGATCCTGCGGAATGATCTCATTGAAAATGAAACGGCCCACAGTGGAGGATACGGTACCGGTCTTCACGGTTCCGTCCGGCATGGTTCTTGACATTCTCACGAAGATTCTGGAATGCAGGGTCACTGCACCGTTCTCGTATGCCAGAATTGCCTCGTTGACGTTGCGGAAGATCATGCCCTCACCCTTGGCACCCGGACGCTCCTGAGTCAGATAATAGCTTCCAAGGACCATATCCTGAGAAGGAACGGCCACCGGACCACCATCAGACGGCTTCAGCAGGTTGTTCGGGGACAGTAACAGGAAGCGGCACTCTGCCTGAGCCTCTACGGACAGGGGCAGATGCACTGCCATCTGATCACCATCGAAGTCCGCGTTGAATGCGGTACATACCAGCGGATGCAGCTTGATTGCCTTACCTTCAACCAGAATCGGCTCAAATGCCTGGATACCCAGTCTGTGCAGGGTAGGTGCACGGTTCAGCATAACCGGATGCTCTTTGATGACATCCTCAAGTACGTCCCACACCTCGGTCTGCAGACGCTCTACCATCTTCTTCGCACTCTTGATGTTGTGTGCAGTACCGTTCTGAACCAGTTCCTTCATAACGAACGGCTTGAACAGCTCGATCGCCATCTCCTTCGGCAGACCACACTGATAGATTTTCAGCTCCGGTCCAACGACGATAACGGAACGTCCGGAATAGTCAACACGCTTACCTAAGAGGTTCTGACGGAAACGTCCCTGCTTACCTTTCAGCATATCGGAAAGGGACTTAAGTGCACGGTTGCCAGGACCGGTTACCGGTCTTCCACGTCTGCCGTTATCGATCAGCGCATCCACAGCCTCCTGCAGCATACGCTTCTCGTTGCGGACGATGATATCCGGTGCGCCCAGCTCCAAAAGACGTGCCAGACGGTTGTTACGGTTGATGATTCTTCTATATAAGTCATTTAAGTCGGAGGTTGCGAAACGACCGCCATCCAGCTGTACCATCGGACGGATATCCGGCGGAATCACCGGAATCACGGTCATGATCATCCACTCCGGTTTGTTGCCGGAGTTGCGGAATGCCTCAACCACTTCCAGTCTCTTGATGATGCGGGCACGCTTCTGACCGCTTGCGTCCTTTAACTCCTTCTTCAGCTGCTCGGAATCCTTCTCCAGATCGATGGACTGTAACAGCTCCAGGATTGCCTCGGCACCCATTCCCACACGGAAGTTGCCGTAGCCCCACTTCTCTACCTCCTCGCGGTACTCCTTCTCAGACAGCACCTGCTTGTACTGCAGACCGGTCTGGCCTGCATCAAGCACGATATAGGATGCGAAGTACAGAACCTTCTCCAGGATTCTCGGAGAGATATCCAGGATCAGACCCATACGGCTGGGGATACCCTTAAAGTACCAGATATGGGATACAGGAGCGGCCAGAGCAATGTGACCGATACGCTCTCTGCGGACACTTGCCTTGGTTACCTCTACTCCACAACGGTCACAGATAACGCCTTTGTATCTGATTTTTTTGTATTTACCACAATGACACTCCCAGTCCTTGCTCGGTCCGAAGATCCGCTCGCAGAACAGGCCATCGCGCTCCGGCTTCAGAGTACGGTAGTTGATGGTCTCAGGCTTCTTAACCTCACCGTGGGACCACTCCAGGATCTTCTCCGGGGAAGCCAGGCCGATCTTGATGGCATCAAATGTCAATGGCTGATAAGTTTCATTCGTCTCAGGCATGAGCGATACTCCCTTCTATTATTCTTCATCAGAAGATTCGTCAAAATCCATATCGGAATCATCTGTATAATCATCTTCGCTGTCACTGTCCACGTCAACCAGCTCCTCGCCCTTGAACTCCTGCTGCTGATAGCCGTAGTCGCCATAGGACTCCTCGCGGTTATAGTGACGGTCTCCCTCGATGATGGAGCGCAGGTCGGTATCGCCCATATCAACGTTCTCACCGATCTCTACTTCCGTACCATCATCACGCAGTACGCTTACATCCAGTCCCAGGGACTGCAGCTCTTTTAAGAGTACCTTGAAGGACTCCGGAATACCCGGCTCAGGGATATTTTCGCCCTTAATGATCGCTTCGTAGGTCTTCACACGTCCAACCACGTCATCGGACTTGACAGTCAGGATCTCCTGCAGGGTGTAGGATGCACCATACGCCTCCAGAGCCCAAACCTCCATCTCACCGAAACGCTGTCCGCCGAACTGTGCCTTACCACCCAGAGGCTGCTGGGTAACCAGGGAGTATGGGCCGGTGGAACGTGCGTGGATCTTATCGTCAACCAGATGATGCAGCTTCAGGTAGTGCATGTGTCCGATGGTAACCGGGCTGTCGAAATACTCGCCGGTACGTCCGTCGCGGAGGCTTACCTTACCGTCACGGCTCAGCGGAACGCCCTTCCAAAGCTCTCTGTGCTCCAGATTCTCACCCAGGAACTCCATCACTTCCGGTCTCAGGGTATCCTGATACTTCGCCTGGAATTCCTCCCAGGAAGTGTTTACATAGTCATTTGCCACATCCAGAGTGTCCATGATGTCGATCTCGTTGGCACCATCGAAGACCGGAGTCGCAATGTTGAATCCAAGTGCCTTGGCTGCCAGGCTTAAGTGCATCTCAAGCACCTGTCCGATATTCATACGGGACGGCACGCCCAGGGGGTTCAGTACGATATCCAGCGGACGGCCATTCGGCAGGAACGGCATATCCTCTACCGGAAGTACGCGGGAAACCACACCCTTGTTACCATGACGGCCTGCCATCTTATCACCAACAGAAATCTTACGCTTCTGAGCGATGTAGATGCGGACGCTCTGGTTCACGCCAGGAGCCAGCTCGTCGCCGTTCTCTCTGGTAAATACCTTTGCATCGACGATGATACCGTAAGCACCGTGCGGTACTTTCAGGGAAGTATCACGTACCTCTCTTGCCTTCTCACCGAAGATTGCACGCAGCAGCCGCTCCTCAGCAGTCAGCTCGGTCTCGCCCTTCGGGGTAACCTTACCAACCAGGATATCACCGGCGCGAACCTCCGCACCGATACGGATGATACCTCTCTCGTCCAGATCCTTCAGAGCGTCGTCGCCCACACCCGGTACATCGCGGGTGATCTCTTCCGGTCCTAACTTGGTATCACGGGCTTCTGCCTCATATTCCTCAATATGAACGGATGTGTACACATCGTCCATAACCAGTCTCTCACTTAACAGAACCGCATCCTCGTAGTTGTAACCTTCCCAGGTCATGTAACCGATCAGCGGGTTCTTGCCGAGAGCGATCTCACCGTTCTGAGTAGACGGACCGTCCGCGATCACCTCGCCAGCCTCCACGTGATCGTTCTTGTATACGATCGGCTTCTGGTTGTAGCAGTTGGACTGGTTGCTTCTCTTGAACTTGGTCAGATGATATACATCCTTGTCGCCATTGTCATCACGCTTGATGATGATCTCGTTGGATGCGGAACGCTCTACCACACCGGCATGTCTTGCCACAACGCAGACACCGGAGTCAACGGCTGCCTTGCCCTCGATACCGGTACCAACGACCGGAGCCTCGGTGGACAGAAGCGGAACTGCCTGACGCTGCATGTTGGAACCCATCAGCGCACGGTTCGCATCATCATTCTCCAGGAACGGGATCATGGAGGTCGCCACGGAGAATACCATCTTCGGGGATACGTCCATCAGGTCGATGTTCTTCTTCATGAACTCGGAAGTCTCTTCACGGAAACGACCGGATACGTTGTTGTGAACAAAATGACCGTCCTCGTCCAGGGTTTCATTCGCCTGTGCTACAACGAAGTTATCCTCTTCGTCCGCAGTCAGGTATACGACCTCGTCGGTAACCACCGGGTTCGCCGGGTCGCTCTTATCTACCACACGGTACGGTGCCTCGATGAAACCGTACTGGTTCACTCTTGCATAGGTAGCCAGAGAGTTGATCAGACCGATGTTCGGTCCCTCAGGAGTCTCAATCGGGCACATACGACCGTAATGGGTGTAGTGTACATCTCGAACCTCGAATCCGGCACGGTCTCTGGACAGACCGCCAGGTCCCAGTGCGGAGAGACGTCTCTTGTGGGTCAGCTCGGACAGCGGGTTGTTCTGGTCCATGAACTGGGACAGCTGGGAGCTTCCGAAGAACTCCTTCACCGCTGCGGTCACCGGCTTGATGTTGATCAGGGACTGGGGCGTGATGCCATCCATATCCTGAGTGGTCATACGCTCTCTTACCACACGCTCCATACGGGACAGACCGATGCGGTACTGGTTCTGCAACAGCTCGCCCACGGCACGGATACGACGGTTGCCCAGATGGTCAATATCGTCCGCGTTGCCGATCTCGCTCTCCAGATGCATGTTGTAGTTGATGGAAGCCAGGATGTCTTCCTTGGTAATGTGCTTCGGAATCAGCTCGCTCATGTTGCGGCGTACCAGCTCCTTCAGAGCATCCTGATCACCGGCAGCTTCTTCCAGAATAGTTTTTAAAACCGGGTAATATACTAACTCCGTAACACCGGCTTCCTGCGGATCGAACTCCACGTAGGCAGCCAGATCCACCATCAGGTTGGACAGAACCTTGCAGTTTCTCTCCGGTCCCTGAATCATCACATAGGGAACCGCTGCGTTCTGCAGAGTGATCGCCAGATCCTGGTCAACCACTGCGCCGGCCTCTGCCAGCACCTCACCGGTCTCCATGTCCACCACATCCTCAGCCAGGGTGTGACCCTTGATGCGGTTCTTGAAATGAAGCTTCTTATTAAATTTATATCTGCCGACTTTGGCCAGATCGTAACGTCTCGGGTCAAAGAACATGCTGTTCAACAGGCTTTCTGCACTATCAACGGATAACGGCTCACCCGGACGGATCTTGCGGTACAGCTCCAGCAGACCATCCTGGTAGTTGTCGGAAGTATCTTTGGCGATACTTGCAAGCAGCTTCGGCTCCTCACCGAACAGATCAATGATCTCTGCGTTGGTGCCAAATCCCAGTGCACGTACCAGTACAGTCACCGGTACCTTTCTGGTACGGTCCACACGAACGTAGAAGATATCGTTGGAATCCGTCTCGTACTCCAGCCATGCACCACGGTTCGGAATCACGGTGCTGGTGTACAGCTCCTTACCGATCTTATCATGTCCGATGCCGTAGTAAATGCCAGGAGAACGTACCAGCTGGCTGACGATAACACGCTCTGCGCCGTTAATGACGAAAGAACCGGTATCGGTCATCAGCGGAAGATCTCCCATGAAAATCTCATGTTCGTTAATCTCTTCTTTATCTTTATTGTAAAGTCTTACCTTTACTTTTAAAGGTGCTGCGTAAGTAGCGTCGCGTTCCTTGCATTCTTCGATGGTATACTTTACTTCGTCTTTACATAAGGTAAAGTCTACGAATTCCAGGCTTAAATGACCTGCAAAGTCGGAAATCGGGGAAATATCTTCAAATACTTCTTTTAACCCTTCATCGAGGAACCACTGATAGGAGTCTTTTTGAATCTCAATCAGGTTTGGCATCTCAAGAACCTCTTTCGTCCTTGAGTAGCTCATTCTAACGCTCTTCCCGGCTGGTACCGGACGCATTCTGCTTTTCTCCATTGACGTTTCACCCCTGTTTTCTAATCTGATTTAGTGGGCATTTTTTGGGCGCAAAATGCCCATGATGCCACAATAGTGCACACTCCATAATATCATAGCGTTGTCAAGGTGTCAAGTTTTTTTGCTTGCAAATATGCACAAAAAATGGTATACTAACTCCGAAGGTTTTTGCCTAATACATAAAAAGCTTATTGGAGGTATTCCCCATGCAGACATTTTTAAACGTATTGCTGGTGATTCTGGTCATTGCAGCGATTGTTCTGGTTGTTCTGTATTTTCTCGGGAGGAAGCTGGAGAAGCGCCAGGTAGAACAGCAGCAGATGCTGGAAGCTGCCAAGCAGACCGTGTCCATGCTGGTCATCGACAAGAAGAAGATGAAGATCAAGGACGCCGGCCTTCCAGGTATCGTGTATGAGCAGACACCGAAGTACATGCGCTGGGCCAAGGTTCCGGTAGTAAAGGCGAAGGTAGGTCCGAAGGTGATGACTCTGATGGCGGACGAGAGAGTATTTGCTGCTCTTCCGGTCAAGAAGGAAGCCAAGGTTGTGGTAAGCGGCATCTACATCACTGAGATCAAGAGCGTGCGCGGCGGTGTGGTTCCACAGGCCCCGAAGAAAAAAGGATTCTTTGCAAGATTCAAGAAAGAGAAATAAGCACAGAATGCAAAAAACAGTCAGTGTATTCCGTATTCACGGGTACACCGGCTGTTTTTGTTTGATAAAGTCAATACTGTCTGCCTACAGGTTCAGCGTCGCTTTCTCCTTCGAGCAGATGTCCATGGCAATGGTGCAGTCGGACACATGCTCATAGTTGATGTCCAGAGAATACTCCACCGAAACCTTCAGCGCATCCTCCTCTTCCTTCACCTGAATCTGGTTGGTGCTGATCTCCACCACCATCTCCCCCATGGGAGTGGCATAGCGGGTCATATTCTTCTTATCTACCTCAAATACCATATGGGCGCCAACCACGCCCTGCTTGCGGATATCCATGGAATTCGGGGAAATCTTCACTGTATTGCGGATATTTCCCTCAAATCCGTCTACCACCTCGTCGTAGATCACATAATGCTTGCCGTTCTTCAGGAAGTAATCACCGGTGGTGATGACCTCCAGATTGTCACTTTCCTGCTCCATCATCTGGAGTCCGCTGATCTTTATCAGTACATCTCTTGTCATGGTAACCTCATCATAACTGCTTCTTGTGTTAATAGTTCTCGATATCGATCTTCTTGGTCTCCCGCACCTCATTGGGCAGGATCGACGTGGCAAAGTCCGTGAACTTCTCCGCCAGATCGCTGACGTAGAACTGGTACTGCTCTCCCTCCATGGGCACGGCGCTGTCCCGGTTCAGCCCCTGGGTCATCAGAAGCTCCTTCAGCTCAATTGCCGTCTCGTAAGCCGGATTCACCAGAGTCACGTCCTCCCCCAGCAGCCGCCGCAGAGTGGAGCGGAGCAGCGGGTAGTGGGTGCAGCCCAGCACCAGGGTGTCAATATACTTGCCCTTCAGCACATTTAAGTACCGGGAGGCGATCTCGTCCGTCACAAAATCGTGAAACAGTCCTTCCTCCACCAGCGGCACGAACAGGGGACAGGGCTGACCAAATACCTCGATCTCCGGCTGCAGCTGCTTCATGGCATGGGTGTAGACACCGCTGCCCACCGTGCCCTCCGTACCAATCACGCCAATCCTGCCGTTGTGGGTCGCCTGGACTGCCGCCCGCGCCCCCGCATTGATCACACCGATCACCGGAATGTCGCTTTCCGCCTGCACCGTCTCCAGGGCGTAGGCGCTGGCTGTATTGCAGGCAATGACGATTGCCTTCACGTCTTTGGTCTTCAAAAACCGGATGATCTGTCTGGAATACCGCACGATCGTATCTTTGGATTTGCTGCCGTAGGGAAGTCTCGCCGTGTCGCCAAAGTACACGATCCGCTCCTCGGGAATCTGTCTCATGATCTCGCGGGCCACGGTCAGCCCGCCCACACCGGAATCAAACACGCCCACCGGTGCATTTCTGTCTGTCTGTTTCATATACACTCCTGTCCTACCGCTCAAATGCCATGGCGATCAGCTTCTCGCTCAGCTGATCCTTGGGTACTCCCGCTGCCTCCCACAGCATCGGGTACATGCTGATGGCAGTAAAGCCCGGCAGGGTGTTGATCTCATTGAAGACCACCTCACCCTCCGCAGTCACAAAGAAGTCCACCCGCGCCAGACCAAAGCCGTCCACCGCGTTGAAGATCTGCTGGGCTGCCTTGCGGACTCTCTCTGCGGAATCTCCCGGAAGCTCCGGATTCAGCACGGTGCGGGACTCCGCATTGAAGTACTTGGAGTCAAAATCATAGAATTCATCAGCAGACAGGACCTCGCCCACGCCGGAAGCCAGCACCGGCTTCTGACCGCCGCCCATGACTGCGCACTCCACCTCATGGCCCACGATGGTCTCCTCCACCAGGATCTTGCTGTCATGCCTTGCCGCTTCCGTAAGACCGGCAATCAGCTGCTCCCGGTCGGCACACTTGCTGACGCCTCTGGAGGAGCCTGCGTTGGATGGCTTTACAAATACCGGATAGGAGAACTTCGCCTCCACTTCCCGCACCGTGGCATCCATATCCCGCTTCATCTTCCAGCTCATCACCGGCACATAGTCCGCCTGGCGGATGCCCAGAGCATTCACGATGATCTTGGTATACAGCTTATCCATGGACACGGCGGAAGCCAGCACGCCGCAGCCCACATAGGGAATCTGCGCCAGCTCAAAAAGTCCCTGAATGGTGCCGTCCTCCCCGTTCTTGCCGTGCAGCACCGGAAATATCACGTCGATCGGAAGCTCTCTGGTCTCCCCGTTCTCCGTGATGATCAGACACTTCTTCGTGGCATCCGGAGAAATCACGGCTTCCACCTTACTCTCTCTCCAGGCACCGGAGCTGATCTCCTCCACAGAGTCCACCTTCAGCCAGTGTCCCTCCTCGGTGATTCCGATCAGCACCAGCTCAAAGTGCTGTCTGTCGATCTGATTGATCACATTTACCGCTGACATGCAGGATACGATATGCTCGGAAGACTGGCCGCCGAATATCACTGCGATTCTTTTCTTATCCATCTCTTGATCCTCCACTGATTTTCCATCTATCTGATTGTGAAATATTATCATTTGCCAAATGTCTGATTAATTATATCATACCTGTCAATACTTGAGGATAGAATCTGACGAAAACGAGGTAAATACCATGAATCTGTTCCATAAATCCACATCATTTTCCGGACACGGCGCACTGGTTCTCAACCGCACCGCCTCTGTACACACAAGGCTGGCTCTCTGCCTGACCTTCCTGCTTCTTGGCATCCTGCTTCTGTCCGGTCAGGAGCGCAGCCGCCAGGAAGCCCTTGCCGCCGGACTGGCTCCCTCTGTGCTGCGGTTCCACATTCTGGCAGACAGCAACTCCGACGCCGATCAGCAGGTGAAGCTGGAGATTCGAAGCCTGATACTGGATTATATGCGGCAGCACCTGAGTTCTGACGCATCAAAAGCAGATACCGTCCGCTGGGTTGACACCCACAGGGCTGCCCTCACGAATCTTGCGGATACATACCTGAAGAAAAAGGGTTTCTCCTACAGCTCCCGCCTGCAGATAGCCAACGACTACTTCCCCACTCGGGTCTACGGCGATCTGGTATTTCCCTGCGGCAATTATGACGCGGTGCGCATCACTCTGGGCTGCGGCCGCGGACACAACTGGTGGTGCGTGCTCTATCCCCAGTTCTGCTTCGTGGACGAGGCATGTGAGAAGAACTCAAATCAGGACGACCGCCTCCTGCCGGAGGACCATCGCCCTGAGCTTAAAATCCGTTTGAAATTGTTATCCTGGCTCAAGCCTCAGTAATCCGGCATTCTCAGTCGATACCTGCCTGACCGTCGATGGCCCAGGTGTAGGTCTCCATGGCCTGCCACAGATCCAGATTGGCTGATTCCAGAGCCGCCTTCTTTTGATGATAGGAAATCTGCATCCCGATAAACTGTGCCTCAGACACCAGACCATTGGCATACATCCGTTCCGAAGAACCGTAGCTTTTCTCCGCCGCCGCATATCCGGTCTGTGCCGCCTCGTAGGCTGCTTTTTTGTCCATCACATCCTGATACAGACGCTGCATCTCGATGGTCAGCTTCTGGTCGCCCTCGTCGATCATCCGGTTCCTGTTCTCGATCTGGCTGTTGGTCTTGCCAGAGGCAGAGGTCCGCTGACCGATCAGGGTGTAGTTGTTGCCGATTGCCTTCACCGTATCCTGCTCCAGATTCATGGTGTCCAGACGGCTCATATCAAACTCCGGAAGCGGCCGGATCTCCGGGTTCGTGTCCGGGTCAAAGCCCAGAAGCTGGCACAGGGTCCGGCGCACGCCGTCCATCTGACTCTGCAGCGAGGTCAGCTGGGTCTGCGCAGACAATAGACTGCTCTTTGCGCCCAGCAGGGTCGATTCCGTCCCCATCCCCAGCGCTGTCTGCCGTTCCGCAATCTGCGCCTGCTTCTCATACATCTTCACCATGGTTTCCAGCGTCGCGATATTGCTGCGGATCTTGTCATACCCGATCATCGCGGACTGAGCGCCTGCCGTCATCTGCTTCTCGCCCTGACGGAGCTGCTTTGTAGCCTGCTTGTTGGTTCCCCACTTGTTCACCGTATCCCGGAAGCCCTGAATGGTACCCCGGTAGCTGGAATCCAGTCCCTTGCCGGTCTTCACCAGCCCCGCTCCCATGGCTCCCATCTCGCCGCCCATGGAGCCGAGAAGCTCACCCTGGGAGATCAGACCATCCGCCGTATCCTTCACATGAGGATACTGGCTCTCCAGCTCTGTCACCATATTGGCATAATCTTCTCTGGTGTCATTGTACATCCGCCAGCCCTCGGAGATTGTCGGATTGTACTCGTGGATCAGGTTCTGAAGTTCATCGTATTCTATGATATTATCCTGCAGTCTGGCCCTGGTCTCCGCGTCGTAACGCTCCGGCTCCGGAGCTGCCCCCGGTCCTGTAGGCGCCGCAGCTGCCGGAAATGCCAGCGATGCCGCCATCACTCCGGCGGCTGCCAGCGCGATCCATTGTTTTGTCTTTCTCATCTGCGCAACCTCCCGCTTATGACGCACTGGCAAGTCCGGCTACTGCCCAGTCATAGGTCTCCATCGTCTGGAACAGGTTCATGTCCGCAATCTTTACAGCCAGCTGCTTATTCTCCAGAAGCTGCTGCTGGCTCTCATACTCATTCCGGCTCACGCTGCCCTGCTGGTACTGAAGCTCCATCGTCCGGGTATTTCGGGTCTCCAGCTCCAGATCTGCCGCAGCCTGGTCATAAGCCAGCTTTGCCGCCAGTACATTCTGATAGCTGGTCACCAGGGATGAACCGATTTTCTGCTCATTGTCTGCGATCGTCTTTTTCAGGCTCTCCACCGTATTGGCACTGCCTGCATTGGACAGCTTCTTCCGGTTGACCTTCAGCGTGTAGTTGTTCTCCAACGCCGCCTCCCGGTCAGTCAGCGGATTCATGCCGTCGATGCGGGATGCATCTGCTGCCGGAACGTCCTGAATCTCCGGTGTATCCGAATACTTCCATCCCAGCATGACCTGCAGCTTCTGGCGCAGGGTCTCATTGGCTGACTTCTTGGATTCGATGTTGCGCTGGGCCGTCTGCAGGGCTTCCTGTGCATTCAGCACATCCACCTGAGTGGCACTGCCGATCTCCATCTTCACCTGCGCACTGTTAAGTGCCGTCTGTGCCTGATCTCTGACGATCTCCAACTGCCGCAGCTCCAGAAGCCCCTTCTGATAGGACACCATATTGTTCTGCGCCACGGTCACCAGAGTCTTCTCCGCCTGCTCATAATTAGTACGGATGATTTCACTGTCTTCCAGATTGTCATCTGCCTGCTTCTCCAGGTTCTTTGCCTGAATCTCCGCCATCAGCACGGAAGATACCATATATCCGTACATGGGGTCATCCGAATCCGGATAATCCACGCTGGAATAGATCTCCGCCGCCATATCCCGGTACTTCTGGGACACATCATCCTTCGTATCGCCATACTTCTGGCGGAAATCATTCAGGTCCAGCTGATTGGTCTGCACCGTGATATTGTACTCCTGAACCAGACCTTCCAGCTCTCCGTACTCCATCACGTTATCGCGAAGCTTCGCCCACTCCTCGGCGCTCCGGGCAAATTCCGGGCTGCCGGCAAGCGCCGTCGCCGGCGCAGCCACAACCATCAGACCTGCAAGTCCGAGACACCAGGTTCTCTTTCTAAGATTCATATCTGTCTCCTTCCATTACATCAGTCGTAATGAGGCTCTGCCTTCTTCTTCCGGCTCATAACCGAATAGTAGATCGGCAGCATCAAAAGTGCCAGCACGGTGGAGGCAATCAGACCGCCCACATCTACCAGTGCAAGACCCTGCATGCTCTTGCCGCTGTCGCCGTATGCCATCGCCATAGGAATCATTGCCACGATGGTGGTCAGCGTCGTCATCAGGATCGGGCGCAGACGGGTAGCGCCTGCCTCAATCAGTGCAGTATTCATATCCATGCTCTGACGGTACTGGTTCACCGTATCCACATACAGGATACCGTTGTTTACTACCGTACCGGACAGCATCAGGAATCCAAGCAGGGATGCCATACTGATCGGCACATCCGTCACATACAAAAGTCCAAAGGAACCGATCAGTGAGAACGGGATCGTGGTCATCACCATGATGGAGAACTTCGGTGACTCGAACTGAGCTGCCATGACCACAAATACCAGGAAGACTGCCACCGCAATCGCCGTACCCAGGTTGCCGAACTCCTCCGCCATCGCCTCATTCATGGCATTGACGGCGCGGCTTAAGGTCGGGCTCATATAGTCTGCCACGATCTCGTCGTACAGCTTCTTCTCGATGGCTGCCTTCTGACGGGGATCGTCGGTCATCAGATCACCGGTAATGGTTACCTGATACTGCTTATCCTTTCGGGTAATGCTGGCCGGGCTGTCCTTGAAGCTGATGTCAGCCACATCGGTCAGCGCCACAGAACCGCCTGCATTGTTCATCAGCACGATGCCCTGCAGCTTGTCGATGGTGTCATACTCGTCACTTGGATACTCCACCTTGACGCTGATCTCCTCGCCGTCCACCTCCAGGGTGGTAGCCTCGGTACCGCCCAGCATGCTGCTGACCGTACCTGCAATCTGCATCGGGGTGATATTTTCCGCATTGGCCTTCACCGCATCGATATCCAGCTTCACCACCGGCGCCGCATTTTCCAGGGTGGTATGTACCTTGGTCACCTCCGGACGCTCCAGCAGCTTATCTGCAATCTGGTCGGATGCCTCCTTCAGCTCGTCGTACTGGGTACTCTGCAGGATGTATTCCACACCGGCGTTTGACGCCATCATGGACATGGATGAGGATGCCTCTACCGTAATATTAGCACCCGCGACCTGATTAAGCAACGGTTTCCATTCTTTTACAACCTCATCGGTCTCCCGCTTTCTGTCATCCTTCAGGTATGCCGTCAGCGTCGCTCCGCCGCCGCCCAAACTCATGCCGCTTCCGCCGGAAGTCAACATATAGGAATCCAGATCTGCATCCTGAGAAATAATATCTTCTACCTGACGGTAAATCTTGTCATTTTCCTCTACCTTCAGACCCGGGCGGGTCTCAATGCTCACATTGATGGTGCCTGTGTCATCCGCAACCATCAGTTCCATCCGAAGCTGGGTCGCCATCCACAGGGACAGAACCAGAAGCGCAATGGAAGTGAAGATAACGGTTTTCTTCTTCGGAAGCAGGGACTTCATGATATTGCGGTAGCCGTCCTGCAGCTTCTCTACCAGCCAGCCTGCCGGGGAGCTTTCCTTCTCCTGCGGGCGGTACATGCAGTAGCACAGCGGCACGATGGTCATAGCACTGATCAGGGATGCCAGCATACAGAAAATAATGGTAAATCCAAGAGGCTTGAACATCTGTCCGCTCATGCCTTCCATCAATGACAGGGGCAGGAATACCACGCAGGTGGTCACCGTACCGCCGATGATGGACTGCAGCACGATGCCGCTGCCCTCCAAGGCCGCTTCCCGGTATCCGACGATGCCCTTGCCCTTGGTGGAGCGGAAGCAGCTCTCCAGCACTACGATCGAGTTATCCACCATCATGCCGACGCCCAGCACCAGACTGCTCAGGGTAATAACATTCAGCGTAAAGCCCATGGCCTGCATCATGATCAATGCCGCCAAAATGGAGATCGGGATGGACGTTCCGACGATCAGGGACGCCTTGATCTCTCCGAAGAACAGGAAAATGATAATCATGGAAATGACAACCGCCATCACCATCGTCTGCATCACGCTGCTCAGAGAGGTCTTGATATCCTTACTGGTATCATAGACCACGGTGATCTCCAGATTCTCATCCTGTGCCATCAACGTGTCAATGGTCTTCTGCACGGACTTGGATACCTCCACAGCCGTCGCACTCTGCTGCTTCTTGATGCCCAGAGACAGGGTATCATTGCCATTGTAGCGTGCCACACCGCTGACATCCTCCTGGGTGGTGCCGATGTTGGCAATATCCTCTAAATAGATTACATTGCCGTTGCCCAGGGCAATCGGAATCTGTTTCAGTAAATCTACCGTATCATACTCGGTACCGGCACTGACTGCCAGCTTCTGTCCGCCCACAACCGTGTCACCCACCGGGAAGGTGAAGTTGGCACTGCCGATGGCAGAGGAAATGGAATTCATATTCAGATGATACTGCTGCAGCTTCTCCGGAATCAGTTCTACCTTAATATACTCTTCCTGACCACCGCTGACATCCACGTCGGTTACGGTGGTAATCTTCTTGAATTCCGGAACGATCTTGTTGTCTACATAGTTGTACAGGTTCGGCTCTGTCTTGTGGTTGACAGACAGAGATACCGTAGCCATCTCATCAATATTCATCTCGACGATCATGGGGGACTGACAGTCATCCGGGAGCTCCGACTCCAGAACATCCATCTTCTTCTTCAGATCATCGTAAGCATCATCAATGTCCTTGCCGTAATCGTACTGAATCACGACCATGGACACATTTTCCAGTGACACGGACTGAACCGTGTCGATACCGCTCAGTGAACCGATGCTGTCCTCAATCTCTGTGGTAACCAGCTCACTGACATCCTCCGGGCTGGCGCCCGGGTACACGGTGCTGATGATCAGCATCGGCATATCCATGGTCGGCATCAGCTCCAGCTTGGCTCCAAGCACGGACTGCAGGCCGAACACAATCAGACACAGCACCGCCAGAATGGTGGTGACCGGTCGCTTGAGGACTGATTTTGTTAATCCCATAGTTGACTCCTCCTACTCTATTTCGCCTGACTCTCGCTGTCTGCCTTGTCTGCTGCCTGGCCTTCTGCGCCCGCCTTCTGCACCTTGGAGCCTTCGAACAGCTCGGAGCTCCAGGTGGTGATGACCTCGTCCTCCATCTTCAACCCGGACAGAATCTCAATCCGCTCGGAATCGTAGATGCCCTCTTCCACCGGAACCCGGTGAACCGTTCCATTGTCATAGGTATATACATACGCATCACCGCCAGAGTAGTACACGGCATCCACCGGAAGCGTCATCACGTTCTCAGCCTTGTCAGAGGTCACATACAGCTTCACCGCGGAACCGGTCGGCAGTGCATCGCCGCTCTCCACCGATGCCTTCACCTTGAACAGTCCGGTTGCCGCATCGATCATGCTGCTGACCTCCGTGATGCTGCCCTTGTACTCGCTGCCATTTTTCTCAATCACAATCGGGTCGCCGGCATGAAGCTGGTCCACCACCTTCTCTGTTACAGAAAATGACACCGCCTTGCTTCCCTCACCGGAAATAACGCAGATCAGCATCTGCTGGGATACATTGTCATGCACTTCGATATCACAGATTTCCACCTTGCCTGCGATGGAGGCCGTGATATTGCTGAACTCCATCTGATTGTCGTAGTTGAGCTTTGCAGTCTCGTACTGAATCTGTGCGCTGGTTGCCTGGGCCTGGGCCTGCTCAAATGCCGCGCTGGAGATATCCCCCGCCGCGAACAGCGCCTGCTGGCGCACCAGATTGGTCGCTGCGTTGTCACTTGCCACTTTGGCTGCCTCCATGCTCAGTCTGGCAGCGTCCACCTGCTTGGTGTCTATCTTACAGATAGCCTGACCTTCCGTCACCATGTCGCCTGCCTTGACAAATACATCCGTCACCTCGCCTGCCATCTTCGGGTAAATATACACCACATCCGACGGCTCCACCTGTCCTACCAGGTTGCGGTACAGCTCAATGCTTCCCGTCTCCGGCGTCTGGACCTCCACCACCGGAACCGGAGCCTCCTCCACAACCGGTCTTGATCTCAAAATCATCGGCACAGTCACCACTGCTGCCAATGCCACCGCTGCTCCTGCGACCATCAAAATCCCTTTTTTCATAGATGTCTCCTCTTTCTTATATTATATTCGTCCTATAAATCCGTTATCGTTTCCTGTCAGCCTGTTCCGGAATTTCACCGGCTTTCCCTCTTTCCTGCTTCTTCCACAGGTTACGTTTTTCCGGTTTCCGGCTCCTTCAGCGCCCCGTACTTCAGCACCTCCAGCATCTGATGGAACTGCTCCCGTATCCCGTCCAGCTTATCCGGGTGCTCATAATACTGCTTCACCGAGATCATCACCGATGTGACTCCCAGTGTCAGCAGCGGAATCACATCCTGCGCCGTCTCGCACTTCAACCTGCTTGTGTCAATCCGTCTCCATAACCACAGGTACGGCAGTTCTTCCTCCTCCACGCCGGAGTCCTCGCCGTCTCGATCCCAGCGGGTCGTCCAGAAGAGCTTCGTATTCTCCTGATAGGAAAATACATTCCTCGTAACTGCCATCATGTCCTTCGTCTCCTGCAGCCGTTCCACCATATATTCAAATAAATACTGAAGAACAGCAAACAGATCCCCGCCATTCTCCTTAAGATTCTCCTCACAGAGCTCCATCATCTGATCACAGCCGTCAGACAATACGAATTCCAGCAGATCCTGCTTATCTTCAAAATATGTATAGAAGCTTCCTCTTGATATCCCTGCATTCTGAATAATCTGATTGATGGATGCCTTCTCGAACGGAACCCGCGCAAATTCCCTGATTGCAGCTTCACGAATCAGCTGCTTCTTCTCCGCCGGGAGCCTGTAAAATCGATCGCTTGGCATACCTGCTTCTCCCTCCATTCCTGTACCTGTCTTTGCTCATGACAGGTTGTCACTTTTCTTGTAGCATGGCACTAATTATAATGACACCCTGTCACATTGTCAATAGATATTATAAAAAGTTTAGATTTTTTACACACTCTTCACGTGTGTGTCCAAAGTGTGAAAAAGATTGCAAAAGCAGGAACAGCCAGCCCGAAAGAATTTGCGGACTGGCTGTATCAGCAGAGTAATATTATTGTTAAATTGTGTAAAATATAGTTATAGAATAATCCATTTCCCCTTTTGGCTAGAACCTTCTCTTTTTATAATTCCAGACTTTTTCATAGATTCCATATAATACTTAACTGTACTATACTTTTCTCCAATGACATCTGCAATCTTTTTCTGAGACAACGATGGTTCCTCTTGAATCACTTTCAAGATGCGTGTAACTACGGAATTATTGTCACCTTGGTTAGCTCGGTCAGCAGCTTGGTTAGCAGCTTGGTCAGTGCTGCTAACCAAGCTCTTAAACATAACCATAATGTCTTCACGTTTAATTGTATATTCCGGCATAGGATTTCCGGCTTCTTTGCAGCTATCCTTGATTTTTTCAATTCCACGTCCCCACGCTTCAATAAAACCAGCTCTGAAAAATGTATTGGCAATCAAAGGATTATACGGTCTTGACCGATGTTTCCCCATTAAATCATTGATTGTCCAATCCTCCGGGAAAATACAATCATTCGCAATATAAATCTTATCTGCATACACACTGACTTGAATTGGAATTAATGCTCCGTAAAATTTGTGTGCAATCGCATTAAAAACAGCTTCTCTAATTGCCTCTTTCGGGAAAGGGTAGGTTTCTACTCTTGTTACTCCTTGATACGAAATGTCTGCCTTCAAATATTTCGTAAAAATGAGATCAACCACTTTATCTGCCTGCGAAATTAACGAACCGTGAATTTCATCCTGATAACGCAGTTCGGAATCCGATTCGAAATAACCAACCTTGATGTATGCTCCCGGTATCCACTTTTCCGGATTATGATGGAACAGCAAAATAGCTGCTCTTTTCAAATGACTATTTTCAAGCAAATTCAAACTGTCCAGTAGCTGTTCATTCGTAGCATCAATATCTTTCCTGTCCATTCGTTTGCTGCGTACTGCCTGTTCCCGGAAAATATCGAAACTGTCATTTCTTAAATCTTGTATCGTTACTCCCTGAACCGGCACACTGTCCCATGTAATTCCCGTTTTCTGTAACAGAAACTGATTTAGTGCCTGTCCCTTTAATTGCTGCTTAGTGCTGCCGCTCCGATAATGATATTCCCCCTTGTAGTTGACGGGATAGCTGTTTGAATTCACGCAAATTTCAATGTAATCTTTTCCATCTTTAGTCAGCAAATTAACATCTACAATAATACCCAGAACATCTCGAACTTTATTCGGAATATCTTCCAGTAATTTCTTACTGTCCTGAACACCAATCACCGTGCCATCATCATTTGTTCCTATATAAATTTTGCCTCCCTGTGCATTTGCAAAACCGCATATCCATTTAAGATATTCATCCCTCCAAGATTCTTTCCATTCAACATTTTGGCTCTCCGCCACTGACGTACACCCCCTTAGGTATCCCCTTCCGCAATGTCTCGTGTAACGCTATAATTGAAACTCTTTCCGGTCATTTATATTCCGAGCGCCGTCAAAATCGTAACAACTACCGGCGGTACCAGAAGCGCCGGAAGCAGATTCAGTGTCTTGATCTGCTTGATTCCAAGGATTCCAAGTCCGCTGCTTAAGATCAGGATTCCTCCCACCAGGCTGATCTCCGTCATCAGCGTATCCGTGATAAACGGCTCGATCACCTGCGCCAGCATGTAGATACTTCCCTGCCAGCAGAACAATACCGCAGCCGCAATGGCAATGCCGAATCCAAAGGTAGAACTGAGCACCGTGGAGGTAATACCGTCCAGTATGGCATTGGTGAACAGGAAGGTATTGTCCCCGTTCAGCGCACTCTGCATCGGTCCCAGAATCGACAGCGTTCCCGCACAGAACAGCAGAATCGCCGTGGAAAGCCCCTGGGACAGATTGGAGCCGCCGGAGATCTTCCCCACCAGCCTGTCAAAGCCCGACGCCAGATCAAACCGGGTGCCGATCAGCCCGCCGATTGCCAGACTGACAATGAACAGCACAGGATACTGCGACTTGGGCATGGATGTCACGATGGAATTGATCCCCAGCGCCGTAGCTGCAAGTCCCATGGAATCCATCATCACATTCTTATACTTCTCGCCTATCCCCTTCTTTAAGGTGCTTCCCACACAGCTTCCGACTAATATGGTCGTGGTGTTTGCGATTGTGCCTATCATTGTTATGTCCTCTTTTCTGTGATAATCATCATTCATGCGAAATCAACTATTCCGTAAAGTGTAACACACTCTTTATCATTATACAATAATATTTTATATTGTCCAAACTTCACGGTACAAGAGCCAGTGCAACTGAATCAATGCAGCTGAATCCTAAATCAGTGCACCTGAATCCCCCCCGACTTCTCTACCTCGCTTCCCCTCGCAGCACCTCCAGAAACCTCTCCCCGTACTTCTCATACTTAAACTCGCCCACGCCGGACACCGTCAGCATCTCCGCCTTATTCTGCGGCCGGATCATGCACATGGACACCAGCGTCTTGTCGGAAAATACAATATACGGCGGAACCTTCGCCTCCCTTGCGATCTCCATACGAAGAGTCCGCAGCTTCTCAAACAGCGTCTCATCCTGCTCCGTAAAGTCTGCCGCGCTGCCGACTGCCGCCGCCTTGCCAAAGCGGGACTTCTTCGTCTTCTCCGCCTTCGGCTGCCGCTCCTCTTCCTTCGGCATCTTCATGGTGACCTGCTTTTCTTCCTCCAGAATCTCTCTGGAAGAGGATGTCAGCTTCACGATGGCATACTCATCACCGGTCACCAGCAGATATTCCTGCACCTGCAGAAACTGCAGCACCTGGCGCAGCTTATAAGCCGGCACCTTCGCCAAAACGCCGTAATACGGATTCTCATCCATATGGTAATTCCGAATCTTCGCTGTGTTGGCACCGTGGACCGTGTCCAGAATCACCGTCGTTCCGTACCGCTGGCGGCAGGATTCCACGCAGCCCACGATGGCGCGGGCAATCTCCGTCACATCCACCTCCTCAAACTGGCTTAAGCAGTTGGAACAGTTCCCGCAGTAATTGCTGCCATACTCCCCGAAATACCGCAGAATATAGTCCCGCAGGCACTCATTGGTAAAGCAGTAGAAGGTCATTTTCCGAAGCCGCTCCCGGTCCCGCTCCAGAATGACCGCCCGGGTCATGGGGTCCAGCTCCTGATTGTCCTGGTTATTGTCGATAAACAGCTGATTGGTGATCACGTCTCTGCCACTGTAATACAGAATACACTCCGCAGGCTCCCCGTCACGCCCGGCGCGGCCCGCCTCCTGGTAGTAGGATTCCAGATTCTTCGGCATGCCGTAGTGCAGCACGAACCGGACGTTGGACTTGTCGATGCCCATGCCAAATGCATTGGTCGCCACCATGATCCGCACCCGGTCGTAGATAAAGTCATCCTGATTCTGCTTCCGCTCCTGGTCCGTCAGCCCCGCGTGGTACCGGTTCACCGAGAATCCGTCCCGCAGCAGATTCTCACAGACCTCCTCCACCTGCTTTCTGGTGAGGCAGTAAATGATACCGCTGTCCCCCGGATGGCATTCCAGATAGTTCTTCACCGCCCCGTACCGGTCCCTGGGCGTCATCACCCCAAAGTACAGATTGCTCCGGTCAAAGCCGGTGGTCAGCACCGTCGGATCCTGCAAAAGCAGAATGTCAATGATATCATCCCGCACCTCCTTCGTCGCCGTCGCCGTAAATGCACTGATGACCGGACGCTTCGGCAGCCGCTCCACAAACTCCACAATCTTTAGATAGCTTGGCCGGAAATCCTGTCCCCACTGGGACACGCAGTGAGCCTCGTCCACCGCCACCATGGCAATCTTCGCGTGCAGTGCAAAGTCCAGAAATGCCTCCGTCTCCAGCCGCTCCGGCGCCACGTAGATGATGGGATACCGCCCCTGTCTGGCATACTCTAACGCCTTGTAATACTGGTTCGCCGTCAGGGAACTGTTGAGATAGGCGGCGTGGATTCCCGCCTGATTGAGACTCCCCACCTGATCCTTCATCAGAGAGATCAGCGGCGAGATCACCAGCGTGATTCCGTCCATCAGAAGCGCCGGAATCTGGTAGCACATGGACTTGCCCGCTCCCGTCGGCATGATGCCCAGCGTGTCCTTCCCCGCCAGAATGCTGTCAATCAGCGTCTCCTGTCCGGGGCGGAAGCTGTCGTAGCCGAAATATTTTTTAAGTACGTCGTATTGATTCATATGTAATTGCATACCTCCCGATTTTCTGTAGTATAGAAAAGTCCCGGCTCATCACCGGGACTCATCCTCCTCCAGCTTCTGCTGCTTGATTCTCCTGAAATACGAACTCATCTCATCTGCCATGCCAGCCAGCCGGTTCAGCAGCGTGGAAAAGTCGGTCAGCATCTCATCATCCTGAAAATACGGATACACGATATCGTGGTCGATCTCGCTCCAGCCCTCCTCGAACAAAGTCCTTCCCTGAATTTCCACATAATACCCCTTGTACTTGATAATATAATGAAGAGACCGGTAAATGCCGTCGGACTTAATGTCGATCAGCCGCTTGTCGTAAATCCGGGTATCGCCGGTCCGGCGGTAGACCTTGGGCCGCTCCGCAATATAGTAGTGCTCCGGATCCTCGTCAAAATCCAGCAGACGATCCTCGATGTAGTTGTCCGGATCATTCTCAAATACCGACGTGATGTAGTTGTGAAAATGAATCCAGTCCTCCCGGTACAGAAAGAACACCCGGATGCCGATCAGGTCCGTCATGTACTTGTGGTAGTTCTTCCGGTTGATATTCCGGTACAGGTCCGGCTGCTCCCCCTTCTTGCGGATGATCTTCTCCAGAAGATGCCCCGCCTTCTTGGTGCGGTAGCGGTAGGAGTGGATGCCCGCCTTCTCGATATCATACAGATAGTCGTTGACGAACTCCTTGCCGATGGCCTTCAGCTGCGGCTGAATCGTGCAGTAGCTGTCATAGATGGCATTCAGCTCCTCCCACTTCATGCCGGTCCGCTTCAGGTCCTCTTTGTCAATGTTATATTCTTTCAAAAATTCTTTCTTTTTAATCATGCTGTTTCTCCCATACTAGTACCCTTTATTATATCATTCCCCGGACACTGCCGCAAGCATGGGATTTCTGGCGAATCATTAAAATTATGTAAAATATTGCCGCCCGGCTCTCCGATATCCGGAAGCCGTCAGACATATCTCATGATTGTCCTGATCGCCACCATCTGCCCCGGGCGCATGCTTTCCATGTCGATCCATTCCTCTCTGGTGTGAGCCATCGCTCCGGACACGACCCCGAAGGTGTTGGCAGGGATTCCCACAGAAAGGGGGATATTGGCATCGGTGGAGCTGGGAGACAGCTTCACCTGAACTCCGTTCAGACAAGACTCGATCACCGCCACATTGGCAGCCGTCAGCGCTTTCAGCTTCTCAGGGTCCACCGGGCCGCTTCCCGGGCGGATTCCCAGCACTTCCACCTCCACGTCAAATTTCTTCTCTTTCCATGCATCGATCACCGCCTGGAACTTTCCTTCCATTTCCGCCAGACATGACTGGTCCGCAGAGCGGAACTCGTACAGCATGCTGGCTTTCTGGGCGATGGAATTGACCGTAGAACCGCCCTCGATCACGCCCACATTGTAGGTGGTCTTCTCCCGGGTCGGCACCTGAATCTGATACAGCTCATGAATCATTTCCGCCAGCACGGCAATGGCATTGTCCCTGCCGAAATTCGCATAGGAATGACCGCCCTGCGTCCGCACCGTCACCTGATACCGGTAGGAGCCAACCGCCCGGTCCGTACATTTCCCCAGATATCCGTCAAATGAAATCCACTCCCGGATCCGGCTGCCATAATCCTGATAGATCTGCCTGCTGCCCTTGAGATTTCCAAGACCCTCCTCGCAGGAATTTGCCACAAACAGCAGCGTACACTCCGGCTTCAATCCCGTTTCCAGCAGATATTTCACTCCCATCAACAGGTTTACCAGACATGCCGTATCGTCCCCGATGCCCGGTGCGAACAGCTTCCCTTCCTCCTCCTTCATGGGAAGCTCCGTAAGATCCGGAAATACCACGTCCGTGTGAGCCATGATCACGACCACATCCTCCTCATGCTCCCCCGGAATGCGGCAGATTACATTGTTCGCCTCGTCAATCGTCACCTGCTCCGCGCCCTGGGCTGTCAGCCAGTCCCGCACAAATGCCGCACGCTTCTCTTCCCTATGAGACGGTGCCGGGATCCTGCCCAGCGTCCTCAGAAGCTCTATGGTCTCCTCAAAATGTGCCGCTACATACTGCTCCATGCTCTCTGTCTGTTTCCATGTTGATTCCATGTTCGTTCCTCCTGCTCAGTTTCATTCTGTTCATCCGGTCTGATCTCATGCTGCCTTTTTCATGCTGCTTTTTTCCATGCTGCCCTATTTCATGCTGCCTTTTTTCACACCGCCCTGCTCCACAATACGGGAACAGGACCATCCCCGACCGCCCCGCGCCTTCGCGGTGCAGACAGACACGGTCCTGCTCCTGTTACCTATATCCTGTACAGCTGCGATCACTCGTCAGCCGCTTCCCGTCGCCCTGATTGCACCGGTGCAATCACGGCTCTCGCAACCTTTTTATTCTTATGCCAGGGTCACCTTCACGAATTTCTTCTTGCCCCGCTTTACAATCATGCCGTCGCCGCCAAATGCGTCCTTGCCAAATGCAGCCTTGATGTCCTTGCACGGCTCACCGTTGACAGACACGCCGCCCTGCTCCACATTTCTTCTTGCCTCGGAACGGGTCGGTGCCAGTCCGGACTTCTGAAGCACTGCCAGAATGTCGATCTGACCATCGGTGAAATCCTCCTCGGTCAACTCGTAGGACGGCATATTCTCCAGATTGCCCTGTCCACTGAACAGCGCTCTTGCAGCGGTCTGTGCCTTCTCTGCCTCTTCCTCGCCGTGAACCAGCTTAGTCAGCTCGTAAGCCAGAATCTCCTTTGCAGTATTTAACTGGCTGCCTTCCCAGCTGTCCATCTCGTCGATCTGCTCAATCGGCAGGAAGGTCAGCATCCGCAGGCATTTCAGAACGTCTGCATCGCCTACATTTCTCCAGTACTGGTAGAACTCAAAGGGGCTGGTCTTGTTCGGGTCTAACCATACAGCGCCGGACTGGGTCTTGCCCATCTTCTTGCCCTCGGAGTTAAGCAGCAGGGTGATGGTCATCGCGTGAGCATCCTTGCCCAGCTTGCGGCGGATCAGCTCCGTACCGCCTAACATATTGCTCCACTGGTCATCGCCGCCGAACTGCATGTTGCAGCCGTATCTCTGGAACAGCTCATAGAAGTCGTAGCTCTGCATGATCATGTAGTTGAACTCCAGGAAGCTCAGTCCCTTCTCCATACGCTGCTTGTAGCACTCTGCGCGCAGCATGTTGTTGACGGAAAAGCATGCACCAACCTCCCGCAGCAGATCCACGTAGTTCAGCTTCAGCAGCCAGTCAGCATTGTTGACCATCATCGCCTTGCCTTCGGAGAAGTCGATGAAGCGGCTCATCTGCTTCTTGAAGCAGTCGCAGTTGTGCTGAATGGTCTCCACCGTCATCACCTGACGCATGTCAGTACGTCCGGACGGATCGCCCACCATACCGGTACCGCCGCCGATCAGGGCGATTGGCTTGTTGCCTGCCATCTGCAGACGCTTCATCAGGCACAGTGCCATAAAGTGACCTACATGCAGACTGTCTGCAGTCGGGTCAAAACCGATGTAGAAGGTCGCCTTGCCTTCGTTGATCATTTTCTTGATCTCTTCTTCATTTGTAACCTGCGCGATCAGACCGCGGGCTACCAGCTCTTCGTAACAATTCATGTCTTGTGTTCTCCTTCATCTCTGTGAGTGCTTTTGTATCCCGGGACGCAATCTCCCGTAATACAAAAAACCCCGTCCTTTTGAAATAAATTCAAAAGGACGAGGTATATTCCCGTGTTACCACCTTGATTCACAGACCGCTTGCGCTGCCTGCCTTGTGAAGCACTGCCCGGTCAATCCCGGTGTCTCATGCTCCGGCACCATAACGTGTGCCAATCCGTCGCAGCCTACTGAAAAATTGTTCGGTGCGAAGCTCAAAGAGGTATTCACAGCCTGTCTGCCACGCGCCTCTCATCTTCCGGCTGCTTTCTGTGTGGAGTTCCCAGTCTGCTACTTGTTCTTATCATCGCCAGTTCGCTGTTTACTTGTCGCTGTTGCTCTGATATGGGTGATTATATATGGATGGGGTGGAAATGTCAAGGTCAAAACGAATTTATCCCTATATTCCTATATTTCACGAAGTATACTTCACAAACTGAATCCCTTCCACCCCCTGAATATACCGCAAAATCACTCCTCTGCTTTTATGCTCCTTGTTTTTTATGTTGATTACTGCCTTCTGAAACCCTTTCCGCTTCTTTCCCGGCTGAACTTCTCCGATCTCCAGCCCGAATTCAGCCAGCTTTTCTGCCAGCTCGCCCATCATGACCGCCGCATCCAGTTCCACATAGATGCTGAGCCAAAGGTCGTCAACCATCCGCCGGTATTCCAGCTTTTTCAACTGGGTCATGATCAGTGACACGGCCAGCGTTGCGACAATTCCGGCTTCATAGAATCCGATTCCGATGCTGAGTCCGATGCAGGCAGCGGTCCACAACCCTGCTGCCGTGGTCAGTCCCCTGATTTTGGAATCACCGGATGTGATGATACTTCCTGCTCCCAGGAAACCGATTCCGCTGATTACCTGCGCCCCCAGCCTCGCCGGATCTCCGGACTGAAAATGGTAGAACATATACTGCCCCGTCAGCATGACGATGGCTGAGCCCATACATACCAGCATATGGGTCCGCATGCCTGCCGGCTGATGCGCCCGCCCTCGCTCAAAGCCGATAATGCCGCCGCAGAGTATGCTCAAAAAGATCCGCACGCAGACCGAAATCAGATTCAATTCCTCCAGATACCCTATAATTTCTACAGCTCCACTCATCATGCAGCCCTTACGCTCTCGCAACCTTTCTTGCCAGACGTCTCTGCTTCCAGCGCTTGATCATCTCCATTCCTTCTCCCTGTCCAAAGTAAAGACCGATGGAAGAAAGAATCATCAGAACGACCGTATACACAAATCCCATTGCCTTGGCATCGATGGCGGCGGACTCGTCCGAAGCAGCCTTGATCACAATACCGAGAGGCTGGAACAGCGGGTGATACAGGAATACAGACAGATCATAGTCGGAAAGCATGCCGTTGAAGTTCAGGATCACCACTGACATGATTGCCGGGAAAATAACCGGAAGCACAACCTTGATCATGGTGTACAATGTGCTGGCTCCCATACATTTTGCCGCTTCTTCCAGATCACTGTCGATACTGAAAAATGCTGCCTTTACCATTCGATAGGAGAACGGCAGCTTCACCACCACATAACCTACCAGCATCAGCATTACCGTTCCCACCATGACATAGTTGAACAGGATTGCATGACGCTCACCGTAAGTGGTTGTCAGTCCCAGTGCAATCAGTGTCGATGGCAGCAGCCACGGAATCAGCATGCCCCACTCGAAGAACATATCATATTTGTGCTTTGACTTATGTACCAGCTTTGCACAGATTACTGCCGCAATGACCGCAATCGCTGCGGCTGCCAGAGAATACACAATACTCACCAGATAAGGCTTAAATGCCGCCGCACTGGTAAACAGCTTCTGATAATTCTCCAGTGTAAAGGAGGACAGCGTAAGATTGCCGGTCTTGATAGTCAGTGAATCGCAGAAAGAGTACACCACCACCAGCACCATCGGCACGACAAAAATAGCAAACATCACATAAGCAACCACATGCGCCAGCACATTCAGCGCCGGATTATTGATTTTCTGTTTTCTCAGCTTTGCTTTTGTCTTAGACACCGATATATAGTTACCACCCTTTTCCACTCTGCTGAACACGGACAGCAGAATCATGGTTGCCAGACCAAGAAGGATTGCCAGGAACGCAGCCACCTCCCTGGAATAGCTGGACTTGGCAAAGGTAATGATCATCGGGTTGATGGTCTGGAAGTTATCACCACCCACAATCAGCGGTGCAGACATTGCTCCAAGACCTGTCAGGAAGGTCAGGATCGTGATTGCAAAGAAGGTGGGCTTCAGCACCGGAAGTACGATCTTGAAGAAAATCGTTGCACCGGAAGCGCCCATATTTTTTGCCGCTTCAATCGTATGATAATCCAAACCGTGAATGGCATTTTTCAGAAACATCATGTGATTCTGGGTACAGGAGAAGGTCATGACGAACACGACTGCACCATATCCCACAAACCACCCCGGATCCATGGACGGAAATACCTTCAACAGAAGCTGAGTCAGCAGTCCATTGGCTCCGTATACATATTTATAGCCGGATACCAGCACAACACCGCCGTAGATCAGCGAACTCATATACGCCAGTCTCAGGATTTTTGCGCCCCGGATCTCCCAGTATTCCGTCAGCAGCACGCACAGCGTACCGACTATATTTACAGTGACTACCAGCGTAAACGCCAGAATAAAGCTGTTTCTCAAACTCTTCATCGCACGCGCGGAGCTCAGTACCTTTCCAAATACTTCCGTCGAAAATTCTCCGTTTTTATAGAATACGCTGACCAGAAGATTCAGATTCGGGTATACCACAAATGCAATGATCGCCCACGCAACAACAAGTTTCAGGATCAGAGTCTGCCAGCTAAACAGATGCTTTTTATTTCCCTGTTTCATCTTACAAACTCCTTTCTAAAACTGCATAATGTCATCAGTTCCCATATACAGATCCAGCTCCTGACCGATTTCCATAAATGGCTGTCCGTCGTTGGCCTGAATCACCCGCACTTCTCCTCCGAGAACCTCCACGCGGTATTTGGTCATCACGCCATTGTAATCGTAGTCCCGGATCACACCCTTTAACTTCGCATAGCCTGCAATCTCCTTCAGGCTGATTCTCTCCAGACGAATGTAAGAATTCTTGCTGTTATCCAGACGATTGCCGGTCTGCCGATTGATTTCCGCAATGATGGTGCTGCTCAGCCGGTTAATCTCACCGATAAAATCACAGACAAACTCGGATTTGGAATGGTTGTAAATGTCATAAGGCCGGTCAACCTGCTCAACAAAACCATTGTTGAACACAGCAATGCGGTCAGACAGAGTCAGTGCCTCTTCCTGATCGTGGGTAACGTAGAGCGTGGTGATTCCAAGATTCTTCTGGAGCTTTTTCAGTTCGCTGCGCAGCCCCACCCTCAGCTTGGCATCCAGATTGGACAGCGGCTCATCCAGACAGAGGATCTTCGGTTCCAGCACAATGGCTCTCGCCAGCGCCACACGCTGCTGCTGACCACCGGACAACTCAGATACATTTCTCAGAAGCTGCTCCTCCTTGATCTCGATGACCTTCGCAACCTCTTTCACCTTTTTATCAATCTCCGCTGCCGGAAGCTTCTTTACTTTAAGACCAAATGCCAGATTCTCATACACGGTCATAGTTGGGAACAGCGCATAGCTCTGGAATACCATTCCGATCTCTCTTTTTTCCACCGGCAGGTGCGTCACATCCCTGCCATCAATCAGAATCTGCCCGTTGCTTGGCTCAATGAAGCCCACCAGAGAGCGCAGTGTCGTAGTCTTACCACATCCTGACGGTCCCAGAAATGTGAAGAACTCCCCATCCTCAATCGTCAGATTCAGATCCTTAATCGCTACAAAATCCCCATATTTGATCTCAATATTTTTAAACTCAATCATCCTTCATCTCTCCTCTAAAGCGAGGCGGTCCGCATACGCAGACCGCGCTCTGTCACTTACTGCAGGAACTCAAGCTCACACTTCTCTACCCACTGCTCTACATGCTCAGCCACAAAACCCCAATCCATATCCTGCGGATGAACCTGATTCACGAATTCCTTGATGTCTTCCGGTGCCTTCTCCAGTGCTGCCGGCTGACACGGAATCGTACCGAACTGCTCCATCCATGCAGCCTGAACATCTGCAGAACCGAACCAGTTGGCAAAATCTACAGCCAGCGCTCTCTTCTCAGAACCGGTAATCATCGCAACCTGCTCCGTTACATACGGTACGCCCACTTCCGGAACCATGATCTGGAACTTATAGTCACGCTCAGTCTGGTTCTGAAGCACACCGCTGCCCCACATCTCGGTAATCGGTCTGTCGCCGGAGATTACATTACCTACATTATCCTCACCCTGCTGTTCCATATGTCCGTTCTGGATCCAGCTCTTCACAAAGTTCCATCCTTCTTCGGATACGCCAAGATCACCGTTCTCGTCCTGATATCTGACAAGCAGACCGGCTAAAATAGTCTTGCCGGTACCGCCTCCAAAGTTCAGAATGGTATATTTGTCTGTCCACTCCGGATTCACCAGATCTGTGTAATCCTTCGGCGGATTCTCAAGATCAGCATTCATCATATTGACCAGCGGCTGAATGACGATCGGATAATAGTATCCGTCCGCATCGCCCAGCGTCATATCCACATCAGCCTTCCAGGTCGGTTCCCACTGATCAAGAACCTCCTCTTTCTTCAGCTTCTCGTACTCGATGGCATTCAGACCAAATACCATGTCTGCCTGTGGATTGTTCTTCTCGGCAATGATTCTGTTTGCCAGATCGCCGCCCTGAATCTGTACGACCTCGACATTGTAGCCTTCTCCTGCCGCCTTCTCCTTCAGCCATTCTCCTCTGCCATTGGAACCGGAGTTGGTATAGATGATCAGCTGCTGGCTCTTATCTACTTCGCCTGCCGCCTCTGCTCCGCCTGCCTGTGCAGCCGCCTCTGCACCTTTTGTCTCTGTCTTCTGGCTGCCGCCGCATCCTGCCAGAGATACGGTCATAGCTGCTGCAAGTCCAAGGGTTACGATTCTCTTCATGTTTTTCATAATGTTTTTCTCCTTATTTATTGTTAAACTTATTGTTTCGATACTCTTTCAGCAGTGCCGGCCAGTCTGTCTGGATAATCTCGAATCCAAGCTCCATCAGCCTTCCCCAGCTCTCATCAAATCCGTTCTTTATGGCATTGTTATCATCCAGAAGTCCGGAAAGGATATCCACATCATTCAGTGTAATGGCATTGACCCACGGTGCGATACCGGCATCCTTCAGTTCCTTCATAAATTCCGGCTTCAAAAAGTCACTGTCCAGATCCGTAAAAATCAGCTCCGCAGCTGCCACGTTGATGTTGTACTTTTTCACAAGCTCCCAGTCTTCCATCGTCTTCATGATCGGCATATACATAAGATCGCTTCCGCTCTCCTCCAGCTCCTGTAAAAGCTGTTCTTCTACGCCTGATTTTAACAGAAGCTGTTCTTTCATATCCATGCGCTCCAGCAGGGCAATGATCTCTTTCCAGTAGAACCATGACCGGTCAATGTTGATCAGGCATTTTCCCCGGAACCGCTCCAGCACCTCCTCCAGATGCTCCAGCTTCTGTTCACACACCTTTCTCATGCAGTTCAGTGTATGAAGCTCTTCCACCTCTGACGAACTCATCTCCCGGATATCCCGGTCGATTCCCAGCTCCAGATCCTCTTCTCCATTGTGGAATGCATAGAAGACTCCATCTGTTGTCATGATCGCATCAACCTCAATCATATCTGCTCCGTGAAGCAATGCGTTCTTATACGCCAGACTGGTGTTCTGCACAACGTTCCCCCCGGAAGTGCCACGGTGCGCCGCAATCAGGACCTTCCGCTTATCAATCAACTCTCTCATTGACTGGTTTTTGGTGTACATATTCGTTCCCTCCTTGAATATTTCTATTCCTTTGTTTGTCCTCGTTGTTTCTATGTCTCTTTTATACACTATATTTTGGAACGTGTCAATATATATTTTATCATTTTTCGTTATTTTTACGCATCTATGACATTATTTTAACATATTTTTGTAGGTTTTATTGATTTATCGGCTGTTTTACATGGTTTTAACTTTTATTTTTCTTCGTTTTTATTGACACGTTCAAATTGTTGAGTCAATCAAAAAACGCGTCACCGGCGCGTTTCCTGATATGCATAGCAAAAAAAGAGCAGAAGCTGCTCCGCTCCTGCTCAATCCATCAAAACATCCGCTCACACTCTTCCTGAGCCCGCGTCAGCGCCGTCTCGGCATCCTCGATTCCTGACGCAATCAGCCGAATCGCTCTTCCCAGAATATCCTCAAATAAAAACTCCTGAAATTTGGGATTATTTTCGTGGCTGTATGCTCTCCAGCCCAGTTCAAAGGACTTTTCCATATCCTCAACCCAGGGGTACATCTCCAGAATATCCATATTTCTGCTGATTCCCTGACAGCAGATATAGCCGCCCAGATAGGTGATCGTCTCCGCAATATCCTTCCGGTACAGCCATTTCAGAAAAGTCATGCACTCTTCATATTTATGACTGAACCGGGAAATCCCAAGGGAGCCGCCTCCCGACAGCGGCTGCCCGCCCGGAACTGTCCCGCAGGCAATCCTGCCTACCACCTTTGAGTCCAGACCGTGAATCACTTCGGACGCATAGTTTGAAAATACGATCTGCATCGCCGTGTCCCCTTCCGAGAACTGTCTGGTTGCTTCTGCCCACCACTGGTAAATATCCTTGCTGGAGTAGCTGCACATCGCAAGATACTGCTCTATCGCCTGCTTCACCTCCGGAATCAGAAGATTCACCCGTCCGTTTTCATCAAAAATATCCTTCTTCAGTTCCCGCAGTCGCGGAAGGAAGTCGCAGGCTGCCAGAAAGGTCCGCCCGTAGGTAGCAACCGTTCCGTATCGGGTGCGGGACAGCGGATTCTCTTTTCTGGTGAAAAAGCTGGCAACTTCGTTGTACTCCCGGAAGGTCTTCGGTACCTCCAGCCTCCGCTTAAACTTCTCAAAGAACTCCCGCTTAATCAGCTCGTCCCCAAACAGATCCTTTCGATAGAACAGCATCTGCACACAGGCATCCAGCGGAAATCCATACTGGACCCCATTCACAAGCGAATAATCTCCCGACATGGAGGGCAGAATCCGCCCATTGAGCCACCTCACATCAGGGTCACCCGGATCCAGAGGCCGGTATATCTTATCCCCCAGCTCCGACATCCACGCCATATCCATGCGGATCAGATCATACGGACTTCTCTGGCAGCATGCCTGCGCCATCTTGTAATGCTCATCATAGGACACGCTGATCGAGTCGACGCGAATCCCCGTCTCCTTGGTAAAGGATGGAATCAGCTTCTGAATCGCCTTCCCCGTCATATTCTGAATGGTGAGAAAGCAAATACTGCTGTCCCTGCGCACAGACGGGACTCCCACGTCATAAAATCCGTCATTTTCCAGCAGCATCTGCTGCGCTGCGCCACTCCGCTCTGTCTCCTCCTCACTCTCCTCACTGCTCTCAACAATCCGCCTGGCAATCATCCGTCCCAGCAGCTTATAGTTCAGTTCATAGCGGAAAATCCCGGAATCCCGCCCTACGGTCTTTCCCGTAAGCGCATAGATTGCCGGCAGCTTCTTATCCGGATCATAGCGGTGCGCCATTTTCAGATAGTCCACATCCTCCTGACTCATCGCAATCACCGCATCAAATTCTTCTCTGGAATTCAGAATATCAAACGCCTTATTCAGGCGCACACTGCCATCGCAGGAAATAATCCTGCAGGAGCAGTTGCAGTCATCCAGAATCTCCACTGCCCCATTAATAAATGCTTTATTATTGGAATAAACACGATTTTCGCAAACAAGCGCAATGTTTTTGTATCCGTCGGCAGCACAGCGGGCAGCAATCTCCCTGCCTGCTTGTTCATAGCCAAACGACGCATACACTGCATTTTCCGGCATTCCCTTCACCTTCCGGTCCACAAAGAAAAAGCATGTATCATCCGTAAACAGACCCCGATTCTTCAAAATAGAGCTGACCACCACGATTGCCATGGGATTCAGGGAGACCGCCCTTTTCACCGCCCGCGCTTCGTTGCACTCCAGATTCTCCGTGCAGATCAGCTCAATGCTGAAATCATACTCCTGCAGATACCGCTCCAGTCCGAAATACAGATCATTGTAGCTTTGCCGGCTGATCTCCGGGACGATCACGCAGACTCCTCTTGCCATGCCCGCCCGAAGCTGCTGCGCCTGAACATTCATCTTGTATCCCATCTCTTTTGCGATCCGCTCTACCAGCTGAATCTTCTCCGCACTTACATTGCCCCGTTTATTCAGCACATTAGAAACCGTACCATGTGAAACCCCCGCCTTTGCGGCAATATCTTTAATCGTTGGCATGACTATCTCCTCGCTTTGGTTCGTTCAAATACACCTGTGTCTGCATTATACCACAGAGGCAGGGGGTGTGGGAAGAGAATAGTTTTTCTCATTTTCATCTGTTTCCCCATAGCTATTCCCCCTGCAAAATGTTATACTAAAGATACTTTGAATTATCGTAACTGCAACAAGATCATCAACACCCAGCAGCGGTATATTTGCATCAGCAGACCACGGCGCTTCGGCAAGTCCGTGACCGCCAATATGCTTGCGGCGTACTACAGCCGCGGCTGTGATTCCGATGAGATGTTCGCTCCCTTTGAGGTTTCCGGAATCGACTCCTTTCATCAGCATCTGAACCGCTACAACGTTATCTCACTGAATATGCAGGAGTTTCTAAGTCAGACACACGACATGTCCGGCATGCTGGATTTATTGAAGAAGTCTGTTTTGTGGGACTTGCTGGAAGCATACCCGGATTACCGGTATTTCGACAGCACCAATCTGACCCGGACCATGCAGGATATTTACAACAATGTGAAGATTCCATATGTTGTCATCATTGACGAGTGGGACTGTATTTTCCGGGAATTCACCTCCGGCACGGAGTCCCAGAAGCTGTATCTGGATTTTCTCCGCGATTTACTGAAAGACAAGGAATACATTGCACTTTGCTACATGACCGGAATCCTGCCCATCAAAAAATACGGCACCCATTCCGCCTTAAATATGTTTGATGAATTTTCCATGACCTTTGCCGGTCCGCTGGCTCAGTATGTCGGCTTTACCGAAGGCGAAGTAAAGGACCTGTGTGCCGCATATCAGATGGATTTCGAGGAGACAAAGCAGCGCTATGACGGATACTTTATGGAGGAGGTCGGTTCCATATACAATCCCCGTTCCGTGGTCAGCGCCATGCAGTTTCACAGATTCCAGAATTACTGGAACCAGACTGAGACGTTCGAGGCTTTGCGCACCTATATCGACATGAACTTTGACGGATTGAAGGATGCCATTATCGAGATGATGAATGGAAAAGACGGAATTCCCGTTGATATCCGCAGCTTCTCCAATGATATGGTGACCTTTCATTCCAGAGATGATGTGCTGACTTTGCTGGTGCATCTGGGCTATCTGGGATACCGAAGCGAAACCGGTGAGGTGTTTATTCCGAATCAGGAGATTTTGAATGAGTACATCACGGCAATCAGCAACTCCGACTGGGGCGAAGTGTCACAGGCTTTGAGGGCTTCCAGGAATACGTTTCGTCATATCATATCCGTCTAAAAAATTGCAGGGCGAGAATTTTCACTTTCTCGCCCTGCTTTTCCGCTTCTCTGCCTGTTTTCTTCTCAGCTTATCTGGTTTCTCTGCCCTTCTCCATGATCACAGCTTCTCCTGTCCGGACGCGTCTCCCGCCAGCAGCTATACCGCTTCCCCAACAAAAAAGCAATGATCCAGCGGGCCGCTTCCCTGCCCCAGATCAAGCCCGGAAGCCAGCGCACCGGAAAGGTATGCTTTGGCATCCCGCACACTGTCCTCCACGCTCTTTCCAGCCGCCAGACCACAGGCGATGGCGCTGGAAAGGGTGCAGCCGGTGCCGTGGGTGTTGGGGTTGTCGATGCGTTTGCCATAGAACCAGATAAAAGTTCCGTCCCGGTACAGCACATCATTGGCGGTCTCCACCTGATGGCCGCCCTTCACCAGCACCGCACCGTGCCATTTCTCACCGATGATTCTTGCCGCTTCCTCCATCTGAGTCTCCGTCTCGATTTTCATGCCACTTAAAATCTCCGCCTCCGGGATATTGGGCGTCATGACCGCAGCCAGAGGAAGCAGCTTTTCTGCCAGCGCCTCCATGGCGTCCTCCGCCAGCAGTCGACTTCCGCTGGTGGACACCATAACCGGATCCAGCACTACCTGCTTTGCCCCGTACTGCTGCAGCTTCTCCGCAATCACGTCGATGATCGCAGCCTGCGATACCATACCAATCTTGACCGCATCCGGCTCAATGTCCGTAAACACACAGTCCATCTGCTTCGCCACAAATTCCGGCTCCACATCCATGATTCCATACACGCCGGTGGTGTTCTGCGCCGTCAGCGCCGTAATCACACTCATGCCGTAAGCTCCCAGCGCAGTCATGGTCTTCAAATCCGCCTGAATCCCGGCGCCGCCACTGGAATCAGAACCTGCTATTGTAAGAACTTTTCTTCGCTCCATATATTTGCTCCCTGTAACTGATTAAATTCTGTTTCTGCCACGATAATCTTTACTTTTTTATCTTTGCGTTCCTATCTTTG
>JAUNPU010000051.1 GCA_030536555.1 Eubacteriales bacterium | reverse complement strand
GCCGTGCCGTCTCCTGTCCCGATTCCGTCCGCTGCGCCGTCTTCGGTTCCGCTTCCGGCTGCCGCACCGTCCCATGTTCCGTTCACCGGGACTTCTCCTGCTCCGCTTCCGTCCGCCGGGACTTCCCCGTCCCCTGTAACATCCGTGTAGGACCAGGGAAGCGGCTCCTGTCCGTATCTGTCAGCACCTTCCCCGCTGTTGCCTGCCGCCGTCTCCCGGACCACCTTTGGCTGAATTCGGAAGTTGAAGGTCGTCTCGTAGATGATCTGCTCTGCCAGCGGCTTCGACGAATCCTTCACAGCCGTAAAGTAGAACAGGTACGTTCCCATCTCACTGACCTTCTGCTTCGTCGTATATGCCATGGGAACACCGTCCTTCTCCGCCCGATAGCTGACATTGCCCGGAATATCCAGATACACCGGCTGGTCGGTAATTCCGTTGTTGCTCACATTGGTATAGATGAAGAACCGCCCCTCTATGGACTGGGTGTAGACATCATAGTCCTCATGGTAGGTCTCGCTCATCTGGATTTCCAGCACCTGCGGACCCGTCACCCCCTCAGAGTCGCGGACCTCCAGCTTCACATCCTGCGCTCTGGCTCCCGGTCCCCTGGAGGTGTCATAATTTTCCTTCTTCTTATCATCCTCATCGTCATCATCATCGTCACTGCTCTTTCGCCTGGACGTGGTGGTTACCACCTTCGAGTAGGTCTGCTGCACCATCTGACCTGCCGGATTCTTCGCCGTCATGGTCACATTCTTTTCCGGCGCCGTGCTCTCCTGACTCAGAATCTTTGTCGGCGTGCCTCCCTGATCCGTCTGCATCAGACTCTGAACCTGCGCACTGTCACGGCGCGCCTGCGCGATCGCAGCCGCCTCCTGCTTTGCTTCCTCCGACCGGACATCTGCCGCTGCCGGGCTTACGACGCCAAGCATCATGCAGCCGGACAGCGCCAGCAGCACCGCAGCCTTCCCCGCTCGGTTAAATGGCATTTTTCTCATCACTCATTTCCTCCATCCTGTGTGCTTTCCTCCAGAATCCGGTAATTCCGCTCATCCAGATCGTAGAACACATCTTCGCCAAAGAACGCATTGGCCCTCACCTCTCCCAGGTCCATCGCGGAGAATTTATAGAGCGGGCACCTGTAGCTTGGCGTAAACTTTGTCCTCAAAGGATGATTGCCAAATGTCACAATGATGGCATTTCCCGTATCATTCTTGTTGTTCAGACGCTGCAGCTCCGACGGATAGATGACCGGTCTCGTCTGCAGCTGGCTGGACACGCTGAGTTCATCCTTTTTCCCCGATGAGGAAATACTGGAGGTGGAAACCGTCATATTGCCACACAGCTTGGAAAATTCCTCACAGGTCTCTATATCGTTGGAACCGATGAACATTTTCAGTCCACAGTTGCTCTTGATAATATCTGCCACCGTGTTGCCGTATACATTGTTCAGCTGTGCAAAGGACTGCACCACCATATTGAACCAGATCTTACGGCTTCGTCCTACGGTGATCATCTTGTCAAATTTGTCGATCTTCGGCATGTTGCCGAACTCATCCAGCAGGAAATATACATTTCTCGGAAGAGAAAGGTCTTCCCTGGAAGAAGCCACCTTGATCAGCGCCTTGTAGATGCTTAAGATAAATACCGCCGCCAGCGCGTGTCTTGTATCCTTCTCGTCCGGAATCTTCAAAAACAGTGCAACCGGCTCCGCGGCAATCATCTTCGGATCAATATCGGTGGCGGAGGTCAGGGCACAGAGGCCCTCATCGTTGAACATGGACAGCTTGTCAAATGCGATGGACATGTAGCTGGCCAGCGTATTGTCCGCCGCCGACAGAACCTGCCGGGACAGACCCACTGCCTTTGACAGCTTGGGACGTCCCTTAAAGTAGTCCTTCAGCACCTGATACTCATTCTCCGAATTGCCAATGGCCTTGTTCACATTGTAGAAGCAGAACTTCTCCTTCGTCATCTCCAGATCCGGATTCTCACTGTCCTCCAGCATGCCCAGACAGACCGCCAGAATCACCGAGCGGGCGCCTTTCTCCCACACCGGATCGTCCTGGGATTCGATGGGGCAGATCACGCTGATCAGGTCATTCAGATCCTCGTAAACCTCATCGTAGATCTTCTGCCGCTCCACCCGGACCACAGACAGCAGCTCCCGGCGCACGGCGTAGGCTCTCTTCTGGTACTCGTACCAGACCTCCCCGTATTCCTCCGGCTTGTTGACCAGCTGAAGCTCCTCCCAGTCCTCCACAGCGTCTGTATGTCTGTAAATATCATTGCCCGTATTCAGATACAGCTGATAGCGGTCATAGATATCCCCCAGGGGGTTCCAGCGGAATGAGCTGTAGGGATCACGCAGGTCCAGCACCATGGCCTTGTAACCCCGGTCTGCCAGCGTGCCGCTGTGAAGCTGGAACAGCTCGCCCTTGGGATCCGTGCAGATCATGGAGGATCCTGCCGCGGACGCTCCCAGAATCTGAATCACCGGGTTGATGAAGGTGGTGGTCTTACCGCTTCCGGTTGCACCGATGATCAGCCCGTGCATGGGAGATGCAAGATTGATGTCCAACTCCTTCTTTTTGTTGTTGTAAACCGCATACACTGGAATTCCGTCCTTCTTCTCATTGCCAAGCTCCGTGAACCTCTTATGAGGGAAGTTGGCATCCCGCTCCTTTTCCGTCATGAACCGGGAATTCTCCAGCGCGCCTTCCACCACATCATTTTTGCCATGCTTCATATATCTCTTTCTGGCCCTGGAATCGTTGCCTCTGGTCAGCAGATAGAGAAGGGTCAGCACAATCATCGACGCAACGCCATAGAGCCAGGTCGTCGGGCGAAGCAGCAGCGTAAGATCCCACAGGGAATCAAATTCACCGCTGACCATCACCTGCGGAAGCCTCTCCAGCACAACCGCTTCCAGAAATCCAATCACGCCGCTTCCCAGTATGGCGGCGACCACATACAACACCACTGACAGATTCATCTACAAATCCCCCCTGTTTTTCATGTCCAGATACAGAAGACGGCCGGCAGCCGCTCCGATCAGTCCGTACAAAAATACCAGAAAATGGTTTTTAAATATCCAGGCTTCTCCCATACCGGTTACCTGGATCACCGCGATCAGCACAGCCGGCAGGTTGAACCCTGCATGGATGCAGATCGGGTAGAGAATATTGTCCTTCCGTATGGAAATCCATGCCAGAAAGACACCCGCTGCCAGAGCATATGCCATCCAGAGCAGATTCCCGTGACACAGCGCAAATATCACCGCGCTGATCCAGATTGCCTGCCTCTCCGGAAAAAAAGTCAGCAGACGGTTCAGCATATAACCGCGAAACAATATCTCCTCCGCAAGCGGAGCCAGAAGCGCCATATTGATGAGAACCAGAATCACATCTTTCCCGGCAAATACAATGGAACTGCTGGTCTCATAGGTTCCCATCAGCCGCTGCGGCAGCGGAAGGATGGTGAGCAGCGCCGACAGCATCAGACTGACGGACGCTCCCAGCAGCGCGCACCGGATACAGAGAGACCGGTCCTGCTTCGAAAGCTCCCCCACATACAGCGTTGTCTCCTCCCAGAAGTTCCTGCCCTGCTTCCTGCTTCTGCGATACAAAAATACCAGAATCAGGACCTGGCTGAGAAAGTTATAGAAATTTCCGCTTTCCGCTGCCAGCTCCTCACTGCTGCCCTGATAGCTCCGGACAATGGACCCGATCCCCATCAGGACTCCCGGAATCGCTATATACAGGAAAAGCGGGACCACTGCCTTTACGACAGTCCCCGCTCCCTTCCATATCTTCTGCTGTGTCGTCATCAGTCATCTCCAAATGTAAGCAAACCGGAAAAACCAGTCACATCAAAAACTTCCATCACCTGCGGCATCACATGCATCAGAACCATGTTACCATTTTTTACCCTTATCTTCTTCTGCGCCGCCAAAAACACCCGCAGCCCCATAGAACTGATATAAGTCGTATCCTTCATATCGATGATCAGAGAGATTTCTCCCTCATCCAGTATGGCATTCAGCTGCTTTTCCAGCAGCGGAGCATTGACTGCATCAATCTTCTTGCCTGTTACAATCGTAACTGCATCATCCATTCCAATCACCTGCCTGTCATTAATTACATTTTTTAAAATATTTCGCTTTTTATTCAATTATTGTTTTATTATAGTTTCAATGATATTTCAATACATATTGTGTCAATGGAAGTGATTTCTGTGTCAATGGAAGTGTACATTTGAATATTTTCTGTTAAAATATAACTACACACGTTTTACGGCAACTGCCGCACTGCTCATGGGGGGAGGGGAAACGGTTATGAACAACAATATGAAGACAGAACAGAAGGTCATTGCCTTGAGTGCTCAGATCATCCGGCTCTTTTACGGCAGGAAGATAGCAGACATGCTTCCCATGCTGGATGAGAACTATCTCTGGATCGGGAACTATGCATTTCAGTGGGCCAAGGGGCCGGATGCTTTTGTCAAAGTAACCCGCGCCGAAAGCGAAGAGCTGCCCCCTCTGCTCTCCAACGAACACTACCAGCTGCAGCTGCAAAGCGGGAATATCTGGGTGATCTGCGGCGAATATATGACCACCTACCAGGTAGACACCGGATATCTCTGTCAGGATCTGGTCCGGATCACCTTTATCTGGGAACAGTTCGGAGACTCCTTCAAGCTGAACCATATCCACGGTTCCAACGTCCAGGACCTCTCCTCGCCCTTAAGCAACACCACAGCCCTCCCGTCCGGTCCCTTCTACCAGTATGTCAAGAACGTGAAGTCCGCCGTCGGCAAGCTGGAAGCCAACTACACCCCGGCTCCCACCGAGATAAATCCGGTTCCGCCTGCGACCCTTTCCGATGAGATGCTGGTGCTCCGCGACGAGTCCGAACGCTACCACAACCTGCTTCCGCTGGAGATCCTTTTTCTGGAAGCCGCCAATCAGTGGTGCCGGGTCTACACGCCCTTTGAGAACTTTCTCACCTTCGGCAGCCTGACCTCCTTCGAGAAGCGTCTCCCCGGCTTCGCACGGATTCACCGCTCCTATCTGGTCAACACCCGGGCCATCGTAAAGCTCCGCTTCGGCAAGCTCTGGCTCTGGAACGAGACGATGCTGCCGGTCAGCAAGAGCCGCTACCCGCAGATCAAGCAGCTTTTGGAAAGCTCCCCGGTACACACCGGCCGCCTGGCTCAGGCAGAGGATTGAGCTGCGGTGCCGGACTGATTGATGCAGCGTGATTGATAAGATGACAATTTAAGAAAAGTCGGTTATAACGAATATGGCTATCCGACCTGTCCCATTTCTGTAGAAATATAACGGAATTCAACAGTTGGAAGAGGCGACATGGATAAATCCAGGACCTGAAATCGCCTCTGACAGAATCCTCACACAGGAATATACTGCCTTCATCTGCATGGCACTTCTTTCCATTACTGTCTTTCTGGCTATAATTCCCATAATCATCTCCATTTCTGCATGAAAAAAGCACCAACCATTTCTGATCGATGCTCTATAAGATATTTCGGTTACTATTTACCAAAATTTCTTTTATGATTATAATTCTAAAGAATCTGGATTTAATAAAAAGTCATATACACTCATCATCAATATCCCCCATTGTTTCAGCATTGTTTTTTTCATCCCTGCAATACAATGCAATCATAGCACCTGGGCGTAACAACCGGTCAATACTTATTGTTAAAAATATGTGAGGAATTATTATTTCATTCGTTTATAAATCAATTCCGGCAATACGATTTTCTCTGCCATCTGACGGGCGCTTATTTCCAATACCTGGCAATAAATACTTTCTCAGATGCACTAATATCCCGGATTCGCTCCAGCAATTCCATGTTGAATCAATTTATCGTTTGGATAAGAGGCACACGGTCTCACAGTTCGCTGTCGCCGGGAACATGTCCACCGCGCACACCTTCTCCACCTGATACCCCCGCTCCTGCAGCACCACCAGGTCCCGCACCAGGCTGGTCGGCTTACAGGAGATGTACACCATCCGGTCTACGCCAAAGTCAATGATCTTGTCCAGCGCCTTCGGATGGATCCCGTCCCGCGGCGGATCCAGAATAATCAGATCCGGCTTGTCCGTCAGTTCATCAATCACCTTCAGCACATCCCCTGCGATGAATTCACAGTTGGTCAGACCGTTTAACATCGCATTCTCCCGGGCTGCCACCACTGCCTCCTCCACAATCTCCACGCCGACCACCTTACTTGCCACCGGCGCGATGATCTGCGCAATGGTTCCGGTTCCGCTGTACAAGTCAAATACCACCTTGTCCTTCGTCTCTCCCACATAGCCGCGGGCGGTATCATACAGGACCTCCGCCCCCAGAGAGTTGGTCTGGAAGAAGGAGAACGGCGTAATCCGAAACCGCAGCCCCAAAAGCTCCTCATAGAAATAATCCTGTCCGTACAGAATCACCGTCTCGTCACTCTGCACCACATCCGCCTGGCTGTCGTTCTTAATATGAAGGATTCCCGCAAAGCTGCCGTCTAACGGAAGTGCCAGCAGCCGCTCTTTCCACTCCTTCAGCAGGCGCTGCTCGGTCTCCGCATAGTTGTCATAGTTCATGAGACTAAGTGGCAGGTCCTCGATCTGGGTAGAGGTCACCAGCGCCACCATGATCTGTCCGGTCTTCACCGCGCGGCGCACCAGCAGATGACGCAGGTAGCCGGTATGCTGCATCTTCCGGTAAAATCCCACATGCTCCTTCCGAAAGAAATCCAGCGTCGCCTCAAGAATCTTACAGAAATCCGGGTGCACGATTCGGCACTCCGGCGTATTCACAATGTCATAAAAGCTTCCCCGCCGGTGCATGCCCAGCGCCAGCGGACCGTCCTTGTACTCATCACCAAAGGAAAATTCCATCTTGTTCCGGTAGCCGTCAGAAATCGGGCTGCCCTTGATTCCCTCAAATACATAAGTGGACGGGTCCACCACACTGTCCATCAGCTCTCTGATCTGCTGCTCCTTGATCTTAAGCTGCTCCTCATAGGGCAGGCTCTGGTACAGACAGCCGCCACAGGTACCAAAGTGCGGGCATACGCCGTCCTCTGCTCCACGCTCAAGCGGCGCCTTCTCCACCACTTCCAGAAGACGTCCCTCACATTTTCCTTTGCGCTTCTTGTTGATGCCAAACCTTACGACCTGTCCCGGAATCGCGTTCTTGACTACTACCTTTTCTCCGTCTACATGAAGAATTCCCTTGTTCGGGAACTCGATTTTCTCTACTCTTGCCTCGCCGATATCACCTTTTTTCACGATACTGTAATTCCTTTCTACTGCTTCTGAATAAATGCTCTGTGAGTGCGGCTGACACCTGCCGCCATACTGCCACATAAAAGAAGCGTGCCCCAACCTTGCGAGGCACGCCTGCGACTTATTTTGCTGTGGTATCCTCTTCGTCCTCGAAGAAGTCATCATCAAAATCATCATCGAAATCGTCTTCAAAGTCCTCCAGATAATCCGGGGTGAAGAAGCGGTAAACACCATATGCAATCGCTGCCACTGCCGCTACTGCACCGATAATAGCCAGTACCCAGAGGATGCAGGTTTTCTTCTTCTCTTCTTCCTCTTTTCTGTGTAAGAACTCGTTCAGTTTCGTGGAGTTCATGATCTCCTCTACCCGGTTCAAAGCGTCCTTGCTCATGCTGTCAAATCTGTTCATACGTTCACGTCCTTTCCATCATCATGGCACACTTCCATATGCATTACCATGATTATACCATTTCTCTTTCTATTTTACTATCCTATTTTATTCGAATTTCAAAAATTTATGTTATGAACGCCGGGCTGCCTGTTGATAAAGATGTGGCATTCCTGCCCGAAAATCTCTTCCTCGCAAATATTGGATAATAAATCGCGTTTTCGGGCAATAATTGTCCAATCCACCCTCATTCGCCCCCGAAAACAAGCTTTTAACCACTCTTTTGGACAATATAAGCCACTTTCTGGTTCTTCCTCAACTTTGTGTACGAACTAGTTTGCTAAGTATCAGCTTGGCCGAT
>JAUNPU010000028.1 GCA_030536555.1 Eubacteriales bacterium | reverse complement strand
GACTGATGGTAAGGCTGCCTTGCGGGTCTCCGTCGATCAGCAGCACCTTTCGTCCCGCCTGCGCCAGTCCTATTCCTAAATTCGCACAGGTTGTTGTCTTGCCCACGCCTCCTTTCTGGTTGGCGATGGCGATGATTTGCGTGTTCATTGACTTCACCTCATTTCTGATTGTTGATATTTCTTCTGGAAATAGAAAAAGCCGCCACTTCAAAAATAAAAAGTGACGGCTCTTTCTAATCCCGGAATCGCTATTTCCGAAGATAAAAAAAGCACCCAGTCATTGATACTGAGTGCTGCATTAAAATCATATTCAATTATTCAAATCTGTTCAAACTATGCCAAACTACCATAGAAACTCCAAAGATAATGGGCTGAAATTCTCTCTCCGATGCCCCTCAAACCGTCCTTCGGTTGTCCTATTTTTTAACCACTAAGCCCTCTTTTTGACCTCGATTTTGCCGGTTGTCCTATATTTAACCACTAAAAATTGGGTAAAACTGGGTCTCGTTTTGCCAAATCAGGTCAAACCATATCAGACCGTTTGGATATAGGAAAAGCCCGGAAAACCTTGATTTTCCGGGCTTTTTGAACCATTTTGATACGGTTTGAACAGCTGATTATCTCTTGCTGAACTGCGGAGCGCGACGAGCTGCTTTGAGACCGTACTTCTTTCTCTCTTTCATACGCGGATCTCTGGTCAGGAATCCTGCTTTCTTCAGAACCGGTCTGAAGTCTGCATCAACCTGCAGCAGAGCTCTGGAGATGCCGTGACGGATAGCACCAGCCTGGCCGGTGAAGCCGCCGCCGCGAACGTTAACCAGAACGTCGAACTTATCGGTAGTCTCAGTAGCTACGAGCGGCTGACGAACTACCAGCTTTAAGGTCTCCAGACCTAAATACTCATCGATATCTCTCTTGTTGATGGTAATCTTACCGGTACCCGGTACCAGATATACTCTTGCGATAGATTTTTTTCTTCTACCTGTTCCATAATATTTGTTTGCCATGATAACTTCCTCCTTTCAGTACCTTTAATTAAAATTTGATTTCCAGAACTTCCGGCTTCTGAGCTGCATGCTCGTGCTCCGGACCTGCATATACATGCAGTTTGGTAATCATGCTTCTTCCTAAAGGTCCCTTCGGAAGCATACCCTTAACTGCCAGTTCCATAACGCGCTCCGGCTTCTTAGCCATCATCTCGCGCAGGGTGGTCTCTTTCATACCGCCAACATAATCGGAATGATTGTAGTAGATCTTCTGATCCATCTTCTTACCGGTTACTTTGATCTTATCAGCATTAACAACGATTACATAATCACCGCAGTCGATGTGCGGGGTGTAGATCGGTTTGTTCTTTCCTCTTAATACTTTTGCTACTTCTGCAGCTAAACGTCCTAATGTATATCCGGTAGCATCTACTACGTACCATTTTCTCTCAATCGTCGCTGGACTAGCCATAAAACTCTTCATTGGTTAACCTCCTGTTAAATTACCTGTTTCATAATTAACGAATCGGCATATCTGCCGTTCAAGCTTAACATTTGTAGTAAAATGCTTATTCCGGGGCTTTGGCCTAAACATTTCCACCTAACGTCACAGTTATACATTATAACCCACGCTCTCGTGTGTGTCAAGCGTTTTTCTTCCTGATTTTGCTTGATTTTTCAAGTTTTTTCTTATAAAACAGCCTGAAAATTTTTCTGCAATCTAGTAGAAAACGCCAGTCAAATATGTTATAATATAAATGCTGTCGAACCTCCAGCAGAAAGGAGGTGATGAAATCAGTGGAAACAATTATAGCTTTCCTTGTCTCTGTCGCAGCAAGTGTGGTCAGCTACCTCATTTGCAAATGGCTGGACAGAGACAAATGACAGTGAACAGCCTAAAAAGGTCTAAGCCTCCTACATAACGGCATAGAAAACCCCAGAGTTCGCAGCTCTGGGGTTTTCGCTTTGAAATCAGTGAAGCTTATAACTTTCCTTAGCTGTCTACAGTATATGCGATTTCTTTTGGAAAGTCAACTGTATTTTCTCTGCATCATTCGCCATGTTTTGCTGTCTTGCTTCCTTTGTTCCAGCTTTCTCTTAAATATTACTATTTTTAGAATGTTCCCGCTTTTTTTAGAACTTTCTCAAACTCTCTTCACATTTTCCCACTAAACTATACTTTGAACACCCTAACCACTCTTACAACCAAGTCGCAAAAACATTTAACAAAGGAAGAAACACATGCTGCTGAACCTTCTCGCAACAATCATCATTCCCCTATACACCATCCTGTTCACCCATGGGTACGGGTGGTTCACCACCAACTTTTCCGTGATTGGAAATATTGACAAGAAACTGGCATTTCTGGTGTGGGGCATCCTGGTCGGATGGTATTTCTGGCTGATTGACCGTAAGCTCAGGGAGACAGTCTCCATGAACGCGGTCTGTCGGCGGCTGATACCCGCAGCCCTGATTCTGCTGTTCTGCGCCATCACAACGCCTTATCTGCCGGAGCTGCTGCCCCTTAAAGCGTTTTTGCATATTGTGTTTGCCTTTATGGCGGCGGTTCTGCTGCTGGTGTATCTGCTTCTGGTCATCCTGGAGCAATACCGCAGGGATTCCCGGCGCTACCGCCCTTACCTGATTGGGCTTGGGCTGATCACCGCCGGTTCCGCTGTACTTCTGATTCTTGTGGGAATCGTCAGCAGCGCGCTGGAGATTTTCATCACACTCACGACCGTGCTGATGGCGCTGCAACTGACGAAGTGACGAAAACGCCTGTCGAATTCTCGTATCGACAGGCGTTTCGCATTTTTTAACAAGTCAGGATAGTAATTATGAATTATGCCTCTTTGCATGCAGCCGGCAGAATGGTCTCTACCTCTGCGTGCGGACGCGGAATTACGTGTACGGATACCAGCTCGCCTACTCTCTGAGCTGCTGCTGCGCCTGCATCGGTTGCTGCCTTAACAGCGCCTACGTCACCTCTCACCATAACGGTTACCAGACCGCCGCCTACGAACTCTTTGCCTACCAGAGTTACGTTTGCTGCTTTTACCATTGCATCTGCTGCCTCGATTGATCCGATCAGTCCCTTAGTCTCAATCATTCCTAATGCATCATACTTCATTGTTCTTTCCTCCTGGATATGTTCTTTTTTTGTTGTATTTGCTTTATTCAAAAGTGCTTCCTGCCGGCTGCACTCTTTTACTGGTTCTGCCGACTCTTGCCGGTTGTCTTCCGCAGACTTACGCTTCCCGCTTCTGCTTCGCTGCCGTTTCCCCGCACTTTTTCGACTTTCGCCAGCCGACGGCACAGCGCCATCTGTTCTGCTTTCGCTCTCGCCAACCGGTGTCCCCGCATGATCCGCACTGCTTTCGCTCTCGCTCACCGGTGTCCCCGCATGATCTGCACTGCTTTCGTTCTCGCCAACCGGCATCACAGCGCCGCTGTTCTCCTGTTCATTTTCCGCCGCGCCGTCTGCGCTGCTCTGAAGATTCTCTTCCACATCGAACCTCTCTTCCTGCCAGATCAGTGCTTCCAGATCTTCACTCTGGAAGTGCCGTCAAGACCGAATGCGTTGGCTTCTTCTGTATCTACATGGCACTCCAGACCGGACTGTGCCGTTACCCGGACGATAGTGTTGGCAAGGATGCCGCCGCGGAGTCCTTCTACCTCCAGGCATACGTTCTCACCGTCATGGACACCGAAGCGCTCTGCATCTGCCGGGGTCATGTGAATGTGTCTCTGGGCGATCATCAGACCTTCTGCTGCCTGAACAGAGCCCTTCGGTCCCACCAGGGTAATTCCGGCTGTGCCTGCCAGCTCACCGGAGAGGCAGGTCTGGGTTTTAGCCCCCAGCTTGAAGCAGTCGCCTGCCAGAATCTCCACCTGAGTCTGCTTTCTCACCGGCCCCAGAATGCGCACCTTTTCGATGGCGCCCTTGGGTCCGCATACGGTTACGGTCTCCTTGCAGGCATACTGTCCCGGCTGAGACAGATCCTTCATTTTGTTTAACTGATATCCGGCTCCGAACAGTCTGTCCAAATCTGTCTGTGACAGATGTACATGGCGGTTGGAAACGCCTACCGGAATGGTATCAGCAGCTTCTTCTGCGGATTTCTTCTGATCAGTCTCCTGTTTTACGGCTTCCATCAGAAGTTTGATAAGTACATCACACTGATCCATGGTCTTCCTCCTTGCCTTATTTCATGGATGCAATCAGCTGACAGACCAGAGCTGCCAGCTTCTCGTCATTGCCGGTGCAGCCATCTGCTGCGGTTTTGGTGCAGGTATCTGCCGCCGCGGTTCCGCCGCAAGCTGCTGTGGTGCAGGCTGCCTCGTCCCGCTTTCGTGCAGTCTCTTCAAATGCTGCCACGATCTCCGCCGGGCTGAACTCTCTGCCTCTGCAGGGACCGCATGGCTGCACGGTCTGTGCACCCGCACGATGCGGAGTCTGGCTGCCTGCACACGGACCATTCTGAGCGCCTGCATGATGGAAGGTCGGGTCGTCTGCCAGCAGTGTGGTGCAGTTCTTCAGTCCGTAAGCCACCTTCTTCACATTCAGAAGATGCAGCGGACTTACATTTTCGGATACGGAGCTTCCGCCGCAGGTGCCGCAGCCTAAAGTAAATGCCACGTTCAGACCGGTGCTGATGCCGGTGCCGCCCATGCTGCCGCCGGTGTTCACCAGGATTCTGGATGCCGGCTTGGAAGCGAATTTCAGTACAATGTCACGGTTCTGGGTGTGCAGGCTCATGGTATGGCCGATGCCGTTCTGTAAAAGGTCGATGCTTAAATGGCATGCTTCCTCCCAGTCCTTTACGGTATAGAAAGCCAGCACGGTGGTCAGCTTCTCATAGGACAGCGGATAGCCTTCACCGACGCCGCCCTGCTCGCCGATCAGCACGCGGGTACCTTCCGGAATCTGAATGCCGGCTGCCTCAGCGATGACCTGCGGGGAACGGCCCACGAACTTTGCATTCATGGCATGTCCATTTTTGAACAACAGGCGGCACACCTTGTCGGTCTCTTCCTTCGTCATGAAGTAGCCACCCTGGCGCTTCAGCTCTGCCACCACCTCATCGTGATTGCAGGTCTCGCAGATGATGGACTGCTCGGAGGCACAGATGGTGCCGTTGTCGAAGGTCTTGCTTGCCATGATGGCGCTGACTGCGTCCTTCACATTGGCGGTGCGCTCGATGTAAGCCGGGGAGTTGCCTGCGCCTACGCCGATTGCCGGCTTGCCTGCGCTGTATGCGGCTTTTACCATGCCCGGGCCGCCGGTTGCGATGATGACCGCAACCTCCTTGCAGTGCATCAGCTCATTGGTAGCGCCCATGGACGGCATGGAGACACAGCCGATCACGCCTTCCGGTGCTCCTGCTGCCACAGCCGCATCGCGCATCACCTCTGCCGCCTTCAGCGTACATTTTGCTGCGGACGGATGCGGAGAGAATACAATGGCATTGCCGGATTTGATGGCGATCATGGACTTGTAGATGACGGTGGAGGTCGGGTTGGTGGACGGTACGATGCCCATAACCAGTCCAGCCGGAGCAGCCACATCCATGGTTCCCTTCGCCGGGTCCTCAGACAGGATGCCGATGGTCTTCATGTCCTTAATATCCTCGTACAGCAGCACAGATGCCGCGTGATTCTTGTAGGTCTTATCCAGCTCCCTGCCGAATCCGGTCTCTTCCACTGCCATCTTTGCCAGGCATGCCTCGTGCTCCACAGCTGCCTTTACCATGCTCTGCAAAATACGGTCGATCTGCTCCTCTGTGTAAGCTGCCATTTTTCTGGCAGCCTCGGCACCCTTCCGTGCCAGATCTCTTGCTTCCTGAATGGAACGCAAATCAAAATCAAAATTCTCCATTTTTATATCCTTCCCCGATATCTCGTATCGTTCTTATAATAAGTCCGCCCAGTTTGCCGGATAGGTGGCATAGAAGATTCTCGCCTTGTCCGGAGAACCCCAGATCACCTTAGAGCCAGACGGAACGAACAGCACGTCTCCCGCATAAGCCGTATACTGTTTGCCGTCGATGGTCACCGTCAGGGTTCCTTCGATCACATAGTCGATCTCCTCGTAGGTCAGCTCCCACTCAAAGTCCGAGTGATCGATCACCAGGAATCCAGCGCTGATGTGGGATTCCTCCTTGCTTACCAGCTCCTGAAAATATGCCGTTGCGTTGGGATTGCCGGTGTCAAAGACATCCATCTTCACCGTATTGCCACGAACCACCTTCAGGCCGTTTGCATGGCTTTCACTGTCGTAAGGCTTTAGCAGTCCGTCTAACAGTCCGCGCTCCATCAGGACCTTTAAGACCTGATAGATCTGAGCGCTGTCCAGAGCGCCCGTTCCTGTCCCTGCCGCGCTTTCACAGGCTTCTGCCCTGGTCCGGATCTGGATTCCATGGATGTCCGCCGCATCCTTCGCTGATGGGGTGAGGATCGTATTGTCGTCCACATAGCAGACGGTTTTCCCCTCTTCTCTCAGCTTCTCTATCTCTTTTGCACAGATCAGATTCTTCATCTGTTCCTTCCTCTCTGACTGCCTCAGTTGTCTGCAACCTCACAGTCTTCGTCGATAATTCCTACTACTACTGCATCTACCGGAATATTGTCATCTCCCAGCATGCGTCTTGCTCCGGAGCCGGTGGTGATTATGACCCGGTCCCCGATTCCGGCGCTGATGGTGTCCACAACGACCATCCGCTCGCCGCTTCGGGTCCCGCCGATCAGCTGCGCCAGCATCAGCTTGCAGCCCTGCAGCCCCTCTGCTTTTCTGGTTGCCCAGATGTTATCAATCAGTTTTGCTGTTATCATCCAACGCTCTCCTTATCTCTCCCATAGCCGCCTCAACCGATGACGTGTCCCCGAACAGTGCCAGCAGCACCATGTTCTGGGGACAGTTGCCGCGTATATCCTCCACGGTGACGCCCACCGCCTTTTCGGCAATGTCTGCCGCATAGACCATATCAATCATCCTGCCCTGAACCATCCCGATGGCATCGGGATATTCCATCTGTTTCTGCGCACCGGAGCCTTTTCTCCGAAGCAGGATGTCAAGGGTTCCCGGAGACGGTGACTTTATGATACGATATTCCATCACATCAGCTCCTTCGTACAGCTCATGGCAATGCCGAGAGGGGTCACAAACATGGGGTTTTCCGGCTTGTAGGTAGGCACACCGGTCTGCTTCTCGATGATCTGCTCGATCCCGGTCAGACAGCAGGTACCTCCCACCAGGTAGATTCCGTCCACCTCCTGATTTCTGATATGGCGGCTTATGATAGAAGCCACCTTCTCAATCACAGGCTTCAGCACCGGAAGCAGCTCCTGATGATGGTCCTGATTCCGCTTATACTGGTCTGCCTCCTGAAATGTCATCTTGTAAGAGCCGGATATCACAAGGCTGAAATGGGTTCCTCCTGTGGGCTCGTCTGCCACATAGATGACTTTGCCGTCCTTCAGGATGGATATTCCGGTCGTTCCTCCGCCGATGTCAACCACAGCGCCATTTTTGATGTTCAGCACCTGATTGGCTGCCGTCGGCTCATCCGGCATGGAGGTCATCTCAAAGCCCGCCGCCTGAATCACATTTTTGATTGCACCGGAATCCAGCGCATCCGTCCCCGGCGGAATAGCAGCTGCTGCATAGACCAGCTCGCACCCCAGCTTCTCTTCCAGCTCTTCCTTCATCTCCCGCACCAGGTGAATCGCCCCTAAGTAATCCACCACCATTCCGTCACGGACCACATCCGCATACCGGTAAGCGCCTGCCACCGGCTGACGGTCCTCATCGAGAACTGCCAGCACCACACAGGCTGTTCCCAGGTCCACTCCTGTATAATAGGTAGAAGTCGGTTTCTTAGAAGGTTTTTTTATGACCTGCTCAAAGTCGTGAACAAGCTGGTCGCATGCAGCAAATGCTATTGTTTCTGACATATTTTTCCTCCAAATGCCATACATATCATCTGAGAAAGCCGATTGATGATCTTACAGATCCCGCCCCGGTCCTTCTCCGGTATCTCTGGTATCAGCTCCCTGAGTCTGCACCGCAGACCGTGAAGCGTTATGATCGTAATTCCGTTGGGAGACTGTGCATGAAATCCGGTGATTTCAAAGCAGTCCTCCTGTTCTTTCCTGCACTGAGCTTCCGGGATTCCGGTGCAGCCTGTAAATGCAAATGCTGCCTCCCTGCCCGCTCTCGCCTCTGCCAGTGCCCGCTCCAGTTCAAAAAGCTCTCTGGCTGCCAACGGATCCCGCTCCATCAGGCGAAGTCCTGCATCCAGGAAGTCTGCCTGTATGGTGCAGAGCTTCCGTGACCACTCCGCAGTCTGCTTGCAGGTCGCCGGAACTTTGTCGCCCGGGCTCTGCTCCTTCTGCCCGTCCGCTGTCCCGCTCCGGTGATTGCCGCCGGATGTTACCGCTTTCTCCGTCAGACGGATGCCCCGGTCCAGCAGGAACTGACGCCCGCCCGGTGTCAGCCTTGTTCCTGTTTCCGGAACATACACCTCAAAGGGTTCTTTCCCGTAACGGTCTCTCAACTCTGCCTCTGTGAGGAATCTCATGAAAATGCTCCCCCCTTGCAGAGTCTGTGATACAGCTCCGAAAGGTCACCTGCCGTCGGCGTTCTCGGGTTGGTCTTCGTGCAGTTGTCCTCCAGTGCCTTCTGCACCATCCCGTCAACCGCCTCCAGGAATTCATCCCGGTCCACACCCAGATCTGTTACATACTGTGGGATTCCGATGTGCTTTGCCAGATTATTGATCTTTCGAATCAGTCCGTGTACGGTTGCTTTCTCGGTTCCCGCTCCGATTCCCAGAAGACCGGCAATCCTTGCGTAGCGGTGAAGCGCCTCAGACACTCCCTCCCCTTCCAGCCCTGCATTGTAGCAGAGCACATGGGTCAGAAGCAGTGCATTGCTTCTTCCGTGCGGAATATGGAATCTTCCGCCCAGTGCATGTGCCATGCTGTGGCAGATGCCAAGGGATGCGCTGCTGAATGCAATACCTGCCAGGCAGGATGCATTGTGCATATGCTCACGGGCTTCCATGTCAGAACCGTCCGTCACTGCCCGCTCCAGATATTCCCACACCAGATGAATGGCTTTTTCTGCACAGGCATCGGTAAAGTCGTCTGCCTGAGGAGATACATAAGCCTCCAGTGCATGGGTCAGTACGTCCATTCCCGTGTCGGCGGTAATGGCTGCCGGTACGGATGCGGTCAGATTCGGGTCGAGAAGTGCCACCTCCGGCACCAGCGACTCATCCCGCAGCGGGTATTTCGCCTGTGCCTCCGGGTCTGAAATGACCGCGAAGGAGGTCACCTCGCTTCCGGTTCCGCTGGTGGTCGGAATCGCGATCAGCTGCGGTCTCCGTCCCTCCTGCATGGCTCCGTACAGATGCGCTGCCGCCTTTGCCGTGTCGATGGCAGAGCCGCCGCCCAGCGCCAGAATGGTATCCGGTCGGCACTCCTTCATACCCTGAATCGCCATAGTCACAACCTCGATCGTCGGGTCCGGAACTACCTTTGAGAAGACCGCTGTTTTGGCTCCGCTTTCCTCCAGCATCGCCTGAATCTCCCCGGCACGTCCGCATTTCTCCATAAATGGATCACAGATCAGATATGCCGTTTTGATTCCCAGATGCTTCACCTGCTCCAGAGAAGATGGTCCCATGTATATTTTTGTGTTTAACATGAATCTTTCCATTGATCATTCCCTCCTTTCCTGCATTTTCGTATATTCCTGTTTCATTTCGTATTATCACTTCGGTACGGCTTCAGCCGCTCCAGCAGGATTTGCAGACCTTCCGAATCTTCCCGTGTCAGCTCTGCCTTATAGTAAGGCTCTGAGATTCCGGTCCGGGAAAGCTCTTTTTCGGCTGCTGCAACTCCATCCGGGCAGGACTCTGCCCTTGTGATGATTCCCAGTACCGGAACCCGGAAGACCTTTGCAAATCCCGGCGGATACACGGTCCGTGTCTTATCTGCACTGACCAGCATCAGCACACAGGACGCATCCTGAGCTGCCGCGATCAGATGATGCCGCATCCAGGGGCTTTCCAGATAAGCCGACGGAGAATCAATGGTCGTCCGCCGGTAGACCAGCTGAGGAGTTCTCCGAATCAGGAACGATTCCGGCTCCAGCAGAAAAGCCAGCGTCGTCTTGCCGCTTCCGGCACTGCCCATGATCATGATTCTCCGGTTTCTCATGTCCGCGTAATCTCGGCCACATGAAATCCGAGAACCTGATGCAGCGTCCGGGTCACTGCCTCCAGCGCAGTCTCCACACTGTCCACATCTCCTGCGACCACCACTGAACCGGTGAACCGGTCCAGAAATCCGACGGTCACACCGGATGCTTTTGCCGCGATATCGGCTGCGATGATTGCTGTCTCGAAGGGAGACAGGGTCAGGATTCCGATTGCCCCCAGGGCGTCGATGCCCAGACACTCATATACCTCCGGAACCGGCGATGCGATCACATGGGCGATGGTCACCTGCTTGCCGGGAACTGATTCCTCGATCACCCGGTTCACCTGCGCAGTTCCAAATTCGTTACTGTTTTCCATCTTGCCTCCTGACACGATTCTAGTGTCTTACCACAGTCACCGGGAAATGATACTCTTTCATCCAGCCTTCGATCCGGTCCAGGTCCTCCTTGCTGAGACTTGGATCTCCGTCGATGGCATAGGGCTTATCCAGCTGCCTGTACTTATTGACGCCCATCTTGTGATAGGGCAGAAGATCCACGCCCTTGAAGTTCGGATCATCCCGGTAGGGAAGCAGGAACTGGATGACCTGATCGATTTCCTCCCGACTGTCGTTGATTCCCTTTAGCATCGGCATACGAACCTTCACATTGTAGCGGCGCTTCAGCAGCTCGCTTAAGTTCTTGTGAATCTGCTCATTACTGATGCCGGTCAGTTCATTGTGCCGCTTTGGGTCCATATGTTTGATATCGAAGAGGAAGAGATCCACGTACTCTGCAATCTCCAGAAGCTTCCCGGTGTTTGCGTGTCCGCAGGTCTCGATGGCTGTGTTGATGCCCTCTTCCTTGCAGGCACGGAGCAGATCTCTGCATGCCTCCGGCTGAGAGGTACATTCCCCGCCGCCCAGGGTCACGCCGCCGCCGGAAATATCGTAGAATCCGGCGTCCTCCTCCACAGTTTTCAGAAGCTCCGAGATGGTCCTGGTCTCGCCGGAGATCTCGATGGCTGCCTGCGGGCAGACCTCCCTGCACTTTCGGCATCCGATGCAGTCCCGGTCTCTCAAAACCGCATGCTTTCCGGTCTGGTCATCCATCACATGAATGCCCTGCGGACACACATTCACACAGCTTCCACAGTTCACACAGGAATTCTGCTTGAACATGACCTGAATCTTACGCTCCAGCCCTTCCGGGTTGGCACACCATTTGCACCGCAGCGGGCATCCCTTGAAGAACACGATGGTGCGGATTCCCGGTCCGTCATACATATTGTATTTCTGCACATTGAAGATCAGTGCTTTCCGCTGAATCTCATCGCGCTGCACTTTATCCATTTCCATCCCTCACTCCTGTTTCCTAATGTCATTATAATTGCGTCAACATGGTTCTGCTGATGATCTCGTCCTGTACATCCTTGCACAGCTCTACGAAGAATGCACTGTAGCCTGCCACACGAACAATCAGGTCACGGTACTGCTCCGGATGCTTCTGTGCTTCGATCAGGGTCTGGTTATCCAGATAGTTGAACTGCATCTCACCGTTGCCGAACATGCAGGCGGTACGCAGCAGGTTGATCAGACTCTCTTCTCCTTCCGGAGTGTCCAGCAGTCCTGCCATGATCTTGAAGTTATGTACCATACCAAGGTTCATGCTGTCGTTGGCCATCTTGGAAACCGACTTGATGATCGCGGTCGGTCCCTTAAAGTCAGCACCCTGGGTCGGGCTGATACCGTCAGACAGCGGCATCCATGCACGGCGTCCATTGGCACTTGCGCCGGTCATCTGACCAAACGGAGTATTGTTGGAAATGGACAGGGTACCATGGCACAGTACCGAGTACAGGGTCTTGTACTTGCGGTGCTCATGCTCGGTGAAGTTGACCAGATCTGCTGCGATCAGGTCCGCGTAATCATCGTCATTGCCGTACTTCGGTGCGTTCAGACAGTCGGTGAGAACCTGATCATAGCCGACAAAGTCTGCCTTCAGCGCCTGATTTAACTGCTCTAAGGTGTATTTCTTCTCATCGAATACCAGCTTCTTGATTGCTGCCATGGAGTCGGTGTAGGTTGCAAGACCTGACCACACAACACCCGGTCCGAAGTTGTACATTGCTCCGCCTGCGGATACGTCCTTACCCTTTTCCATACATCCCTCGTACATAATGGACATTAACGGCTTCGGAGCCAGGTCCTTATGTACTCTCTGAGAGATTACAGTTGCCACGGAGGTCCACTTGGTGACATATTTGATCTCATCCTTAACAGCTTCCTCGAACTGCTCATAGGTCTTGAACCGGCTCAAATCTCCCATATCCGGGCATACCTGCTTGCCGTACCACAGCGGAACACCGTGGTTTAATACCAGCTCGATGCAGACCGGCCACTGGGTGTATGCGGTGGAGGTCCACTGATACAGACGACCGGATTTCTGCGGCTCTACGCAGCCCATCAGGCAGTAGTCTCTCGCATCCTCGATGGAAACGCCCTTCGCCAGCATCATCTTGATGTGTGCATCATCGAAGTGACATGCCGGGAAGCCCATACCGGAGCGGACAACGTCTACGATTTTCTTCAAATATTTCTTCGGAGACTTGTTGTGGATACGGCACGCAAGAGACGGCTGGTAAATACGCACGTGACGGACTGCATCCATCAGCAGGTAAGTCAGCTCGTTGGTAGCATCCCGTCCCTCTCTGGTTACACCGCCTACGCACATGTTGACGAATGGCTGGTAACCTGCGAAGAACTTGGAACCGCCCTCACTGGTGATCCACATCATCTCAGACATCTTGATCAGCATACAGCCTGCCAGCTCAAATGCCTCGAACTCGTTCATTCTGCCGGATTCCATGTCTGCCTTGAAGAACGGGTACATATACTGGTCCACACGGCCGATGGACATACCGGTCTGGTTCTCTTCCACTACCAGCAGGGACTCGATGGTCCATACTGCCTGGATTGCCTCCCAGAAGGTCTCCGGTTTGTGTGCCGGAACTTTTGCATTGACTTCCGCAATCTTGTAAAGCTCTGCCTTTCTCTTCGGATCGGTCTCCTTGTCAGCCAGCTGCTTTGCGTACTCGGACATTCTTCTTGCGTAGATCATAACACCTTCGGTGGTGTCGATAATGGACTTGTAGAAGTAGATCTTCTCAATATCATCCGGATTCTCATAGTGCAGCTGCTCCAGATGCTCTCTTGCCTCTCTCTGGATATCCAGCATGCCCTTCTTCATCAGGATTACATCGTAACCCGGGTTGGAGTCGCCGCCGCCGTTTAATGCGTGGTAGGAACAGTCCGATACGAAGGACTCACCAGACAGCTCCCATACACCGGCTTCCCGGTACTGGTCCTCGCAGTACTCATCTACGGACTTGCCTGCCCAGAACGGGAACAGCTCTTCCCGCATGATCTTCTTGTCTTCCTCTGAGATGTAGAACGGGTCCTGGGGTCTGGTGCCGATGGTGTCAATCTCATCCTGCATCCATCTCCATGCAATATCCGGAGAAAATGCGCCGGCTCTCGGTGCGCCGCAGGGTGCGCCTACGATCAGCTCGTGATCCTGGATGACAAGCGGTGCGGTCTCACAGCAGTAGCGGAAGCATTTTGCTCTCAGCTCAATCTTCGGCATACCCGGATTCTCTTTCGCAATCTTGGTGATTGCTCTTGCACGGTAGGTGGTAATGGTCGGTTTGTGAGTCAGGTAGTTGTCCTTTAACAGCTTCAGACGCTTTGTCATGCCGTTCGGAATCTCCGTTCCTTCCTCGCAGCAGGTCGCTGCCGTCTCCGGCTCTGTCCTGGTAATCTCGCCAGAAACCTTCTCAAACATCTTCATCAGAGAAGCACGCTCCTCCGGGGACATGTTCCTGGTGGCTTCTGCCAGTTTATTTGAAAATTCAAGAATATCCACAGGTTTTCCTCTCTTTCTGAAACAACACCATCAGGTATGTTCCACTAATTGTTCCATAATCATTTTCAGTATTTTCTCAGCATCCGTTTTCTTCTCACTGCCGGTCTGCTGGTAATGCCTCCTGTCCGGTGTAGGCACATAGGTCCGGACACCTCTTGCCGCTTTTCTGATATAGATCAGATCACGGGGATGTAAGTTTCCTGCCATGGTTCCCTGCCCTGCGCTGGCACTGCCAAGTGTCACAGACGGGAACAGATCGGCGGTAACGCCCATGGCTCCAAGGGCTGCCGGAGTGTTGATCAGAACTCTCCCCACCGGCTTCTTTAACACGAACTGGCGAATGACTTCCTCATCCCGGGAGTGAATCACCAGGGTCGTACCGCAGCTCTCCTCCACAAGAAGATTCATACACTTCTCGCAGGCATGAATCCAGTCCTCTTCTATATAGAAAGCAATGACCGGACACAGCAGCGCTTTTGCATAGGGGTTAAAGTCAGAGATGTAAGGCTGACTGGAGACCAGCACTCTGGTGTTCTCCGGCACCGCAAATCCTGCCTTTGCCGCAAGCCAGACAGCGCTTTTGCCTGTACATTCCTCATCTACGCTTCCGGAACGGATTCCCAGAAGCCCAATCAGCTTCCGCTGCTCCTCTTCACTCATAAACCAGGCACCCTGTGCTTCCAGCTCCCGCTTTACCTCTTCTGCGATCACCTGGTCCACCACCAGATACTGCTCCGATGCAGAGGTGGTTCCACAGTCAAAGCTTCGGCTCAGCACGATATCGGCTGCCGCCTGCTTTACATCTGCTGTCCGCTCGATAAATACCGGACTGGGAGCAATCCCCGCGCAGAGTATCGGTTTTGTGGAACCGGCCATCTGTTTTAACTCCTTCGGAAGTCCGTTTGCCACCACAAGCTTTGTGACCTCAGACTCCATCAGCTCCCGAACCGCCTCGCGGGCCGGTGTCTGGATGCAGGCGATGGTTCCTTTCGGAAGCCCGGCAGCTGTGGCTGCCTTCGCCAGCAACTCTGCCGTGTAAATGGTTGTCCTGAGACTTCTCGGATGGGGCATCAGAATAATTGCATTGCCGGTCTTCACAGCAAGCAGCACCAGATTCAGCACCGATGCCACCGGATTCACTGCCGGACAGATCGCTGCGATCACACCCGCGGGAACACCGACCTCCATGGTTCCTGTTCCGTCTTCCGGCTGAAGGATTCCCACACAGCGCATGTCTTTAAGCTGCCACTTCAGACCGTCCAGCAGCATCCTGCTCTTTTCAACCTGATCCCGGGGACATCCGTAGCCGTTTTCCAGAACTGCCATCCGGGACAGCTCCTCCAGATGCGGCTGTACCGCTTCCATCATCTCATTCAGAATCCGGTCCAGCTTCTCCTGCTCCATCAGAGCCAGCCGTGTCGTCACTTCCTTTGCCTCTTCCATAAGGATTCTTGCTTCCTGAATCGCTGAGAGGTCTTTGTCTATAAATTTCATCCGATCACCTCACCTGATCTTATGCTTCCTGTGGAAGCAGATTCTGGATGTTGTATCGGCGAATGATCTTCTCCAGATGCGGGTGGGGTCTCGGAATCACCACGGAGCTGTACACCTCTGCTCCCATATCCTGTACTGCCTTGACTCCAGCCTCCACTGCAGTCTTGCAGGCACCCACATCCCCGCGCACCAGCACGGAAATATAGCCGGATGCAACGTTTTCATAGCCGATCAACTCTACATCAGCAGCCTTGCACATGGCATCCGCCGCTTCCAGAACAAATACAAGGCCAAATGTCTCGATCGATCCGATCGCTTCATAATTTTCCATCAATTCCTTCTCCTGTCTGTCATAGGTTCTTATCATGCATCAATATCGTGAACCGAAACGATATCTCCTACTTCACGAATCGGTCTTGGCATCACATTCTTTGCAGTCAGCTTGCCGATGGCTGCCGCCGCCTCAGCGCCTGCCTCCACAGAAGAGCGAACCGCTGCCACATCGCCCTTTACCATAATGGTGACCAGGGTAGAACCTACATTTTCATAAGAGATCAGTTCCACATCGGCAGCCTTTAACATCTTGTCTGCTGCCTCCAGTGCAGGAACCAGACCAACGGTTTCCACAAGCCCTAAAGCCTCATCACCGTAATATCTCATCGCAAATTTCTCCTTTGCCCGTTATTTCTCACCGGAAGACTGCCGGGATATATTTCTCCACGGTTGCTCTTCCGTCCTCGTTGATCTCAAACTCAATGGAAAGCTCCCCGTCTCCATCCAGACCGTAGCCGGACTTGACCAGAAGCCCGTTTGCTTCCAGCGACATCACGTGGTCCAGATATCTCTCTCTGGTAAACTGTCTCTCATTGCCGTAATCCGGTTTCAGAGCCTCCATAATCTGGTTGATATCTGCCTTGCCAACCTTGTATAAATAATTCAGCACTGCTGTTCTTGCAGGTAATAACATATCCTTATTCTCCCTTCTTAAACAGATCCAGCGGATTCATGGTTACCAGAACTGCGCCGCATACAATGATTACGGAACCGGCAACGATGGTTGCTGTCAGCTCCTGTCCCAGGAACAGTACACAGAACAGCACGCCCCAGAAAGCATAGGTGACATTCAGCGACATTCCGATGGCACAGCCCACGGTTGCATTACTCTTGTACCAGCACAGGAAGGATACGGCTGCGCTTAAGCCTGCAACTGCCAGCCACAGAAGCGGGATGCCGGCTCCGATGGTACCGGTCAGAAGCGGAATCGCTCCGATGACCGGAACGATAACGAACAGGTCCACGATACCGGAGAACAGCTCACGGATGTTTACTGCCACATCTGTGTCTAACAGTGCGCCGCCGTAGCTGGAAATCATGCCTTCCAGTCCCCAGCAGATTGCTGCAACCAGAGCACAGATAATACCCAAGGTAAAGTTCTCAGCGCCTTCCGGTTTCACAAAGTTGATCACGATCGCGCCGATGACACAGAGCACCATGCCTGCAACCACACGCTTCGTCGGCTTCTGCTTTAAGAAGATCCAGGAAAACAGTGCGCCAAACAGTGCGCAGGTTGCGGAAATCGGAATCGCGTAAGCGCCAGCCAGTGCAAGACCGATCAGGTATGCGCCATTGGCGATCGGACCTCCAAACAGTGCCCCAAGCAGAATCATCTTGCCGGGGAACGTCTTAAGACTTCTGCCCATCTCGGAAAGACGTCCGCATTTTGCGTTGTAAATGGTAAGCCAGATGCCTGCCAGCAGGTCGTTGAGACCGGAGGTGACAAATGGCGCTGCCAGCAGTCCTACTGCTCCTGCAAGCGGCTCATAGTAACCGGCTATCATAACCAGTGTGGTATAAATTCCGTAAGTCAGACCGGAAATCAGTCCGGTAGAAATACCGGTGACTCTGAATTTCTTATCAAGCTGCTTCATCTTCGCGTCTGCTGCAGCGCCCTGGGTTCTCATTGGGGTAGTTTCACTACTCATGAAATCTTTCTCCTTTTCATGTGTCTTTTATGATGTCTTACTCTGCTTTCTTTCCTGCCGGAAGAATCGTCTCAACCTCTGCATGGGGACGCGGAATCACATGAACGGATACCAGCTCACCGACTCTCTGAGCTGCTGCTGCACCGGCATCGGTAGCTGCCTTGACTGCACCCACATCGCCTCTTACCATAACGGTTACCAGACCGCCGCCGATCATCTCCTTGCCGATCAGAGTCACGTTTGCTGCCTTTACCATGGCATCTGCTGCCTCTACAGAACCTACCAGACCTTTGGTTTCGATCATTCCTAATGCATCATACTTCATGTTTGCTCTCCTTTATTTATTTCATCATTGTCTTTTGGTAAATACTCCCGGCCGAAGGGTATTCAGAAACTCATACGCCGTCATTCTGAATACTTTTGATTCATTTGCGCCTGCTTTTCTATGCACTTAGTATAAGCCCTGCCCCTGACCGGAAAGTCAATACCGATTTAGAATTAAATTTTTTATGTTGATTCTGCACGAATTTTATTTCCAGTTTTTTACAGATTGCACAAATATAAGTACAAAAAAAGCAGAGAACGAATTCTCCGCCTTTCTGCTTTACGAAAAATGTCTTTAAAAAGTTTCCCCCATGGGGAAGGTTTCCCATCCGGCTTTCTGCCGGTCTTTTGTCAGATTTTCCGAAGGGGGACGAGGATTTCCGTGACAAATTCCTCCGGATTCCGGGTGGTCCAGTAGTCCACCACATACCGCTCAAAGCACCTTGTCCCGCAGTCATATCCGTGCTGGCTCAGCCACTGCTCCAGCCGCTCATAGGTCTCACCGATTGTGTCATGACCGCCGATATGATAGACGCTGGCTGCCATTGCCGCACTGGTCTGTATCTGAATGCCCTTCCTGGCATCCGGTGTCACTGCCTGCTGCATAATGGTGCAGCGCTTACAGGCTCCTTCTCTTTTCTCCCGCACATTCTGAAATCCCAGGATCACCGGACCGGTAATCTGCTCCGCATGCTCCTCCAGATAGTTGGTCCATGAAATGTTGATGATAGACTCAATATAGTCGTATGCAAACTCCTGATCCATAAAGCAAAATACCAATCCCGGCACATACTTTACAGAAACATCCCGGATATTGTTCTGTACCACCAGCTCCGCCTCATGAACCAGATTATACCAGTCCTGTGCGGCAATCAGGCTGTCCTGCAGCTCCTTCATCTGAACCTTCAGTTCGTCCAGCTTATCATGGAGACAGTGCCGCACCGTCTGATAGGAGCTTCCTTCCAGCAGCTCCTGCATCTCCTCCAGCTTAAAGCCCATCTGCTTGTAGTATTTTAAGACCGGAACATTCAGCAGAGTCTTTCTGTCATAATAGCGATAGCCGTTCTCCTCACTGATAACGTCCGGCGAAATAATCCCGATTTTATCATAATAGCGAAGTGCCTTTGTGGATATATTACACATCTTGCTTACCTCGCCAATGGTATAGTACTGCCTGCTTCCCATCACATATCTCTCCCTCCATCCGCAGCACGGTACCACCGCAGACGATTATCATGTTTGTCCGTTTCGCCTTCCTCTTCGCTGCTCTTTTCGCCACTCTTTTCGCCGCTCTTCTCGCCATCCCGGAGGCTTCTGTCGATGATTCCTGCAATTCTTGTACGCTCCTCACCGGAAAGCATACCGACCGCTTCGGCTGCCCCATCCCCGGACAGCTCTTCCACCACATAATACCCGTACCGGTCCCCATCCTTCAGCCGCTCTTTCTCCAGATCCGCAACCAGCACCTGCTGTGCGCCGTTCTGGAACGCATGGTGGATATTCCGGCGCAGCACGCCGTCCCACTCCTCATCCAGACACCGCCGGATCAGAAAATAAGCGGTTTTTTCTTCCCGGATATGGGACTGGAGAATGTCATACTCCCACTCCTTATTCTCCCGGTGATGCCAGTCCGGAAGCTCCTTCTCATACTCCAGGCTCACCAGCGTCAGCCCTCTCGCCAGCGCCGTCTGCCCCGCCTGCTGCCGATCGCGGGCATCGATGATTTCCTCCACATGCTCCGGCGGGTACACACCCATGCCCACCTTCATCAGGGTTCCCGCGATGATCCGCACCATATTGTAGAGGAAGCCACTGCCGCTGATGCGGATGGTGATCATATCCTGCTCTTTCGTCACATCCAGGCTGTACACGGTCCGCACCGTCTCCTCCGCCTGGGTCCGCACCGTGCAGAAGCTCTTGAAATCATGTTCGCCCACAAGGTACGCTGCCGCCTGCTGCATCTTCTCCACATCCAGCGGAAAGTAGCAGAAATGGGAATACAGCCGCTCTGTGGGCATGGCAATTTTCCGGTTTAAAATCCTGTATTCATAAGTCTTGGTGCAGTTCGCCTTTCTGGGATGCCAGGTAAGCGGCACCTCCTCCGAAGACTGCACCCGGATATCCTCCGGCAGACGCTGATTTAAAGCAAAGCAGATCTTATCCGCCGGCATCCGGTTCTCCGTGTCGAACACCGCCACATTGCCTCTGGCATGAACGCCGGAATCCGTCCGGCTGGCTCCGATAATCGTGATCGGCTCCTTTAAGAGCGCCGTCAGCTCCCGGTTTAGGACCTCCTCAATCGTCACACCATTAGGCTGCAGCTGCCAGCCCCGGTAATTGGTGCCATCGTAAGCCACCACCATCTTTACACGTTTCATCATATCATTCCTTTCCAGCTGATGCAGGTCGGCAATATCTGCTCCGCTTTCCTCACGTTCATCCATCCGACAACTGCTCCTGTACCAAATACAGGCGTCTGACGAAATTTCAGCCGTCAGGCGCCTGCCATAATTTTCTCTCAATATAGACGGAAACCGCCTGCAAAGCCAGCGCTTCACCAACCGTCAGCGTCTCGCCAACCGTCAGCGTCCCGTCAGCTGCCAGTGCTCCACCAACCGCCAGCGTCTTGCCAACTACCAGCGCCTCACCAACTACCAGCGTCTCGCCAACCCTCAGCGTCTCGCCAGCACAATCATCACCATGTAAATCACATATACAGCATATGCCACATAGTCCCTCTTACTATAATGGAGCGGCTTCATCTTCGTCCGCCCCTCGCCGCCGTGATAGCAGCGGGCTTCCATCGCCATGGCAAGGTCCGTGGCACGGCGAAATGCGGAGATAAACAGCGGCACCAGCAGCGGCACCATGCTCTTCGCCTTCTGGATCAGGTTGCCGCTCTCAAAGTCGGCTCCCCGCGCCATCTGCGCCTTCATGATCTTGTCCGTCTCCTCAATCAGGATCGGGATAAACCGCAGCGCGATGGACATCATCATGGACACCTCGTGTACCGGCACACCGATCTTATTCAGAAATCCAAGGCTCTTCTCCAGTCCGTCCGTCAGCTCATTGGGTGTGGTGGTCAGCGTCATCACCGACGACCCGATCACCAGATAGATCAGCCGCAGCGCCATAAATCCCGCTGTCTCCAGACCTTCCCAGGTAAGCTTCAGAAATCCAAGCTGGAATATCACCCGTCCCGGTGTCAGAAACAGGTTGAAGCTGACACTGATCAAAAGCAGCACAACGATTGCCTTCAGACCGCGCACGATGAACTTGAACGGTACTTTGGAAAGCCGGATTGCCCCCACCATAAATACCGTAGCCACCACATATGCTGCGATATTATTGGCCAGAAACAGGGAAATGATAAATATCATCGTTCCGAACAGCTTCGTCCGCGGGTCCATCTTGTGCAGCACCGAATCCACCGGATAGTATTGTCCTATTGTAATATCTCGTATCATAATCTATCGTCCACCCTTTCCGAGCAGCTTAAGAATCGCGTCCCTTGCCTCTGCCACTGTCGTAATATCCTCCGCAATGGGGACACCGTGATCCCGCAGGCGGTGAACGATGTAGGTGATCTGCGGCGCCGCCAGCCCGATCTTCTCCAGCTCCTTATAGTGACCAAATACCTCCTTGGGCGGTGCGTCAAATACCTTCTCGCCGTGGTTCATCACCATGATCCGGTCCGCATACTGGGCTATGTCCTCCATGCTGTGGGACACCAGAATGATAGTCATCTTCTTGTCCCGGTGCAGCGCCGAAATCTGGTCCAGAATCTCATCTCTGCCCTTGGGGTCCAGTCCCGCCGTCGGCTCATCCAGAATCAGCACCTCCGGATGCATCGCCAGCACTCCGGCGATTGCCACCCGGCGCTTCTGTCCGCCGGACAGCTCAAAGGGAGACTGCTCCCAGAATTTCTCTTCCAGTCCCACCTGCTGCAGCGCCTCTCTCGCCCGCGCCTGGACCTCCTCTTTGGAAAGTCCCTGATTCTTCGGTCCGAAGCAGACATCAGAAAATACATCCACCTCAAACAGCTGATGCTCCGGGTACTGGAACACCAGCCCCACCTTGCTGCGCAGTGCCTTCATATCGTATCCGTCCTGATAGATGTTCTCGCCGTTGTAATAAAGTGTTCCCTCCGTCGCCCGAATCAGCCCGTTCAGATGCTGAATCAGCGTGGACTTGCCGGAGCCGGTGTGCCCGATCAGACCAATGAACTGCCCGTCCTCGATCTCAAAGCTGACATCCTTCAGAGCATACTGCTCAAATGCCGTGCCCTGCCCGTATATATAACTTAAATGTTCTGCCTTTATTGACATGCTGTCGTATCCTCCTGTAACGTCCGTGCCGCCTGAGCGGTCACAGCGTTGGTTCACACGTTAATTTCCTTTCATCATGGGAAGCAGATATTCCATCAGCTCATCCATAGTCAGGATGCCGTCCGGAAGCGCCACTCCCGCCTGCTTCAGCTCATATGCCAGCTCCGTCACCTGCGGCACATCCAGCCGGTATTCCTTCAGCTCCTTCACCCGCGAAAATACCTCCCGCGGCGTTCCGTCCATCACCAGCCGCCCGTCATCCATGACGATCACCCGGTCCGCCTCAATAACCTCTTCCATATAATGGGTAATCAGAAGTACCGTGATGCCTTCCTTTTTGTTCAGCTCATGAAGGGTCGCAATCACTTCCTTGCGCCCGTTGGGGTCCAGCATGGCAGTGGGCTCATCCAGAATGATGCACTGAGGCTTCATCGCCATCACGCCCGCAATCGCCACCCGCTGCTTCTGCCCGCCGGACAGCTTGTTGGGTGACTTCATCCGGTAGGCCGTCATGCCCACCGCTTCCAGACTGGCATCCACCCGCTTCCAGATCTCGTCCGTCGGCACGCCCAGATTCTCCGGACCGAAGCCCACATCCTCCTCCACGATATTGCCGATGATCTGGTTATCCGGATTCTGGAATACCATCCCGGCTGTCTTGCGGATGTCCCAGATATGGCTGTCATCTGCCGTATCCATGCCGGAGATCCATACCGTCCCCTCCGTGGGAAGCAGGATTCCGTTGATCTGCTTGGCAAATGTAGACTTGCCGGAGCCATTGTGCCCCAGAATCGCCACAAAATCCCCCGCCTTGATGTCCAGAGTCAGCTCATCGATGGCACGGTTCACTTCCTCCACATGCTCGTCCTCATCCCGGCGGATGTAATCATATATTAACTTGGAAGCCTTGATAATCCCCATGGTGGATTCTTCCTTTCCTGTTTGCATATCCTAATTGCCTGTAGTCAATCACTTCATTTTATGCGATATCCATAAGAACGTCAAGTAGGTATGGGAAATTTCGTTGGAATGTGCATTTGACACGAAAGCCGGAACATGTTATTATACTACTAGAGAGAACTTCTATTTTAAAAGGATATTACCGATAGACGGTTGGTCCACATATAATTAGTTACAAAAATAACCGCTTAGTTTGCAGACGTTGGCGGTTATTTTTGTGTGTTTTTATCATTGCTTCCGATTGCATATCCAAGTCCGAAAGCAGTCAAACATAAGCTCAAGACTGCAATCAGACCTTCTAATGTCAACATTGGCAAAGCCCTCCTTTCGCAGATTTCTCTTTGCAGAGATTTCTATGTAAACAGAGGGTCACAGGTCCTCTGCTGAAGGACCAACCGCCTACCGTAAATGGTAATACCCTTAGTAAAATTATAACAGATACACCAGCCGATTCCAATACAAAGTTTAAAAAGCGCAGCCAAATGTGCATTTGACAGCCTACTCGTGAACCTCAATCACCTCATCCGTATACTTCCTCTCCATATCATGCCGAATCTTCCGATTCTCCACCGTATCGAACACAATGGAAAAGTCATAATCCTCCGGATACAGCCTGTCCGCCGCAACCTGCAGTTTCACCCGCTTATGATTAATCCAGATTTTCTTCCCCGGAAGCTGCACCTGAAGGACACCCTTTTCGTTCACCGGCTTGCATACGATTCCAATCTTCTTATCCGGCAGTACCATGACGCTGTCGCCCAGGTGAAACTTTTCCGACAGTTCTGTCATCGCCGCTGACGGCTTTTTTTCTTTCCGAATCTGCTTCCCACGCTTACGCCCTGCCTGCACGCTGGCACGATTCTCCCCACTGGCGTTCCTCTTCCCGCTGTCACTCTTCCCCCATTCCGTCTGTTCGCAATTCACCGTCGCCTCCGCGCCTTCTCCATACGCAGCCCGAGCCGCCGTCCGCAGCATCCGCGCCGGCATTCCCAGCCGCTCCGCAATATAGAACGCGCAGCTCTCTCCTGCCTCCCCGATCACCATCCGGTAGGTAGGCTTTAAGGTATTCTTGTCAAATTCCATCCGGGCATTCACCACACCTTCCGTTTTCGCCGCATACTCCTTCACCTCCGGATAATGGGTCGTCACCAGAAACAGGCAGTCACTTTTCCGCAGTTCTTCCAGAATGGCAATGGCAATCCCCATGCCCTCTGTGGGGTCGGTCCCCGAGCCAAGCTCATCCATGATCACCAGACTGTCCTGATTCACCTCGTCCATAATCTCCAGCACATTTTTGATATGGGCAGAAAACGTAGACAGATTTTCCGTGATATTCTGCCCGTCCCCGATGTCACACAAAAATGCACTGTTCATGCAGATATCCGCCTCCTGACAGGTCACATGCAGTCCGCACTGCGCCATCAGGCAATTCAGCGCCACCGTCTTGATGGCAACCGTCTTGCCGCCGGTGTTTGGCCCGGTAATGACAATGCCGCTCACCTCCCCGCCGATTTCAAAATCCAGCGGCACACTCATCTCACGGCTCATCAGCGGATGTCTCGCCTGCTTCATCCGAATCCGACGGTCCAGATTAATCTTCGGCGCAGCCGCATCCATGTCCAGACTCAATTTTCCCTTGGAGAACATATAATCCAGCTTTTCCATCACCCGGATATTTTCATTCATAACCGTCGCACCGTCCGCTACCATCGCCGTCAGCGTATACAGAATCCGGTGTACCTCATTTTCCTCCTCGATTTTCAGAAGCTGCAGCTCCTCATACAGATTGGCGACACTGACAACCTCCACGAACAGGGTATTGCCGGTGGAGGACCTGTCAATCACACTTCCGGGAATCTTCCATTTATAATCCTTCTTTACCGGAATGCAGACGCGCCCGTTTCTCCGGGTTGTAAAGCTGTCTGCCATACATTCCTTGTTGGCACGCATCACCTGCTCCGCCTTCTCCTTCATCTTCTCCTCGGTTCTGCCGATATCCCCCCGAAGCTTCAGAAGCAGCTTCGACGCATAATCGTCCACCTCCCCGCCTCGAATCTGCATGGCAATCTCCTCACGCAGTTCCTCCAGATCATCCAGATTCAGCTCATAGTATGCCAGGGCATTCTCAAACTGCTTCCCACGGTTCAGATAATCCTTCAATCTCCGGACCGCCGTCAGCACACCTCCAATCCGCTCTAACTGATACGGCGTCAGACAGCAGTCCTTTCCCGCCAGCACCACAATCTCCTTCGCCTCATCAATAGAGGTTAGTGGCGGCGCACCGCACCTGTCAATCAGGCTTCGGGCATCATCCGTATCCTTCAGATGCTTTCGCAGCTCCCGTTCATCCAGAATGCAGGCTGCCTCGTCAATCTGCCCCTTCCCCCACTCTGTAACCGCAAGCTCTTTCCATTTCATTTTTATTGTATCAAATTCCAACACTCTGTCAGCGTTCATGTTATTCTCCTTCTATCTTCAAGGCGGTTCCCCGCTCCCGCTCTGCACCATGCTTTCCACGATGCTTCCATGCACGCCTTACTCATAACGCCAAAAATAAGCGCAAAAAAAGCACAGCCTCTACAGCCATGCTTATTGGGGTATCCATAAAGCAAATGTAAGGCGAACCTGTCACTGCAATATTCCGTTTGCATCATTCTCCATTACACTTACAATTAACATACGCCACTCCTCCTGAATCTTTCATAGACCCAGTATACTCTGTCTCCGTCCTCTCGTCAAGGACAGATTTCCTTTATAAATACATACTCTCGCTCATCCGACCATTCCCCGGCAAACCGGTACCCCAGACGGTCAAATCCCTTCGCCTGCTCCGGCGTCGCCGCCCCGGTCTCCGCCAGATACCGTACCATCTCGCCACGCGCCATCTTCGCCATGGTGCCCTTCTGAATCACCTTCCCGTCCTTCAGTTCCCCGAAGACACAGGTAACCATCACGTCAGCATCCGTCAGGTACTTCTCCACACACTTTGCATACTCCCTGGATGCCAGATTCAGAATCACAGAATCCTCCTGAACCACTTCCCGGTAAATGGAATCGCCCCAGAACTCATACAGATCCGCAGCGTCCCCCACAGCCGCCTTCGCCTGCATCTCAAGCCGGTAGGGCACCACCCCGTCAAAAGGCTTCAACACCCCATAAAATCCCGAAAGGATCCGCAGATTCTGCTGCACATACTCCACGGCATATGCGTCAAATATCTCCGGCGCCATATACTGATACTGGATTCCCTCATAAGCCAGAATCGCCGGGGTCAGATTGTCTGTCAGATTCATGTCCGCAAAACGGCGGTAATTCACGGTGGCAATCTGGTCATTGCACTTCCAGAGGCGCTTCGCCTCCTCATAGGAAAGCCCCTGTATGTACTGCTTCAGCTCCTCCGTCCGCTCCAGAAAAAGCGGCAGGTCCCGCCATGGCAGACTGTCCTTCTGGAGCATTTTCTTGGCTGGTGAAATAATGATTTTCATGTGTTCAAATTTTCCTATATCTCTGATTTCTGCTGTTGGGTTTATCCGGAATCGTCACCAAACTGTACCGATACCTCGTCCAGAATCTTATCAATCTGCGCCAGCATGAACTCGATAAAGCCCGTAGAAGTACCATCTACATGGCATTTCGCAATGGCATCATAGTATTCGTCCTGAAACGTTTCAATCTGACTCTCAATCGGAATGTATTCAAAAATCTGTTTCCATTTTGAAAGAATGGCGGTATGCCACAGCCTTGCCATTCTTCCATTTCCATCAGAAAACGGATGGATTTCATACGGTTGTTTTTTCTCAAATGTGGTTTTGTCTCCAGATTGTTCGTTGCAGCAATACGTCCAATCTTCTCTGAGATAGAGGATACATAGGATAATATCTCATTGGTTATCGTAAAGGGTGGTTTGTATTCGCCCATAAGACACCTCCATTAACTTGCGCATTATCTTGCGCACTTTCTTCCTCTATTATACAAGTTGGAGGCATAATATTCAATTAGAACATCCATTTTCCCAGAATCTGCACATGCGACAAATCCTCACCCGCAATCACCACCCTCCTTTCGGATATTTTTCGAGCTCTCCCTGTCAGCCCAATCACATAGCCTTTTTGTAAACTTTAACGTATATTCCTGTATTTGACAAGGATGTAAGTATTAACCAACCCGTTGATTTTGGATTTATCACCCGGCTGTGCCGACTGCAGAAGCATCCGGGTTTCGTCTCACCCCGTCCTCCCCCAGCCAGTACCCGTCCACCATCGCATCATGGACCATGGTTCCGTCTTCCCTGAGATAATAGTAGTATCCCGGCTTCTCCATCACCCAGCCGGTCTTCATGCTGCCGTCCGCTCCGGCATAATACCAGTTCTCATTCCACACAAACCACCCGGTAGCCATCTTCCCGTTCTCTCCCAGATAGTATCGGTTTCCATCCACCTCCTGCCAGCCGGTCAGGCGATAGCCATTCTCATCCAGCAGATACCAGGCCCCCTGAATCCGCTGCCAGCCGCCGGTCAGAAAGGTTCCGTCCTCCGTCTCGTACCGGGAGCCTTCCAGATAATTGCGCCATGTGCCGCCGGTGATGCCCTGTACCTGCTGTTCCCGGAAGTCCACGTCCGGAGATGCCGCCCAGTCACCGCTCACCACGTAAGCCTGCTCGCTGACCTTCGGCGTCGCCCGCACCACGAAAAAGTAGGTGTGCAGGTCATTCATATATTCCGTAAAGTCACAGCTGGTCCTGGAAGTCCGCTTCGTAATCACGCATTCTGCCTCAAGCATCCCCTCATCTTCAAAGTCGATGTTCTTCCAGTTCTCCTCGTCCCGCTCCACGTTGTCTCCGATATAGAGCTTCACCTGATACTCATGGGCTTTGCTGACCGATGACCACTGCCCCACCGTATCCGTCTCCCACCACGCATGCTTTGGACTGCCCAGATACACGGTCTCCACCTGATGATCGGAGGCAAGCGCCGACACAGGCGGCTGCCCCGCTGCAAGCACCACGGCCGCCAGCGCAGCCACTGCCGCTCTTTTACTGTTTCTCATATTGATTTTCATACTGATTTCCTTTCCGCTTCGTCTGTGTACAGGTTCATTTACCAGCATTATAACGGACTTCTATGAAAAAAATGTGAAAAGCGGCAGATGCGCCGGTATTTCTTCACCGGTCATCTGCCGCTCTTCCCCTTACAATCCTTTATCCTTTAGATCCTGATCCTCGTATCATGTGCTGCCTTGGCAGCATCACAGTCTGCCATGGCGTTCCGTTATCTCACCCACACGCCGTCCTGGTTCACATAGAAGGTGTCAATCCAGGTATTCACAGCCTTATGGCCATAGCCCGGATAGAAGTAATACCAGTTGCCGTCTACCCTGTTCCAGCCCTCCAGCATAGCGCCGTTGGCATTGAAGTAGTAGGTCTTGCCGCCGATATTCTCCCAGCGGCTGCGGAGCAGGCATCCCTCATAGGTGTCTTTGGTGGGATTCAGATAATACCAGTTCTGACCTGCGCGGATCCAGCCGGTCAGCATCTCGCCGCTGTTGTTCAGATAGTAGGTCTGATTGTTGCGGTTCTGCCAGCCGGTCAGCATCTGCCCATCACTGGAGAACAAATACCACTTGCCGCCTACCATCAGCCAGGAATTCTTCTGGCAGCTGCCGTCCGGATAGTAGTAGTACCAGGCGCCGTTGGTGTGCCGCCAGCCTACGCGGTTATTGCTTGCAGGACCATTGCCACTGCTGCTTCCGGTCTGACCGGAACCGTCCGATACATCCTCTTTCGCCAGATAGATCTCTTCCGACTCAGTCCACTCGCTCTTCTTGCCGTAATCCTCTTCCCGGTCAGTCTTCGCTATGGTGCGCACCCGGAAGGTATAGGTTCCTGCGGTGGTCATGTACGGGTAGAAGTTGTAGGAACGGGAAGTGGTCTCCACCGTATGCACACGGCTGTTACCCTTGCGAAGCACCACCTCATAGCGGCCGGTGCCGCCGTCCTCCGGCGCATCCCAGCGTGCTGTGCCCTTGGAATTGTCCTTCCAGTAGGCATCTTCCGGAGCGGAAAATGTACCCTCGATCGGTCTGATCCGCACTCTGACAACCAGGTCCCCGTCATCCTTCTTGGCACTGACAAAGGAACCGTACTTGATGTTCACATTGCTGGAACGATAGGTGCCCTTGAACTCATAGTCGTCATCCCCAACCGTATTGGGTGTCAGCCGGACATCCATGGTCGGCTGGTCGCCTACTTCCACCTCATCATCGGTGGAAGAATGCCACTCCACACCGGTGATAGAATACTTCGACGAGGAATTGGATACACAGATCTCGCCGTCCGACACATCGGTGCTGGACCTGTCATTGGTGTAACTGATATCCGGCAGGGTGTCTCCCGGCTCCAGCTCCGAATCCACCCGGATCGATACGCTGGACACGGTCCGCTCCGCTGCCATGACCGGCACCACCGCAATACTGCTGATTCCCAGTGCCAATACTGCTGTTCGTAACCACAAATGTTTCTTACTCATAAGTCTCCCCCTTTTCTTGATTATTGATTCAATCATCCGTGACATCCGTTACGTACATGATTGATTATGTTTATAATCAATTCCTATCATTGTTTGTAATTTTATTATAAGCTTTCGGAATGATAAGGTCAACTTACGATATTCTTACCGAATTTCCACATTCTTACCGATTTGGAACAAAAAAGACATCTTTTAAAAGATTCCATAACGGAATCAGGTAGATGTAACAGGCAAACAGCAGGCACGTAAGCGGAGCTCCCATCGTTGCCATCGGCACCGTGCCTGCTATGCCCCAGGGAATCAGCGCCGCTATGACGATCACCGTATTTTCAATAGCCAGCGCCAGGTCTTCTTTTTTCTCATAAATACCATCGCAGATCTGGGATGTCAGGATCACCGGCAGACTCTGATTGCAACTCACCGCACAGGTCAGAATTGCTGTCAGCATCACGGTCCCGAACGGTCTCAATACCGGTACCGAATTGCGGAGCAGCCTGCGCACACCGGAAAGCAGCCTGGTATGGGCGAAGATTCCTGAGTAGGAGGAAGAAATCAGCACGATTCCAGCCACCTTTGCCATAGACTGGATTCCCCCGCCGTTCAGCATTTCTGCCAGTTTTGTCCCCTCCCCGGCGCGGTAGCCCTGCCACAGAAGTGCCGGAAGCTCTGAAAGCGACACTTTCTGTACCACCAAAGCGATCACTGCCGCCAACAGGATACTGGCTGTCATGGCATATTTTACATTAACCCGGAGCAGAGCCAGCACCAGAATCAGTACAGCCGGAATCACGGTTATCCAGTGAAGCGCAAACTGCTCTTCAAACATATTTAACATGGACAGCTCCGGCGATGCCTGCCCCACATTGCCTGTCAGCGCCACATAGACCAGACAGGTCACCACAAACGGAACCAGGCTCGTGCGCATCATGTTCCGCACATTGGTATAAATGTCCGTTTTCGTCAGGGAACTGACCAGCAGCGCACTGGATGACATAGGCGAACAGCGGTCACCAAAATAAATGCCCGATAACACAGCTCCGCCTGTCAGCGCCGGACTGAGCCCCAGTGCATTGGAGATCATCATACAGATCACGCCCATGGTACTCACCGTGCCAAAGGAGGTGCCTGTCAGAAAAGACATCATGCAGCACAGCAGAAACGCGCACAGCACAAAATACCGGGGCTGAATCAAACCACTTGAATAGTACAGGATGAACGGAATGGTGCCGCTGGCACGCCAGAGCGCCGTCAGACAGCCGATCAGCACGAACAGGAAGATAATCATAGCTACCTTCCCCATTCCCTCAGCCAGCATCCTAAGCACGTTGGCGGGCATCACGCCTCTGTAAAGTGCATACGCAGAAAAACAGATCATTCCAAACAGCAGCGCATACAGGATCTCCTGTCCTGTAATAACGCAGATTGCAAGTCCCGCCAGGAATCCTCCCAGCGCAAGAGTCTCGGCTACCATAGTATTTCTCCCAACGTTTTCTTTCATTTTCCATAAAAAAAGACCGGCACTCCTTAAAGCGCCAGCCCTTTCTGAAATTCAAAATTAAACTAACTCTAACAGCACTTCCATAGCGCCGTCGCCCTTACGCTGGCCGATCTTAACGATACGGGTGTAACCACCGTTGCGGGAAACGTACTTCGGAGCAACCTCGTCAAATAACTTTGCCGGAAGATCTACGGATTTGGTGTTTTTCTTCTTGCCTGCAGCTGCAGCCGGAACCTCGGTTACATCGTACAGAACCTTCAGCATCTGACGTCTAGCGTGCAGTCTGGAAGGATTATCCTTCTTGATTTCCTTCTGAACTTCGTCATAAACGGTAACTTTCTTGCCGTTTACTACTTCTTTGACTCTCTTGCCGTTTGCATCCTTGCGAGCAACCTTAGCGGTAACGGTAACGGTCTCGAAGTTGTCTTTCTCTTTCACTGCCAGAGCGATCAGACCCTCAGCTACTTTGCGGATCTCTTTTGCTCTTGCCTCAGTGGTCTTGATGCTTCCATGATACAGCAGAGCTGTAACCTGGCTGCGGATCATTGCTTTTCTCTGGCTGGAAGTTCTTCCCAGTTTTCTATAACCTGCCATTGTAATATTCCTCCATAAAATAGATTAAATGAATTTTGTGGAGAGCAGCCCGCGCCCTTTGGACTTATCGAACCGCATCATCCAGTTTTAAATACTCTCCCTCGCTCATAGGACTTACAGGGAGAGCACTCTTGTCATTGTTTGGATTACTCCTCGCTTGGATTCAGCTGAAGACCAAGCTCTTTCAACTTAGCCAGAACTTCCTCAAGGGACTTTCTGCCCAGGTTACGAACCTTCATCATATCCTCAGGGGTTCTGTTGCACAGCTCCTCTACGGTGTTGATGCCGGCACGCTTCAGACAGTTGTAGGAACGAACAGACAGCTCCAGCTCATCAATGTTCATCTCCAGAACTTTCTCTTTCTCGTTGTCTTCCTTCTCTACCATGATCTCAGCGGTCTTGGCATTCTCAGAAAGGTCGATGAAAAGGTTCAGATGCTCGCTCAGAACCTTCGCTGCCAGGCTGACAGCCTCGTCCGGAGCCAGAGTACCATTGGTGAACACATCCAGGGTCAGTTTATCGTAATCGGTAACCTGTCCAACACGGGTGTTCTGGATAGCCATGTTAACGCGCTCTACCGGAGTGTAAATGGAATCAATCGCAAGTACACCGATCGGCAGATCCTCGCTCTTGTTCTTATCTGCGCTTACATATCCGCGACCCTTGGTAATGGTCAGCTCCATGTAGAACTTGCTGTCGGTGCCGCCGCTTAAGGTAGCAATCACCTGCTCCGGATTCATGATCTCAATGTCCGGATCAGCCTGGATATCAGCAGCAGTAATCACGCCTTCACCTTCGAATTCGATGTAAGCGGTCTTAACCTCGTTGCTGTCACTGTTATTCTTAATAGATAAGCTCTTGATGTTCATGATGATCTCAGTCACATCTTCCTTGACACCTGGGATGGAACTGAACTCATGCAAAACGCCGTCGATTTTCACCTGGCTCACTGCAGCACCCGGTAAAGAAGAAAGCATAATTCTTCTCAGGGAGTTGCCCAGCGTGGTGCCGTAGCCTCTCTCAAGCGGTTCTACTACAAACTTGCCATATTTCTTATCATCTGAAATCTCAACAATCTCAATGTTTGGTTTTTCAAAATCGAACACGATTATAGCCCCTCCTTTTGGGTTCTTTATCGAGGGTTTCTCGTACTCAAATTAATTATTTGGAGTACAACTCGACGATAAGCATCTCTTCAACCGGAACATCAATCTCTTCTCTGGTCGGCAGCTCTTTTACAACGCCTTTTAAGTTCTCCTGATCAACATCCAGCCAAGCCGGAACAAGGCGACCAGCAGTTACTTCCAGAATGTCTTTGTATCTCTGAGAGGATTTGCACTTCTCTTTGATCTCGATAACGTCACCTGCTTTAACCAGGTAAGACGGAATGTTTACGCACTTGCCGTTTACTAATACGTGCTTGTGGTCAACGATCTGTCTGGTCTCACGACGGGTGCGACCAAATCCCATACGGAAAACAACGTTATCCAGTCTTCTCTCCAGGAGAATCATCATGTTCTCACCGGTCTGACCGTCCATCTTCTCTGCTTTTGCATAGTAGTTACGGAAAGGTTTCTCTAATACGCCATAGATGAATTTTGCTTTCTGCTTCTCACGTAACTGGAGACCGTACTCACTTACTTTTCTGTTAGCTCTTTTTAATTCTCTGTTTGATTTTTTATCAATTCCTAAATAGATCGGATCTAAACCAAGGGATCTACATCTTTTAAGAACAGGAACTCTATCTACTGCCACTGTTAGTACCTCCTATCAGACTCTTCTACGTTTTGGCGGGCGACATCCGTTGTGTGGAACCGGAGTTACGTCCTTAATACTAGTTACTTCAATACCGCATGCAGAAAGTGCACGGATCGCTGCTTCGCGGCCTGAACCAGGTCCTTTTACCATAACGTCTACAGATTTCAAACCATGTACTAAAGCTGCTTTGGCAGCAGTCTCTGCAGCCATCTGTGCTGCATATGGAGTAGATTTCCTTGAACCTCTAAATCCCAGACCACCAGCACTTGCCCATGATAAAGCGTTACCCTGTGCATCCGTTAACGTAACGATGGTGTTGTTAAAGGAAGACTGGATATGTGCCTGTCCGCGTTCAACGTTTTTCTTTACACGCTTTTTTGTCACTTTTTTAGCAGTGGACACTTTTTTAGCCATTTTAAACTAACCTACTTTCTTCTTACTCAACGAATCCTGTTTCCTGTTTTTAAAACATGCAACGTGATTCTTTACAACTGTGTCTTAATTACTTTTTCTTGTTTGCAACGGTCTTACGCGGACCCTTACGAGTTCTAGCGTTGGTTTTGGTCTTCTGACCACGAACCGGCAGGCCTTTTCTATGACGGATTCCACGGTAGCAACCGATTTCCTGCAGTCTCTTGATGTTCATAGCGATCTCTCTACGCAGATCACCCTCAACAAGCTGAGTATCAGCAATGATTGCTGCCAGTTTCTTCACTTCGTCATCGGTTAAATCCTTAACGCGGGTATCCGGATTAACACCAGCCTCAGCAAGAATGCGGCTTGCGCTTGTTCTACCGATACCGTAGATATAAGTTAAGCCGATTTCAACACGTTTTTCTCTTGGTAAATCAACACCTGAAATACGAGCCATTTGCTTCGTACACCTCCTATACTTTTTGTTCTTTAACCTTGTCTCTGTTTGTGCTTAGGATTTTCACAGATTACTCTGATACTGCCTTTGCGTTTGATGATTTTGCATTTTTCGCAAATCGGTTTTACTGATGATCTCACCTTCACGGCAATTCTCCTTTCCATACTTGCATATATCCACTTCACTAGATATATTGGTACAACCGGGCGTCGCTTTGGACAAACTACACCTGGTATCTCAACAAAGTCGCCATGATATTATAACATTGCGTTTCTTATAATGCAAGTACTTTTTTACTTATTTTTCTAATTTATTTATCTCTCCAGATGATGCGTCCCTTGGACAGATCATAGGGGGATAACTCGATGGTTACTTTGTCTCCCGGCAGGATACGGATATAGTTCATGCGAAGCTTTCCGCTGATATGTGCCAGTACCTGATGGCCGTTCTCCAGTTCAACCTGGAACATGGCGTTGGGCAGCTTCTCTACTACCGTTCCTTCAATTTCAATTACATCTGCTTTAGACATGCGTTCTTACCTCCGTAGTCTTTGTCATGTCCGACAGGACTCCTGCCTGCCGGACATTCAATATCAAATTCCTTCATTTACACTGTCTTACAGAGACAGGATCTCCGGCTCACCTTCGGTGATGAGAATGGTGTTCTCATAGTGAGCAGACAGGGTGCCGTCATCTGTCACAACGGTCCAGTCGTCATCCATCCATGCCACATCCGCACGGCCTGCATTGATCATCGGCTCTACCGCCAGGGTCATACCCGGCACCAGCTTGATGCCTTTCTTCTTCTGTGCAAAGTTCGGAACCTCCGGGTCTTCATGGAGATGTTCTCCGATTCCGTGACCAACCAGGTCGCGGACCACCCCGTAGCCGAAGCTCTCAGCGTAGGCCTGAATTGCAGAAGATATATCATTCAGATGATTGCCTGCTTTTGCATACTTGATACCTTCGAAGAAGCATTCCCTGGTCACCTGGATCAGCTTCTCGGCTTCCGGACTGATCTTGCCGATCGCATGGGTGCGGGCAGCGTCAGAGTGGTAACCGTGATAGATCACGCCTGCATCCAGGCTTACGATATCGCCCTCGTGCAGAATCCGGTGCTTGTTGGGAATTCCGTGCACCACCTCGTCGTTGACAGAGACACAGATGGAAGCAGGATAGCCATTATAATTCTTAAAAGAAGGGATGCAGCCATAGCCGCGGATCAGCTTCTCGCCCAGCCGGTCGATGTCCATGGTGGACATGCCCGGCTTCAGCGCCTTTCCCAGCTCTTCATGTACGTTGGCAAGAATCCTGCCAGCCTCGCGCATCAGTTCAATCTCTCTTGCAGATTTAATGGATACTGACATAGTTTACTCTCCCAGGACAACAGTAATGTCCTTAAATACTTCATTTAAATCCTTGGTGCCGTCCACGGTCACCAGAATGCCTGCCTGCTGATAGTAGTCGATCAGCGGCTGCGTCTGGTCATGGTATACGGTCAGACGCTTCTGCACGGTCTCCGGCTTGTCGTCGTCACGCAGCACCAGTTTCTCGCCACAGGTGTCGCACACGCCCTCGGTCTTCGGTGCGTTGAACACGATGTGGTAGGTTGCTCCACATGCCAGGCAGGCTCTTCTGCCGGACATACGGGTTACGATTGCCTCATCCGGAACGTCAACGTTGACAGCATAGTCCATCTTCTCGCCGCGCTCGTTCAGTGCATTCGTCAGGCTCTCTGCCTGCGGAATGGTTCTCGGGAAGCCGTCCAGCACGTAGCCCTTCTCGCAGTCTGCCTCGCTGATGCGGTCAAGCAGCATGCCGATGGTCACGTCGTCCGGAACCAGCTGTCCCTGATCCATGTAAGCTTTTGCTTTCATTCCAAGCTCCGTGCCGCCTTTGATGTTGGCGCGGAAAATGTCACCGGTGGAGATGTGCGGGATTCCGTACTTCTCTGCGATCTTTTTGGCCTGTGTGCCCTTGCCGGCACCAGGTGCCCCTAACATGATAATCTTCATTGCGTTTCCCCCTTACTTTGCTGTGTAAAGTTACCTGAATAAACCGTTACGCTTTTATTGAAAAAAGCTGCTGCCCAGTATCTTGCGCAGCAGCTCTTATCACGAAAACTTAATCATTTAAGAAGCCTTTGTAATTCCGTACAATCATCTGAGACTCGATTGCCTTGATGGTCTCCAGTACAACGCTGACGATAATGATCAGGGAAGTACCCATAAAGGACAGATGTCCGATATTGAACAGACCGGAAATCATGATCGGAATGACGCTGATGATGATCAGGCCAACCGCACCGATAAAGACAATGTAGTTCAGGATCTTATTCAGGAAGTCGGAAGTTGGCTTACCCGGACGGATACCTGGGATAAATCCACCAGACTTCTTCATGTTGTTAGCAACCTCCAGCGGGTTGAAGGTAATGGATGTGTAGAAGTATGCAAAAAGCACGATCAGCACAATGTAGATTACCATACCGATGGAGTACCACGGCATCTCCGGACGGAACCAGGAAGATGAGTTCAGCATCATCAGGATCTTACCGCCGATGGTGGTGTAATCCGGATGGAAGAACTGGGCAATAACAACCGGGAATGACATGATGGAGGAAGCAAAGATAACCGGGATAACACCAGCGGTGTTGACCTTTAACGGAATGTGGGAGGACTGACCGCCCACCATCTTTCTGCCAACCATCTTCTTGGAATACTGAACCGGGATTCTGCGCTCACCATCCTGAAGGATGATAACGAAGATCACCATTGCGATGACAACAGCCAGGATAATAATCGCGGATGTCACCTTCACGCCGATGTTGCTGCCGGTCAGGAACTTGGTGTATAACGTGTTTGCATCCTGCGGAAGAGAGGAAATGATGTTGAACAGCAGGACCATGGAAATACCATTGCCGATGCCGTTCTCCGTGATTCTCTCACCAATCCACATGAGGAATGCACTGCCTGCAGTCATGGTTGATACTGCAACAATAACACTCCATGCATTGTAGTCGATCAACAGACCCTGTCCGCCGAATCCCACTGCCATGGCAATGGACTCGATCAGTGCCAGACCTACGGTCAGGTAACGGGTATACTCTGCAATCTTCTTTCTGCCATCCTCGCCTTCACGCTGCATCTCTTCCAGTTTCGGAATTGCAATCGTTAAAAGCTGCATGATGATGGAAGATGTAATGTATGGGGTGATGCTCAATGCAAATACAGACATGGAGGTAAAGGAACCACCGGTCATTGCATTGAAAAAGTTAAATGCATCTCCACTCTGTTTTGCGAAGAAATCCGCAAAATAGGAAGTGTTAACTCCTGGAATCGGCAGCTCAGATCCGAAGCGGATGACTACCAGCATGAGGAATGTGAAGATCAGTTTTTTTCTGATCTCCACAACCTTCCATGCATTTCGGAGTGTCTTAAACATATTAGATCACCTCGCAGGTTCCACCTAAAGCTTCGATTTTTGCCTTTGCACCCTCACTGAATGCGTCTGCCTTAACGGTCAGCTTTTTGGTTAATTCTCCATTACCCAGGATCTTAACGCCATCTCTCGGATTCTTAACGATACCGGTCTCTAACAGAGTCTCAACGGTTACGACTGCATCATTCTCGAAGCACTCTAATGCTTCTACATTGATACCAACGATAACCTTGGTGTTACGGTTCTTGAATCCGCGTTTCGGAAGACGTCTGTATAACGGCATCTGACCGCCCTCAAAACCTGGTCTCGGAGCGCCGGAACGTGCTTTCTGACCTTTGTGGCCCTTACCAGCAGTTTTACCGTTGCCTGAACCGTGACCACGTCCTCTTCTGAAATTATCACTGTGCTTGGAACCAGCAGCAGGCTGTAAATTGGATAAATCCATCTCGTTGCACCTCCTTACTTCAAATATTAGATTTCTTCTACCTTAACTAAATGCTTAACATGCCAGATCATTCCTCTGACAGCCTCGTTGTCCGGAAGCTCAACAGTCTTGTTCAGCTTTCTAAGACCCAGAGCTTCACAGGTTGCTCTGTGCTTCGGAACAGCGCCGATCGGGGATTTGACTAATGTTACTTTTAACTTCTCTGCCATTTCATTGTCCTCCTTAGCCTAAAATCTCTTCAACAGATTTGCCGCGAAGTCTCGCATACTCCTCCGGAGTCTTAATCTGAGTCAGACCGTTCAGGACAGCCAGTACCACGTTAGTCTTGTTGTTGGAGCCTAAAGACTTAGCACGGATATTCTTAATACCTGCCAGCTCCAGCACTGCACGGGCCGGACCACCAGCGATGATACCGGTACCTTCCGGAGCCTTCTTCAGCAGTACGTTAGAGCTGCCGAATCTGCCGATATAGTCGTGCGGAACACTGTGGTTATCATCCATCGGGATCTCAACCAGGTTCTTCATAGCTGCTTCTTTTCCTTTGCGGATTGCTTCCGGAACCTCACCAGCCTTACCAAGACCTGCACCTACGTGACCATTTCCATCACCTACTACTACCAGAGCAGAGAATCTCATGGTACGTCCACCTTTTACGGTTTTAGATACACGCTTGATTGCTACTACGTTGTCGTTTAATTCAAACTGACTTGGGTCAATAATTGTACGCTTCATGCCGTTCTCCTCTCTACTAGAATTTCAGACCAGCTTCACGAGCTGCGTCTGCAAGTGCCTGCACTTTACCCTGGTAAATGAAGCCGCCTCTGTCGAATACAACTTCTTCGATACCTTTTTCCAGGGCTCTCTTAGCGATCAGAGTTCCAACATAAGCTGCTGCGTCAACCGTATTGGTGTGCTCCAGCTCTGCCTTTGCTGCCTTCTCTGCGGTGGATGCTGCTACCAGAGTATTGCCGACTGAATCGTCAATAATCTGAGCATACATATGATTATTACTTCTGAACACAGCCAGACGCGGTCTCTCTGCAGTGCCTGCAAAGCGGTTGCGTAATCTGGTATGTTTTTTAACGCGGATTTCGCTTCTTGATTTCTTACTAACCATCTTCGTATTCTCCTTAATTATTTCTTACCAGTCTTACCAACTTTACGTCTGATAGTCTCATCAGCATACTTAATACCTTTGCCCTTATACGGCTCCGGTCTTCTCTTGTCTCTGATCTCAGCAGCGTACTGGCCAACTTTCTCTTTATCGATACCTTTAACCGTGATCTTATTCTGACCTTCCAGAACGGTCTCAACGCCTTCCGGATCTTCCATCTCTACCGGATGGGAATAGCCCAGGTTAAGGGTTAATTTCTTGCCCTGCTTGGATGCTCTGTAACCAACACCGTTTACTTCCAGAACTTTCTCATAGCCGTTGGTAACACCAACTACCATGTTGTTGATCAGGGTTCTGGTCAGACCGTGTAAAGCTTTCATCTTCTTTAAATCGTTCGGTCTGGTTACTACGATATGTCCATCTTCTTCCTTGATGTCCATCTCTAACGGTAACTCTCTCTCAAGGGTTCCCTTCGGACCTTTAACAGTCACTTTGTTATTCTCTGCAATCGTTACAGTTACGCCTGCCGGGATTGCGATTGGCATTCTTCCGATACGTGACATGCCATTTACCTCCTACTTAAATTTTCGGAAAGGGCGCTCAGCCCTTTCTGTTTTCAGTTGCATTGAGCACTTTATATGCTCTATATGTGAACTAACATCGCTGATCATCCACTCAACTAAGCTCATCCTTCGCCTTGCGGCTCGGATTTGCTAAGTTTCGGGATGGGCTTTCACACTAAATTCGCGCTCTGGGCGCTCATTAAGTGTTCAATGCCTACCAAACGAATGCCAGAACCTCTCCGCCTACGCCCAGGCGACGTGCTTCCTTATCGGTGATCACGCCCTGATTGGTAGAAAGAATTGCGATGCCCAGACCGCCAAGAACCTTCGGCAGGTTCTCCTTGTTTGCGTATACACGCAGACCCGGCTTGGAGATCTTCTTGATACCGCTGATGATCTTCTCATTCTTGTCAGCACCGTATTTCAGGGTGATGTGAATGTTGTTGAATGCGCCATCTGCTACGATATCGTATTTTGCAATGTAGCCCTCGTTTACCAGGATGTCAGCGATAGCCAGCTTCATCTTGGAAGACGGAACGTCTACAGTATCATGTTTCGCAGTGTTTGCGTTACGGATTCTTGTAAGCATATCTGCAATCGG
>JAUNPU010000027.1:14092-40884 GCA_030536555.1 Eubacteriales bacterium | reverse complement strand
CTAAAGATATTCCCTCCCCCTGCATAGCAGGGGGATTATTTTTACTGTGACACATGCAAAGGACCGCGGCTCCATGGGTATTAGGATTAACCCACGGAGCCGCGGTCCGCTTTATCTTTGATATATTACATCATTTCTTTTTTGCTTCCTCTTTCTCATAAGCTTCAAAGTACCACTGCTTGGTAAATGCCTCTTTTACCTCCGGTTTATCAATAATGTCATGTACAAACTTATTGACTGCTTCCGGACTGGCAAACGCATTCTCAAGACTCTTAATCTGAGCATACTTCGGTCCGTAAATATCATCGCGCTGTCTGGTATAATTTAATAATACCTCCAACGAGAAATCATTTTTATCAAATGCCTCCTTCGTAACATAGGCAGCTATTTTACCAGTCAGCATAGCCGGTCCAATACCCTCGCCCGTCAGAGGCATTACCATACTTCCTGCATCTCCAATCAGTATACAGCCAGAAACAACATTGTCCATAGCCTGGCTACCTGAGGGAATTCTCCAGCCCCGGAACTCACCCACACGCTTCTTTCCTCTCAGACATTCACCATACGGGCTGCTCTCAATCCACTGATCCAGATACTCTTCCAGAGTCTTTCCATCCTCAGTGTACAAATCACGATTAAATCCAAGCCCTACGTTACACAGCTTATCTTTTTCTGGAAACAGCCATACATATCCGGGAAGTACATCCTTATCAAAATGAATCTCATTATACGGTTCCATATCAACATCTTCATAGAAACACCGCCCTACAACGGCAACATCGCTGTCACTGTCCGGGAACATGCCGATCTTTTTGGCAATGATGGAATGAGAGCCATCTGCGCCAATTACCATCTTAGCTCGAATCTCTATATATTCTCCATCCATTTTTGCTTTTACACCACAGACTTTTCCATCTTCCCAGATTACATCGTATACCCAGACATTCTCCCTAAATTCTACGCCCTCTGCAACTGCTCTTTTCACACAGTAGTGGTCAAAAATTCTTCTTGGCGTATCATAACGTCTTCCTTTAAATGGAGCCTCTACAACAATTTTCGCATAATCCGGAGAAGTCATAACAATACCATGATTCTCATAACTGATTTCTCTTAAACCTTCCAGCCATCCAAGCTCTTCCAGCAGTTCTGTCGTTACACCTGACTGACAGTCACCACAGGTTTTCTCTCTCGGGAAAAATTCTTTATCTATCAGCAGAGGTTCCAGTCCAAGGCGTTTCATATATGCTGCACATGCAGTTCCACCAGGGCCAGCACCGACGATAACGATATCACGTTCCATTCTCTTCATGGTTCTACCTCCTTATCCTTTTACCAGAGAAATTGCATTTGCCGGACACAGCTTCTCACACATTCCACATCCAAGACAATTATCCGGATTCACTGAGGAATAGCCGCACTTCATACAACGTCTTGCTTCACGCATAACGGTATCAGCATCATATACTCCTTCCACCTGCTCAAAGGTATCACGAAAACGAGCCTTCGGTACCGGCTGCGGATTAATCTTTTCCAATCTTACTGCCGGGAAGATTTTCTCGCTGACAGGTGCCAGATTTGGCACTTGTTTTTCTGCACGATCCGTTAACTGACGATCCTGTATTAAATTATCGACAGAAAGAGCTGCCTTTCGGCCAGATGCCATCGCAGTAATTACAGAACCGCGTGCCATCATTGCATCACCAGCAACAAATACATTCGGATTACTGGTTGCAAGAGTATCTGCATCATAAACAAACCGTCCTGCCAGGTCGGTCTCCAGATTTCCTCCCTCTGCAAGTGCACGCAAATCTGTTTTCTGGCCAGTGGCAAAAATCACCATGTCGCAATCAATTATATATTCCGATTCTTCCACTGTAACCGGTTGAATCCTTCCATTTTCATCTTTATCAATCCGCTCAACTCGCTTAAATTCTACACCTTTTGCAGTAAACAGTTCAGCAACTACACGAACGGGCGCAACCCCTTCAATCAGAGAAACCCCCTCTTCTGCTGCCTCTGCAATCTCCCATTTTGGAGCTGGAACCTCGTCTCCGCTTTCCAGGCATGCACAAACCACTTCGACACCGAGGCGTTTCAACGTGCGCGCTGTATCCAGTGCTACAGAACCGCCACCAATGACAACTGCTTTCTTTCCCAGTGAAACAGGCTGTTTTGCATTGATTCGTCTCATAAAGCTCAGTGCATCGTAAACCTTCTCTGCATTTGATCCAGGAATCGGAAGTACAAATCCACTCGGCGCACCAACTGCCACGATTACCGCTGCATACTGTTCTTTCATAAGATCCTGAATACTTGGATTTCTGCCAATCACACAACCATATTCCACCTCAATTCCAGCATCAATCAGGCGTTTAGTATCTTTTGCCAGCTTCTCCTTATCAATACGGAAATCAGGAATTGCACGTTTCGCCATACCACCAAGTTCAGAACCCGCCTCAAAAATTTTGACCCTGTAACCCTTTCGCGCGAGATCTGCAGCTGCAGTCAGACCAGCCGGTCCACCACCTATCACTGCCACCTTCTTGTCATATTTCTGTTCGAAATGCAACGGAAGCGGCTCTACATTTTCTAACACAAAACGCTTGATTGCACGAATTGCAATCGGCTCGTCAATCAGTAAACCACGTTTACAATCATCCTCACATGGATGACTGCAAATCATGGAACAGATTGTCGGAAGCGGATTCAATTCAGAAATCAAATCATATGCCTCGCTGAACTTGCCTTCCGCAACCATGTTAATATAACCTTCCGGAATCGTACCTAACGGACACTGTAAACTGCAGGCATGCTTTGTTGCAAATCTCTTGGATTCTTCCGGAAACATTTTCGGCTTCGAAGTACAATCCGGACATAGCCTGCAGATGTCGCGTTGATACTCTTCGATTGCGCTCGTCGGACAAGATCTCCGGCATACACCACAGTTCACACACATTTCACTGTCGATCTTTGCCACTGCGTTTCGATTTCTCTTGAATGTTGTTCCATCATTCAGTTTAAAAGAAATTTCGTTTGGCATATTGCTTACCCCTCCTTTAATAAAATCACTCAGTTACTTCCCCCAAGTAACACACGATGTCCGATCTCCTCTTAGAGATACTCTCTAGAGAATCTCTCTACTTGTTATTATAATCACAAGTATAAAAAAAGTAAAGAGTTTTTTTGATATTTTGTTTTATTTTCCTTCTTTATTTGACTATTACTGTTTTTTTCTCATTTTTTTGTCCGTTTTTATTTGTCGCATTCTCTTTTCATGTAACTATACAAATTATTTTATAATTTAGATAGAAAACCTCTATCATTTATGATAAAGTCTAAATAAAACTTGTTATACGATTATTGGCGAATCGAAAGGAAAAGGAACAAAATGAATGAACAAAACAATAAACAATTATTACTCGATACAGCACGAAAACTTTTTATCGAGAACGGATATGAATCTACCAGTATCAGCGCTATTCGAACCGCTGCTGGTCTTTCAAATGGAACCTTTTACCACTATTTTTCTAATAAAGAGGATTTACTTGTTGCTCTATGCGATACTGATGTGGAAACTTATGATTTGCTGGATAATCTTGAAAACAAAGTGAAAGATCCTTTGAAGTATTTAACGGAGTACTTTATATCCTATTCCAGATACTGGAATGGAATAGGTGTGGAACTTGCTTCGCAAACATACCGACTTTATGACAAAATGTTTTTGAACCGTGATTTTTCAAGAAAACATATGCTGAGTGTACATATAGTTGAAAAATTCCTTGATGCCGCACAGCAGGCTGGTACTGTTAGTACTGCGCTGCCTCCCTCTGAGATGGCATCATTACTGTACATGGTTACACGAGGGGTTCTCTACGAATGGATATTGCTTCATGGCAACTTCGATTTGATTGCAGCTTCTCAAAAATACACGCCACATATTCTAAAAATCATTTTCTGAAAATTGTTTCACCCAAAACAAAATGGACCGGATTTCGGTGTCAAAATCACCATTTCCTGTCCATTTCACATTTCCTGTTATCCCGTCTACTGATTTCTCTTCCCGCTCATGGTCTGCTCAATGATGCTGTGCATCATATCCTCCGTCAGCATTCCACTGATGTAGCCAAAGATATCTCCATCCCTGTTGATCATAAAGGTGGTCGGGAAGGAGTAGATTCCGTAGGACATGAACAGCTCTCCGGTCGGATCCATCAGAACCGGATAGGTATAACCGTTGTCCTCCAAAAATTTCCTGATTCCTTCCTCGTCGGTCTCCTGCCCCATGTTCGGTGCCGCAACTCCCAGAACGACCAGCTCATCATCGCCTTCCGGCTCGTAGCTCTCGTAAAGCTTCTGGATATCCGGCATCTCCGCCTTGCACGGCGGGCACCAGGTCGCCCAGAAGTTTAAGAAAATGGTCTTGCCCTTGTAGTCTGCCAGAGTGTGGGTGTTGCCGTACTGATCCTTCAGTTCAAAGTCGATTGCCGCCGGGAGAGGCTTTTCAGCCGGTGCGGATTCGGATTCGGTTTCTGTGGATTCGGGTTCAACAGCTTCGGTGGTTTCTTCAGTATGGTCCGTCGCAGTTTCCGACTCCGCTGTCTCGGTTTCTGTCGCCTGGTTTCCCGCTGTCTCAGCTTCTGCTGCCCCGGTCTCCGCTGTCTCAGCTTCTGCTGCCCCGGTCTCCGCTGTCTCAGCCGTCCCGCTTTCTCCGTCCGCCGGCTGCTCACTTCCATAGGGCTGCGATACGCTGGACAGATATCCGGTTACCGCATTCATTTTCCCGGTAAACATCATCAGACCCATGACGATCATCAGCACGCCGCCGATCTTCACCGTATACTGTACCACACTGCGGTACTTCTTGAAGAATTCCAGCAGTGTCGTGGTAAACAGTCCCACCGCCAGAAACGGCAGCACAAATCCCAAAGTATACACACCGATCAGCACAAATCCCATACCTCTGGTCGCTGCGGATGCCGCCATCAAAAGCACACTGGTCAGCGCCGGTCCCACACAGGGCGTCCAGGCAAAGCTGAAGGTAAATCCCATCAGAAATGCCGTAACCGGAGACATGGCAAGCCGGTCTAAGTGAAACGGCAGCCTGCGCTCCTTTCCCAGCACCGATGACGTGCCAAATACCCCCAGCTGATAACAGCCGAACAGCACCACCAGAATTCCGCCAATCCGGGCAAACATGGCCTGGTTGGACTTAAAAAATGTCCCCACTGCCGACACACCAAGTCCCAGCAGGAAAAAGGTAAAGCTGACCCCCAGCACAAAGAACAGCGTATGCAGCATCACCGTACTGCGCTTATAGTGCATCCTTCCGTCCTCCTGGCGCACACCCGTGCCCCCGGACAGATAGCCGATATACAGCGGCAGAAGCGGCAGCACGCAGGGGGAGAAGAAGCTGATCAGCCCCTGAAAAAAGACCGTCGCCGCCGGTATACTCACATCAAATGAAAATCCCATACAATCAATACTCCTTTTCGTTTGGTATTGCCATTTTATTGATTCCGGAGCTGTTTGTCAAGCATTACCGATCTCTATTTTCTCTCATATTTCAAAAAACCGGAGCTGTATGTTTCCGTCCCATCCGGGTACACCCACATGGCTTCCACATTCTCAAGCCCCTCTATAAACGCCATTCCTTCCTCCGGCTCCATATTGAACACCGCCGTGGACAGTGCATCGGCCCGACCGGAATCAGAACAGAGAATCGCTACATCAACATATCGGTCCCAGGGCATCAGAAGTTCCGGATGGATGATATGATGATACTGCTTTCCATTCACCGTGTAATACCGCTGGTAGGTTCCGCTGTTCACCAGAGTCTGATCGTCCAGCTCCATCACGTGAAGATAGGCTTCCTTGCTGCTTAAGTCCGGGTTCTGGACTCCCACCTGCCACTTTTCACCGTCCGGCTTTGTGCCGATGGCTCTGGTATTGCCGCCCACGTTCACCAGTGCAGAGGTCAGCCCCTGCTCCTCAAGTATCCGGCAGACCATCTCCGTGGCATAGCCCTTGCCCACTGCGCCTACATCCAGACTCATCTCAGGATCTTCCAGATATACGGTGGACGCGTCCCGGTCGATTTTCATGTTGGAAATGTCCGTGTGAAGGTTTGCCGCCTCAAGCTCTTCCATGGTCGGAATCGCCGCCGCTTCCGGGTCATCCGTTCCCTCTTCCCGGTAATCATGCCAGATGGACAGCACATTTCCCATGGCAACATTGATGCGGCCATCGGTTTCCTCATACATGTCCTGCGCTTCTGTCAGAAGATCAATGATACGGCTGTCCACCTGAACCGGCTTGATACCCGCGTTGTCATTGATCGTCTTGATATTGGAGATTCCGTCGTAGTCATTGTATATGTCATACAGCTGATGATATTCCTCCAGCATCGACTGCAGATCTTCCATATAATCGGTAAATATTTCCTCATCAGGCGCGTATCCGACCACATTGGTCACCGTATCAAAGACTCCCAGGAAGCTTGCCTGATACCGGAACAGCTCCGGCTCCTCCTTCCGGCCGCAGCCGGTAAGGAGAGTCGAAGCTGTACACGCACCTGTCAAAATCCAGGCTGTAATTCGTTTCATAATCTTACTGTGCATCTGCAGAAGCCTTCACTGCCAGCTGCTGAAGTCCACCGATGGACATGGTCACGCTGGAGGCTAAGTCTGCATCCGTCGGCTTGGTGTCTGCATCTACTGCGATTCCTGCAACTTCTTCTGCAGTCTTGCCAACCATGTAATCCTCGAATGCGTCTGCCTGCTCATACCACTCTTTGCCGATTGCAGATGCTTTTCTCATACCGTAGTCATCGCCAAGCTGTCTCTTGGTCTTCACGCCGGACTCGATATCAGAAGTGATCTTACCGGTTGCATCGAACTTGACAGTACCCTGGGATGCATCGATCAGGCTTCCGGTGATCACACCGTCTGCATCAACAGATACAGCCATATAGGTGGAATATGCCTGACACTGACCTTCCTTGTCAGCCTCTGCATCTTTGGATTTGTTCATGTTGGTAATAACAGCCAGACCCAGCTTGTCGCCTTCCTGAGTGCCAATCTCTTCTGCATTCTTCATGGCCTCAACAACTGCCTGCTGGTAGCTGCCGATAGAAACAGTCACGCCAGATGCCAGATCTGCATCCGTTGGCTTGGTTGCATCATCAACTGCAATACCCTCAATCTCTTTTGCGGTCTTACCGGTTACATATGCCTCAAATGCATCTGCCTGCTCATACCACTCTTTGCCGATTGCGAAAGCAGCTTTCATGCCGTACTCATCGCCAAGCTCTCTCTTGGTCTTGAACTCATCTTTCATGACAACCTTACCTTCAGCGGTAAATGCCATCTTGTTCTGTGCGGTATCCAGCTTGCACTCTACCACACGGCCTTCCTGGTCGATAATAACAGCTGCTACTACAGAATCTACCTGTGCGTTGCCGTCTTTCTCACCGGCATCTTTGGATTTCTTCATGGAATGAACGGTTGCCAGACCCATGCGCAGACCGCCCTCATACTTCTCATCAGCGCTTTCCTCTGCTGCCTCAGTTTCAACCTCGGTCTCTGCCTCGGTTTCCTCCACTGCTGCTGCCTTGCCGGTTGCCTGATCCAGAGCCTGCTGTACTGCTGCCTTTGCCGCATCACTGGAAATGGTTGCGCCAGCCACTGCATCTACCTCTGCAGAGTTAGCCTCCACGAACTTCGGTGCCAGTTCCTTCAATGCATTGCCGCCGAAATCCGGGGTCTCACCGTCGCCAACCAATTCAACGCTCTCGATTGCGCTGCCATTCACCGTCACGGTTGCAACAACTTCACCGCCAAATCCCTCTGCAGTACCAACATAGGTACCTGCAGTATAGCTCTGGACTGCTGCTTCGATGTCATTCTTCTTGTCCATGGTTCCGGAAAGAACTGCTGCCGCAACTACAGCCACTGCACCAACTCCCAACAAAACCTTCTGCTGTTTCTTCATGATACTTCTGTCCTCCGATTGTTAAAAATTTTGCAGGAAAAATATTAACACTTTTTTAACACGTTTTCAAGATATTTTTTTCATTATTTCATACTTTATTGATATTATATAGAAAAGTATATATTTGTATCGTTCCAAGACCCTTTTCCCATTGTAAGCACTTCTTAAACAAATCGTCAGAAGGTTCCTCATTGGCAAACCGGCACTCCTATTGTATAATAGAATCCGTTGAACAAAATTTACATTTCAGGAGATTTTACATATGAATCTGACTTATTTTTTCAGAAAAGCACTGACTCTGGGCTGTCTCTGCGCCGCCATGACTGCTTTTGGAAGCATCCGGGCCGCAGCCGACGAACAGCAGCCCGCCACTCCGCCCACCCTCTGGATTGTGGGCGACTCCACGGCAGCGGAATTTGACGACACCACCTACTACTCCCCGCGCTACGGCTGGGGCACACAGCTGGGAAATTATTTTCACGATATCGAGATCCGGAATCTGGCGGTGTCCGGCACCAGCTCCAAGAGCTACCTTTCCACCGACCAGTATCAGATTCTGTCACAGAACTTAAAGTCCGGTGACTACCTGATGATTGGCTTCGGACACAACGACGAGAAGGCGGAAAGCGGTCGCTACACCGACCCCAACGGAACCATTTACACCCCCGGCTCCTTCCAGAACTACCTGTATGAGTCCTACATCCGCCCGGCGATGGAGCGGGGCGCGTCTCCGCTGCTGGTCACCCCGATTGTGCGGAGAGACCGGGGCAACAACTACACCGGTGAGAGCGGACATATTTTCGAGACCCGGACGACAGTGGAGGGAACCTTTCCCGGCGGCGACTACGCCAAGGCAGTCCGCCGTGCCGGAGTGGCAAGGACCATTCCGGTTCTGGATCTGACCCGCCGTACCCGCGACATTTACGAGCAGCAGAACGCCCAGGGCGTGAAGCACCGTCATGCCTGGACCTCCTCCAGAGACATCAGCATCGACAACACCCACACCAACCTGTACGGCGCTCAGTGCAATGCATGGCTGATCGTGGACGAGCTGTTGAAGACTGACAGCTCTCTGAAAGCCTATGTTGTTGAGAATCCGCAGCCGCCGGTATTTTCCGAGACCTCTCTGAACCCCAACTATCAGGAATCCACCTTCACCGCCCCAACCGGCGTCAGCCAGCTCTGGACCGGCATCGGTGACTGGAAGCCTACGGTATTTGGCGACATCGACGGCTACGAGTACATGAACAACCTGTATTTCACCCTGCAGCCCAACGAAAATGGCTCCGCCCGACTGGCTGCCGGTCGTCTGGACCCGGCTACCCAGCAGATCGGCGTGGGTAAAATCGCCGCAAAGAGCGACGGCATTGCCATGTACTATCAGGCTGTCCCGGCAGACCGGAACTTTACCCTCTCTGCCGACGTGACCATCACCAGGCTGGATTCCAACAACCAGGCTTCCTTCGGTCTCATGGTCCGCGATGACATTTACTTAGATACCGTCATCAAGGACACCCTGGGCGACTACGTGGCAGCCGGTCCCCTGATGCTCGGCTCTAACGACCCGTGGAACTGCTTCGCCCGCAAAAGCGGAGAGCTGACCCGGGGCGGCAAGCTGACGAAAAACTACCGGGAAGGCGACTCCCTCCATCTGGAGATCCGCAAGACCTCAGACGGCTACACCTGCACCTTCGGTGACAATGCACCGGTCTCCGCCGGATTTGACTTCCCCCTGACCACCCGCGACGCCGGATTCGTATATCCGGGCTTCTTCGTATCCAGAAGCGCCGATGTGAACTTCTGGAATGTCAGTCTGACCCTGGAATAACATATCCTTCATCAAAAAGGGATTTCCGCTGGCAGTGCCAACCACTGCCTGCAGTAAATCCCTTTTTTGCCTGTTATATTCTGTTATATTCTGTTACTGTGTTCCTGCCAGATTCGCCGCTCCAAATCCAAACGGCAGCAGTTCCTTCAGCAGAAACGTCCGTATTCCGCCCGCTCCGTCCTCCAGAACAATCTGAAATGTCTCCGGATCACAGAATTCCATCATCACCTGACGGCACACACCGCAGGGGGCACACATCTGGCCGCTGTGCTGCTCTTCCGGTTCAATCTGTCCGCTACGCTGCTCTCCCGGTCCGGTCTGACCACTGCTTTCCTCTCCCAATCCAATCTGACCACTGCATTTCTTTCCCGGTTCGGTCTGGTCACTGCTTTCCACTCTCGGTCCGCCCACAATGGCGATTGCCGCAAACTCCCGCTCTCCCTCTGACACCGCCTTGAAGAACGCCGTGCGCTCCGCACAGTTGGTGGGTCCGTAGGAGGCATTCTCAATATTGCAGCCCAGATACACCTGCCCGGACTTTGTAAGCAGTGCCGCACCCACACAGAAGCCTGAGTAGGGAGCATACGCCCGCTCTCTGCCCTGATAGGCCAGATTGATCAGTTTCCTTGCACTTATTTTCATGTTGCTGAACTCGTCCATTGATTTTGCTCCTGTCTCTAAAGAATGTCCTATTTTTCATTTTAACATGCATTCTCCGCGTTTTCAATGAAATCTCTTGCTGCGATCTACGTGCCGGGCTGCATGTCAGACTGCGTATCGGACTGCATGTCGGGCTGTTGTGGGGTCGTTATGGGGTCGTGGTTCGCTAATTTCACTCCCTGTCAGATCACGGTTCACACGGCAGGCGCGTTTTGGACAATAAATAGCTATTTTTCAAAAAATTATCCAAACCTGCTCCTGCTGCTATGGTTATTGATTGACATAAAGCTAATTTTGGACAATTATACCTGAAATCTGGGCGTTATTATCCAAAATCCCAGGATTTTTGGATAATTTTCTGGGATTTCAGGCTGGAATTGTCCAAACTCGCATTATGTAAACTTTAAAATGTCCCCTTAAAGCGTGGATTGGACAATTTTCTGAATATTTGGTCTGTAATTATCCAAACTTTACTGCAACATGTCCCCGGCAAGGACCCTGAAGCACGATTCACCATGCGCGAATCATGACCACATCATTTCACGATACACAAAAACCCCCTTCCGCCCACATAATCGTGTTCGGAAAGGGGGTCTCTCTTATTTATCTCTCGTCCGTATCCCAGTTATGGTACACCGCCTGCACGTCGTCATCGTCATCCAACAGATCCAGAAGACGGTTCATGCGCTTGATATCCTCCTCGTCGGTCAGCTCCACCCAGGTCTGAGGAATCATGGTCACATCAGCCTCCAGCATGGGGATGCCTTCCTTCTCCAGAGCCTCGCGCACTGCGCTGAAGTCGTCTGGATCGGTGATTACCTCAAAGCTGTCCTCTTCCTCTGCGAAGTCCTCTGCACCTGCATCCAGAGCCATCATCATCAGCTCGTCTGCATCCAGCTCGCACTCCTCCTTGTCGATAATGATCTGTCCCTTCTTGTCGAACATGAAGGAAACGCTGCCCTGTGCGCCGACGTTGCCGTTGCCCTTGGTGAATGCGCTTCTTACGTTGGCTGCGGTACGATTCTTGTTGTCGGTCAGCGTATCAACGATGATTGCAACGCCGTTGGGACCGTATCCTTCGTAGGTCAGTACCTCGTAGTTGACAGAGTTCGCATCGCCTGCTGCCTTCTTGATACCACGGTCAATGGTATCATTCGGCATGTTGCTTGCCTTTGCTTTCGCAATGACATCACGCAGTTTGCTGTTGTTTGCCGGATCCGGGCCGCCCTCTTTCACGGCAACAGCCAGCTCACGGCCGATGACGGTAAATACTTTACCCTTTGCTGCATCGTTCTTCTCTTTTTTGTGTTTGATATTGGCGAACTTTGAATGTCCTGACATAAAATAACAACTCCTTATCTTTTCTCTTTTCGTCCTTGGCCAGACATGGTAATCTGGAATCTAAAACATCTTTTCCATTCTAACACCTTTTTTTGCGAATATCAAGTGCAAATTTCCCTGCGCTCCCGGCAGCGACTCCGCCCCGTCAGGCTTACACCCCCAGCCGCGTCTCCGCCCCGGCAGGCTTACTCCCCCAGCAGCGACTCCGCCCCGGCAGGCTTACGCCCCCAGCTCCACCGCCAGATTGCGCAGCCACTTCTTCTGCCGGTACCGGATATAGCCGATCACCGCCTTATAGGCCTCCTCGAACATGACCATGGCGTACACGATGTAGATCGGCTGCTTCAGGTACAGTCCGCCGATAAATGCCATGGGAATGCCGATTGCCCACACACCGCTGGTGTCGATGAACAGACACACCTTCGTATCGCCGCCGCTTCGCAGCACGCCCACGATATTGACATAGTTAAACATCTTAAAGGGCATATACAGGATAAATACAATCAGGCACAGATTCACGTCCCGGGCAACCTCCGGTGTAATCCGGTACATGCCGATGATGCCGCCGCGAATGCCGAAGCACAGCGCCATGGCCGCCAGGGTCACCAGAAACTGCAGAATCAGGAAGTCGGTGGCGTACTTTTCCGCCCGTTTCAGCTTTCCGGCGCCCATCTCATTGCCCAGAATGACCGCCGTAGCCGCACTTAAGCCCTGGAACAGCACCACCACAATATCCTGAATGGTGGTGGCAATGGTGATCGCCGCCACTGCATTGTCACCCATCCGCCCGTAAGCCAGAGAGTACATGGTGGTTCCCAGCCCCCACATGAACTCGTTGGCGATGACCGGACTGCAGGTCACCAGAAACTGGCTGATAAATGCCCTGCTGTAGCCGAACAGCTCCCGCACATGACAGGCAATCGGGGAACGGGTGTAGTACACCACGCAGAGGATTGCCGTACATTCCACGATCCGGGCAATCAGGGTCGCAATCGCAGCACCGACCGCTCCCAGGGCCGGAGCGCCAAAATGCCCGAAGATCAGGATATAGTTAAATACAATATTGATAAAAATGGTCATGGAGCTGATGACCACCGGTGCCTTGACCTCTCCCACCGCGCGCATCATCGCCACATAAGTGTTGGTGATGGCGGTAAAGGGATAGGAGATTGCAACCACCGTCAGGTATGCGGCGCCGATGGTGATAGCCCCGTCGCTGGTGGTGAAGATCCGCATAACCATCTCCGGATTCACCTGGCTGGGGATCAGAAAGCACAGCGCTCCGATCACCGAGATCAGCAGCGCCAGTCCCAGCACCTTGCGGATATTCTTTACGTCCTTGTTGCCCCAGTACTGGGCTGCCAGCACGCCGGAGCCGCTGACCACGCCGAATACCAGCAGGGAAAATACGAAAAACACCTTATTTGCCAGTCCCACCGCCGCGATCGTGGTCTCTCCCAGTGTTCCGATCATCATCGTGTCCACCAGGTTGACGATGGTATTCAGCATGCCCTGCATGGCTACGGGCAATGCAATGGTAAATGCCTTTCCAAGGAAAATCCGGTCTCCCAGCATATCCCTGGTACTCTTTAACAGTTGTCTCATAGGTCACCTCTTATCAACCCAAAAAGAGACGCCCGTGAATCAGGGCGTTCTCATGGATTATCTGTTTTATATACTTCAAATATGTATCTTCTGCTATCTGTGGAGCGGTATCACTTAATGTCTCTGCTCTCCGCCTTCGCTCTCACCGGCTGCTCCCGCTTCCTCCTCCGGCAGCTTCGTCACCCGGATGGTGTGAATCATCTTGTGCGCCACCTTGGTCACCTCAAACAGGTAGCCCAGATAGCGGACCTCCGGCTGCTCGCCTTCCTTGGGGATCCGGTCCAGCTTGGAGATCAGAAGGCCGTTGATCGTATCATAGTTATCCAGGTCTTCCTCCGGAAAATGAACCTTCAGCTCATCCTCCACCTCGTCAAGGGGCGTCAGTCCGTTCATGATCAGCGTGCCGTTCTCTCCGTGCACGATGAACTGCTCGTCCGTATCGTACTCATCCAGAATATTGCCGACGATCTCCTCCAGAATGTCCTCCATGGTCACCAGACCGGCGGTCTGACCGTACTCGTCAATGACGATCTCCATGTGGATCTTCTGGGACTGCATCTCCTTGAACAGAGAGTTGATATTGCGGGTCTCAGGGATAAAATGTGCCGTTCTGAGAAGTCCCGGAACTCTGGATATCTCCATCTGTGCCTCCCGCGGATTCTCCGCGTGAACCAGAACGTCACGGATATGCAGCGTACCGATGATATCGTCCAGATCCTCACCGTATACCGGGAAACGGGAGTTGTTCGTCTCCTTCAGCACAAAACGGGCAGCCTCCTTCACCGTCATGGAACCGTCGATGGCGACGATATTCTTCCGATGGGTCATGATATCGGCGGCTTCCTTGTCGTCGAACTCGAAGATATTGGTAATCATCTCCGCCTCGCTGGACTCCAGCACGCCCTGCTCATGACCTTCATTGACCATGGTCATGATATCCTCTTCTGTTACATTCTCCTCCTTGGACTTCTTGTATCTCCAAAGCAGATACGCGGCAAGTCCGATCACCGCAGCACCCAGCATCAGCGCCGGATATGGTATGACACCGTCCATAATAGACTCTTTTCTCCTTTTTCTTCTGGTACCTTTTTCCACATTCCTACCTGTACTAGTTTACTCGATTTTCCCGATTTCGTCAATGGCGAACCGAGATGCTGCTATGTAGTCAGTTCCAGACTCACCATCAGCGCCCGGTTGACCTTCAAAAGCAGCTCGTCGTCAATATGGCAGACCCGCTCCTTCAGCCGCTGCTTGTCAATGGTCCGCAGCTGTTCCAAAAGGATGACCGAATCCTTGATCATATCACATTTTCTGGTGTCCAGTTCCACATGGGTAGGCAGCTTCGCCTTGTTCATCTTCGAGGTAATCGCCGCACAGATCACTGTGGGGCTGTGTTTGTTGCCGATATCGTTCTGGATAATGAGCACCGGGCGCACGCCGCCCTGTTCAGAGCCCACCACCGGACGCAGGTCGGCATAATAAATATCGCCTCGCCTGATAATCACAGTTCCACACTCCGTCAAGTTTTATACTGATTTGCTGCTGATAGTATTGCCGCTTCCCGACTGGTGTATACATTTCTGTGATTATTTTATGATTGGAGGAAATGTCCCGTTCCCCCAGGCTCAAACTGTTAAAAATCCCGGTACTCGTCGTCGAAATAGTCCTTGGTCCCGACCACTTCCCCGTGGCGCAGGTACACCCGCGGCACCCGCTTGCCGATATCGCAGACGATCTCATAGTGGAAGCCGCCCCCGGCTGCTGCCAGATCCTCCACCCGGATTTCTTCCTCTCCGTCCCTGCCGATCAGGGTTACCTCCGAATCCACCTGAACCTCCGGAATATCCGTCACATCCACCATGAACTGATCCATGCAGACCCGCCCCAGAATCGGCGCCTTCTTCCCGTGAATCAGCACCTGGCCTCTGCCGGACAGATTCCGCGGATAACCGTCTCCGTAGCCTACCGGAACGGTCGCCACCTGCATCACATGGTCCGCCTCAAAGGTGCCGCCGTAGCTGACCTGCTGTCCCGGGCGGATGCTCTTCACATAGGTGACATAGCTTTTAAGTCCCATCACCGGGCGAAGCTTTACCTGACTCTTCTCCACCTCATCCGACGGATACATGCCGTATATGGATATGCCCGCCCGCACCAGATCCAGATTGGCGTGAGGCATATCGATGATGCCCGCGCTGTTGGAGCAGTGCTTTACCGGTATCTCCACTCCTCGCGCCCGAAGCAGTTCCACAAAGCTTAAATACTGCTTCAGCTGACCGTCTGCGGACTGCTTGTCGATCTCGTCTGCCTTTGCAAAGTGAGTGAACATGCCCTCCACCTGGATGCCAGGAAGAGCTGCAATCGCTGCCGCCAGGTCCGCTCCGCTCTCATCCGGTTCCAAACCGATCCGGCTCATGCCGGTATCCAGTGCCAGATGGACCGCCGCCCGGGTTCCCAGCTCCACAGCCAGATCAGAAAGCGGCTTTGCCTGCTCCATGGTAAATACAGCCGGCCGGATCTGCTGCTCAATCAGCTCCCGATAGCGGCTGGGATGGGTGACCCCCAGAATCAGAATCGGCTTTGTGATATTATGGCGGCGCAGGATCAGCGCCTCGTCGATGGTCGCCACCGCATAGCCTGTCACATACTCATCAATTGCCTTTGCCACCGGCACAGCACCGTGGCCGTAGCCGTCCGTCTTCACGACGCCGATCATGCCGGTCCCCGGTGTAAGATTCTGTTTCATGGATTCCATATTATAGACAACTGCGTCCAGATCAATGGGCGCATACACTCTGGTATAGGTTTTCATACTTATTTTCCTCTTATATTCTGCTCAAATGCTCTGCAATGTCCCGTGCCAGCAGGCTGTTTGCTCCCAGTGCCTCTGCCGCCGCTTCCCCCGCAAGACCGTGGAGGTATACGCCGTATGCCGCTGCCTCCACACACTCCATGCCTCTCGCCAGCAGTCCGGCAATCACTCCGGTCAGCACATCCCCGGAACCTGCCTTTGCCATGGCACTGCAGCCGCTGGCATTGATATACGCCGCTCCCTCCTTCTCCGCGATCACCGTGGCCGCATCCTTCATGACGCAGACCACACTGTGACGGCTGCTGTAGTCCCTGGCTGCCTGCAGCGGGTCCGCCTTCAGCTCCGCCACCGGCATTCCTGTCAGTCTGGACATCTCGCCCATGTGAGGAGTCAGGATAATATTTTCCGTAAAGTAGCGGGTCAGGTGGGGATGTTCCGCCACCGCATTCAGTCCGTCTGCATCCAGCACCACCGGCACATAGGCGTGGGACAGGACCATTTCCACCAGGCTCTCCACATAGGAATCCTGCCCCAGGCCCGGCCCCATCACGATCACATCCGCCCAGTCGCACTGGGACTCCAGAAATGCATCGAAGGAACCATCCGGCAGCACCGCCTCCGGGTCGTAGACCTCCACGATTGCCTCCGGAAGTCCCGCCTGCAGGATCGGGCGGTTCTCCGGCACGGTCAGGACCTTCACCAGCCCCGCGCCGGTCCGGTATGCCGCCAGAGCGCTTAAGTAAGCCGCCCCGCTCATGCCAACGGAACCTGCGATCAGCAGCACCTTTCCGAAGGTGCCCTTGTTGCCGTCCGCCTGCCGCTCCGGAAGGTTTTTTAAGTCCTCCGGCTCCAGCACCGCTGCGTCCCTGCCTGCGGCTTCCAGACTCATTTCTGCAAATCCGATCTCCGCGATCTCCACACGGCCTGCATAGCTTCTGCCCGGATAGAGAAGCAGCCCGGACTTTTCATAGCCAAAAGTGACCGTCACATCCGCAGGAAGGGCAATTCCCATCACCTCACCGGTGTCCGCGTGAATGCCCGATGGAATGTCCACCGCCACCACCTTCGCCCCGGACCGCACTTTAACTTCCTTTAAAAGCTCCATCAGCTTCCGGTAGCCGCCCTCAATGGGACGTGTCAGCCCGATGCCAAACAGCGCATCCACCATCACCTCACAGCCGCCCGGCAGCTGGTCTGCCGTCTCTATGTCTTCTGCCTTCACCAGCCTAAGTCCCAGATTTTCTGCAATGCGCTGCTGCAGCCGGTGTTCCTCTGTTGCATGGTCCGGATTACCCGCCAGCACCACCGTCACATCACAGCCCCGCGCCTGCAGGATTCGCCCCACCGCAATACCGTCTGCACCGTTGTTGCCGGTACCGCAGGCGATGAGAACCTGCGGCTTCGCCATCCTGGGCGGGACCGCTTCTGCGTGCAGACCGCTCGCCACTTCCGTCCGATTTCCCGGCAGGTCGCTCGCCGCTTCTGTCCGGTTTCCCGGCAGACCGCTCGCCGCCTGCAACTTCCCCCCCAGCATGGCACTCACTGCTTCCGCCACCGCCAGCGCCGCCCGCTCCATCAGCACCACCGACGGAATCCCGATCTCTTCGATCGTATGCCGGTCAATCTGCTTCATCTGTGTTCCCGTCACCGTATATCTCATCCTGATACCCCCGTTCAGACCTCCGTCTGCACATCCCGCGCCTTTGCGCTTCTCTGTGATATATAAAACCGGCAGACCCAGGAGACTTGCCCCTGTGCCTGCCGGCAGCTTTCCCAGGTCAGCTGTCTGTCAGACTTTCCTGTTCTACTTTGCCTGTTTTGCGCTCTTCGCACTTGCCTTTGTCTTCTCTTCCTCTATCCGGTCCTGCATGCTGCATACCCGGTAGGACAGCCGCATCAGGCTCTCGGAAAGATGTACATTCTCCACCACCACATCATCCGGAACCGTCAGATCCACATGTGCAAAGTTCCAGATTGCCTTGATTCCCGCACTGACCAGACGGTCCGCGATCTCCGGAGCCTTGGTCTTGGGAATCGTCAGAGCTGCCATCTGCACATCATTGTCCATAATGAACTGCTCCAGATCATCCACACCGCGAATCTCGATTCCGCGCACCACAAGACCGATCAGCCGCGGATTGATGTCGAACATCCCCTTGATAATGAAACCACGTTTCTCAAAATTGGCATAATTGGCAATCGCCTGACCAAGATTACCAGCTCCGATGATGATCAGATTGTGCTGGCGATCGATGCCCAGAATCTTGCCGATCTCCGTATACAGATACTTCACATTGTAGCCATATCCCTGCTGCCCGAATCCCCCAAAATTATTCAAGTCCTGACGGATCTGGGATGCCGTCACATGCATCCGCGCACTCAGCTCATTGGACGAAATACGTTCAACGCCCGACTCCAGTAATTCGCCAAGATAGCGGTAATATCTCGGAAGTCTCGTGATGACCGCCTTTGATATTTCTCTTCCTTCCATGATATCCACCTCTCACACCTTTTATATGATTCCTATTATATCGTTTTGACAATTCTTTGTCAAACAGGTTTTCAACCGAAAATGAACTCTTTTTTGTACAATATTGTCACAATTTTCCTGTTTCCTCTAGCCGCCGATTCGAGACATCTGCCGAAGCTCCGCTCCCGGCTCTTCCTGGTTCTCAAAGTGATGGCTGCAGGGCTTCTCGTAGATCATTTTCCCGATCATCTGATCCAGCTCCTCGTCCGACGCACCGGACCTCATGGCACCCCGCAGATCCACCCCTGCCGCATACTGCAGGCAGGGCTTCAGATAGCCTTCCGGCGTCAGCCGCACCCGGTTGCACCGCTCGCAGAACTTGTGGGTCATGGCGCTGATAAATCCAATCCTGCCCGTAAATCCCGCAAATCCCACATAGGTTCCCGGTCCGTTGCCGAACTCTCCTGTAAGCGCAGTCTCCTGTCCGAAGCGTTCCCGCAGCACCTTAAGAATGTCATCCTGGGTCCGCCCCGCATACTCCCTGCCAAGCCCGATCGGCATCATCTCTATGAACCGGACGTCCACCGCATGATCTCTTGCAATGGCTGCCAAGGGTACCCACTGCGATTCATTCTCTCCAGCCAGCGGCACACAGTTGATTTTGGTTCGAATCTGCGGACAGGCAATGGCTGCCTGCAGACCTTTAAGCGCCGCCGGAAGCTCTGCCCTTCTGGTGATTGCCTCGTACTGTGCCTCATCCAGAGTATCCAGACTGATGTTGACCGCATCCAGCCCCGCATCTGCCAGACGGTCGATCTGCTCTGCCAGCAGCGTGCCGTTGGTGGTCAGTGTCACCTGCTGGATCCCGTCAACTGCTTTCAGTCCCTGAACCAGCTTCCATAAGTCTCTTCGCGACAGCGGCTCCCCGCCTGTCAGCTTGATCCGGCTGATGCCTCTTCCTGCAAAGATACCTGCCAGACGGATGATCTCGTCATAGCTGAGAATATCCCCATGTGCCAGCTGCTTCACGCCCTCACGCGGCATACAGTAGCGGCACCGCAGATTACAGCGGTCTGTCACCGAAATGCGCACATAGCGAATCTCTCTTCCATACTGGTCTGTCATCTGCTTTTCCCCCTTGTTTTCATGTAAAATTAGCTCAACTTTTTTATTATACCAGCAAATCCGACAAAAAGAAAGAGGTTGAATGTTGAAAAAATACAGCGCCTATATTATACTTGAACAGGAAAGAACAAGACGCAAGAAACGGAGTAGAATTATGATATTATCCTGCAATCACATCCATAAGGCATTCGGCACAGACCAGATTCTGTCCGAGGTCTCATTTCACATAGAAGACCAGGAGAAGGCTGCTATTGTCGGCATCAACGGAGCCGGCAAGTCCACCCTGCTTAAGATCATCGTTGGCGAGCTGGCGGCTGATCAGGGCGAGGTGGTGCTGTCCAAGGGCAAGACCCTGGGCTACCTGGCACAGCACCAGGACTTAAGCAGCGAGCGCACCATTTATGAGGAGTTAAAAGAAGTAAAGCGCCCCATCATCGAGATGGAGCAGCAGATTCGTCAGCTGGAGATCCAGATGAAGGATGCCAAAGGGGAGGAGCTGGAGCAGATGCTCACCGCCTACAGCCGCTTAAATCACACCTTCGAGCTGGAGAACGGCTACGCCTGGCAGAGCGAGATCACCGGTGTCTTAAAGGGTCTTGGCTTTGGGGAGGAGGAATTTGACAAGGAGGTCTCCACCTTATCCGGTGGTCAGAAGACCCGTGTCTCCCTGGGTAAGCTGCTGTTATCCAAGCCGGACATTATCCTTCTGGACGAGCCGACCAACCATCTGGACATGGACTCCATCGCCTGGCTGGAGACGTACCTGCTCAATTACAACGGCGCTGTCATCATCGTAGCCCATGACCGCTATTTCCTGAACCGGGTAGTCACCAAGATCGTGGAGCTGGAGCAGGGACACTGTACTGTATATCAGGGCAACTATACTGCCTACAGCGAGAAGAAGGCCATGATCCGCGCTGCCAGAATGAAGGCCTATCTCAATCAGCAGCAGGAAATCCGCCATCAGGAGGAGGTCATCGCCAAGCTGAAATCCTTCAACCGGGAGAAATCCATCAAGCGGGCGGAAAGCCGTGAGAAGATGCTCTCCAAGATTGAGGTGCTGGACAAGCCCGCCGAGATCAACGACGAGATGCATATCTCCCTGGAGCCCAACATCGTCAGCGGCAATGATGTGCTGACCATCCGGGATTTAAGCAAATCCTTCGACAGCCTGAAGCTGTTCTCCGGTCTTGACATGGAGGTCAAGCGGGGGGAGCGTGTGGCAATCATCGGCAACAACGGTACCGGCAAGACCACGATCTTAAAGCTGATCAACGGCATGCTGCCTGCGGATACGGGCACCATCACCCTGGGCTCCAAGGTACATATCGGTTATTACGACCAGGAGCACCACGTGCTGCACATGGAGAAGAATGTATTCGAGGAGGTTCAGGATGCCTACCCGAATCTGACCAACACCCAGGTCCGCAATATTCTGGCAGCCTTTCTGTTCACCGGGGACGACGTCTTCAAGCGTATTTCCGACTTAAGCGGCGGCGAGCGCGGACGTGTCTCTCTGGCGAAGCTGATGCTGTCAGAAGCCAACTTCCTGATTCTGGATGAGCCGACCAACCATCTGGACATCACCTCCAAGGAGATTCTGGAGCAGGCACTTAAGAACTACACCGGCACGGTGCTGTATGTGTCCCATGACCGTTACTTCATCAACCAGACCGCCACCCGGATTCTGGAGCTGACCGGTCAGACACTGCTCAACTACATCGGCAATTATGATTATTATCTGGAGAAAAAAGATCTGATGAAGGAGCTCTATCTGGCTCCGACTGCTGCGGGCGCTTCCTCCGGCACCGGCTCCATTACCGGCTTCGGCACTGATTCCCGCGGCGGCGGTGCTTCCGCCACCAGCACAGGTGCTGCTTCTGCTGTCACCGGCACAGGTGCTGCTTCCGGAAGCTTATTCGGCACCGAGTCCGAGGTCAAGCTGGACTGGAAAGCCCAGAAGGAGGAGCAGGCACGCATCCGCAAGCGTCAGAATGACTTAAAGAAGGTGGAGGACGAGATTCACAGTCTGGAGACCCGCGACGCCGAGATCGATGAGCTGCTGGGGCAGGAGGCGATCTTCACCGATGTGGCAAAGCTGATGGAACTGAATCACGAGAAGGAAGAACTCCAGTCTCAGCTGGAGACCCTGTATGAACGATGGGAGGAGCTGGCAGAATGATCTGCCAGCCCCTCTTTACTTTTCTGTATTCTCTTCCGGGCGCTTCACCCCCGGACCATAGCCTTCCTTGATGTAGATCTGCTCCTGTCTGGCAGCCTCCGCCTGCTGCTCCTGCTGCCGCGCTCTCTCATACCGGGCCCTTGTCTCCTCATCATCCTTCCAGTGAAGGATTTCTTCCATCACTTCACACGCCTTCGGTGACATCCGCTGAATACTGTCCCGGGTCTCCTCATTCAGATACGCCCCAAACAGCTTTCCAAAGTAGAATCTCCCGTTGCTGGCATAGTAGTCCGGAATATTCAGCACTGCATTTACCGACGGGTACTCCGCCCAGAGCGTCTTCATCCACTGACTGTCCTTCCGATAACAGCCGGACGCATAGCCCACGTACTCGCCAAATGCCTGCAGTGCATCCTCCCCCCGTGTAAGCTTTATCTTCTTATATCGGGTATCCACATCGTGATACACATAATAGATGCCCGCGCTGGTCTCCGGCGCCTCAAAATACTTCTTTTTCGTGTAGAACATGAACTGCCAGTCATCCTTCACAAACTGCGCAATCCAGCTTCGCGGCACATAGTACATGGCATCGGAGAACAGGTCCTTATCCTCGGAGGAAGGGCTTCCGCTACCGACCGTGCGGACACTCCGGTCATCCTGCACCTGCCCCTCTTCATCATAATACTTCATCCCCACATACTGATTCCAAGCCATCTGACCGTTGGGGAAAAAATAATACCGTCCGCTGCCTGCGTACTGTTCGCCGCCGTCCGCCATTCGTCCTTCCCCGTCAAACCAGTACCATTCTCCCTCATCCTTCAGCCATCCGGTATGAAGCCTGCCGCTTTCCTCCCGGTAATACCAGCCATGGTCCTCCTCGCTGTAGATCCAGTCCTCATCCCCGCCGCCGGGCGCTTCCATGGCATGCGCCGCCGTAGTCGGAATCCAGAGCACAAGCACCGATATCGCCGCCAGCAGCCCCATCTGCAAAGCGGATTTCCTTCTGTATTTCTTCAAATGTCACTCCCCCTGTTTCACAATCTGTTTCGCAATCTGTTTCACGATCTGTTTCACAATTTGTCTGATAAACAAATAAGCTCTCCACACCAGGTGGAGAGCCCTTTTCCTTTAAAACGAGTAAGACGATAAGCCGGGTTATGTCGTTGGATGGTCATCTATCTAGACCAGATGTCACCACCTGGTTCAAGCGACCTACCCGAAAGCAGACGGGCCGCCTTACGCTTTCTGTTCGGTCTTGCTTCGAATGGGGTTTACATATGCCCCGCCTGTTACCAGCCGGGCGGTAGTCTCTTACACTGCCCTTCCACCCTTACCGGTCCAATGACCGGCGGTATATTTCTGTTGCACTTTCCCTGGAGTCACCTCCGCCAGACGTTATCTGGCATCCTGCCCTGTGAAGCCCGGACTTTCCTCTCCCGCAACCTTTCGGTCTTGCGGCAGCGACCATCTGTCTTACTCGGTTTCTAACTATACCATGAATATGCAGTTATGTCAATCGTGGTGTGAGATGCAATGGCGATACGATTGGCAATGGCATTGGCGATGCAACTATTTGACAATTGGCTGCGACGATTGGCATTGACTATTCCAGCAACTATTTCGCTGCTGTTTTTGCTACTGTTTTGCGACCGTATTTTCAGCTTAACGCTGGAATTGGACAATAAATGGCAAAAACCTCAAAAATTATCCAAAACCATGATGAATCTCTTGATTTCTGGCTGTAAAACGAGTGTTTTGGACAATTTTAACCTGAACCCCCTGAAAATTATCCAAAAATCCGAGAATTTTGGACAATTAGAACCGATATTTGAAAAAATTGTCCAAAATTAGTTTTATGTCAACCGTTTAAGCCGTTTTTTGCCACTTCGCAAAAATGTTTTGGACAATTTTTTGATATTTCCTGATTTATTGTCCAAACAGACCTCGCAAGAGAGCCCCAGCCCAAAGCAATCCGCCATTCTCATCTGCCATCCTCGCCCACTATCTTAATCCACTGTCTTCGTCCACCGTCTTCATCCACCACCCTCACACCTTAAAGCAGCTCCCCCCGATAAACTCTCGCACAATGGAATTCTTCGGAATATCCTCGCTGCTGACTCCCAGAAAGTAATCCAGGAACTTTAACATCCGCTTTGCCTCCAGATACTCCTCACTGTCTCTCGGCACGCTGAACAGCGCCGGTTCCGCATACTGCTTTAACACCGCCAGCTCATAGACCAGCGCCGAGTTGAACATCACATCCGCCTCTTCCTGGTAGGGGAAGATATTCTCCTCCTCCCCTCTTCGCACCGACGGCCACATGCGAATCGTCGCCTGAGCCGATGCACCTCTGGTGCGGACATCCCGCACCATCCGCCGGAGCAGCCGCCCGTCTGTGGTGGGAATCCGGTTGTGCTCATCCACATTCAGCTGAGTCAGGGCGCTGATGTAGATCTTGAATTTACGTTCCTTCGGAAGGCTGTAGGACAGCTTCTCATTCAGGCAGTGGATTCCCTCAATCACCAGAATATCCTCCGGTCCCAGAGTCAGGAAATCCCCCCGGTACTCCCGCTCGCCGCTGATAAAGTTGTACACCGGCAGCTGAACCGTCTTCCCGGCGATCAGATCCGTCATATCCTGATTGAACTGCTTCACATCCAGACACTCCAGCGCCTCGTAGTTGTAGTTTCCATGCTCGTCCTTTGGACTGTCCACCCGGTTCACAAAGTAGTTATCCACCGCAATGGGATGAGGCTTCAGTCCCTTCGCCCGCAGCTGAATGGACAGCCGATGGGAAAATGTGGTCTTCCCCGAGGAAGACGGCCCTGCAATCATCACGATCTTCTTGTTGGGCTGCGAGGCAATCATCTCCGCAATGTCACCGATCTTCTTCTCCATCAGCGCTTCCTGCACCAGAATCAGCTCATTCATCCTGCCTCTGGTAATCTGTTCATTGAGAGCTCCCACATTGGGAACCTCCAGCTTCCTCGCCCAGTCCTCCGACTCGTGAAGCACCTGATACAGCTTATCCTTGGGCTGGAACTCCGCCACACAGGTGGGATTTGCCTTATTGGGCAGCATCAGAATCAGTCCATGATGGTAGAGCATCAGGTCAAAATACTTCAGATAACTGGTATTCTGCACCATGTATCCATAGTAATAATCCTCAAATCCTCCGATACTGTAAATGTTGACTCTGGAAACCCGGCGGAACTTGAACAGCCGCTCCTTGTCATACATACCATGCTTGTGGAACAGCTCCACGGCCTCATGAGTGTTGATGCTGCGCTTCATAATCGGAATCGACTCTTTCACATAATCATGCATCTGTTCCTTCACCCGGTCCACCAGCTGCTGATTCAGCTCAAAGTCCCCGTCCGGCTCAATATAAAGCCCGTCCCCGATAGAAAAGTCCACCGAGACCTCCCGGATGTGCTCGCTTCCCACCACCTCATAGAATGCTTTCATCATCAGCAGTGTCACGCTTCTGCGGTAGGAGTCCATCCCCGGACCGTCCTCCGCCGTCAGAAATGTAATCTCCGCATCCGCCTTCACCTTCTTGTGCAGCTCCTGCAGCTTGCCGTTGACAAACGCCAGGAGAATCTGATGCTCAAACTGCGGCTGAAACTCCTCCGCTGCTTCCAGTAACAAAGTTCCTTCCAGATATTCCCGCTTCTGACCTTCCACCGTTGCCTGTATCATGCACTTCCTCCTGTTCTATCTGCCAGCCCTGCCTCTTCCTGCTGTCCCTGCCTCTTTCTGCTAGTCCTGCCTCTTCCTGTCCCTGCCTCTGTCTCTTCCTGTCATCCCGCGCCGGTCTCTCTTCCTCGCTTCTCCGTCAGATAACCACCTTCACCGGAAATGCCGGTTCTGCGGTTACCACCTCCACCTGATCTCCAAACTGCTCTTCCAGCCAGTTCTTCATAAAAGGAATGAAAATATGCTCCAGTCCGTAATGTCCCGCGTCAATGATCGCCATATGGTTCGCCGCCGCATCGATGCCCTCATGATGACCGATATCCCCGGTTACCAGCACCTGCGCCTGCTTTGCCAGCCCGTGCCGGATCATGCTGCCGCCTGACCCCGGAGACACCGCAATCCGGGTCACCGGCTCTATCACCTGCTCTGCGCCATATACCATCACAAAGGGAAGCCCGAACCGCTCCTTCACCTGCTTTGCCAGAGCTTTTACAGTCATCGGCTCTGTCAGAGTGCCGATCTTTCCGATGCCGATTGGCTGACCGTCCGCCTCTCCCGTCACCTCCAGCGGCTCCTCCATCGTCATGTCAAACCGCGCCGCCGCCAGATCTGCCATACAGCCCGGTGCAATGTCAAAGTTGGTATGCATGGCAAAGTAACAGATCTGATGCCCCACCAGCTCCAGCACCCGCCGACTGATAAAGTTCTCATCATTGATCTGCTTTAAGGGCTTGAAAATCATCGGATGATGAGTCAGCAGCAGATTGACACCTTCCTGCACCGCCTGCTCCACCACCTCATCGGTGGCATCCAGCGCCACCAGAATCTTTTGTACCTTCTTGTCGTGCCAGCCCACCAGCAGCCCCGGATTGTCCCAGTCACAGGCATACGCCCGCGGAGCCAGCTGCTCCAGACGCTCCGTAATGCGGCTGCATGTCAATTCCTCTCTCTGCATCTTATGCTTCCTCCCGTTTACCTGATTCCTGAAATTTCTCCGGCGCCGCCTGAAGTTCTGTCAGCTTTTCAATTCACCTGACGGCACCGCCAGCCCTGTCAGCTTTTCGCCTCACCTGACGCCGCC
>JAUNPU010000027.1:0-14082 GCA_030536555.1 Eubacteriales bacterium | reverse complement strand
GTCAGCTCCTCAGCTCTTCCAGCGCCGTCTCCAGTTCCCGTCAGCCCTTCATCTCTCCCAGCGCCGCCTCCAGCTCCGCCAGTTCATCCCGCATCTCTGCCAGCCGCGCCTTCGCCGTCTCGCTCTGCTGCGCCTCCAGCTGCGTCAGAATCTGCCGGTACTGGCGCTGCTCCCGCTCCAGGAATTCCCGCAGCACCGGGGACTTGTCTTTCAAAAGACACCCCCCGTACCGGTACTCATACTCGTGCTCATAGTGCATCTTCCCCGGCTCTGCCAGCATCACCGTGTAGTATTTGCCCTCTTCCTCCAGCATGGTCTCCTTCACGACGGCAAGTCCCAGCTCCTCCAGTCCGTGGCGGAACAGTCCCAGCTCCGACTGGGGCGACAGCACCCAGTGCCGGATACTCTCCCGCACATGGCTTCCGTCCCGCAGGATCCGCAGCATCAGCTCACCGCCCATTCCGGCAATCACCACCGTCTGCGCCTCCCCCGGCTGCAGCTTCTCAAGACCGTCACTGAGTCTGGTCTCGATCCGCTCCTCCAGCCCGTACTGCCGCACATGCTCCTGTGCCCGCAAAAGCGGTCCCTTTCTCACATCCATCGCCAGTGCCCCTGCCGCCCGCTCATGGGTCAGCAGCCAGATCGGCACAAATCCATGATCCGTACCGATATCCGCCACGCGGCCATCTGCCCCGGTCTCCGGAACCATCTCAGCGATGGTCTCAAGCCGTTTTGATAACTTCATCTATCTGTAAACTCCTTATTGTCCGTATTCTTCATCCTGCCTGCTTCTTTGGCTCTGGCACCGTACCCGGATTCACGAAGCTGCAAAAACTCTAATCCAGAAAATCCTTCAGTGCCTTGCTCTTGCTGGGATGGCGCAGCTTCCGAAGAGCCTTCGCCTCGATCTGCCGGATCCGCTCTCTGGTCACGTGGAATACCTTGCCCACCTCCTCCAGCGTTCTGGGCCGCCCGTCATCCAGTCCGAACCGCAGCCGCAGTACCTGCTGCTCCCGCTCCGTCAGGGTCGATAACGTCTCCATCAGCTGCTCGTGAAGCAGGGTAAATGCCGCCTGGTCCGCCGGAACCGCCACCCGCTCATCCTGAATGAAATCCCCCAGATGGCTGTCCTCCTCCTCGCCGATAGGCGTCTCCAGCGATACCGGATCCTGGGATATCTTCCGGATCTCCCGCACCCGCTCCACCGGGATTCCCATCCGCTCGGCTATCTCCTCCGCCTTCGGCTCCCGCCCCAGCTCCTGCAGAAGCTGCCTGGAGGTGCGAATCAGCCGGTTGATGGTCTCCACCATATGCACCGGAATCCGGATGGTTCTGGACTGGTCCGCAATGGACCTGGTGATTGCCTGACGAATCCACCAGGTGGCATAGGTGCTGAACTTATAGCCCTTGCGGTAATCGAACTTGTCCACCGCCTTGATCAGCCCCAGATTGCCCTCCTGAATCAGGTCCAGAAACTGCATCCCGCGCCCCACATACCGCTTGGCAATGCTGACCACCAGACGCAGATTGGCCTCCGCCAGACGCTTCTTCGCCTCCCCGTCCCCAAGCTCCATCCGCTTGGCCAGCTCGATCTCTTCCTCCGTGCTGAGAAGGGGAATCTTGCCGATCTCCTTCAGATACATGCGCACCGGGTCCTCCACGCCGACTCCCTCCGGCACCGACAGGTCCACGCTGGCAATATCCACCTCATCTTCAGGTTCCAGCTCATCCTCCAAAAACAGGTCCGGATCGATCTCATCGTCCTCGCCCACTCGCAGGACATCCACGTTCTTGCTGTCCAGAAAGTCATAGATCCGGTCCAGCTTCTCCGGGTCCAGAATCTCCCCGCGGAAATACTCCAGAATCTCCCGATTCTCCAGAACGTTCTTTTTCTTCTTTGCTGCTTCCAGAAGCAGCTGTAACTTCTCGTCAAACCCCTGCGTGCGTTCTTCCATATCCATCCGCCTTTCCCCATGCTCTGGTTGTGAGTGCACTGACACATCTGTCGTCAATCGATTGTTACATGAAGCGTTTTCAGGGCAGCCTGCTCTTTGATGATCCGCTGCAGTTCTCCGATGTCCGTGGCATTCCGGCTGGCCATGTCCAGACTGTTCCTGCGGACACGCAGCACCGTCTCCGAAAATGCCTTCTGCTGCTCTTCATTATTCAGCGATTCCTTCAGGCTGGCATTGAATAATGCCGCCACCTGCTTGTATTGTTCTTCATCATTGATAAAATGATTCAGGATTCCCGCAGGATTTACCTCTCCCCGGGCATGTCCGTCAAATACCATCTGCGCCACCTGGTGATACAGCGGCTCCCGAAAGTCCTCCGGTCCCACAATGCCCTCGATCTTCTCAAACAGCTGAGGGCGTTCGATCAGCCAGGTCAGCAGCAGGCGCTGGGACTGCCGGATGCCGTCCTCCTTCTCCCTCTTCTTTCGCGGTTCCCTTGCCCGTTCTCCGCGGTCCTCGTAACTGCCATAAGCGCCGCTCTGCGGACGCACCGGCGCACCGCCCAGCTGATTGCCCAGCCGGTTCACCAGCCTCCGCAGGTCCTCATAGGGGATAAAATGCTCCTTCGCCACCGCCTGGGTGTAGTTGTCCCGCTCCAGCGTCTCCGTAAATTCCAGCAGCCGTCTGGCAGTGGCATTGTAAAACTGCGTCTTCTGCTCCGGGTCATTTAAGTCGTACTCCCGCTTCAGCACGTCGATCTCGAACAGGAAACTGTTCTTCGCCTGTTCGATGCGCTCACGGAAGGCATCCGTCCCCAGATTCTTGATAAATTCATCCGGGTCCTTATAGGGTGTCAGACTCAGCACCTTGGTGGAAATCCCCACCTCCTTGAGAATCGGAATCGCCCTCAGAGCCGCCTTCGTGCCCGCCCCGTCGCTGTCGTAGGTCAGCACCACCGTGTCGGTGTAGCGCTTCAGCAGCGCCGCGTGCTGGGTGGTAAATGCCGTCCCCAGCGACGCCACCGCATTGGTAAAGCCCGCCTGATGCATGGCGATCACATCCATATAGCCCTCGCAGGCCAGCATGAACTTCTCCCTGCTGGTTCGGGCATAGTTAAGACCATATAAGTTCCTGCTCTTGTCGAAGATCATGGTCTCCGGTGAATTCAAATACTTCGGTGTCCCGTCCCCCATGACCCTGCCGCCAAATCCGATGACCCGACTGTTCACATCCAGAATCGGGAACATCACCCGGTTCCAGAACTTGTCATAGGTTCCCCGCTCATCCATAGTGAAGAGCCCCGTCTCCCGCAGAATCTCATCCTGATAGCCCTTAGACCTCATATACTGATACAGGTCATTGCTGACCTTGTTGGCAAATCCCAGCCCGAACCGCCGGATCGTCTCGTCCGACAGCTCTCTCTTCTTAAAATAATCATATCCGATTTTCCCCTGAGGCTGGTGAAGCTGGTAATAAAAGTAGTTGGCTGCCAGCTTGTTGATCTCCAGCAGAGTGGAACGCTTATCCGCCTTCGCCCGCTCCTCCTTGGAATACTCCACCTCCGGCAGCTTGATGCCTGCCCGGTCCGCCAGCACCTTAAGAGCCTCCGGAAATGTATAATTCTCATATTCCATCACAAACGTAATCACATTCCCCCCGGCACCGCAGCCGAAACAGTAATACATCTGCTTCTGCGGCGACACGGAAAAGGACGGTGACTTCTCATTGTGGAACGGACACAGCCCAAAGTAGTTGCTGCCCTTCTTCTGCAGCTTCACATATCCCGAAATCACATCCACAATGTCATTTCTCGTCCGCACTTCCTCCACGATATCTTCCGGATAATACATGAAGTTCTCCTTTCGTGATCTCTATACCTTCCATGCCCGCGGCACAAAAAGCTCCTCGAATTTATTGATTGCGTAGCTGTCGCTCATGCCCGCAATATAATCGCAGACGACCCGCTCCTTCTTCTCCCCCCGGTTCAGCATCATCAGCAGATACTCCTCCGGAAGCTCAATAATGTGCTCCATATAGTAGTGATACAGCGACGCGATCAGCTGCTGCGCCTTCCCCTCCTCAGCCTTGGGAATGTCATTCTTGTACACATGCTCGAACAGCCAGGAGCGAAGTCCCTGCATCGCCTCCTCCATGCCCGGTGACATCAGGATCTGCGGCTGATCCGTACTGCTGATAATAATGTCATGGATCATGGTATTCAGCCGTTCCCGCACGCTGTATCCCAGCACCGAGGTATAGGACTCCGGGATCTCATCCTCCTGAAATATCCTCCCGCGAATCGCATCGTCAATGTCATGATTTATGTAAGCAATCTTGTCCGAAAGCCGCACCACGCCGCCCTCTAAGGTCGCCGGATGCCCGCTGGTCCGGTGGTTCAGAATGCCGTCCCGCACCTCCTTCGTCAGGTTCAGCCCTTTGCCATCCTTCTCCAGCACCTCCACCACCCGCACGCTCTGCTTATAGTGGGAAAATCCATCCGGGCACAGCTCATCCAGAATCCGCTCCCCCGAATGTCCAAAGGGAGTATGTCCCAGATCATGTCCCAGGGCAATGGCCTCCGTCAGGTCCTCATTGAGCCGCAGCGCCCGGGCAATGGTCCTGGCGATCTGCGCCACCTCCAGCGTGTGGGTCAGTCTGGTCCGGTAGTGGTCCCCCTCCGGCGCCAGAAATACCTGGGTCTTGTGCTTCAGCCTGCGAAATGCCTTGCAGTGCAGGATCCGGTCCCGGTCTCTCTGATAGACGGTCCGGATGTCACATGGATCCTCCGGGATGTCTCTCCCCTGGGACCGGCTGGCACAGGACGCATAAGGGCTCAAATACTGTTCCTCCCAGGCTTCTCTCGATTCTCTGATATTCATCTGCGCACCCGCCTTTCTCCATCCCATCAGGATTCCTCATCGGAAAGCACCCGTCAAAAAGCTTACAATTACCAATTATTATATCATATTTTCGGAATTTTTAATACAGTTTTCTTCTAAAAATAGAATCACAGAATGCAAAAAGGGCATATGACCCGTCACAAGCCATATGCCGCTTTTGTATTATTTCAGGAATCCGTTGACGATCTGTGCCTCAGCCTCTTCCTCCGTCAGTCCCAGAGTCATCAGCTTGATAATCTGCTCGCCTGCGATCTTGCCGATTGCCGCCTCGTGGATCAGCGCTGCGTCAAGGTCATTGGCCTCCAGCTGCGGAATCGCCAGAATCCGTGCATTTCCCATGATAATGGCGTCGCACTCCGTATGACCGGTACACTTGGCATTGCCCACAAGCTGGGAATCAAACTTCTGATAAGAATGATCCTTGGCAACAGAGCGGGATACCACATCTGCACTGGAATCCTCGCCATTTAACTTCACCACATAATCACTGACTGCATACTGACTGCCATGGGTCAGCAGACGCTCCCGCACAACCATCTTCGCACCGGCTGCCAGCTCTGCAAACGTCTTGCGGTCCGTGGAATCCACGCCTTTGATCTGCACCATCTCCATCTCCATGGAGCTGCCCTCTTCCATGTACACTTCCGTAACCGGGTTCAGGATACGCTTGCCGTTGCCATCGCCCTCGCCGTAATGCTTCTCCACATATTTGACCTTTGCATTCTTACCCACGTAGAAACGGTGGATACCGTCATGCTGGGAATCCTGGTTGCCGCAGTTGTGAATACCGCAGCCAGCCACGATCACCACATCACTGTCCTCACCGATGTAGAAATCATTGTAAACCACCTCTTTGATGCCGCTCTCACTCAGCACCACCGGAATGTGCACGCTCTCATGCTTCGTGCCCGGCTTGATGCGGACATCAATGCCGCTCATATCGGTCTTGCTGATAATATCAATATTTGCCGTTGTGTTGCGGGCTGCGGACTCGCCGTTGGCCCGGATATTGTATGCGCCCTCCGGCACAACATGAAGGTCAGCGACCTCCTCTAAGATTCTCTGCTGAATCTGATCGATCATGACTGCTTACCTCCCTGATAAAATCTGTCGCAGGCATCCACCGCGGAAGTGGTGCCCAGGAGCTGAGGTAGAATCTCCTCCTTCGGCCCCTGCTTCGTGATCTGTCCATTGGCGATCACCACGATCTCATCTGCAATGTTCAGAATCCGCTCCTGATGAGAAATGATCAGGATGGAACCATCCGTCTTCCTGCGCATCCGCTCAAACACCTGAATCAGGTTCTGGAAGCTCCACAGATCAATCCCCGCCTCCGGCTCGTCAAATACGGACATCTCCGTACCCCGGGCAAGCACCGTAGCGATCTCAATACGCTTCAGCTCACCGCCGGACAGGCTTCCATTCACCTCACGGTTGATGTAGTCCTTGGCACACAGTCCAACCTCTGACAGATACTGGCATGCATCCGCCGCAGACAGCTGCTTCTTCGCTGCCAGCCGGATCAGATCCAGCACCTGAATTCCCTTGAACCGGACCGGCTGCTGGAACGCAAAGCTGATCCCCAGGTTCGCACGATCCGTAATGCTAATATCCGTAATATCTGTCCCATTAAAATAAATCTTACCGGAGGTCGGCTTCTCAATTCCGGCGATCAGCTTCGCCAGCGTGGACTTACCACCACCGTTCGGTCCCGTAATCACCACGAACTTGTGGTCATCAATGGTCAGATTCATATTTCTGATAATCTCTTTCTGGCCTTTCTCCGCCTGTACTTCAAAAGACACGTTCTCTAATGTCAGCATGACTCCCTCCAACGTCTGTTCTATCGTAACTGCTTGGTCCTTCACAGTCCCGTCCTGCCAAATCTTCACTTGACTCGTATTTGCTATTATATACCATTTATATAGACTTTACCAGTAGAATTTATGTTTCCGTTGCAATACAAATATCTGAGATACGAAAAAAGGCAGGGAACATGTCCCTGCCAGATCGTGCAGAAGATGGGAGTCGAACCCACAAGGTATTGCTACCACACGGACCTGAACCGTGCGCGTCTGCCAATTCCGCCACTTCTGCGAACCGCTGTTCCGGTGAAGCTTGCTTACCGAACCAACACGCATATTATATCCAATGGAGATGGATTTGTCAACTACTTTTTCAAATAATTTTAATAGTTTATTTTAACATGAAAAAATGGTTAATTCATACACTTTGCCGATTCGATTTTCCTCCAGGACAAAAAGAAAAGTGAGGAATCAGCTTCCTCACTCTCGTATGCAGAAGATGGGAGTCGAACCCACAAGGTATTGCTACCACACGGACCTGAACCGTGCGCGTCTGCCAATTCCGCCACTTCTGCGAACCATTGTCTCAACAGGTTTTCTGTCGAATCAACGATACTTATTATATCAAATATATACGATTTGTCAACTACTTTTTTCCAAGTTATTTAATTTATTGAAGCAGTATATTCTTGCATGGAAAAATAATTAATTCGTGTATCTTCCCGATCCGCCCTTTTCCCTGTCTGGGCAACAAAGAGTCCGCTTGCGCACTCCGCGCGGAGCATTTTTTGTATCATAGGGCGAACTTTCCTATGATATAAAAAAAGTGAGGAATCATATTCCTCACTCTCTCGTGCAGAAGATGGGAGTCGAACCCACAAGGTATTGCTACCACACGGACCTGAACCGTGCGCGTCTGCCAATTCCGCCACTTCTGCAAACCATCGTCTCGACAAGTTTTTGTCGAATCAACGATATAAATTTTACCAGATGTTGCTCTCTTTGTCAAGAACTTTTTTATTCCCAACAAGCAATATCTGAACTCCCCGAGTAGGACTTGAACCTACGACAGCGCGGTTAACAGCCGCGTGCTCTACCGACTGAGCTATCGAGGAATGTTGCACCATGCCAAACCCACATGCTCACTTAGCATTAATGCATGCGGGAGATGGGACTTGAACCCACACGACATAACTGCCACTAGATCCTTAGTCTAGCCTGTCTGCCAATTCCAGCACTCCCGCGAACAAAACATAGTATAGCATAGCTCCCAGCTATTTGCAAGCACTTTTTTCAATAAATTTTTCAATTTATTCAAACACAAACGACAATAGAAACAATACCAGGATTCTCCATCTTTTCCAATGCCCCACCATGGATTAATTGTTACAAAAGTGTTACAATCTCTTTTGTCACCAGGAAACAGCAACAGTAGAAAGGAGAACACTTCATGAACTTTTTCGATTGTTCCAACGTAACCGGCTACAGCTGCGGTCAGAGCACCTGCGAGAGCCTGTATCAGTTCCTGTGCCAGCTCATGGGCAAATAATTACATAAGATAAGCAAGGAATACGGCGTGAACGCAGAATCACGCCGTATTTTTCTATTCTCAACACAAAAATCCCGCCCGATTCCACCAGGAGAATCAGACGGGAGTCTCAATCAGTGATTAAGCCAGTTTGGACTTAGCCAGCTCAGCCAGCTTTGCGAAGCCCTCTGCATCGTTGATAGCCATGTCGGACAGGACCTTACGGTTCATCTCAACACCTGCTAACTTCAGACCATACATGAACTTGCTGTAGGACAGACCGTTGATACGAGCTGCCGCGTTGATACGAGCAATCCACAGCTGACGGAACTGTCTCTTTCTCTCTTTACGTCCTGCATAGGAGCTGGTTAATGCTCTCATTACGGACTGCTTTGCTACTCTATACTGTTTAGAACGTGCGCCTCTGTAGCCTTTAGCCATCTTCAGCACTCTGTTATGTTTCTTTCTTGCGTTCATACCGCCTTTAATTCTTGCCATCGGTTTTTCCTCCTTCTTATACTAATCAGTCAATTACAGATATGGTAAAATCTTCTTCATTACCTTTGCGTTGGTAGCATCGGTAACGATATCTTTTCTAAGATTTCTCTTTCTCTTGGTAGACTTCTTAGTTAAGATGTGAGACTTGTATGCTTTGTTTCTTACCAGCTTACCGGTACCGGTCTTTTTGAAACGCTTTGCAGCTGCTCTGCTTGTTTTTAATTTAGGCATAATGTTCTTCCTCCTTAATCAATGTCTTACGTTTACTTTTTAGCAGATAAAAACATGACCATGCTTCTTCCTTCGACCTTGGAAGGCTTGTCAATGATTGCGATGTCCTTCATTGCCTCAGCAAAATCATCCAGGATATACTTGGACTTGGACATATGCGCCATCTCACGACCTCGGAAACGTAAGGTAACTTTTACTTTGTCGCCCTTTTCCAGGAACTTCCGTGCCGCACCCATCTTGGTGTTCAAATCATTGCTGTCGATATTCGGGGATAACCGCACTTCTTTGACTTCGATTACCTTCTGTTTTTTCTTAGCTTCTTTTTCTTTTCTTGCCAGCTCGTAACGATACTTACCGTAGTCAATAATCTTACAAACCGGTGGCTTTGCCGTCGGAGCAATCTTTACCAGATCAAGTTCCGCTTCCAGAGCCATCTTGTATGCTTCCTTTGCGGACATGATTCCAAGCTGCTCTCCGTCCTGACCAATCAATCGAACTTCCTTATCTCGAATCTGTTCGTTAATCATTAATTCGCTAATTGTCGTGCACCTCCATCTTCGAATAATACATGCCTGTTATCTGCATAAAAAAAGTAGATAGAATACTCTATCCACCCTCTAAGTATCACATTGGACGTCGCCGCCGCTTATACGTGTCTCTTACTATGAACCAGGGTCACTTGCTCGTGCCGAGGTGAGGTGGATACCTACTTTCATGTTCGTTGTTCTCACAACTTTTACTATCATACTATCGTTTCCCGGAAATGTCAAGCAGAATTTCAGATTTTTCAGCCCGGTTTTTGCAGACCGTTTTTCAGACGTTTTTTGCAGCCGCACATTTGCGGTATTCTCCTATGTAACAGGGAAACGGCACTTCGCCGCCTCCCCGCATGCTGTCTCCTGCCGCTGCAGGCGCACCTGTGCCCTCTTATCTCATTTTAAAGGTGGCGCACAGTGTCTGTTCTGCTCTGCTCGCCCCGTCGCCGGAGATTCCGATGTGCTCCGCCGCACAGTGCCGGTTCTCATTGTAATTGCACTGCACCGCCTCGCAGTCGATTTCCAGCCGGTTCTCCGGAGTCTTAAATACATTCTGGAACGCGCCTTCCTTATTCTCGTCGAAGCTGCCGCAGCAGGTCTCCTCCTGGGTCCTTGCCTCATGGCCATCCACGATGATCGCCTGCTTGCAGCAGCGGTGGTCGGAGTTGTGAAGACAATTGGTAACACTGCACTCTAACTTTGTCATAGTAGCTGCATACCTCCTTGATATGAAATATTGATATCCTGCAATATCAAAGATAGTATGGCACCATGGTCGGGCAAATATTCACATGGCAGTGTCTCAGCACTGCTGTACCACCTGACGTTCTACTGCATCGCCCCGTTCAGCTCCCGCATGGCAGCCATGCAGCTCAGCTCATTTCCGTCCATATCGTAAAGCTGTCCGTCCTGCACAAAGTTGTAGACCTGGATATTGTCCAGATACACCTCACCCTTTGCCCGGAACTGAAGCTTCTCATAGTTCAGTCTTCCAAAGTTCAGCTCATAAGATCCGGCACCCTGCACAGTGACCTCTTTCGTGACAGTTCCGAGGGTCACCGCTACGGTTACCGGCTGATCGCTGTCCGCTGTGAACCGCACCCGATTGCTGCTGCCGTCCTTGCCTGCAATCCGGTGCCCGATCTTCTGGACAATGATGCCTCCATCCTGCAGCTTCATCTGACAGCTGCCGTCTCGCTCCTCCATCTTCGCCCGGCTGGTGTCCCAGCCGCGTTCTCCCAGCACAAACTGACAGTTATAGACCGGATTGTGGGCATAATTTCGATAGCTCCAGATCCCGTAGCCATTGGTGTAACGCCGCAGCACCGACGGCAATGCAGTCAGAAATACCGTTCTGTCCTGCTCTAACAGCTGGGCATTGTAGGAGAACCGCTCCGTGGCATCCATATAGAGAAGCTGATCGATGTAGATTGGCTTTCTTTCATTATAAGTCTGCACCAGATTCATCTGCGTTTCCATCATGTCAAGGGCCTGCCCGGCGGTAATCTTCTCTCCCTGGTTCTGCTGCCCCATGGACACGCTGTACATCAGCGATGTGTACGGCGCACTGCCGCATGGAAATGTCTGGTAGTGGTGGGCCCCCACCTTGCCCCCGTCCTTTCCATTGACCGGATCCACGTCCAGGCGAACCTCCATGGACAAGTCCGGAAATACCTGCTGCGCCTGCTGCAGCAGACGGGTCAGCACATCATCATAATACTCGTAGAGCAGCTTATATGCCGGACTGGTCCGCTCCGGAATGTAGACAGCCCTAAAATCCCGGAAGAACCGCCCCTTTCCATAGTATTCGCTGACCTGCTCCAGGCTGTAATTCTCCTTCAGATAATCCTGATAGCCGATCCGGTCCGCCTCCTGGATACTGCGCTCTCCCTGTCCGGATATGGGAGCCGCCTCGATGTAGTTCCAGAAATCCTCCCAGGTCAGAAAGCCGCCGTAAAAGTTCGGGTACCGGGATACCGTCTCATAAAGCTTCGCCACATAGCTCACCCAGGCCCGCTCCGTCCTGCCGCCTCCAAGCAGCTCACGAAACCGCAGAGCCGACTCCTCCTCTTCATAGTAATCCCAGGTATAGCTGAGCCGAATCTGTACCCAGAGCCCTTTCTCATTGGCAGTCTCCATGATCCGCTCCAGCTTCCGAAAAGCATAGTCATTGTACGCCACCGGGTCCGTCTTCGGCTGAAACTCCCTCCAGGGAATCACCAGAACGATGCTGTTGAAGCCATCCTCCGCAATCTGCGCCAGCTCCTCCTCCATATGGTCACTTTCCGTATTCCAGAAGTTGATCACCCACGCATCCGACACGTAGGTGGCTGATTTTAAATAGGTCGGCCGCTCTGCCACCGCCGCCTGTGCCGGAATCGCTGTCATCTGCAGCGCCGACAAAGCAACCGCCGCAGTCAGTCCCAATGCAGTCATTTTTGTATGGAAATTTCTCTTCATGGCTGTTTTACTCCTTTGTTCAACTCCGGCAGCACCGTCACCAGCATGGTTCCAAAGCATGCAAGTCCGCCGATCAGATTGGAAATGGGCTCTGCGGCAAATACACCGCTGGTTCCAAGCCCCCACAGCCGCGGCAGCAGCCAGGTCAGAGGAACCACAATCACCACTTTTCGGAAAATGGAGAAGAAAATCGCCCGCTTCGCCTTCCCCAGCGCCACAAATACCGCCTGGCCCGAGAACTGCAGCGACATCAGGAAAAATCCGAAATAGTAGATCTGCATCGCCGGAATCCCCGCCGCCACCAGATCTGCGTCCTGATTGAAGATCCGGATGAAGAATTCCGGAAATCCATGCACCAGCAGCCACACCACCGTAGTGTATCCGATTGCCGCTGCCGATGTGAAGGCAATCGCCTGCTTCACCCGCTTATACTCTCCCGCTCCGTAATTGAAGCCCATCACCGGCTGGGCGCTGTGGGTGATTCCCTGCACCGGCATGGACACCACCTCGCGCACCGAGTTGATCACCGTCATCACGCCCACGTACAGATCGCCTCCGTAGGTCTGCAGGGTGGCATTGCACATGATCTGTACCAGACTGTTGGTGATTGCCATGGTAAAGCCGGAGAATCCCAGCGACACGATATTTCGCACCCGCTCCCGCTCCAGTCTCATGCAGGACCGCCTCAACTTCAGGATCGTCCGCGGTCCCGTCAGGAACCGGAAAATCCACAGAGCACTTAAGCCCTGAGAGATCACCGTTGCCAGCGCCGCCCCCTGCACTCCCATATGAAACACAAAGATAAAGACCGGATCCAGAATGATGTTGCTCACCGCCCCTAAAAGCACCGTCAGCATCCCGATCTTTCCAAATCCCTGAGAATTGATAAAGCTGTTCATCCCCAGCCCGATCATCACAAATATACTTCCCAACAGATAGATACTCACATAACTGTCCGCATAAGGAAATGTCTGGTCACTGGCACCGAAGAGATACAGCATCGGCCGCTTCAGAATCAGCCCCAGCGCCGTCAGGATCACGCCGAAGATCAGCATCAGGCAGAAGGAATTGCCCATGATTCGCTCCGCCTCATCCACATTGCCCCGTCCCCGCTCAATGGAGCACAGCGGCGACCCGCCCATGCCGAACAGATTGGCAAATGCAATCACCATGGAGATAATCGGCAGACACAGCCCCAGCCCGGTCAGCGACAGAGTCGCATGCTCCGGAATCCGCCCGATGTAGATGCGGTCCACGATGTTGTACAGTACATTGATCAGCTGCGCCAGCGTCATCGGAACCGCAAGGCTCATGATATTGCCGATAATGCTCCCTTTCGAAAAGTCATTTTTGGTCGTTCCCTCTGTCTGCATGATTCTCTCCTCTTTGGTGTCCAAATAATACTCTATTTTAGCGCGGATTGCGAAAATTCGCAAGAAAAAAGAGCCGCTCTTCTAAGCAGTCAAAAAACCATGTTTATCATCCATTGTTGAAAAAATAAAGCATACCAGATATTTCTACCCGATATGCCCTATTTACAATACTCATTTACAAGTTCTTCAATCTCCTTGTTTGACGGAATCCGATTATCTTCTTTCTTGTAGTAAACCGTCAGAAGATATATTTCATAATCATTTTTTACTGCGTAGTAAATTAATCTGTAACCATTTGACTTTCCTACCTTGGTATCTGAATTTGCAATTCTGACCTTAATTGTCTCATCATTATCAAATACAAGTCCGGGTATTGCATCTCCAATCAAATTACCCTTTTCTAATTCATCAATCACTTCCTGTAAATCATCCAGTATATGTTTGAATTTTTTCTTCTTCATATAGTACCGGACATCACTTTCAAATTGCTCTGTTGTTATAATCTCAAATTGCATTCGTTACTCGTCCTTCGCTTCTTCTTCCATGCGCTTACGAAAATCAGCCCAACTATGCTTTGGGAGTTTGCCTTGACGCATCAATGAAACTTCCTGACATGATTTTTTAATAGACTCTGTAATCGTGCATGGTCTTTGCGTATCCATCATTGCATTCATCATCGGCTCCACCTCCTTCTCTCTACCCAAATTATAACACCTCCGTCAATCCGTTTCAATATTATTATGTTGTCCGATACAGAAATATTTATGCCATTTCCTCCTGCATGTTGTAGAGGCCG
>JAUNPU010000009.1:41148-136110 GCA_030536555.1 Eubacteriales bacterium | reverse complement strand
TGATTTTGTCTTTTGGTTTTGTCTTATATCCTTGTCTTCTGCCTCGGTCTCTGCGTTTCTTGGATTGACATAAAACTATTTTGGACAATAATTTCAATTTCAGTTAAAAATTGTCCAATCAATGGAGAATTTCCTTTACAAAACCTGCTTTTCCCCCTTTTTATGCCCCTGTTTGGACAATTTTAGGCGATTATCCTTATTAATTATCCAAAAAATCAAGAATTTTGGATAATAATGGCTTGATTTCGAATATAATTGTCCAAAACAGTCTTATGTAAACCATAAAACGCTATTTTATCCCCCTTACAGGAGCAGTTTGGATAATTTCCCCCGATTTCACCCTATAATTGTCCAAAACCACAACTAAAATAGCCAAGTCACTAATAACCCAGCCACCAATCGCCCAGCCACCAATCGCCTACACCAGCTACTTATCCCTCCCCCAGTCTCCGGTACCACACATAGCTCATCACGCCTGGCACAATCGTTGCAGTCATCACCGGCACAAACAGCAGTGCAAATCTCCACCGCTCATCCGGCAGCGCCGCCCCAATCAGCCCGACCAGTCCGGCGGCAAACATCATCCGGCCCCCAAGCCGATGGGTCTTGTTCCACACAACCTCGCTGGCAATCGTCCAGGGTGTCTTAAATCCACAGAAATAATTCTGCCGGAACTTCGGCATCATATTTCCTATGATCAGGAACAGGACGCTGCACATGGCGCAGATGACCCGGTCCACCTGAACCGTCCCCGGTCGAATGCTCTCCACCAGTATGATGCTGACCGCTGCCAGCATAAACAGCTGAAGATACAGCTGAAAATTCTGATAGGATTTCTGAAACTTGTGATAATTCTTCCTTCTCGGATCCATCTTCGGCAGCAGGAAAAACATGATTCCAAAAAATGGCGCCATCCCCGCCAGCATCCAGATGGTATGCTTCGCCCCATACTCCACTTCTCCGCCCAGCTCCCAGTGGGTGGGAATCTGTTCCGGCAGCATCGGATATACCGCCGCCGTGATCAGAACCGGCAGCAGGGATATCACCCAGATGACAATCTGCCCGCGGTCAATCCGCTTTTTCCCGTTATTCATGATGTCTCTCTCCTTTCAGCTCTGTGATCCAGCTCAGCAGCTCATCCACCACAGACATATTCAGCTCATAATAAATATACTTTCCCTTCTTCTCACTGAGTATCAGCCCAGCCTCCTTAAGAAGCGCCAGATGATGGGACATGGTAGCCCCCGATACAGGAAAATGTTCTCCAATCTCGCCTGCTGTCATCGGTCCCTCCTTCAGAAGATTCAGAATCTCCCGCCGGGTCCCGTCCGACAGGGCCTTAAAGCTCTGCTGAAATCCCATCAGCCCCTCCTTTCCTGCTCTGTCATGTGCATCAATTAGATAATTATCTAAATGTAAAATATCACATCCTGTTATTCTTGTCAATAATATTTAGATAAATATCTAATTGTTATATTGCTTTAATTATATTGAATATTTTTCTTGCCACATGTATTTTATAATGCTATTATATGAATATATTATATTGATTACATCACTGGAACCACTGCCTGTTCCAAGTACAGAAAGGTAATGAGGAATGAGACCGCTTACTTACGAACGCCTTGAGAATCTGTATACCCATTCTTGCGGCTACACCACCACCAGAGAACTATTAGCACAGGGACTTACCAACCGTCAGATTGCTGCGCTTTTGCAGGAGCAATATCTGGAAAAGATTGCCAACGGCTATTTCTGGATGCCGCGCTGCGGCAGACAGAAGCCCGCTGACTACAAGCCGGTAGAAGTCTGCTTTGTCAACCATGATGCTGTGATCGTTGCTGACAGCGCCTGCTTTTATCAGGGCTTCATCTCTGTAGAGCCCCCTACCCTGTCTGTCGGCACCAGACGCAACGATCGACGCCATATGGTGTTCCCCTTCGACACCACGCGACATTATCTGGCTGAATCCGGATACAACATTGACAAACTGAAGATTGAAACAGAATTCGGCGATTATCAGGTATACGATATCGGTCGAAGCGTGTGCGACTGTATCCGCTTCCGCGAGAGCATCGAACCGCATATCTTCGACCTCATTATTGATACCTATCACAAGGAATTCCATGACCCACAGACCAGAGATCGTCTGCTCGCCTATGCGCGGAAGATGAAGTTCGAAGATACGGCGAAAGCCATCTTGTGACCCTAGAAAAGGACGGTTTACCCGCCATTGTGGCAGATGAACCGTCCTTTTCTCTATCAACATCCCTATTCTTCCTACACCAATTCCCCCAGAATCGACTTCCCGATCGTCTGCTCCGGCATCTCTACACCGAAGTTCTCTGCAATCGTCGCTCCGATCACTGCGAAGTTCTCCTGCGGGGGAAGTGCCCCTGCGCCTTCCATAGACGGGGAATATGCCAGAAACGGCACCATCTCCCTGGTATGGTCGGAGCCGGTATGAGTCGGATCATTTCCGTGGTCTGCGGTGATGATCAGCAGGTCATCCTCCCGCATGGTCTCCAGGAATACTCCCAGCTTCTCGTCGAACCGCTCCAGCTCCTTCGCATAGCCTTCCGGGTTCCTTCTGTGGCCCCAGAGAGCGTCGAAGTCTACCAGATTGGTGAAGCACAGCCCCTGAAAGTCCCGTCCTGCAATCTCGATGGTCTGTTCCATACCGTGAACACTGCTTTTGGACTTGTTGGACTCTGTCAGCCCCTCTCCGTCAAAGATATCGAAAATCTTGCCTACGCTGATCACATCGTAGCCCTGATCCTTCAAAGCGTTCAGCACCGTCCTGCCATAAGGCTTCAAGGCATAATCGTGGCGGTTGGCGGTGCGGACAAATTCGCCTTTCTTTCTGCCTACATAGGGTCTTGCAATGACCCGTCCCACCTTCCACTCGTCCCTCATGGTCAGCTCCCTGGCAATCTCGCAGCAGCGGTACAGCTCGGACAGCCCAAAGGTCTCCTCGTTGCCGCAGATCTGAAGTACGGAATCTGCTGACGTGTACACGATCATATCACCTGTGGCAATCTCCTGCTCCGCCAGCTCATCCAGAATCTCCGTGCCGCTTGCAGACTTGTTGCCGATGATCTTATGTCCGGTTCTCCGGCTCAGCTCATCCAGCAGCTCCTTCGGAAATCCAGTCTCGGTAAAGGTCTGAAATGGTGTGGTAATATGCAGTCCCATCATCTCCCAGTGCCCTGTCATGGTATCCTTGCCCACACTGGCCTCAGAAAGTCTGGCATAATACGCCATGGGCTTTGCAGCCGGATTTACATGGGTCAGTGGATGAAGATTGCCAATCCCCAGCCTCTCCAGATTGGGAATATGGAAAGACTCCACCGAAGCATCAATATGCCCCAGTGTATCAGTCCCCACGTCACCATACTGGTCCGCATTGGGCATCGCTCCGATTCCCAGAGAATCAATTACAATCGTAAAAATCCGATTATATGTTTTCACGTTATAGCCTCCTCATGATTCGTTGTCATTTTGAAGCGTCCTTCCCGGCTGCTTCTGTCTCCCTGGCTGTCTTCTCCGCTGCTGTCTTCCCCGCTGCTGTCTCCTTCGTCTCTGCCACTTCCGCTCTGCACGGAATCGACGGCGCCGCACCCTTTCTGGACACAGCGATGGAAGCCGCCTTTGCCGCCTGCCGCATCGCTTCTTCCGGTGTCTCTCCCTGAACCAGTCCACCAATCAGGTATCCGGTAAAGGTGTCCCCGGCTGCAGTGGTATCCACCACCGGAACCCGGAAGATGTCCTGCCTGATCAGCTTATCCTGCTTTCTGTAATAAGAGCCTTTTGCGCCCAGTGTCAGGATGATTCCAGCCTGCGGGAACTTCTCCGCCAGCACCTCCAAAAGTTCCTGGTCCCCGTATGGCTTCTCAGCCTCACAAAAGCTTTCCGCCCCGCAAACATCCTGCGGCTTGCAAGGCTTCTCAGCCCCAAAGACATCCTGCGCCCCACAAGGCTTCTCGCTCTCACAAAAGCTTTCCGCCCCGCAGACTTTCTCGCCCTCACAAAGCCCCTCCGCCTCTGTCTCATTGAGAATAAAGTAATCCACACAGGACAGCGGATACCGGAAAATCTTCTCATCCATCGGAGACGGATTCAGGACAATCTTCATCTTCCGCTCATGGGCCTTCTCCATAATGTATGCGATCTCACTGATCTCATTCTGCAGAATCAGATAATCTCCCTGAGAAAACTGCTCCAGGACCCGGTCCACCTGGCTTCTGGTCACCTGCTGGTTGGCTCCACCGTACAGCAGAATACAGTTCTGCCCCGCTGCATCCCGCTGGATGATTGCGTGACCTGTCTTCCCCGCTGCTCTGGAGACCAGTTCCGTATGAACCCCCGCCTCCTTCATCAGTTCCACCAGAAAGTCGCCGTCTCCCTCTTCCCCCACCATGCCCGCGTGCCACACACCGGCACCGCTTTTAGCAAGGGCGATGGACTGGTTCAGCCCCTTTCCACCGGCAAATACTTCCATTCCGGTGGATGAGATGGTCTCCCCGCTTCTGACAAAATGTTCTACATTATACACATAATCAATATTCAGCGAACCGAAGCATAAAACCTTCATACTCACTCTCCGAATACTGCCTTGTAGTCCGCCTGGAACTTGGCAATGCCGGCGTCCGTCAGCGGATGCTTCGTCATCTGCTCAATCACCTTGTACGGTACGGTTGCAATATCTGCTCCTGCCTTCGCGCAGTCGATCACATGGATCGGATTGCGGATGCTGGCTGCAATCACCTGGGTCTCGATGTTGTGTACCATGAAAATCTCAGTAATATCATTGATCAGATCGATTCCCGGTGTGGAAATATCATCCAGTCTGCCCAGGAACGGAGATACATAGGTTGCACCTGCTCTTGCCGCCAGCAGTGCCTGTGCCGCGGAGAAAATGAGGGTCACATTGGTCTTGATGCCCTCTTCAGACAGAACCTTCACTGCCTTTAATCCCTCCACAGTCATCGGAATCTTGACCACCATGTTGGGATGAATCGCCGCAATCTCACGGCCTTCCGCAATCATGCCCTCAGCGTCGGTGGTGGTTGCCTTAACCTCCCCGCTGATCGGTCCCTCCACGATGGAAGCGATCTCAGCGATCACCTGCTTAAAGTCACGGCCTTCCTTTGCGATCAGAGACGGATTGGTGGTCACGCCACAGATTACCCCCATATCATTGGCCTTGCGGATCTCATCTACATTTGCGGTATCTACGAAAAATCTCATCTTATTGTCCTCCTGATATTATATGGTATTATTATAGCATCTTTTTGTTCATACAGATACTCATATCTGCAATCCTGTTCTGTCTGACCACCTGTTTCACGGTCTCTGCCACATGTTCTGCGGTAAATCCGAACTTCTCAAACAGCAGGTTCGCCGGTGCAGATGCGCCAAATCCCTGCATGGTCACAGCTGCGCCATCCAGACCCACGTAACGTTCCCAGCCAAAGCCGCTTAATGCCTCGACTGCCACACGGCTGCGCACAGCCTTCGGAAGCACTATCTCACGGTACTCGGCGCTCTGCTGCTCAAACAGATCCATGGACGGCATGCTGACCACCCGCACATCCATATGCTCCTCCAGAAGCCTTTTCGCCTCTACAGCCAGCGATACTTCCGACCCGCTGGCAATCAGAATGGCATCCGGCACTTCTTTCTGGCTGTCCTGAAGGATATAACCTCCCTTCAGCGCTTCTCTGGAAGAGCCGTCAAGCTGAGGCAGGTTCTGCCTGGACAGAATCAGTGCCGTCGGAGTCTCTGTGGCAGTTGCTGCCAGATACCAGCCCGCTGCCGTCTCCATGGCATCTGCCGGACGAAATACGTTGAAGTTCGGCATCGCCCGCAGCATGGCAAGCTGTTCGATCGGCTCATGGGTCGGTCCATCCTCACCCACACCGATGCTGTCATGGGTAAATACATAGGTCACCGGCAGCTTCATCAGCGCCGCCAGACGCGCCATCGGCTTGGTATAATCGCTGAATACAAAGAATGTGGATACATAGGGACGGCATCCCCCGTGAAGCGCCAGCCCGTTGGCTATGGCTGCCATCGCCAGCTCCCTCACTCCAAAGTGCAGATTGCGTCCGGCATAGCTGTCTCTGGAAAAATCCCCCATGTCCTTCATACAGGTCTTGGTGGACGGCGCTAAGTCCGCCGCACCGCCGATCAGGGACGGAATCTCATTCTTCAGGCGATTGATCATCACACCAGACAGGCTTCTGGTAGCCTGGGGCTTATCCTCACAGGTCCAGTAGGAATCTTCATCATAAAGCTTCTTCCCGACCTCCATATTATAGCATGCATCCCACTGTTCTTTCAACTCCGGGTAAGCATTGACATAGTCCGTAAACAGCTCTTCCCACGCCCTCTGTGCATCAGCTCCGGCACCTGCCAGACTGCGGTAATTCGCATATACATCCTCCGGCACATAAAACGGCTCCATGCGCTCCCAGCCCAGATATTCCTTCATTGCCGCTATATTTTCTGCTCCCAGAGGCTCGCCATGGGCGCCGGCGGTTCCCTGCTTTGCCGGACATCCATAACCGATCTGCGTCTTCACGGTAATAAATGACGGTCTGGTGGTGTCCGCCTTTGCTGCCTCGATTGCCTCACCAATGGCTGCGGTATCATTGCCGTCCTCCACAGTGATCGTCTGGAATCCAAACGCCTCCATCCGCTTCTGTACATTTTCCGTAAATGCAAGCTCCGTACTTCCTTCAATGGTAATCCGGTTTGAATCATACAACACAATCAGCTTGTGTAAACCAAGCGTGCCTGCCAGAGAAAATGCCTCGGAAGAAATTCCCTCCATCATGCATCCATCGCCGCCCAGCACATAGGTATAGTGATCCACCACCGGATATCCCGGCCGGTTAAATACGGCTGCCTGATGAGCTTCTGCCATCGCCATGCCCACTGCCATCCCCATACCGGCTCCCAACGGACCAGTCGTGGCTTCCACGCCTGTGGTATGCCCATATTCCGGATGTCCCGGTGTCAGCGAGTCCATCTGCCGAAACTGCGCCAGGTCTTCCACCTTCAGTCCATAACCAAACAGATGAAGCAGGGAATACAGCAATGTGGAACCATGTCCGCCGGACAGGATAAACCGGTCCCGGTTCACCCACCTGGAATCTGACGGATTATGCTTCATATGATGCGCCCAAAGCTCATAGGCCATAGCCGCCGCGCCAAGCGGCAGCCCCGGGTGACCGGAATTGGCTTTCTGAACTGCATCTGCTGCCAGCACACGGATGGCATTGACCGATTTCTGATCTATAGTCTGGTTCATACTGCTCCTCCCTTTTCTCTGCGGATCATATGCCGGATGGCATTGACCGTTACCTGAATGACCTCATCCGTATCCTGTGTCTGCGGATTGGAAAGTCCTGCCCGCACACGCTCCTGATTGCCTGCAGTCAGAAATACGGAACCGCAGCGCACCTTTAAGTATCTGGCTGCCACAAACAGCGCCGCAGATTCCATTTCCGATGCCAGACAGCCCAGACGCTTCCACGCCTCCCACTTGCTCTCCAGCTCCAGGCTGACCGGCTTGTCATAAGGCTCATACTGACCGTAGAAGGAGTCCTTACACTGCACCACGCCTACATGATAGCGCTTCTTCGCTTCCTCGGAAGCCTGCACCAGTGCCTGCACCACTGAGAAGTCTGCAACCGCCGGAAATTCGATGGGCGCATATTCCTTCGAAGTTCCTTCCATACGGATGGCACCGGAAGCGATCACAATATCTCCCCCCTGCACGTCCAGATCGATTCCGCCGCAGGTTCCCATCCGGATAAAGGTATCTGCACCGGCACGAACCAGCTCTTCCAGAGCAATTGACGCACTGGGACCGCCGATTCCGGTAGAGGTAACACTTACCATCTCGCCGTCCAGATATCCGGTATAGGTAACAAACTCCCGATTGTCTGCAATGAACTTCGCATCATCCAGATATGCCGCAATCTTCTCACATCGTTTCGGATCTCCCGGTAATATTACATAGTTTCCCACCTGGCCTTTTCTGACGCCCAGGTGACGCTGTACACCCTCTTCTGTAAAAATACTCATTTATCTTCCTCCTCTTCACTCCCAAAACGCTGCCAGCAGGTAAGCAACTGCCCGCTCTGCCTCTACTTCCACAGCAAATGAGATATATTCTGCCTGGAACGGTTTTTCCCGTGTATCAGTCACTACCATTCCTTTGCAATAGGTGCCTCCGCACTCAATTCTTGCCTTCCGCCGCTCTACCCGAAACAACTCCGGATGCAGCGCCGCAACCATAGCCAGCGGGTCATGGAGCGGACAGTCATCCAGACTGTAATTCTGCTCCCTGCTTCCCTTCCGGTAGCAGGTAAGGGCTTCCTCCATATATTCCACTGCCTTTTTGCAAGACTCCTTTCGCACTCGCTTCAACAGGTCGATATGTCCTTTGGTCAGTCTGGTGGGAATCGTGACGTCCAGCCCCACTGCCAGTATCTCCATCCCCGACTGAAATACCAGGTCACAGGCTTTCGGGTCTCCGGCAAAGTTCGCCTCCGCCACCGGGGACACATTGCCGCGCATAGAAAGGGTTCCCCCCATGGATACCACCCGCCTGATCTTCCTTGCAAAGTCCGGATATGCTTCCAGAGTTTTCGCCACATTAGTCAGGGGACCGAGGGTCACCAGAATCAGCTCACCTTCATACCGCTGCGCCATTTTCATCATAAAATCACAGACTGGTTCCTGACAGAACTTTCTGCCGGACTCCGGAAGGTCTACATTGCCGATCCCATTTTCCCCATGGATAAAGGTTACCGGTCCGTGCCACGGCTCTTCCAGAGGCTGGTTCTCACCGATCACCACCGGAATATCCGGTGCATCTGCCAGATCCAGAATCTTCAGCGTATTGATTCCCGCCTGTCTGGAATCCGTATTGCCTGTCACTGTGGTGATTCCCACAATCTCCACATTCGGATGGTTCAGTGCATACAGAAGCGCAATGGAATCGTCCACCCCCGTGTCCGCATCAATCAATAATCGAATCATCATCTCTCCTGAAATGCAGAAAGGGCGCCGCCGGCGCCCTTCTCTGCTTATTTAATCAAAAAAGAAGAACTCCATCATCATCTCTGATTCTGAAGTTCTTCTGTCAACAGCTACATACGATCGTTCTTGCGTCTCAGCAGGAACTCATACTGACTCGGACGGAACAAAAGCTTCTGAGAAAGAATCGGTGTATCAAACTCCGAATAGAATTCCTCCTCCATAACCACCAGCATCTCATCCTCCTGAATCCCCAGCACCTGCGCGGTGCGTTCCCGGGCCGGAATCACACGAAGCTTCGTGTCACTGTACAGCCCGCCGGTCTCTAAGAGACTGCAGTAATACTGATAGACCTCATCATTGTTGTCGAAATCAATATCGCCCTTTGCCAGCACATCGTATGGAATATACACATTGGCAAATCCCTGCGCCACTCCCTGACTGAAATACACGATATCAAGAATCGCAATCACCGTAGACGCACTCAGCTTCAATACCTTCTGGTACTTGGGAGTCGGCGGCTGGAAACCGATGGTCAGCTCCACCTTGTCAATCGGCTCATTGCAGGAGTCAACCATCAGGTTGCTGATCTTCTCGATGCCGTTCTGACTCAGATCCTTGTTAGAAAGGACAATGTTGCCCTTGCCCTGATGGTTCATGATCAGTCCGTCCTCCTGAAGCAGCAACATCGCCTGCCGCAGTGTTCCACGGCTCACATTCAGCTGCTCTGCCAGAATATTCTCCCCCGGGAGCTTGTCTCCCGGCTTATATCTTCCTTCCTTCAGCCATTCGGTAATTGTTCCATATACCTGTACATACAGGGGTGCCTTTATACTTTTCTCATTATATGAGCTGCCTGCCATGTCTGTCTTCCTTTTCTATAATATAATAGTATAACTATAGCACAGTAAATTTGTCATTTCAACTTCACAATCAGTTTCTTCCCTATTCAGTTGTCAATTCTGCACAAATCTTATCAATCTACCAGTTTTCCCAGTGCCTCCGGCCCTTTTGCCTTTTTGCCTACGATCAAAAGGATCACCAGTGTGACCACATAGGGAAGCATCTGAATGATCTGGGACGGAATCTGCACCGCCGAGTCATTTAGGTAGAATCTGGCTGCCTGGGCTACTGCAAAGACCAGCCCTGCCCCAAGAGATCCGATGGGGTTCCATCCGCCGAAAATATTGGCAGCCAGTCCCATAAATCCGCGGCCTGCCGTCATATCCACCACGAACAGATTGTTCTGGGAGATTGACAGGTAAGAGCCTGCCAGCCCCGCCAGTGCGCCGGAAACCATCATTGCGATGTATCGATAGCGATTTACATTGATTCCGCAGGACTGAACCGCGAAAGGCTGATCACCGATCGCCCGGTAACGGACGCCATACTTTGTCTTATAGAAAAATACCCACACAGCTGCCACGATCAGAAAAGTCAGGTACAGATACGGTGACTGGGCTTTGAACAGACCACCCACCAGCGGAAGTCTGCATAAGCCCGGAATCGTAAGGTTGGGAATCGCTGCCACAGACTCGGACATTCCCTCTGCCTCCCAGATGGCTTTCAGCATCACTGCCGTCACGCCGCTGGCAAACAGGTTGATACCGACGCCCACAACCGACTGCTGTGCCTTCCATTTCAGGCAGAACAGCCCGTAAAGCCAGCCGATGAAAATGCCGACTGCTATTGAACATAAGGCACCAAGGAATGCACTTCCCGTAAACCAGGAACCTGCCACTCCGGCAAATGCCCCCAGAAGCATCATTCCTTCAACGCCGAGCAGGATAATACCGCCTCGCTCTGCAATGGTTCCGCACAATGCACCCAGCACGATCGGAACGGAAAGCTGAAATGTCAATCCGATAAAACTGTTTATCATATCCACAACGATTTACCCCCTTTTCCTGTGAAATGCTTTGATCAGTGTCGGAGCAGAGACAAATAAGATCACAAGGCTCTGTACCACGATGATCATATTGGAAGAAACTGCCGTCTCACGGCTCATGCGAAGTGCGCCCATATCCATCACACCGAACAAAAGTGCTGTCAGGATGACTCCAGCCGGATGATTTTTGCCGAGAATCGCCACCGCGATACCGGTAAATCCGAAAGACGGCGAGAAGCCCTCGATAAAACGGTGATATTTGCCGAACATCTCTGTAACGCCTGCGATTGCTGCAATTCCGCCGCTTAAGGTCATGGAAAGGATCAGATAGCGGTTCACCGGAATTCCGGCTGCTCTTGCTGCTTCCGGATTGGAACCCACAGCCCGGAGCTGGAAGCCGATGGAAGTCTTCCACAGGAACAGATAGATCAGTACCGCCACCACGATCAGCATCAGAACTGCCGTAGTAAGCTGCGTTCTCGGAAGAATCTTTCGAAACCAGATTCCCTCCGGCATCAGCTCCGTCTGCGCTGTGGAGCCCGCTACCTTGTAAGGTCCGTTGACCAGCCAGGAGGTAAACAGCGTGCAGATATAGTTCAGCATGATTGCCACGATGACTTCACTTGTCTTGTACTTTGCACGGAAAATACCCGGCACGCTTCCCACTGCCATTCCTGCCAGAATTCCGGCTGCGATACTCATCGGAAGCAGAATCATGGACGGAAGTGATGCAAATGTCAGTGCTGTGATGACTGCTGCCATGGCTCCTGCATGAAGCTGTCCCTCCGCGCCGATATTTAACATGCCGCAGCGCTGTCCCATGGCAACTGCAAGTCCCGTAAAGGCAAGGGGCACACTTTTACTGATGCTGTTCGCAATCGCCTGCGGACTTCCCATGGCTCCTTTTATCAGCGCCCCGTAAGCACGCAGCGGAGACTCTCCGGATGCCAGAATAAATACGGCTCCAATGACAAGTGCCAGTAATATTGCAGCCAGTGACCGCAGGATTTCGTCCAGCGTTTTTTTATATGATTTACCCATGATTCATCAAGCCTCCTCTTTCTTTCCAGCCATGAAAAGACCGATTTCTTCCTTTGAATAAGTTCCATTGACGAACTGAGCGCTGACCTCACCTTCATAGAGGACGGCGATCCGGTCGCTTAAATTCATGACTTCTGACAGCTCCGCGGATATCAGCAGAATCGCCTTGCCCTGCTCCTTCAGTTCCAGCAGTGTCTTATGTACATACTCGATTGCACCGATATCCAGCCCCCGAACCGGCTGCGCTGCAATCACCAGCTTCGGATCATGTATGACTTCTCTCCCGAAGATCACCTTCTGCTGATTTCCTCCGGAAAGCTGGCCGATTGCCTGATCGATGCCGGAAACCTTGATTTCAAAATGTTCAATCTGCTTTCCGGCATCCTCTTCCAGCGCCTTATAGTTGACCAGACCGTGTTTGCAGTACCGCTCATCCTCCTGATATCCCAGCAGGAAGTTCTCCTGTATGGAAAAATTCGGGACCATGGCATGCTTGTGCCGGTCAGAGGGAATATAACCAAGCCCCATTTCCTTGCGCTGGCGAATGGAAACCTGATTCATGTCCTTGCCCAGAAACAGGATACTTCCTTCCCTGCACGGACTCATGCCAACGATCAGTTCTTCCAGCTCCCGCTGTCCGTTACCGTCCACTCCGGCGATTCCCAGAATCTCACCTGCACGCACAGTTAAGTCCACCATCTTCTCCGCCTTGTCCTGAAGGCGTACCTGCTTCAGTTCCAGGACCACCTCCCCGTAAGACTTTGCCGGTCTGGACACTACGGCTTCCACCTGTCTGCCTACCATCTGGGTAGCCAGCTCTTCCGGAGTCGTATCCTTCGTCGCAGTCTGAAATACGACCTTGCCCTTTCGGATTACGGTCACATGGTCAGAAACTGCCATGGTCTCATTGAGCTTGTGGGTAATGAATACAATAGTCTTGCCGCTCTCCTTCAGCTGCAGCAGAATCCGGAACAGCTCCTCCACCTCCTGCGGAGTCAGCACTGCGGTCGGCTCGTCCAGAATGATGATATCAGCACCGCGATACAGCGTTTTCAGTATCTCCACCCGCTGCATCATCCCCACAGACAGGTTTCCAACCTTTTCATCCAGATCAATCCGAAACCCAAAGCGCTCTACCAGCTCCTCCACCTTCTGCCGATTTGCCTTTTCATCGGTGAAAAAGCTTCCTGCCTCATTGCCCATTACAATATTTTCCAGGACCGTGAACTGATTCACCAGCATGAAATGCTGATGGACCATGCCGATTCCCAGCGCATAGGCATCGTTGGGATTGGCGATTTCAGCCTTCTTCTCATTGATGTAGATATCTCCGCTGTCCTGATGATACAATCCAAACAGAATGTTCATCAGGGTACTTTTTCCTGTTCCGTTTTCTCCTAACAGACAATGGATTTCCTGCTTTTCTACCTGAAAATCAATACCGTCATTTGCCCGGACCGGACCGAAGCACTTGACGATCCCCACCATATTAATAGCTTTCATAGTTTGTCACCCCTAGTTCAATTCGGCTGGTACTTCAATCTCTCCTGCAACAATTTTTTCCTTGATCTCATCAAGCTGTCCAAGAATCTCTTCCGGAACCTGGATATTGCTCTCTTCTACTGTACAGTCCACACCGCCGTCTTTCAGTCCCAGAATCTGGTTTTCACCGGTATAGGTGTCATTTACCACACTCTCAATGGCATGGTATGCACAGTTGTCAAGGCGCTTTAACATACTTGCCATAATGTGATCCGGGTCGATGCTGTTCTGATTCAGGTTAACGCCCATGGCAAGCACATTCTTCTCAGCAGCCGCCTGGAACACGCCCATTCCAGATGCACCGGATGCATGGAAAATGATGTCAGCCCCCTTCTCGATGAAGGTGTTTGCAATGGTCTTGGCTGTGGTCGGATCGTTGAAGCCGCCCACATAGTCCACCAGAACCGTAATCTCCGGGTCAATGTACTCAGCACCTGCCTTATAGCCTGCTGCAAAATGATTGATCAGCGGATTGTCCACGCCGCCGATGAAGCCGATCACCTTGTCGTCGTTGATCTTCTCATCAATCTTCTCCTGATTCGCCAGAGCTGCCAGCGCACCGGCCAGGAAGCTTCCCTCCTGCTCCTTGCAGGCGTAAGATGCCACATTCTTAAGATCGCTGCTTGCATCCAGCAGCGCAAACTTCTGATCGGTGTAGGTGCCTGCCACGTTGTTCAGCGCATCCACCTGCTCTGCCCCCACACAGATGACAAGATCGTAGTCTCCGGATGCCGCCATCTCATCCTGAATGATTTCCTCATCTGACACAGACTTCGGCTCTACCTCATCGTAGGTGATTCCAAAATCCTCTGCTGCCCGCTTCACCCCTTCCAATGCCAGATCGTTGAAGGAATTGCCCCCAAGTCCCGCTTCCGTGAAGATGATGCCTACATGCTTGCCGCCTTCTCCGCTGCCAGCCTCAGATGCCTTCTCCGCTCCGGCGTCTGCCCCGCCGCCGCATCCTACTGCAGCCATGGACAGTCCACATACCAGAATTCTCATCAGTGCCACGTTTCTTTTCTTCATTGTTTCCTCTCCTTTTCTTGTTGTATCCTTTTCTTTACTTGTTGAACAAGTTGATTATAATGTAGCACCTGTTATCATATTTGTAAATAGACTTTTTCGTTTTTCCGGCTTTATCACATCTTTTCGTTAAGTCTACACAATTTTTGCAAACCTGTTTTGTATATTTTTCACAATGATTCGAGCAAAGATATTCTAATATATTTCTCTTTACTATAAAAAAGAAGCCGTCACATCAGCTACTTGATTTCGCTAATATAACAGCTTCTCATTTTGAAAGTCTACAGACACATCGTCATATATGCCGGGATATATATGATTTTCTCTGCCACACGCAGATTCTTTGTATGGATCACATATGCCTGACCAATTCTATTTTCAAACTTCTCAATAAATCGCTCTAAAGACGTTGTGCTGTACTTTTCCGTTGATTTCACTTCGATGGGATAGATTTTATATCTTGTCTTGCTTTTGTTTGAAATGATAAAATCAATCTCTATATCATTGCGATGCTTCTCTCTATTGTAATGAGTATAAAAAAATGGTTTATATCCATTACTTACCAAAGCCTGCATCACCGCATTTTCAAATATCATCCCTTCGTTCACAGATAAACGTCCCAATATCAGTTGCTTATATAATCCTTCTGTTTCAATCTCTGCTTCTGTAAAAGCATGACTGACCAAAAGTCCGGTATCTCCCATATAACACTTCAGATACGTTCTGTCCTCGTTTAAAGAAAGCCCGACATTAGGATCTGTACAGTTGAAACATTCATTTGCAATCATAGAGTTATCCAGCCAGAAAAAGGTATCATTAAATTTGGAAAAAGTAGCGCCTTCCTCAACATCTGAAAGGATTACCCTCTTCTCATGCTGTGATAAAAATGCCGGAATCTGATCAAATATACTGAGTACTCTGGACTGATATCTGCTGCCGATTTTCATAATATCATCTCGATATAACGCCAGAATATCTCGCTTTTCCTCATCAGACTTCTGAAAACTTCTGTTATTTTCCAAATATGCCACAAGGCTCTGCGGCATTCCGCCAACTACAAGATATTGACGAAAAAGAAGCATTGCCTTGCTGTGAAGCTTTTCTGCAAGAGGTGTTTTGTTGTCAAAACATGTTCTGATATACTGCACCATTGCCTCTTCTCCAAGTGCCCAGCAAAATTCTTCAAAATCCATCGGATACATCTTTATCTTCCGTTCCTCCGACGGTATCGTAATATTCTGCACGTTTTCTTTAATTGATACGAGAGAACCTGTTTCAATATAATGGTATCTTCCATCCTTCACCAGCTTCTTAATTGACTGCCGAGCCTTAGGATACTGCTGGATTTCATCAAAAATAATCAGCGACTCTCCCGGATAAAGGGTCGTTCCATATTCTGTGGAAAGTATCATGAAAAAAGTATCCAGATCCTGAAGATAGTTTTGAAATGCATCCTTCACGACCTCACTGGCATCATTAAAATCTATCAAAAGATAGCTTCTATACTCTGATCTGGCAAATTCTTCCGCTACCGTTGACTTTCCGATTCGTCTTGCGCCCTCGATAAACAGGGATTTCGTACCATTGCACTCCTGTCTCCACTGTAATAACTTATCATAGAGTTTACGTTTAAACAGCATACCTTACTACCTCCTTGTATCTATTATATTATACATCTCAATAATACGCAAGTATGATGCCTCGGCAATATCTATAATACGCACTTATGTTTTGAGTTTTTTTGTTATTATACGCAAAATATCCAGTTCTGAATACACCAGTCATTTCGTTTTTTCCAATTTTATGCTATGATGACTGTACCTGAATTTCAAAAAAAGCGGGTACCCTATCACATACCCGCACCATAAAGGAGGTCCCATGAACCACGCATATATTGATCTTCACCTTCACCTGGACGGCGCCATCACCGTCCCCATCGCCAGAGAGCTTGCCGCTCTCCAGCACATCACACTTCCAGCCGACGACGACCGGACCCTGCTTTCCCAGCTGTCCGTCCCGTCCGACTGCCGCAGCCTGAACGATTTCCTGAAATGCTTCTCCCTTCCCTTGTCCCTGATGCAGACGCGGGAAGGGATACGGGAGGCAGTCCGTCTCGTTCAGGAGAATATCAAACGTCAGGGTGTCATCTACGCGGAAATCCGCTTTGCGCCACAGCTCCACTGCGAACAGGGGCTGACTCAGAGAGAGGTGATCGAGGCTGCTCTGGATGGCTTGAAAGCTTGTGACCTGCCATGCAATCTGATTCTCTGCTGTATGCGGGGCGCTGACAACCACAGAGCCAATCTGGAGACGATAACACTGGCGAAGGAGTACCTGATTCTGACCGCAGAATCCAGTGCGTCAGCCGGAGTCGCCGAACCAACCAACTCCGCTGCTCCTGGAGACTCCGCTCTCCCCCGCTTCGGCGTGGCCGCCATCGATCTTGCCGGAGCGGAATCCCTGTTCCCGACTGCTGACTTTGCTGACCTGTTTGAGCTGGCTTCCTCCCTTCACATTCCCTTCACCATCCACGCCGGAGAAGCCGACGGCCCGGACAGCGTCCGCCGCGCCGTCGAGCTGGGTGCATCCCGAATCGGTCACGGCGTGCGCATTGCCGGTGATTCAGAGACCATGGCACTGGTCCGCGACCGCGGCGTCACGCTGGAGCTGTGCCCCACCAGCAACCGCCAGACCCTGGCTGTGGAAGATATGAAGCTGTATCCGCTGAAGCAATTTCTGGAATATGGCATCAAAGTGACGCTGAACACCGATGATATGGCGATTTGCCGCACTTCCATGCCCGAAGAACTGGATTATGTGAAAACAGAATTTGAAATCAGCGACGCACAGGAACACGCCATACTGTTAAATGCGGTTGATGCCGCATTTGCCGACCGGAAGACAAAGGAAATGTTGAAGGCACAGCTTGCGCTCTGATGAGCGCTCACTGTGCCATTCTCTCAATCTTTTCACGAAAGAACTGAATCAGCAGTCCACTGCCCAATGCATTGACCACCGTCCCCAGACCCACGATTTCCCGCAGCTCCCCCTGTGCCGCCAGGCAGAAGCCCACGCCCACCAGAACCACCGTCAGATCAGACATGACTCTGGCGGTCCGGAAGGCTACCTTCTCCCGGGTTCCTTTGGTGATGATAAATGCCACCGAGTCATACGGTGCAATTCCAAGATCCGCCTCCATATAGAGGGCACAGCCCAGTGATAAAGCCAGGGTTCCCAGCAGCAGGAATCCGACACGCATGAAAAGTCCCGGTGCCAGGATTCCCAGCGCTTTCACCGCCCAGCAGAGAAAGTCTGCCAGATAGCCCACAAATACCATATTGATAATGGTTCCCAGCCCGATGCAGTGACGAACCGTAAAAAATACAATTATCAGCAGGAACACATTGACGATCAGCTGCCAGTTGCCGAACAGCATCCCAAGATAACCGCTGATTCCCAGGTTCATGCAGGTAAAGGAATCGACTCCGAACAGGCTGAGCCGGTAGAACGCCACTCCCATGCCAATCAGCAGGATTCCAACCAGCATCATCAGCACCCGCTGTCCGTTCAGCATTCCCTGCCCATTCAACACTCCCTGACCGTTCAACACACCGGGCTTCTTACCGCCTGTCCTGCTTCCTGTCATCTCACTCATGCCTGTACACCCCTTTCAGTCTTCTTCGACTCCCACAGCTTCGGATCACCCAGCTTCGCCTCCAGCACATAGATTCTGGATTCAAAGTCCGTGCAGGGCTTCGCGCCGTCCGGCACCTGGCCGGCTGTCACATCCGTGGTGATCAGCCCCAGATTCATCAGCTCATCCCCGTAATGCTTCGTTCCCGCCAGCCGGTTGCAATAACAGAGCTTGGGATCCAGCCCCTGCAGCCGGACTCTGGTATAAGCCCCGTTGGCGCTGTTGAGCACCCGGTACCAGCCCACGATGGCAGTCCGCCTGTTCTGGCTGACCACCATCCAGGCGGTCTCATTTCTCTCAAAGGGGCTCAGCAGGCGGTAGAAGGTGCCGAACTGCAGCAGGCAGCGATATCGTTTCATAAATTGAATCTGCTGCCGGACCTCCCGCAGCTCCTCTTCTGACAGCTTATTTAAGTCCAGTTCATAGCCAAAGGTTCCAAAGTAAGCCACATTGGCTCTGGTGTGCAGAGGCGTACTGCGGAACACCTGATGGTTGGGTGACACCGACACATGGCTTCCGATGCTGCTGATGGGATAGGCGAGGGAGGTTCCGTACTGAATCTTCAGCCGCTCCACCGCATCAGAATCATCACTTGCCCAGCCCTGGGGCGCATAGTAGAGCATGCCCGGGTCGAACCGTCCGCCGCCGCTGGCGCAGGATTCAAACAGCACCTGGGGGAACTCTTCCGTCAACCGCTCATACAGATCATAGACCCCCAGAATATAGCGGTGAAACACCTCCCCCTGGCGGTCCGGCGGCAGCCCGCGGGAATAGCACTCGGTGATGCTGCGATTCATGTCCCACTTGATGTAGGAGACCTTCGCCTCCCGCAGAATCTTCGCCATGCTCTCATAGATGTAGTCCACGACCTCTTTTCTGGAGAAATCAAGCACATACTGGAAGCGTCCGTGGGATTCCCGTCTCCCCGGAGTGGACAGGATCCAGTCCGGATGCGCCCGGTACAGATCTGAGTCCTTGTTGACCATCTCCGGCTCGAACCAGAGACCGAACTTCATGCCCAGCTCCTCGATGCGCTCTGCCAGACCGGTGATTCCATTCTCCAGACGCTCTGGATTGGCAACCCAGTCTCCCAGACCTGCCCGGTCGCTGCTTCTTGCGCCAAACCAGCCGTCATCCAGCACAAACAGCTCCACACCGCATTCCTTTGCCTTCCGGGCAATGGATACCAGCCGGTCCTCCGTAAAGTCAAAGTAGGTGGCTTCCCAGTTGTTGTTGAGGATCGGGCGCACCCGGTCGCGCCAGTAGCCTCGTGCCAGACGCTGGCGGTACAGGCTGTGGAAGGTCTGGCTCATGCCGTTTAAGCCCCGATCCGAGTAAACCAGCACTGCCTCCGGAGTCTGAAAGCTCTCCCCCGGCTCCAGCTTCCAGTCAAAGCCTTCCGGATGGATACCCGCCAGCACTCTGGTCTGGTCGTGGCAGTCCACCTCCGCCTGCATCAGGAAGTTGCCGCTATACACGAAGGAAAATCCCAGCACCTCCCCCTGCTGCTCGTCTGCCTCCGGGCGCTTTAACACTACCAGCGGATTGTGCTCATGGGAGGAATGACCCCGCAGGCTGTCGATGGCCTGAATGCCTGTTTCCAGCCGTCTGGTCTTTACATGGCGCTCTCTCGCCCACGCGCCGGAGAGCTGAAGCCACTCATACCGGCTGTCCGGCAGGTCCAGACTCAGACTCATGGCGCGGGTCAGATGAACCGCCTCCTGTCCCTGGTTGGTGATACGCACGCTTCTTGCAATGACGCTTCGCTCCTCAAAGATGGTGTAGGACAGCTCTGCCTCCACGCCGGTCAGCTCATCCCGCAGGGTCACCGTCAGAGTCTGTGCCTCCTCATCCAGCTCCACATAGGTAGCCGGAAGTCCCTCAAGCTTCGGCTTTCCCGGCGTGATTTCGTATCCCACAACGTGAAATTCCGAGATTCGGCTGCCGTTTGCCTGCAGAATCTCCACCGCCGGATGATGGTAGTCCGTGGTGCCATAGACCGGGTACTCCTGCTTCAGATATTCCAGAGAAAACCGTCTCTCATTTTCATAGACATAAGACCCCATAGGGCGCTCAGAAAACTCCAGCAGATAAGAAAAGTCCTCCTTGTCCCGGATTCGCTTTCCGCAGTACAGCTGGCCCAGATGACCATTTTCCAGCACCGTCATCAGGTAGCTTACATGACTGTTATAAAGGTGAAAGGTTCTGGTCCGCTGGTGATATACAATGCTCATTGTCAGATTCCTCCTGATTTACTCTGATTCCGTTTTCTTGCTTCTGCTTCATAAAATCTGACATGATTATACCTGATTTTCTGCCGCATCTGACAGGACGGATTGTTGCCCGAGTCTGTCAAAATGTTTCCTGATCTCTCGTTTTCACAAATTCGGAGCCAGACTCCTACTCCTCTGCCTTCTCCTGGGAGCCAGGCTCCTCCGCCTTCTCTTCGCTTCCCGGCTCCTGCTCCTCCTCCAGCATCTGCTCAAGTCTGGACCGCTTGCTCCTCAGACGCTGACTCACCTCCTTGCGATGCTCCCGGCGATATTCCGTCGGCGTCATCCCCTGCTGCTTCCTAAAATTCTTCGCAAGCACCTGCCCGTTGACAAATCCGCAGGCCGCTGCAACCTCCTCCACCGTAAGCTCCGTAAGAATCAGCATTTCCTTCGCTCTGGAGATTCGAAACTGGCTTAAGAATTCCTTCGGGGACATCTGAAAGGTCTTCTCGAACATCTTGTAGAGGTAGCTGCGGTCCACGCACACATAATCCACCAGATCCTGCACCTTGATTCCGCTCGCATAGTGATTGCGGATGTAGGAGACTGCCCGCTCCATGTAGAAGTTCTCGTTCTTCTTCTCATTTTCCGCGCCTGCACAGATCTCCGTTCCTCTGGTGAGCAGGGAGAAGAACTCGAAGAGAAGGCTCTGCCGGTGATACTGTCCGCTGATGGAGGACTGCTCCTGCTTGAGCATCTGAAGCACCAGCCCCTTTAACTCCTTTGCCTGCTCCGTCCGAAATACCGGGCGATTCCCCAGCATCCCCATATCCTGCATACACTCCCTCGCCCGCAGTCCGTCAAAGCCGATCCACAGGTAGGTCCATGGCTCCTGCTCGTCTGCCTGATAGAAGGTGGTCACATCCGGCTCGATGATGAACCCCATGCCTTTCGAAATCTCATACCGCTGTTCCCCCACCTGAAAGATTCCCTTTCCGTCCAGCACCACATGAATCAGATAATTCTGCCGTACCGCCGGGCCAAAGTAGTGCAGCGGCTGGCACTGGGCATAGCCGCAGAAGCATAAGAACAGCTCCTTGAATCTGGAATCTGCCAGCTGCAATACATAATCGTCCTCCATCCCGTCACCTCCTGCCTTCTCCTTACTGCCTGTACTTCTTCTGCATCTCTTCTGTATATTTTCCACCACCCTACTTCCTGCACTCCGGATAAGCCACCTGCTCCTGGCTGGACGCGGTTGCCTTCGTCAGCTGATACACGATCTCGCTGAAATACCTGGCGTTGACCTCCCCCAGGCGATACCGGTTCTCCGGCTTGATGGTGTCGTAGACATAGCTGCCCCGCTTCACGGTTCCCGCCTTGTAAAAGGTCGCCCCGTAGACCGTCACATCATCATTTTCACCGCCCACAAAGGTTCCGGAGAACTCCAGCTCCACCCCGATCTCGCCGTCTTCCCGGTAGAAGGTGGTATACACGCCTCCATCCTGCACACTTCCCCGGTACCAGCCCATGGTCTGAAGCTTGCCGGTCAGAGAGAGGTCATTGAGAATCTTACCGCCGAACCGGGTAAGCTCCGTCTCCTGCCGCTCCTCCTCTGTGATATCAAATACCTGCCGCTCCAGCTGCGGAATCGGCTGGGTCACCTCATAGTCAGAAAGCTGCTCCTTCCATGCGCCGATCGTCTCGGCATCCAGCTCCACCGGATGCACCAGACCGATCATCCCCTCTGTGGGAAGCTCATATTCCTCCTCATCCACGGTGTTGAAGCTGCCGTCCTCCATGTAGCGGAAGGTGTCCTTCAGGGTTCCCTGCTCATAGACGCCCCAGATCAGCCCGATGGCGAACTGATGCATCACCGGATTCTTCACAAACAGCGCCGTCCACTGGTCTGATTTCCACTGCCGTTCCGCCGTCAGCGCCTGCTCCAGACGAAGCTTCTGATTGGTCACTACAGTCTTAAGCTGCTTCTTCAGCTGTTTGAACTCCCCATAGGCAGCGGCAGCCTTCTCCTCCTCATCCCGCTTGCCCGGTGCGGGAAGGGTCTTTAACCGCTTCTGATCCTTGTCAAGCACCTCCAGTTCCAAATCCGGTGTCAGGTACACCGTAAAGGTCCGGGTCCCATAGTCGAAGGTTCTGCTCATATCCTCCCCGAAGCCAAGCCCCGGCACGATCCGGTCCTCCAACTCCTCTCTGGATATGTTCATCTGCTCCGCCGCATAGGAAAGGGCTTCTCCCGCCGCCGTCTTCACCTGACGGAACTTGAACTTGCGGGAAATATTGTCCACCAGTAGAAGTGCCTCGGAACTTCCGTTCAGTGCCAGCGCCTTCACAGCTTCCGCCGCCATGGCTCCTCTGGCATACTGCGGCCACTCCTGAATCTGATGGTGGATCAGCGGGATGATCTGCCCACCGCCGTGAATGGAAGCGGCGTAGAGCACCCATTTCTTCTTTGCTTCCGCCTTGTTCTCCAGCCACTTGCCAAACAGCTCCGCCATAAAGTCAGCCAGCCTGTCTGCCGCCAGCTCCCCCGCCAGAGTTTTCGCATCCGGACTGAATCCTGGAACCGGCATATCTGCATAAGCCACCAGAATCGCCTGCAGGTATTCCTCCGGAGCCTCGCTTCCGTCCTTTAAGGGCACTGCCGTGCCCGGAGTCTCCAATACCCAGGCTATCTTTCGCTTCTTTCCGCCCTTCAAGATCTCTGTTGCCAGCTCCTTCGGCGTCCTGACGTGCCCGCCGGTCCCGTCTGCCGCCTGGTCTGCCATTCCAAGGCTGCCCCGGATCAGCTCCTGAAGCTTCTTACTCTTCTCCTTCTCCAGCGCCTCCTCCAGCTGCTTCCGATACCGGTCTGTGCCCCACTGCCTTAACACCAGCACAGCCAGTTCCCGCTCCTGAGACTTTTTTGATGAAAGAAGTGCCAGCACCTCCGGCTCCCACTCTCTGTGGCTGCCATAAACCGCTTCCAGAAGCCCCTTCACCATCTTGGAGCTGTCCTGTGCGCAGGCAAGCAGTGTCTCCTTCTCCTGCTGCCAGAAGGCATCCAGCGCCCGGATGCAGATACAGCGACCTGCCACACCGGCATTTCCCGCCCCCAGACGAAGCTCATCTCCATATGTACTCCGGTATTTTGCGTAATGCTTCACAGCCTCATCCAGAAACTTCTCCTTATCCTTCTCTCCGTAGAAACTCCCATATATGGACTCGCAGCACTCCAGCTGGAAGGAAAAGGGAAGCTGCTCCTGCCGGAATATCTCCAGAAGCTCAGTCCCTGTAAACCGGTTGTCTCCCTGCGATCGGAGCAGAAAAGCAGAAAACAGATAGCCAAACTGTCTGAGTGCCGCCAGAATCAACCCGCGGCGAAAAAGCTGACCATCCCTCGGCAGCTGCTCCAGCGTATGAAAACCTCCCAGATAATAATCCTTCTCCTGCTTCCATCTGTCTGCAAACGGATAGAGCGAGGTCAGCTCCCCCTCTCCCAGCAGGTACGCCTTTGCCTCCGTCTGCCCGACCGTAAAGCTCTCTACTATCTGAGATGCCGATTTTTCCAGCATTGTCTGCCCAAACGAGGCTGACATTTCTCTGTAAAGCGTCGGCACCGCCTGAATGCTCTGCATCAGAAATGTATACTCTTCCAGCGTACAGGACTCTGCCGCCCGGTAAATCACCTCCGGATTCTGCTGCGCCATCCTTCGAATCGGCCGTGTCAGCTTGGTCTTGATACACCACTCCAGATAGCTCTGCTGGGAAATGGGAAGCAGGCGCTCCAGCATGACTTCCCGCTCCTCATACTGCTTCGGCATGACAGCGTTCTGACATGCATTCAATGTTCCCCATCTGTTTGCAGCCAGACACATGCGCAGAAATGACTGCAGCTTCACCCAATGCGCCATGGATAGGAATGCACAGCCTGCAAATAATTTCAGCAGATAGTCATCCGTCCTGTACTTCTTTAAAATACCTGCCGCCGGTTCCGGAATCGGACCTGTCTGATGATCCGTATCAAGAAATCTGCGCAGCTCCCGCAGTTCCTCCTCTGTAGGGGAACTGACAAACAGCGATTGCAGACTGTTGTTCATGGTCATCAGGATGCTCCAGGCAATCTTCTCTGTGTCCGCATCCTTCTTCCCCAAAATATTCTTCAGGATACTGCCGATATTTCCCGAAGGCTTTACAAGGCTTAAATACATAGACTTCAGCAGAAGCTTTGCATTGGCGGACCTGCCATAGCACAACCCGGACGCCCTGTATAAGATCTCCGGATTCTTTCGGCCGGCTTCCCACAAGAGATTCAGAGATCGAGGGTCCAGGGAATGGCTGCTCCATACGTGAGCCTCTGCTTCCATTGCCAGATTCTGCTCCTCAGAAACCGATACGCCCAGCTTCCTCACCTCAAATCCATACTGCGCCAGCGGATAAAATGCCACAGAACCGCCGATGGCACATATCAGGCGTACCCACCGTCCCAGCTCCTCCTTCTTATTCCGCTTCTCGCAGTGTTCCACATAGGCATGGGTCACCCTTCTCTGTTCATTCGTCATATCGGAAAAGTCCTGATGCTCTGCCTTCTCAAGAGCCTTCGGATTCTCCGGCTGCGCCGGATCCAGATAACGTTCTGCCAGCGCCCGATTCCCCTCTGTAAGCTCCAGCGCTTCCAGCGCCTCCTGTAATTTCAGATAGTCCCGTTCCTCTCCCAGATTCATGATTGTTCCTCCCTCATTTTCTGTTCCATCAGTACCTGAGCCATATCCCGCGCCGTCAGCTCTTCGCAGACCTCAAGATAGGCTTCCAGCTCCGTCCAGAGCTTCATCACCGGTTCTGGATCAAAGCTCATCCGGTGGCGCTTTTGGCACAGCGCTTCCGCCAGGCTGCCCAGCTTTTCCCCTGCCAGATGTAGCCCCAGAGCTTCTCCCTCCGCTGCCAGTCGAACAATGCCCTGCACCGTCTCCTCCAGAACAGAATCCAGCCCGCTCTGCAGCAGATCAGAAAGCACCTGATTCACATCTGCAAAATATCCTGTAAACCGCTGTAGCTGCCGCACCTCCAAAAACAGACCGAATTCACGGTCCATCAGCTCAAAGCCTGACTTTCCCCACCCGAAGCTCTGATTCTCCCGTTCAGTATCCGGCTCCGGCACCGCCAGCCTGTCAAAAAATTCAATCGGATACAGCATCAGCTGCCCCTTCTCCAGATAAAGCCGTCCAAAGAATGCCATACCGCTGCAGTCCTCTTCCGTCGCCTGCCGTCCGTCCGGCTTCTGTCCGTCTGACCTCTGTTCATCCACCTTCTGCCTCTGTTCCAGCCGCTTCTGCAGCCGTTCCAGCACCCGGATCGTGTATCGCTCCTCCTTCGAATACCGCAGTGAGACCGGTACAGTCCGCCCGTTCCGGTCATAAAGAGGCAGAAAGAAGCGCTGCTCCACTGCATCGAACACCGGCTCTCCCATACCGACCGCACCAGCAAGCACCAGGTGGTCCGTCTCTTCCTGTTCCTTTTGCGGCTTTGAAAAATACTGCTGCAGAAGCTCCCGGTAGTCCCAGCGGATTTTCTCATGGAATGCCGCTTCATACGGCTCTCTGGTCCGCAATAAGTCCCCCTTTGTCTCCCGGCTCACCGACAGCCTGCCGCCTGCTGCCGCTTTCGCATGAGTCAGGCGAATATTCATCTCCGCCATCTGCTCCCTGCTGCAGTTCAGCTCCCAGGGAGCCGCCTGCCGGCTTCCATCTGTCCGCCGCCTCTGTCCTTCATAGAACGCAGGTCTGACATCGGTCCAGGTATACCAGCTCCCCGTTCCTGTCTCCAGAAAATAATAGATTTCTCCCTCATACCCGCTTCCGCCCTGAAATGCGCGGCTTCCCATCCCCATCAGAAACAGCTCTCCCACCGGGTCATAGGTATCCCGGAAGCTTCCTGCAAGCTGTTCCACATCCTCCATCCGTTCCACCAGATCTGCCTGACCGTAAAGCCCGATCAGCTTTCTCATCAGATTCTCCGTGCGAAATGCCACCGATCTGGAAAAATACTGCCGATACAGTCCTTCTGCCTCTCTGGCGCCCCGTTCCAGCTCTGCAAATCCCGCCCGGTGACTGAGCAGCGCCAGCCGCTCCATGCTGGCCTCCGTCTCCGCCGGAAGTCTGGTCAGTCCGGCAGTAAGCTGCAGCGTCAGCTCCTCTTTCCAGAAGGCTGCCAGCTGCTTTGCCTGCCGCGGGTCGATATGTCTCTCCTTTTTGGGCTTTGTCTCCGCCTTCTCCTCCTGCCGCTTCTCCGGAACCGCTTCCCGCTTTGCCTCCACCTCTTCTTTGGTAAGCGGCTGCTTCTCTCCGGCACACTCCCGCTTCAGCCACAGGATTGCCGCGATTCTGTGACGGCACATACTGCGTGAAGGACAGCTGCAGATACTATCCGACAGGGGTATGCGTATTCTGCATACCGCATCCCCCATGGTCACCTCCGCCTCCTCCGGTGTTCCGGATTCTCCGCCCCTCCAGCAGACCGTCGGCTGCTCCTGTTCCAGATCCTTATAGGCACGCTTCACAGTGCCCTTGTTGCTCAGCTCTACCAGCGTCAGATCCTCTACCTCCGGCAGCGCCTGTCTCAGTTCCTTCATATGCTGCAGCACCTCACCCATTCATCACCTTCCCCATAAAATCTCCCAGCGCTTCCGGCGTCATGGCTCCCACATAAGCCCCCAGGTCCGCCAGCTTCTGCGCCGTCTGCCGGTCATACACCGCCTTCGCTTCCATATCAAGGGCTGTCAGGCAGATCAGCTTTGCTCCGCTCTCAACAATGCCTCTGCTGATTCCCAGCATCGCCCCCACATTTCCACTTTCATAGAGATCGGAAACCAGCACCACCATAGTCCGACTGGGATTTTCGATCAGTCGTTCGCAATAGTCCAGCGCTCCCGCAATGTAGGTTCCTCCACCCAGCTGAATGCTCATCAGCGTCTCCACCGGGTCCTCCACCTGTGCGCTCAAGTCCACCACCTGCGTGTCAAAGATCACAAGCCGCGTATCCAGCATGGGAAGCCTTGCGAAGATTCCCGCCATCACCGCACTGTGAATCACGCTGTCCAGCATGGACCCGCTCTCGTCCACAGCAATGATGACCCGCCAGCGGTTATAACGTCTGGTCCGACTGTTAAAATACACCTGATCCAGCATCAGCTGCTTCTTTTCCAGATCATAGTGCTGCAGATTCCGCCGAATGGTCCGTCGAATATCCAGATTGCGGATGGACGGCGTATGGCTGACCGCATTTCGGTCCAGCCTTCCCAGAAAAGATCTTTGCAGCTCCTGCTCCAGCTGCTTCTCGATCTCCTCTGCTGTCTTTCTCACAATCCGCCTGGCTGTATCCAGCACATCTCCCTTCATCAGATGCTTCAGCTGCAGGATCGTCTTCAAAAGCTGCTGATTTGGTTCCAGCTTCTCCAGCACCTCCCTGTCCGTCAGAAGCTCCGTCATTCCATAGGTCTCAAGGGCATGCTTTTCCAGAATCTCCACTGTCTCCCTCGGAAACAGCTTTCGAATCTTCGTGATCCAGGAGGCCGCCGTCAGCTGGCTTGCCCCGGTGCCGCCTTCCCGCCTTATATCATCCCCGTGTTCTCTGCCATAGAGAAATTCCAGCGCGTCCTCAAGCTCCATGCAGGAAATCCCCCGCTCCAGCCCGGATTCCGATGAAAAAGCAATCTGATTCTCCGCCATTTTCCCCAGAATCAGTCTCCAGCGATTCATCTGTCTGGTGTCATCCATATCCTGTCTCCTTCCGCCTCAGCCCGGCAGCACGTCCGATTCCAAAAGCTGTTTTCCTGCCATGTGATCCAGCCGTTCCCCGTAGGAATAGACAGCCGGAAGCACCTTCTCCCCGCGAAGCAGCTCGCTCTTGTTCCTCCCGTGAAGGGCCGCCGCCTGCCCGGCAATGCGATCCGTCTCCAGCGGTGTAAAGTATCCAAAGGCCATCCTCAGCTCCGGAAGCAGCTGCAGAAATGTCTCATCTGGAAGCCGGTCCAGCAGCTCATCAATCAGTTTCAAAAAATCTCCACTTACAAATACATAATCCCGCGCCGTAAAAAACAAGCCCCGCAAAAATGCCGCACTTTTCGGCATCATTTCTCTGGTCCCGTGGATATAGCCTGCGGCGGTCTCACGAATCCGCTTCTCATACACCCGGTTCTGTCCGTACAAAAGCCCCATGACCGCCCCCTGCAGCCCCGGCTGTACCTGCTCCTGCTCCAGCAGACGCTCAAATCCCTCCATCAGCGGCTCCCGAAGACCCACATACGTCCGTCTTCCTGTGGTCCGGTAGAGCATCAGGCAGCACTCCATACCCTGCTTCATCTGCCGGTCGGCAATGCCTGCCATGGACGGCAGCATCTGCAAAAGCTTCTGAAAGCAGCTTCTGGTCAGCTCTGTCAGTTCTTTGTCCTCCCGAATCTGATACAGTGCCTGAAGCTCCGACAGCATCACCAAATCAGAAAATCCCCTGCTCAGGGAGAAGAAGTCCCCGTCCCCCGCCAGAATTTCCCGGAACTGTCTCTGCAGACGCTTCTCTTCCTCCCACAGTCCCATCTGAAAGCCCTGCAACAGCAGTCTCGCCGCCTCCGCACAGCTGTTGGCTTCGTAAAACCGTTTCAAAAGCAGGTTTGTCACTGCCTCCTCCACCGTGCCTCCTCGAATGGAGACATCAATGAGCCTGGCGGGCACCTGGCTGTTCCACTTATAATGCCAGACCTCCCGAATCCGGCTCCGGTCTCTGCGGTTCACCAGATCCGCCCCCTTCGTCCGTCTGGCAAAGCCGATCTCCAGAAAGTCAAGCTGATAGAAAAAGCGGCTCATCCGCAGGTGCTTCTCCTTCGAGAAGATCTCCAGAGTCACCTCCTGTTCCAGGGCTGAATGCAGCTTCATCCCGAACGCCAGACAGGTTTCCTCAAAGTCTGTCAGCAGAGGTGGTCTCGGCGCTCCTTTACAAAGCACGCCTACCTGGTCGCCTGTGGTCAGCTCCCGCAGAATCCGCAGCGGCGCATCCGTAGACAGATTCACTTCCCCCTTCACATAGGAGGAACGCACACTGTCCCTCAGCTCATAAAGCCCCGGCTCTGCCTTGCCCCGCAGCGCCGCCAGCCCCTTCGCCATGGTATAGGCACAGATTTCATCATAGGAGGACACACTCTCCTCCTGCCTTCGTGCCTTCTTCCCCACCATGATCAGATATTCCAGCACCGTCTCCTCATAGACGCCGTGACTGCCTGCTCCACAACTGTCTGCTCCGCTTCCGCCTGTCACACACCTGCCTGCATCATCTCCGCCTGCTCCGCACCTGCCCGTCCCGCTCCCCTGCTCCGCCGCCTGCAGCCGTCTCCACACCCGGTCATAGAATCCCGGCGACTGCATGCCGCTGGCATAGCCGTTCAGCGCATCCGCCTCCTCCATGGAATATGCCATCGGGTACACCTCCTGGTCCCCCGCCTCCATGGGATGCGGCACATCCGCCTTCTGCGGTTCCTTTAAAAGCTTCTCGATTCCCGACGTGTGAAATCCGCCCGTCACAGCCAGAACCCGCTTTCCCTCATCCAAAGCCTTCCGGATCCGGTTCGCCATATGCCGCTCCCGCAGCAGACAGCCGTCCTCCAAAAGCTCCTCCTTGGAGCTGTACCGCCGCGACAGCTCGCAGTAGGTCCGCATCTGGCGCACAAATTCTTCCGTACTGATGCGCAGCCCCTTCTGCTCGAAATACCGCTCCCAGAACTCTTCAAAGTCCCGGACCTCTGCCTTCTCGCAGAGCAGCGCCACGTAGCGGCTCCTGCTCAGCAGGTAGTCATCGTTGTAGGTCTGTCTGCCTTCCCCGGTCCGCACGCCTTTCCCCTCCACCGTTCCAAGCAGAATCTCTCCGTAGGGCAGGTCCATGAAGGATGCCGGGATTCCAAGCGCCTTTGCCTCCCGCAGCGCCACCAGCTCCGGGGAGCATTCCAGAAATGGATAGTAGCACCGGTAAGCCGCCTTCTTCTCCCCCAGATAGCCTCTGCTGTCCCGGTAGGCATAGTAGCATGCCACCGGTGTCCGGGTCTCCGGGTCCGTCAGCACCGGAATCAGCCCGTCGGCATTCTCCGGTCCCTCGATCAGAATCACATCCGGGTTGAAAGCCGCGATCGCACGCTTCAAATGGAATCCACAGACCGGGCTGTGATGGCGCACCGGAAACAGATATACACTCTCAGATACCTTCTCTATCTCAGGTACTTTCTCGCCTCGTAATACTGACTCCATATGCCGCCCTCTTTTCCGCCTTTATCCTGAATCACAGTCTGAAAGTAGCTCCGCAGCTTTTCCATATCATCCTTGTGTTCCTTCTGAACCGCACCCACCAGATTCTGCACCAGACATCCCAGGTTCATATGCGAATCCCCGTAGTAGTAAGCCGTCATCATGGTCTGGTAGTAGACCGACACCGCCTCCGCCGTACTCATCACCGCCGACGGCCTGTCGATCCGATGTCCCATGGAAGAAATGCCTTCCCGCAGCTCATGGTAGGTGGATGCCAGAAGCTCCGCCACGTCCTCATCCACCGGCATGGCAATCTGATTCTCCTGAGCCAGATTCTTCACTTCCTGAATGATAATCTGCTTTTCCAGCGCCACATCCCGCACCGGAAGCACCGTCTCGAAGTTGAAGCGGCGCTTGAGGGCGCTGCTCATCTCGTTGACGCCCTTATCTCTCGTATTGGCGGTGCCGATCACATTGAACCCCTGCTTTGCAAACAGCAGCCCTTCCTCCCCCAGCTCCGGTACATTTAAAATCTTGTCGCTGAGCACACTGATCAGGCTGTCCTGAATCTCCGCCGGAGTTCTGGTGATTTCCTCAAAACGGGTCAGAATCCCCTGCTCCATCCCCGTATACAGGGGCGCCGGAACCAGCGCTTCCCGCACCGGTCCCTTTGCCAGCAGCAGCGCATAATTCCAGCTGTATTTGATCATGTCCTCCGTGGTCCCCGCCGTGCCCTGAATCGTGTTGGTGCTGGTACCGCTGATGGCCGCCGACAGAAGCTCCGAGAGCATGGTCTTTGCCGTGCCCGGCTCTCCCACCAGCATCAGTCCCCGGTTGCCTGCCAGCGTGATGATACAGCGCTCCACCAGCGGATCATTGCCCAGGTACTTCTTCTGAATCTTCAACTCGCTGTCCTTCCACGGGATCGGCGTTTTACTTCCCAGAATAAACATCCGCACCGCTCTCGGTGACAGCTTCCAGCCTATGGGTTTCTTTCCTGTATCCCAGGCGGCAAGCGCCGCAAGCTCCTCTGCATAGCGCACCTCTACAGGCGGCTTCATTTCTTTCCTCTGTTCCATACACTTCTCCTTCTTGCATAATCCTTCTGATGTCCATTATACTTTCTTTTCCGGTAAACGTCAAAAGGCGCCGCAGGGAATCTCTTCCCCACAGCGCCTTATCTCGCCTGGATAACAACAGGAATCCAAATTACTCAGCGTCAGCTGCCACTGCGTCGATATCAACGTCAGCCACATCTGCATCCTCGGTGTGAACCGGTGCCTGCAGAGCCTTGATGCTCAGGCTGATCTTTCTGTCTTCGCCGTTGAAGTCTACAACCTTAGCTTCTACTTCCTGTCCGATGGACAGTACATCTGCCGGCTTCTCAACGTGCTCTCTGGAAATCTGGGATACGTGCAACAGAGCGTCTACGCCCGGCTCTAACTCAACGAATGCACCAAAGTCGGTCATACGAGCTACACGACCGGTAACTACATTGCCTACTGCGTACTTCTCGTCTGCGTTTGCCCACGGATTCTGCTCCGGGAACTTAAGGCTCAGAGCGATCTTCTCACCGCTGATATCCTTGATCAGAGCGGTAACCTTATCGCCGGTCTTGAATACCTTCTTCGGGTTCTCTACACGGCCCCAGGACATCTCGGAGATGTGCAGCAGACCGTCAGCGCCGCCTAAGTCGATGAATGCACCGAAATCGGTCACGTTCTTCACAACGCCCTCAACGGTATCGCCAACATGGATTCTCTCGAACAGAGCTTTCTGCATCTCCGCCTTCTTTGCAACCATCAGCTGCTTTCTGTCGCCGATGACTCTTCTTCTCTTCGGATTGAACTCGGTAATCACGAATTCGATCTCCTGACCTGCGTACTTGGTCAGATCCTTCTCATAGGTGTCGGAAACCAGGCTTGCCGGGATGAAGACTCTTGCCTCCTCCACAACAACGCTTAAGCCGCCGTCTAAAACCTGTGCAACCTTAGCGGTCAGCACTTCATGGTTCTCGAATGCCTCTTCCAGTCTCTTGTTGCCCTTGTCAGCAGCCAGTCTCTTGTAGGACAGAGCTACCTGACCTTCGCCGTCGTTCACTTTGACAACCTTTGCTTCCATCTCGTCGCCAACCTGAACCAGGGTTCTTAAATCAACGTTAGATTCGTTGGTGTACTCACTTCTCGGAATGATACCATCTGATTTATAGCCAATATTTAAGACGATTTCATCATCTTTTACATCGATGACCTTACCAGTGACGATCTCCCCTGTACGAATAGTCTTTAATGATTCCTCCAACATTTGTTCAAAACTTAATTCTGACATTAGTATGAACCTCCTCGATAATTTGATTGGGGGTGGATGCCCCTGCTGTAATACCTACGCTGCGCACAGAATTCACACATTCAGGATTGAAATCGCCTAGGGTCTGGATGTAATAGGTGTTCTTACACTCCTTTTGGCATATCTCGTAGAGTTTCTGTGTGTTGGAGCTATTCCTGCCGCCTATGACAATCATAGCATCCACTTCAGAAGCAATACGCTTAGCTTCCACTTGTCGCTCCTGTGTTGCATTGCAAATCGTATTTAAAACAAGTATATCATAACCCTTTTTCTCAAATTTTTCAACTAAATCTTGAAATTTCTTGTAATTAAATGTCGTTTGGGACACGATACACAGCTTTTCTTCTGTCTGAACCGGCAAATTGTCCACCTGTTCGGGTGTTTCCACCACCAAAGTGTCCAAATTGCCCCACCCGCGGATTCCCTGCACCTCCGGATGATCCGGATTGCCCACGATGATCACACGGCGTCCTGCCGCCTGCTGCTCCTGCACGATCCGGTGAATCTTCTTCACAAACGGACAGGTTGCATCCACAACCGTGATTCCGCCTGCTTCCAGAATGTCGTAGATCTCCTTCCCCACACCGTGGGAACGGATCACCACGATCCCGTCCTTCAGACCCTTAAGCTCCTCCACCGTGTTCAGGACCTTCACACCCTTTTCCTCCAAGTCCCTTACCACCTCTTCATTGTGGATGATGGGACCGTAGGTGTACACCTGCTGATCCGCCTTCTCGATCTGCTCATAGACCTGATCCACAGCCCGCTTCACGCCGAAGCAGAAACCCGCCGTCTTCGCTACGATTACCTCCATCAGCAGCCCTCCTGTACCCGTCCTGCCGGAAGTCCTTTTGAAACCGCCGCGTCGATGATCGCCTGCACCACCTGCTCGATGGTCATCTCCGAGCTGTCCACCAGCAGCGCGTCCGCCGCCTGCTTTAAGGGCGCGATCTCCCGGTTCATGTCACGGGCATCTCTCTCCATAATATCTTGCTCAATTTCCTCCAGATTACACGCTTCACCTTTCTCCAGCAGCTCTTTGTACCGCCGCATCGCCCGCACTCTGGCACTGGCTGTCAGAAATATCTTCGCATCCGCATCCGGCAGAATGCAGGTTCCGATATCTCTTCCGTCCATCAAGACGTCCGCACTGGCTGCCAGCTCTCTCTGAAGCGCAAGCAGATGCGCCCGCACCGCCGGATACACACTGGTGGCGGAAGCCGTATTGCCCACTTCCTCCGTCCGGATCAGTCCCGACACGTCCTCACCGTTTAAAAGCACCTGCTGTGCCCCGTCCTGGTAGCGGATCGTGATCTTCGCACCCTTCACCGCCTCCGACACAGCCGCCTCGTCGGTCCGGTCCACGCCCTGCCGCAGCATATAAAGGGCAATCGCCCGGTACATCGCCCCCGTATCCACATAGATAAATCCCAACTTCTTTGCCACCATCTTCGCAATCGTGCTCTTCCCGGCACCTGCCGGACCGTCGATTGCAATGTTAAATGCTTTCTTCTGCATGTGATATCTCTGCTCCTTCAAATTCGTATTTACTCAACGGAGGTCCCTGCCAGCCACCCGGTAGACCATGCAATCTGCAGATTGAATCCTCCGGTCACCGCATCCAGGTCCAGCACCTCTCCCGCAAAGTACAGTCCCTTCACCAGCTTCGACTCCATGGTAGACGGATTCACCTCTTTCACTGACACGCCGCCCTGGGTGATGATCGCCTCCTTGTATCCCCGAAGACCGGTCAGGGTCAGCCGGAAGTCCTTCACCGCCTCCACGATCCGCTGCCGCTCTTCTCTGGTGATCTCATTCACCTTCTTCTCCGGTGAGATCCCGCTTCTCTCCACCACCACCGGCATCAGTTTCGACGGCAGCAGGTGTACCAGCGCATTCTTGTACTGCTTATTCTTCATTTCCTCAAAGTCCCGCAGGATCCGGGCGTCCAGCTGCTCCTTGGAGAGCGCCGGCTTTAAGTCGATGGACAGCGTCAGCGGCTCCTTCTTGAGCTTTGCCGCCACATAGCTGCTTGCGGACAAAAGCACCGGTCCGCTGACCCCGAAGTGGGTGAACAGCATCTCGCCGAACTCCTCATACAGCACCTTGCTGCCCTTTAAGATCCGGGCGCTGATGTTCCGCAGGGAAAGTCCCTGCAGCTCCTTCACCACCGACTCCTTCACCTCAAAGGGCACCAGCGCCGGAGAAAGCTCCGTCACCGTGTGTCCCTGCTTCTCGGCAAACCGGTATCCGTCTCCCGTGGACCCGGTGGTCGGGTAGGACAGTCCGCCGGTGGCCACGATCACCGCATCCGCCGGAATCTCCCGTCTGCCCTTCTTAAGCCGGATTCCCGTCACCTGTCCGCCGGCAGACAGCACCTCCTCCACCTCCTCGTGGAGGCACACCTCTGCGCCTGAATCCCTCAGCTTCACCGTCAGCGCCCGGATCACATCCGAGGACTTGTCGGACACCGGAAATACCCGGTTGCCCCGCTCCGTCTTCACCGGACAGCCATTTGCCTCCACCAGGTCAATGATATCATAGTTGGTAAATCCGTAAAAGCTGCTGTACAGAAACTTCGGGTTGTGAACCACATTGCCGAACAGCTCCTCCGTATCACAGGCATTGGTCAGGTTGCAGCGTCCCTTACCTGTAATGTATATTTTTTTGCCCAGCTTTTCATTCTTCTCATAGATCCGGACCTGATGACCGGCTCCCGCCGCCGCGATTCCCGCCATCATGCCGGCAGCGCCGCCGCCGATGATTACAACCCTGCTCATGTTCTGTCTGTTTCTCCTTTATGTTTCTTCCGGCGGCCGACCGCATCTGCTGCCAGCCGCCGCTTCTTATGCTTCCTTCACCTGCCGGATCTTCGCCTCCAGAGCGTCCACCACGGTCTGAAGCACCTTCACCCGCGCGTAATACTTGCAGTTGCCTTCCACCACGATCCACGGTGCGTAGGTGGTGGAGGTGCGCACCAGCATCTCATTGACTGCCTGCTCGTACTGGTCCCACTTCTCCCGGTTCCTCCAGTCCTCGTCGGTGATCTTCCACTGCTTCTCCGGCGTCTCCATCCGCTCCTTGAAGCGGCGCTCCTGCTCGTCCTTGTCGATGTGGAGCCAGAACTTCAGCACCACAGCGCCGGAGTTCGCCATATGGGCTTCCATCTCATTGATCTCCTGGTAGGCACGCTTCCAGTCCTCCTCGCTGCAGAAGCCCTCGATCCGCTCCACCATCACCCGTCCGTACCAGGTACGGTCGAAAATGGCGATATGGCCGGCTTTCGGCACCTTGTTCCAGAACCGCCACAGATAGTGATGCTTCTTCTCGATGTCATTGGGCGCTGCCGTAGGGCACACCTGATAGCCACGGGGATCTAAGTGGCTGGTGAGACGCTTGATGGCGCCGCCCTTGCCGCCTGCATCCCAGCCCTCAAATCCCAGCACCACCGGGATCCGCAGCCGGTACAGCTCGCTGTGCAGAAGCTCCAGCTTCTTCTGCAGTACATCAATCTGCTCCTTGTACTCTTCTCTGGTCAGACTCTTCGTTAAATCCACGCCGGACAGCACGCCGTTCTGATAGCAGCTGTCAGCCGTCGCCACCGCACCCATGCTCATCTTCTGCTCCCGGAATGCCTTTCTGGCAGCCTTCTCCCTGAGTGCGCCCTCCATGCGGTCCGTCACCGTCTTTAAGATCTTCATGGCTGCGTAGTTCCTGTCCGTCGCCTCGATGATCGTCCAGGGTGCATACTCCATGTCGGTCTTCTCCAGCATCTCCTCGTTGATCTTCAAGTACCGGTCATACTGGCGGTTGCGCTCCCAGTCGCCTTCCGTCACTCTCCAGCCGGTCTCCTTCGACTCCTCCAGCTTCTTGAACCGCTTCTTCTGCTCCTCTTTAGAAATGCACAGAAACAGCTTGATGATCACCGCACCGCCGTCGCTGAGCTGCTTCTCGAAGCTTCGGATATCCTCAAATGCCCCCTGGATCTCTTTCTTCTTCGTGTCCCGGTCGAACCGGTCGATCAGCACCTTCCGGTACCAGCTGCGGTCGAAAATGGCGATTCGCCCGTTCTCCGGCGTCAGGGTCCAGAAGCGCCACAGAAACGGACGCATGGCCTCCTCCTCGGTCTCCCGGTTGCTGGCGTACACATCAAAGCCTCTCGGGTCCAGGGACTGAATCAGACGGTTGATCTGAGTGCCCTTCCCGGCAGCTCCCATTCCCTCAAACAGAATGATCACCGGAATCCCCGCATCCTTTAACTTCCTCTGAAGCTGTCCCAGTCTGGCTCCCTCGTCCCTCTGTACCTGCTTGTAGACTTCCTTCTCCACGGTTCTTGACAAATCAATCTTTTCCAGCATATTGCCTCCTCCTTATCCCCACACGGCATCCTGCCCTGCAGCCTCTTCCCGGGCTGCTCCGGCCCCTGCCTTCTGGTAACTCCATACATATTAAGGTTCTTCTGCCGTGAACTCCTCCTGCATCCACAGCGTCTGCAACTGCAGATTCTTCCGTACCAGCTTCCGGTACGCTGTCATGTCCCTGTATCCATAGAAAAACTGCACCCGCCGGGACCAGTCCCCCATGGGGTCCTCCGGCTGTCCCGCCAGCACAAACATGGTAAAGCTTTCCGCAAAGTCCGGCAGGCCCAAATCTGCATCCGTACCCTCTCCCGGGCGCACGCCTGTCTGCGCGCGGGCTGCCTCCTCACCGGGTCCCGACGGGAACTGCCGCACATATTCTTCCGCGATTCCATCGGGGTTCTCCCGTTCCAGCAGCTCTCCGTACAGGCTCACCAGAAGCCGGTCCGCAGCGGTCTCATCCCGCCATTTGCCCTCCGCTGTCAGCACATCCTCCAGATCGATCCCCAGCTCCCAGACTGCCGTCCCGGTATCCTCAGAACTCTGAGAATTCTCCCCGGCTTCATCCTCCTGGCTGTGACTGCCGCCATCCTCCGACAGCGCTTCGTCATCCGCTCCAATCCGGTCCACATAGCCGTCCACAGCACCGATTCCATCTGTACAGACCAGAATCCGGTCGATCTTTCCGGCGCTCTCCTCCGGATAGATATCATTGACCTTGTCCAGCAGAATCTTCATCCGCTGCATTGTCAGCGGATCTTCCGGTTCTTCCGACACGCCGTAGCATCCGGACGCTGCATCCCATACAAAGGTTCCCAGCACCTGCCGCTCCGGCTCATAGGCCTGCAGCTCCACCTGGTAGCTGTCTGACTCAGGAACCAGCCTTGCCTTCACCCTGTGAACCGGGTCCCTCCAGCCATACTCGATGCCGGACGGTCCCTCGCTCTCAGAATCCGGTTCCCCGTACCAGGAAGTCAGCCGTCCTTTCATCTCCTCATATTCCACACCTGCCCCATCACCGTCAATGCTGATGGTATCCAGCTTTCCGTCCACATAATAATAATCCGTCAGCAGCAGCTGGTCCACATCGAACCACTTCATCCGGTATTCCCTGCACTGAAGCTTCCGCCCTGAGCTGTCCGTATTCACCGACTGCTCTCTGCCGCTGACTCCCAGATGCAGTTCCGTCTGCTTCACAGTATCTCCAAATCCCAGCGCTTCATCCCGCACACGCACATAGGCGTCATCCCGCAGATCATTCATAAAACGGGACTTTGCAAGCATCGACGGCGTATCCGTGCTCATGATCTCAGACACTGTCTGTGTCATCGCATTCACTACCTGCGCCACCCGCTCAATGTCCACTGTACCGGGCTGATCCAGCGGCGTTCCGGCCTCATAAGGCTCTCTGGCCTGACCGAGATTGACAGAGGGAATCTGGCCTCTGGTAAACGCAAGGTAGTTCTTCTGCTGCCTTACCTCATACTGCCAGGTCTCTCCCAGCACATCCCAGACCGCCTCCTTCACCATATCTCCCAGCATCGTCGCCCTGCCGTCCGGAGTTCCCAGCACGATCTGTTCTTCCGACACATACCCCAGACCGTCGATCTCGATACAGCCGATGACCCGTGCCCGCTCCTTCGCCGTCAGGGAATCCACATAATGGCGCGCTCCGATCCAGCCGCTCTCGCTGCCCGCAACACTGACAAACCGCACCTCCGTGTCCGTAGGCAGCCTGGATATCAGCCTTGCCGTCTCCAGCCAGGTCACCACGCCGGACGCACTCTCACAGGCTCCCGGGCTCCCCGCCGCCGAATCGTGGTGGGTACTCACAATCAGAATATCCGCCTCCTCCGACGGAGCCCGGCGCACAGCCTCCACATTGGTCCCTGTGACGAAGGTCCCCTCCGGGTCCCCGTACCGGAACCTCTGCCGGCTCACCTCATATCCGTAATCCTTCAAAAGCTGCTGCATATAGCGGGCCGCATCGCTCTCTCCCCTGCTGCCAGAAGACCGCTGGGAGGCTGTCAGAATGCCCAGTTCCTCCTGAAGATAGAAGGGATTCGCCTCCTCAAGCACCGGAATCGCATCCAGCGGGGTCTCATAAGCACCACTGCTTTCCCGCGGCAGTACCCGGGTAGAAGGTCCGGCGCATCCCGTCAACCCCAGACCGGCTGCCATACATGCCGCAGCCGCCAGCATAGTGCCATAAGTAATTTTCATCAGCTTCTCCTTTATCCGTCACTATTCTGTCAGTATACCATAAATGAACGCATTTAGAAAGAGGCAACCGTTCCCGGCTGCCCCTTCGTCTCATTCGATTCACCGCAAAGCGAATCAGATTTCTGCTGTAATAAAAATATCGTAGATTGCCTTGATTGCCGCCTCAAAGTCCGCGTTCTTCACACCGATGATGATGTTCAGCTCACTGGAACCCTGGTCGATCATCTTGACGTTGATCCGTGCATGTGCCAGCGCTGCGAAGATTCTGCCTGCGGTACCGCGGGTGGCTTTCATGCCCCGTCCCACTACGGCAACCAGTGCCAGATCTGCTTCCAGATCCACGCTGTCCGGCTCAACGGCACGGTGGATGCCTGCAATCACAGACTGCTCATATTCCTCAAATTCATCCTGATGCACCATGATGGTCATGGTGTCAATCCCTGAAGGCATGTGTTCGAAAGAAATACCGTATTTCTCAAACACTCCAAGCACCTTTCTCCCAAACCCTACCTCCGCGTTCATCATTGCTTTCTCAATGTTGATCGCACAGAAACCTTTCTTGCCAGCGATACCGGTGATGGTATAGCGCGGTTTCCTGCAGGTGCTTTCTACAATCAGAGTACCTTTGTCATCCGGCTTGTTGGTGTTGCGGATATTGATCGGAATGCCTTCCTTGCGTACCGGAAAGATCGCATCCTCATGGAGCACGCTTGCGCCCATGTAAGCCAGCTCACGCAGCTCCTTATATGTAATGGTCTCGATGACCTCCGGATCCTGTACGATACGCGGATCTGCCACCAGGAAACCGGATACGTCGGTCCAGTTCTCATAGAGATCTGCGTGAATCGCTCTCGCCACGATCGAGCCGGTCACATCAGAACCGCCTCTGGAAAATGTCTTGATGGAGCCGTCATGCTTCGAACCGTAGAAGCCCGGGATCACCGCACGCTCCACATGCTCCAGACGCTCGGAAAGCTCCTGGTTGGTCATCTCAGCCTCGAAGTTGCCGTTCTCATCGAAAAATACCACCTCAGCCGCGTCGATGAACTCATATCCCAGATAGTTCGCCATCACGATACCATTTAAATACTCACCGCGGGAAGCCGCGTAATCACGACCAACCCCGTTCACGAAGTTCTCCTCAATCCGGTCGAACTCGTGATCCAGATTCAGATTCAGATCCAGTCCGTCGATGATCTCCTGATAACGCTCCCTGATCTTCTCCAGAATCTTCTTGTAGCCGCCGCCTGTGGACGCCGCATCATAGCATGCATAAAGCATGTCCGTAACCTTCTCATCTTTGCTGTTGCGCTTGCCCGGTGCAGACGGGATCACGTAACGTCTGGTCTTGTCAGCGCGGATAATATCTCCGACTTTCTTGAACTGTTTGGCGCTGGCAAGGGAACTTCCGCCAAATTTTACTACTTTTTTCATGACTGCATTCTCCTCATATGGTAGATACTTCCAGTCTCGAAAAGACCGATTTAACGAAAATAATACTTTAATTCCATGCGTCTGTCAATACTTAAAATGTACCATTTCCTCCACATCCGCCAGAATCACAGCAGCAATTCCCGCTGCGGTATACTCTACAGCATCTGCATAGACGGTGAGACCTTCCGACTCTGCCGCCTTCGTGGTGGAAGGTCCGATGGAGATCACCTTTGCCTCCAGCCCTTCCCTGCAATCCAGCATTCTGCCAAATGCCCGCGCCGCCGAGCCGCTGGCAAGAGTCACATAGTCCACCTCCCGGATGATCCGGTTCAGCTCTTCCCGCCGCCGCTCATCCACCCAGGTCTCATAAAGCGGAATATACGCAAATGGAATCCCCGCCTCCTTAAGCTTCTCCGGCAGCACATCGGACCCGTCCTTTGCCCGGAACATCAAAATCCGCTGGCTCTCATCCAGTGTGGGAATCCATTCTCTGGCCAGATCTGCTCCGGAAAAGCTCTCCGGCACGAAATCACAGTAAAATCCATGCAGAGCAAGCGCCGCCGCCGTCTTCCTGCCGATTGCTGCAAACTTCATGTGCATCAGCCTGCGCAGGTCCTGATGCTCCCGCCTCATCACCTCAAAGAACAAATCCACGCCGTTGCTGCTGGTAAATACCATCCACTGGTAGCGCTCTAACTGCTCCAGCGCCTGCCGGATCTCCTCCGTCCACAACAGACGGCTCTCGATCAGACTGATGGTGACGGTCTCTGCTCCCAGCGGGCGCAGCTCCTCCTCCAGCTCCTTTGCGATATAACGGGTTCCGGTCACCAGCACACGTGTTCCAAAGAGAGGTCCCCGTCCAAACCAGTCAAGCTCCGCTGAAAGCCCTGCCACAGCTCCCACTACCGTAATGGCTGGGGTCTGGATCCGGCACCGCTTTGCCTCCTGCGCAATGTGCTCCAGGGTGGATACCGCCCTTCGCTGTCTGGCAGTCGTTCCCTGCTGAATCACAGCCGCCGGCGTATCCGGTGCTTTCCCGTGTGCCATCAGCTGTTCTGCAATCCGCTCCAGATTCTTAAGGCCCATCAGAAAGACCAGGGTTCCCTCCTCCTTCGCCAGCGTCCCGTAGTCCAGCACCTCAGCCTCCTTATGCGCACCCTCATGACCGGTAATCACATGGAAGGAAGATGCGAGATTTCTTTGGGTCACCGGAATGCCTGCATACGCGGGCACACTGTAGCAGGAAGAGACTCCCGGCACGATTTCAAAAGGAATGCCGTGCCTCTGAAGCTCCAGCGCTTCCTCCCCGCCTCTTCCAAACACATACGGATCTCCGCCCTTGAGCCGCACCACGTACTTTCCTGTCATCGCCTGCTCCACCAGCACAGCATTGATCTGCTCCTGGGTCATATGGTGGTTGCTGGAGCGCTTGCCTGCGTAGATCAGCTTCGCATCCAGCCCTGCCTCATTTAAGATGGAGCCGGATATCAGATTGTCATACACGATAACGTCCGCCCTGCGCACACAGTCCAGCCCTTTTTCGGTGAACAGCCCAGCATCCCCCGGACCTGCGCCAACCAGAGATACGGTCTTGAAGCGAATCTTCACCGCAATCCGTTCTGCCAGCTCTTTCGCCATCATCATCCGGTAATATGCCCGACCGGAAGGGGAAACAGCCCGCTCATCCAGCGCCACCCGCTCCGTCCGGTACTTCGGATGCACTCCGTCCCGGGCGTACATTCCCGTCATCACCAGCTGCCCGTCCTCTTCCCTGCAGTAAGCGCCGCAGGGCGCGTTGCAGCTTCCGCCAAGGATCGTCAGATACTCCCGCTCCGCCGCCAGCTCCGCCGCCCCTTCCGGGGAATGCAGCGCAGACATGATTTCCCTTAACTCCCCTTCCCGGATCTCCAGTGCCAGGATTCCCTGTCCCGCCGCCGGGACGAAGATCTCCTTGTCCAGATACTCCAGATGGAACTTCTCCGAATCAGCGATGCCCAGCCGAAGAAGCCCGGCCGCCGCCAGCAGGATTCCGTCATACTCGCCATCCAGCAGCTTCTGCAGCCGCGTCTGCACATTGCCCCGCAGAAGCTTCACGCGGACCTGCGGATTCATCGCTCTGATCTGAATCTCCCGGCGCAGGCTGCTGGTTCCGATCACGCTGCCTGCCGGCAGCTCCCTGGCAGGAATGCCCGTCCTGGTCACCAGCACGTCCGCCGGTTCCGCCCTCTCAAGCACCGCCCCCAGCGCCAGCCCCTTGGGGAACTCCATCGGCATATCCTTCGCACTGTGCACCGCAAGATCGATCTTCCCCTTCAGAAGCTCCTCCTCCAGTTCCTTCGTAAATACGCCCTTCCCGCCAAAGCTGGTCAGCGAGCGGTCTAAGAGCTTGTCCCCTCTGGTGCTGATGGGCACCAGCTCGATCTCCACCTCCGGAAACCGCTCCCGGATCATATCCCTCACCAGCTCCGTCTGCACCATGGCAAGCCTGCTCTTTCTTGTTCCTATCCGTAATACCATGTTCTTTACCTTCGAGTTCTTAAGTTTATCATCTTATAAGCCATCTCACAACGCTTCTTATCATGCGCCAGTCCCACGCAGATAATCTCTCCGCTTAACCCTGTATAATACCGCTTATCGAGAATCTGCTGCAATGCCTCTTTTTTCAGATGTTCTATATCTTCTCCCTGCTTAAATTCCACAATGACGCTGGTTCCTCCCGGCTTTAGTGCTTCCAGCGTAATATCACTTCTTCCATATCCTGCTTCTATATTGCTGGTCACCTTGTATGCTCCGCGAAGCGTGATACACATTCCAAGGAACAACATATGATACGCATTTTCTTTCGCATCCATATAACTGGTGCAGGAAATGACAATATCCCGATACAACTCAAAAAAGCGCTCCATATCTTTCTTCAGCAGGCAGGAAAGCATCTGCTGCAGGTCAAGACCATTGACTCCCGATATTTCAGATATCAATACCTGAAACTCCGACATCACCTCGTCATTGGGAATCTTCACCAGCGCCGTATTGGCATCAATCCGCCTGCAGGCTGTCAGATAACCGGAATTCACCAAAAGCCCCCACAGGCTGTAATTGCTGTCACGCTCTACATAAGAAGTCTCAAGCGTCAGCCACACCGGAATCTCCTGCCCCGTCACCAATCGGTCAAAATCCTCCCAGAAGCGCCTGTCTGCCGCCTGCAGTGCCTTACGGACCAGGTAATTGGAAGAGGTATTCACCCAGTAGTTATCCAGTTCCCCCATATCCGCATAATTCAGCACAGACCAGGGATTGTACATCTCGATTCCGCCAAACAGATAGCCATCATATTTCTTTCTGACCTGCTCGTCCAGCTCCCTGCCATAATCAGTCAGCAGCCGCTCTGTCTCCTGAACTGTAAGTCCAAAATATGGCGCATACTGCTTATGAAGAACCGTGTATACCCGCGCATTGTTAAACTGTGAAAAAATACTTTCCTTCGCAACACGCTGGACTCCGCTGAGAAGTGCCTGACTCAAAGCAGAATTTCCTTTCATGGCACTGCCGTAAAAATTCGAAAAAAATGTTCCCACCTGATCATGATATCCAAACTCGTAGCTGCTCATAATCGGCTGATCGTACTCATCAATCAGAAGAATCGGCTCTATCTCATAAAAGTCCCGTACAGACTGTATCAGCTGCCACAGTGCTCTGGAGTAATATGCATGATGAGAATGGTTGTCCCACAAAATATCGATCATGCCATAAAAGCTTCGACCTTCCAGAGAATCCCTGTCCACCCTGCTTCGGAATATCTTTTCATATCTCAGATACTCCTGATAGATCTGGCGCTTCATCATGTAAAACATCTCATCTGCCGTAGTCCCTTTACAGTCCTTGAATGTAAAGTAAATAACCGGTCTGGAATTGATCTGGTCCGCATATTCTGTATCCATGATCTTCAAGCCTTCAAAAATACCCCGACTGTCCTTTGTAATATCAAAAAACTCCCGAATCATGGTCATATTCAGCGTCTTGCCAAACCGTCTGGGACGTGAAATCAGCGCTACCTTATCATGAAACTCTAAAAAATCCCTGATCATCAGACTTTTATCAACATAATATGCACCGTTTCTCCGGATTTCGCCAAAATCATCATTCCCGATTGGCAGCCTTTTCTTCTCTGTCACGTACTCACATCCTTTCCAGCGATTCACATGTTGTGCTATGTATTACTTTCTATTATATTCGATTGGTTTCAAACTTACAACCACGTAATTTTCCCGCCTCTATGCTAATTTCAAGCTCTTTTTGAACTTTCCCGTCAATACCAATTAATATGTTATAAGTCTAGGATATGGTATTTTACTACTCACTAATCATGGCAATACCGTATATAGTGGCAAGCTTTGGACAATAAATGAATATTTCCTTAAAAATTATCCAATCCATTCCGGAAAACAAGAATTTCGCGTCTCAGATGATTAACATAAAACATTTTTTGGACAATTTTCCTTCAAATCACCCCTTAATTATCCAAAATCTCCCGATTTTTGGACAATTTCTACGGAAACTGGCAATAATTGTCCAAACGTCCTCGTTTTTCAACTCAAATCAAGTATTCCCACAGAATTTTGGATAATTTTTCGGATTTTCGCCATTAATTGTCCAAAATTCAATCCTCTACAGACGAGTCTGCAATTTCCCTGTATAATACTTGATCTTCGGCTCCGTACCGGAAGGTCTCACGCAGCACCAGCCATGCTGCTCCAGTTCAAAGTACAGCACATCGGATTTTGGAAGCGTAAGCGTACCTCTCTCCCCCGTCTCCAGGTCCCAGGTCGTTCCGGTCAGATAGTCGCGTACCTTTCGAACCTTCAGACCTTCCATCTCCTTCGGCGGATTGCTTCTCATCTCCTCCATCTGGCGCCTCATCTGAGCCGCGCCGTCGATTCCCTTCAAGGTCACGGTATTCAGGGTCTCCTCGTAGTGTCCATACTTTGCATACAGCCGCTGCATCTGGTCCCACAGGGTCAGTCCCTGCTTCTTATAGTATGCTGCTGCCTCACAGAGGGCTGCCACAGCGCCCACTGCATCCTTGTCTCTGGCGTAGGTTCCGGTCAGACAGCCGTAGCTTTCCTCAAATCCGAACAGGTATGTATGCGCACCGCTCTCCTCAAACCATTTGATCTGCTCTCCGATGTACTTAAAGCCTGTCAGGACTTCCACCACCTCGACGCCATATTCCGCCGCCAGCGCATCTGCCATGTCCGTCGTCACGATGGTTTTTACTACCGCGCCATTGTCAGGAAGCCGTCCCATGGCTTTTCTCTGGCTCAGAAGATATTCACAGATCAGAATGCCGGACATATTTCCCGTAAATGCATGGTACTCTCCTGTCTGGGAATCCTTTCCGTAGACTCCCAGCCGGTCTGCATCCGGGTCCGTTGCCAGCACCAGATCCGCATCGGTCTGCTCTGCCAGCTTTAACGCCAGCTTAAATGCGTTCTTATCCTCCGGATTGGGATAGGAGACCGTCGGGAAGTTGCCGTCCGGCATCTCCTGCTCCGGAACCACGGACACCCTGGTAAATCCCAGCTCCTGTAATATAGTCTTCACCGGCACTCTTCCGGTTCCGTGAAGCGGTGTATACACGATCCGGATCTGGTCTGCCATTTCGCGGATCACCTCCGGGTGAAGCACCAGCTTTTTCAGCTCATCCAGATAGCGCCGGTCAAGCTCCTCTCCTATGACCTGATACAGTCCCAGGCTTTCGGCTTCCTGACGGCTCATGGTCTTCACCTGGTCGTAACCGGTCACCTGATACACCTCTTCTATGATCTCTCTGTCCTTCGGTGCAGTGATCTGCGCCCCGTCTTCCCAGTATACCTTATAGCCATTGTATTCTGCCGGATTGTGACTTGCCGTAATCACGATTCCCGCAATACAGCCCAGCTCCCGCACAGTAAAGGACAGCTCCGGCGTCGGCCGCAGACTGTCAAAGCGATAGGTTCTGATTCCGTTGGCATTCAGGCACAGAGCTGCCTCTTCGCTGAATTCCTCCGACATCCGTCTGGAATCATAGGCAATCGCAACGCCCCGGCTCTGACCGCCCTGACGGATAATATAATTGGCAAGCCCCTGGGTCGCTTTTCGCACGGTGTAGATGTTCATCCGGTTGGTTCCTGCGCCTATGATTCCCCGCAGACCGCCGGTTCCAAATGCCAGCTCCCGGTAGAAACGATCTTCGATCTCTGCCTCATTTCCCCGTAATGCCAGAAGCTCCTCTCTTGTCTTCTCATCAAAATAGTCTGATTCACACCAGAACTGATAGGTTTCCTGATAAGTCATGCCTGTGTCCTCTTTTCTTCTTCCTGTTCCGTCAGCAGGTATATCATTTTGCCTGTTCCTGCCCTCGTTTCTTCATCACCGGACTGATCAGAATGCCGGTTGGCTTTAACTGATACTCGTAGGACCAGGCACTCCCGCTGCTTCTCCACGCATTTGGACCGATCCACTGCTCCGTCTGGTTGCAGTTGTGAACCGGACCGAAGGTATTCACCCGATTTCCGAATGCGATCAGCTCCAGTCTGTGATGTCCCGGCTGTACCCGTCCCAGCTCCATACGGTAAGGCGCAATGGCAATATAGCCCTTCTCCTGACCGTCCAGACTGCCCCGGATCACCGGACAGCGGAACTTTGTAGCTTCCAGAGCCAGCGTCTCCTCCTGTTCCAGCCGAAAGTCCATCTGATAGCAGATGTTCCCGCCATAGAAGGGCAGTCCCTGATGGCAGATATCTCCAAATGCCAGCATTCTCACCGGTTCCGTAATCCGCGCCGTTCTGCCCGCCACGCGCACGCCAAAGTCGCCCAGCAGATACATGGCTTCCACATGGAATCTGGATGTGTACGGCAGCTCGGCAATCAGCTCATTGGTTCCGGTCTTCAGTCCCGGAAGCTTCACTGTCTTAATATCACGGTCTGTATACCAGCCGGTCACCTGGGAAGAAACCGAAGTTCCGTTCCACCAGAGCCTCGTCTGCTCCGGCGTCTCCAGCGCCAGAGAAATCTCTTCTGCTGCATAATCCGCCTCAATCTCAAAGCGCAGCTTCAGACTGTGAACAGACACCTCCCGCTCCTGATCTACCCAGGGCTGAGCAAAGGCTTCTGTCCGCAGCGGATATCCCAGCCGCTTCCGACAGACATTGTCCAGCCGCAGAATCTCCTCCTTGGCACTCCATGGCTCCCCGTCCAGGGCGTATTCCGCCTGATCCAATAAAAGGACGTTGGGCTCGTCCAGAATCACCGGAACAGACTCGCACCGCAAAATCTCTGCTTCTTTCCAGCAAGCATCGTTCCGGGAACCTTCCGGCAATTCATCTGTCTGCATCTCAGATAACTCACTGCCCTGAACCAGCTCGCTGCCCTGAGCATGCTCACTTCCCCGAACCAGCCCGCTTCTGCAATCCACTTTCTCCCCGGGCTCCAGCTCATACAAAAAGGAATCATACTCATACGCCTCTTCCCGCCAGCAGGTCGTTCCATTTCTTTGCTGATATCGGCACGCCTCCGCCTCTCCAGTCTGAGGATTCCATTTCTCCACCTTCCAGCATCCCTTCACCTGAATCTGCAGCTCTTCTCTCACAGCCAGATCCGGGTTCACCGGCTTTTCACTGTGGCAGAGGAACAAAAACCGCCTGTCCCCATCTCTCCTCATCTGATACAGCATATTTTCGCTGCGGCTTCCATCCGCCATGCGGACATCCACCAGCCGCTCCTCCTTGAGACTTTCCAGAATCTCATACCGCGAATAAGCGATTTGTCTGCACGTTTCTGCCAGTCTCCCCGGTCCTTCACTTGGAATCGCATCCACATGGGTCGGAATCTGCCCTGCAAATACCACCTTTCCGCCCCGCAGCGCAAACTCCTCCAGCCGCTTCATGGTGGTGCCGCGAAGCGTCACGCAGTCCGGGATCAGAATCGCATCGTAATGCATGGCTCCCACCTGGAAGCCCTGGGCGTCCTCCTGCTGAAAGTCTGCCAGCAGGGACTCGGAAATAAAGTCAAAGTCCATCAGTCCGTAAAGCAGCCACTTCACCAGAGACTGAAACTTGTCCTCCCGGTCCTTCCGGATTCCTTCCGTGTGCTCTCTGGTTCCCCAGTACAGCCAGTAGGACTCGATCGGGTGGATGACGCCCACCTTCACCACCGGCTCGCCCTGACTCAGCACCGTGTTCAGTCTGGCAAAGTAATCTTCGATGTAAGGATATTCCCGATACCAGGGGGACTGATAGCCGATGGGCGCCGGGTAGTCCCGCTTCGCCTCCCCAGCCATGGTCGTCCAGGTCAGATGATGGGTCCGTCTGGTCACGCCCAGCGCTGCCTGCCAGTCTCCTGCCAGCTTATGTCCCCGAAAGTCAAAATCCCAGTTGGTGACGCCGTAAAGCTCACTGGTCATTCCCGGACAGTGATACTGATGCACGGCACTCTGCGCCTGCTTGGCGGTCGTCAGTTCCCGGCGGTCGCAGAGCATATCGATACCCGGAACTCCAAAAGAACGATAGGAGCGCATTGCCTCCCCCAGCGCATAGGTCTGCCACTCTAAGAACGGCTCCCGCATCATATGCCCGGTCAGGGCGATTCCATGTTCCTGACACCAGCCGCCGATCTGGTCTGCATACGCCTCCACAAACCGTTCACACACATGGTCGTGATAATGGTATCGGTGAACGGAGATCTGACCATCCGGCAGATCCCAGAAGACCTCCGGCAGATGATCCAGAAAGTGCGTGCCATAAGCCTTATAGAAGGTCTCCTCGAAGTCATCCGTATAGGGAAGGGTCTGCATCGTCCGCTCTTTCGCAAAGCCCAGGGTAGTCTTAAAGGAAAACTGGGGCTCATCTGTGAAGATATACGGAATCTTCGTTCCGAAATCTTTTCCGAACTCCCGGTAATAGGCTTCGTAGGTGACGTCAAGAAACCGCCTCACCGCCTTCGGGTCCAGGGTATTGACATAAGCCTGATTGTTGAACCAGGGATTGTCACCGGCAATCTCCAGATACGCATACCAGAGATTTTTGTATGCTCTGCCGTCCTCCCCTTCCTTAAGCCTGCGGTATGCCTTCAGATATCCATCCTCCAGCTCCACCTCATACCTTGCCAGAAGCCTCCGCCTTCCGCTGGATACCGCCTTTGCGCAGGACGTAAGCTCCTGCTCCGCCACCTCCTCCCAAAGCGGAAGCTTGTCAGGAGAAAATGCCAGGAACCGGCTGCGGTACTGCTCCTCCCGCGTCACCAGACCACCTGCAAATCCGGACGGCCAGCGGTCCTCATCGTACAGGCAGGTCATCAGACCCAGCTCCTGGGCTTTCTTATGGGCATACTGCATCATTTCCATAAATTCCGGTCCCAGATAGGGCATATCCATGCCGGTTCTGCAGTGAAAGTAGGCACCGCCCATTCCCATCTCCTTCAGCTCCTGAAGGGTGTGGTCCACCTGCTCCTTCGTCATCCTGCAGTTCCACGCCCAGAAGGGGGTTCCCCGATATTCCCTGGGCGGATTCTCGAACCGCCGCCGCATCTCTTCCTCCATCGCTCTTGTCCTCTCTCTATTCTTAAATGTATGCAGGTTATACCGGCTGGCACAGTGCGATCAGGTCCTCCACCTTCGCGGTCGCCATACACTCCACGGTGTCAGAAGCCCCGTAGTAGATCTTCACCGTACCATCATCCTCCAGGATCAGACCGCCCGGGAAGATCACATTGGTGCGAAATCCCTCATCTGCCTCCCACACCGTCTCCGGTGCGATCAACGGCTCTCTGGACATTCCGATGATCCTGGACGGGTCCTCCAAGTCCAGCAGCATCACACCGGCACAGTAGCGCTTCTGCCAGGTGTCCTCCCAGCCGTTTTTCCCTCTTGTGCGGTCGATATCCACCGTGTGGAACAGAGTCAGCCAGCCAGCTTCCGTCTTCACCGGCGGCGCACCCGGACCAATCTTGTCATTGGCAAAGGGCACATCCTCCACGCCCATCAGCAGTCTGGAATCCCCCCAGTATTTCAGATCCTCAGAGAAGGACATCCAGATGTCAAAGCGGTCAATACCGCCTCTGGAGTACACCGGGAACGGCCGCTCCAGCCGCACATACCGTCCATTGATTTTCTCCGGAAACAGCACCATATTGCGGTTATCCGGCACGGTCATACTCAGTACCCTGATAGTCTTTAAGTCCTCTGTCACAGCAACACCGCCCCGCAGACCATGCTTTGTATCCACCGCAAAGCACAGATACAGCTTTCCTTCGATCACCGTCAGACGCGGGTCATACACCCGGGTAATCTCCGGGTCATTCATATCCTCCACCGTCAGAAACGGCTCTTTTCTCACATCCCAGTGCACTCCGTCCTCACTGAATGCGATTCCGATGCAGCACTTGTCAAAGGCACCTTTTCCGTTGTACTGGTAATCATTGCGGAACACCATCACATACTGCCCCTGATACTTTGCCACTCCCGCATTGAAGATGCATTCCGCCTCATAGGGAATATCCTTCTTGCTGAGCACCGGCTCGCCGCCCTGATATCTTGTGATTACACTGCTGGATGTTAATTCCGGCATCATTTTCGCCATTGTATTTTCCTCCTGAGCACTCTGATTTTACTTCAGGCTGTTCCGATATTCCGTCGGTGTACAGCCGTAATACTTCTTAAAACAGCTGGCAAAGTACCGCTGATTGCTGTAGCCGGTCCTGATTGCCACGTCCTGTATCTTGTATGTCTGATTCTGAAGCAGTTCTCTGGCTGTCTCCATTCTTCTGCGGATCAGATACTCCGTAAAGCTCTCTCCCGTGATCTGCTTGAAGATCTGCCGCACATAATTGTGGCTGAAAAACAGCTGCGCAGAGGCACTTTCCAGGTTGAACTCCTCATTGGCAAGATTCTTCTCGATCAGCTCCTTTACGTTGTACACGATCCGGTCTCCCTGCTTCTCATTCACCATGGCAAACTGCTCACAGCACCGGGTCACATACTGCTCCAGCACTTCTCTCGCATCACTTAAGCTTCCGTAAGCAAAGTGCTTCTTCAGATACTCCACCACATCCTCATTTTTCCAGAGCTGGACATCGCCTCCCGCTTTCCGCAGCGTGCCGGATATGTGAAATACCATCTCCACCAGAGAGATGCTGACGAACTCGCTGAGCCGGACATTGACCAGCTGATAATACTGCAGGATCTCTCCCAGTATCTCCAGTGCCTGCTCCGTCCTGCCCATCTGAATGTTGACCAGCAGGTTATTTTCCAGCTCCACCGGTCGTTCGATGCCATTTGACTCCGTGCCAGACCGGGCTTTGATCTGCTCCTGGTAGAAGACCACCGCCTCGTTGAAATCCAGAATTCCGTTCCAGACAGACCTTGCCTCCTGATAGGACTCCGGAATCTGCTTCCAGTCCTCGTAGACCTGTCCCACCGCACAGCAAAGCTGCCTGTCATAATAGCGCTCCATACTCTCGCTGAGCTGCTCCATGCCTTCCCGGATGTACCGCTCAAAGGTGCGGGCATTTCTGCAGGTTCCGGCAAACAGGATCACACTCTGCCGCTCATCCTGCTCCGCAAGACAGGTGCTGACCTCCTTCGGAAAGTACTCATCCTTCACAACTGCCAGCAGACCACTCACGTCCGCACTGACTCTGAGGATTCCCACCGCATAGAAGGGAGCCGGAAGATTCATCTCGGCTTTCCGGCATTCTTCCGGGAACTGTTCCTCAGAAATCTTCCTTTTCAGCAGCTTCCGGATCAGGTTCTCCTGGCGGAAATGAAGATTATCCCGAATCTGATTCTGCATTTCCTGCATATTGGTCACCAGGGTCTTCTGCCGCTGCAGTTCCTCCCCGATCTTGTCCAGCACCTCCAGCAGTTCCTCCGGCAAAAACGGCTTCAGCAGGTACTCGGTCACTCCCAGGGATACCGCCTGCTTGGCATAGGAGAAATCGTCGTAACCACTGATGATCACGGTCTTGATGCTGCGGTCCAGCTCTCTTATCTGCCGGACCAGTTCAAGACCGCTGACGATCGGCATACAGATATCCGTGATCAGGATATCCGGTTCCAGCTCTTTTACCAGGTCAATGGCTTCCTCGCCGTTCTCCGCCTTGCCCACCACCACAAATTCGCGGCCGGACTGATTGATATTCTTTGCAACCAGCTCTCTGACATATTCTTCATCGTCTGCAATTACAATCCGATACATCTACTCTTCCTCCGTTGTCCGCACCGGAACGGTCAGCAATGCCGTCGTTCCCTGCTGATGTTCGCTCTCCAGTGTCAGTCCGTATGCCTCGCCGTAGCTGAGTCTGATTCGCTCATTGACATTGTAGATTCCATAGCCGCTGTCCCGGCTGATTCTGCCGGTCATCAGTCCCTGATTCAGAATGTCCAGCTTCTCCCCGGGGATTCCCACACCGTCATCCCGCACCTTCAGAAGCAGCCGGCTGCTGCCGTCTGAGAGAATCTGCCTGCGGATACAGATATATATGGTGCCTCCGGTCCCCTTGGGCTTCAGCCCGTGATAGATGGAATTCTCCACCAGCGGCTGCAGTACCAGCTTGGTAATGTATAACTCCTTCACATCCTCCGGCACATCCACCTGGTAGTTCATCTTGTCCGCATAGCGGATCTTCTGAATCCGAAGATAGCTGGTCACATGCTCCAGTTCCTCCCGGAGTGTAATCCGCTCCCGTCCTCTGCTTAAGCTGACCCGGAAAAACTTTCCAAGGGAGTTGGACAGAATCGCCACCTCGGTCGCCCCCTGGTCCGATGCCTGCCAGGTGATGGCATTTAACGTGTTGTACAGAAAATGAGGGTTGATCTGAGCCTGCAGGGCTTTTAACTCCGCTTTTCGCTTCTGCTCCAGCACCTGCTGCACCATCTCCTTCTCCTGCTTCAGCGCTTCAATGCTGGCTCCCAGCTCCCCTACCAACTGATTGATTCGCCGGATCATATAGTTAAAGCTGGATGCCAGATGCCCCACCTCATCCCGGTAGGGATAGTCAAAGTAGGTTTCCAGCTTATCCTCCGTCACATGCTTCATGCTGCCAGCCAGCCGGTTCAAGGGCGCCGTCAGCCGGTCAGCCAGGATTGCCACCAGCATACAGCTTGCGATGATGCACAGGACGATCACACCGATGATAAAGTACCGGAGCTTATCCAGATTGCCCAGCAGCGACCCGGCTGACTTCAGTGCACAGATCTGCCAGTTGGTGCCCGGCATAATGGTACAGGTGGCAAGGTAAGTCTCCCCATCCACCGACACCTCCTTGCACACCGCGTTTTTATGCTCCAGCTCTTCCGGTCGAAACTGGCTTAAAAGGGCGCTTTCCTTCTGCTCAAAGCCAAGGATATTTTCCAGATTCCGGTCTGCTATGAAAATCTCATCATAGGAGGTGTAGGTCTCCCTTAAATACTTCTGAATCTCAGACTGCTGCAGGCTGACGATGATGAACACGTCCGTCCGCTCAATGCGAAACCGGTACACCACCGGAATCACGATCTCCTCTCCCTGAAAGAACGGACTTTTTCTGGCAGAGAACCAGGCAATGCTGTCCTGGGGATGTTCCTCAAAATACCGGTACATGTCCGATTCCTCGAACCGGAACTCATGCCTGCGAATCCTGGTAAAATTCTCGAACATGGTATCCCGCGTCTGGATCACCACCGAATGGATCAGCCGGTCTCCCTGATGCAGCTCCGATATGGTATCTGCCATCTCCCCCAGTATCCTGGTATATCCTTCTCCATCTCCATTGACCAGATAGGTCCTCATGGACTGGAGCAGGGATGGGTTGTAAAAGGCAGCGTGTACCCGCTGGGTGATGGACCGGATATCACTGTGCAGATGGCTGTTCATCTGGGAGACCATATCCTCCGAGGTCCCATAGTAATTCTGCAGGGTGTCCTTGAATGCATAGTTGTAGTACAGGCTTCCTGTCAGGATGCCGTTCATCAGCAGCACCCAGACACAGAGCAGGATTACCTTCGTGCGAAATTTCATGTTCCTGATCATTTTCATAAAGTGATTTCCTTATCCTTTTACAGCACCTGCTGTCAGACCGCCGATGAACTGCTTGTTGCAGAAGAAGTACACGATCAGGATCGGGATGATCGCAATGGATGCACCCGCCAGCATAATGTGCCACTCTGCCGCAGCATTGGCGGAATATTTTAACTGTACAACTGCCACCGTCAGGGTTCTGAGCTTCGGCAGTGAAATACTCATAATGAGGGTTGTAATGTAGTCGTTCCACGCGTAGCGGAAGGAGAACAGCGCCACAACCGCCATGATCGGCTTGATTAACGGCATGATGATCTTAAAAAAGATCCCGTATATGCTGGCTCCGTCGATGGTTGCCGCCTCGTCTAACTCCTTTGGGATACTTTTTACAAAGCCCATGACCAGCATCACGTTGGAAGCCTGACCGCCTACCAGCGCCAGGATCAGACCAGCCACGCTCTTATTTAAGTGCAGTGCCGTCAGCAGGGAGTAGATCGGGTACAGGGTTACGGACCCAAGTGCAATGAACATCAGCGCCACATAAGCACCCATAATCAGCTTCTTTCCCACAAATTCTCTTCTGGCAAATACAAATCCCGCCAGCGCACAGGTGATGGTGGCAATGATCATCACAGACACGCTGACCACCACACTGTTCATGGTATAATGGGCGAAGTCTGCCTGCACAAATGCCTGCACATAGTTGTCAAAGTGCCATTCCTTCGGAAAGAAGCCGCCGCCCAAGGTCAGCTCACTGTTGGTCTTTAGGGAACCGAATATGGTGTAAACGATCGGATACACCGTAAATACCACCATGGTAAGCAGAAATGCATAGGTCAGGATTTCTAAAACAATCTTTTTCTTCTTATTCATGACGAAACCTCTTTCTAATAAATATCATCCAGTTTTTTGGACGCTTTCAGGTACAGAATGGTGATGATACCTGCAATCACGGCTGAGATCGTGCTGACTGCGGCACCATATCCGTACTGAGGCGTAATCGTCATACCGGCTGAGATCGGGAAGAAGAACTGATATCCGTAAAGCGCCATGACCATGGTCGCATTGGTCGGTCCGCCCTCCGTAAGTACCATCACATTGCTCATATCGGAGAATGCAGAGGTGATGGACAGCATCAGGATGATCTTTAGAATCGGTCCCAGCATGGGAATGGTAATATACCACAGGGTCTGAATCCGGTTGGCGCCGTCGATTCTTGCGCTCTCCAGCGCATCCTGGGAGATCTGCTGAATCCCGGCAATAAAGTACACCATGTAGTTGCCGACGCCGCCCCACACTGCCGTGATGACCAGGGTCTTCATGGCATGTTCCTTGCCAAGCCAGTTGATCGGCTGGGAGATGATGCCCCAGTTCAGCAGATACTGGTTGATCTGACCGCTGTACACATTGAACAGCAGGTAGAATACCAGACCCATAACCGCCGAGCTCATGATGGTCGGTACGAAGATAATGCTCTGAAGGAGCCCGTTTCCCTTCCTCGATCTGCTTAAGAACAGGGCAAGGAAGAATGCCAGCGGGATGATGAACAGGATTTTGGCTCCTGCATAGACAAAGGTATTTCTCACTGCTTTCCAGTAAATATCATCACTGAATACCCGGATCAGATTCTCCAGTCCCACGAATTTCGGTACACTGGCTCCATAACCGCCGTAACGGTAGAATACATATTTCAGCGTCCAGAAAACCGGATAGAGGGAAAAGGCAATAAACAGTACCAGATTGGGAAGCAGCAGGCTGTAGGAACGCAGATTGTCCTTGATCACACGTTTCTTCTTTTCAGGTGTCAGGTTACTCATGGTTGACATCGTGCTTTTCGTCCTTTCTTTGGGAATTTTGAGTACAAAAAGAGACGGGTACTCACTGTAACCCGTCTCTTACTGTCACTTATGGGTTCATCGGGTCAAAATCAGCAATCTTAACTTCTGTTCCGCTGCCCTCAGCGATACCTGCCTGGTATGCCTTGTTGTAACGGTCTGTTAAATCCTGCAGCCCGGACTTGATATCCTTGTCGCCCAAGATCATCTCCGCCATGGTCTCGTACATATTCTGTCCTTCTACAATCACAGCGTCCACATTGGCCTCCTCCGGAGTATACGGATATACCGCATCCGTATCAGAGATCAGCAGTGCCGGATTGTCCAGATAGTACTGAGCCGGCTGTGCGCTCTCGATGACAGCAGGAACGGTGGAGATACCAAAGCCTGCCTCATAGTACTCTTTCAGGTTCTCAACGTTGGCAAAGATTGCGGTGTATACCTTCCATGCTGCTTCCAGGTTCTTGCTCTCTGCATTGAACAGATAACCATTTAACGGCTGGTAATGCTCTGCGCCCACTACCTTTCCGCCGGTTACCGGCATCTGTGCGCAGCCCCACTCCTGCTCCATCGGGAACTGGTTTGCATATACACCAGGCTCTGCGTGGGTGAAGGACATGTACATACCGATCTTGCCTGCTGCAAACTGGGTTCTCAGCGGGTCGATATCCAGAGACTCACATCCCGGGAATGCACATTCCGGAGACATCAGGGTCTTCCATGCAGTTACCAGGCTCTCATAACCGGTGAAGTCATACTGACCTGCCTTAAAGTCGTAACCGAACTTCAGTCCCAGCTCGCGCTCGCCCTGCTTCATCAGAGAACGGCTCAGTGCAGACTGTGCGCCCTTCATATTTGCTGCAAAGCCATAGATTCCTTCGCCGGATAACTGAGCGGTGATGGTCTTTGCATCCTCCACCATCTCCTCCAAGGTTTCCGGTGCCTTCTCGATGCCTGCTTTTGCGAAAATGTCCTTATTGTAGAACAGACGGCATACGGTTGCTGCAGTGGGAACGAAATAGCACTTTCCGTCAAGCACGTTGAAGCCATCGATCATGTTGCTCTCAAAGGTCTTTTTGAACTCCTCATCCATGAACGGGGTAAGATCCGCGAATCTGCCTGCATTTACATGGTTGTTGAACACCTGCTCATGGAATACGAAAATATCCGGTGCATCACCGTTCTGGAATACCATGTCCACTGCCTGGGGATAGTTGTCGGAGTAGATCTCGTACTGAACCTCGATGTTGTCCTGGTTGGAAGCGTTGTAGGCATCCACCTTCTCCTGCATGAAGCTTGCGTCATGTCTGTCCTTGGTCCATACCTTCACTACCGTCTTCTCGCCGGACGGTGCTGCCTCTGCTGCCGTCTCCCCGGCAACTTCACCGGCGGTCTCCTGTGCAGGTGCCGCCGTTGTCTCTTCTGCCACGCCGCCGCAGCCTGTCAGTGCAGAAGCGGTCATCAGTGCTGCCATTGCAAGTGCCATTGCTTTGTTTGTCTTTCTCATTTGGATTAACCTCCCTTTGTTTTATGACTCTATTGTAATCTTCATTTCTTTTATCGTAAATTCACTAACTGACGCTGTCATGTTCAATATCTGATGTATGATTTCTGATTCTCACTTTTCAGTTTCTGAGGACAGAAAAGGAGCCCCGACACCGAGACTCCTTCTCCAGTTGATACAGTACACACTACGCCGCTTTCTCCGCCCGGTTGATCTTATGAATCCGGAAAATAGAGATCAGCAACGGAAGGAAGATGGACACTGCTCCGATCGCTCCCGTGGAGGTCAGCAGCAGCAGTACGATCTTCATCAGTCCCATCAGGGACACAAAGTAACAGATTACCATAAATGCAAGTGCGATCACAAATACCTTCAGCTTCTGATCGACCCCGTCATTCTTCCACAGCTTCATGAACCGGGCTGCGATGCTGTAGGCAAAGGTTGGTCCGGTTGTGATAACGGCGATCAGGATTACCACCCAGTACATGATGGTCAGGGTGCCTCCCAGATGCTTCTGGCAGATGTTCAAGATCGGCGTGGAGTTAAGCTCCTCCGGCAGGAACGGAAGCACGATGCAGGAAGTCACGAAGAACAGCGCGCCGACGAAAACTGCAATCAGAATACCGGAGCCGATGGCGTCCTTCTGGTCACGAATCTTCTCAGAGTAGCTGCTTAAGGTCGCTCCCCAGGAGCCCACGTTGAAGCAGTAGGAAATCAGCATGGTGTAACCGGTTGCCAGCGGTACGCCGCTCCAGTCAACGCCCACCTCAAAGTTGCCGATCAGGTTCGCAAGCACATCGCCCCGGACTGCACATACGGCAATCAGTACAGCCAGCAGGCAGCCGGTCAGTGCGATAGTCATCACCGAGTTAAATCTGCGCAGGAATGCCGCTCCATACACGCTCAGCACGGCAAACATCACAGCCGCGATCATGGAGCCCACCTGAACCGGAATGCCGACACTGGAGGCAGCAAGGGAGCCAAACAGCGCCATTGCACCTGCACAGGCGGAAATACCGGACAGAATGGTGTAAAAGTCAAAAAACACTGCCACAATCTTCTTTAATACCGGGTTGGAATCCGGCTTGTGAAGACCATATAAAGCAAGATAGAATCCGTTGTAATCCGTCACCTTGAAGACGCGGATCACATTGATACCCAGGATACAGCAGACTGCCATGATCGTCATAAAGATCAGCACGAACACCAGCAGGTGACCGCCGCCGTATCTGGCAAAATAGCTGGTGGCGTATGCGCCTGACGCCATGGCACCGCCGCAGAATGCGCCGAATACTAACGCAGCCAGACCAAACCAGGTCGAAAAGCGTGTTTTCCAGGAATAATTTTCTTCTGACATGATGATATCTCTCCTTCTGTTATGATGCCTGGTTACATGCAGCCGTCTTCCCGGTACATGCAGATTCCTGCGCTGCCATCACCATGCGGAAGCTCTTGTAGTTGTCCTCCAGTGTGGTCTCTGGAATCAGATCCTGCTCCAGACAGTCCATGAACATCTGGAAGCCATACTCCATCTCCGTGTACTTCATCTCCGGCTGAGGGACCTCCACACCTTCCTGTCTGCTGGTATCGATCACCACCGCATCTGCCTTCCTGTGCTCATAGAACAGCACCCGGTTGTCACTGTCTAAAGTCAGACAGCCCTTGTCTCCGGTAATGGTAAAGTTGCCGTCCCAGGAGGTCTCCTTGCCTCTTGCAGCCCAGCTTCCGCTGTAGGTCACCACAATATCGTTCTCCATATGCAGGATTCCGTCTGCATTGGGCTTCCCGTTAAACAGAGACCAGGACGGACGCCATGCCTGGCAGTTGATCTCCTTGCAGTCCGCGCCGGTGAAGAACCGGAGCAGATCGAAGTGATGGATGGACACGTCCTGCAAAAGCGGCATTTCCAGTCCGGCGCGGTATCCCTGAAGGTCCTCCTGCTGACGAAATTCCAGCAGAATGGACTCTACCTTGCCGATCATACCGCTCTCGATGGCATGCTTCATGGCCTGATTGTACGGTCTCCAGCGGTAGTTCTGAGATGCCATGAACTTCTGCTTCGGATATTTTTCTTTCAGCTCCATCAGCGCGTCTGCCTGTTCCAGATTCATGGCAAGGGGCTTCTCCGTGATGATATTCATGCCCTTCTCCAGCGCCAGCCGGTCTGCCTCCAGGTGTAACACACCCGGAAGCACAACCACTGCAATCTCTGCATCAGTCTTTGCGATTGCCTCTTTAAAATCGGTAAATGTGATTGCCGGATCGATGCCGTACTTCTCACATGCCTGCTTCAGCTCCTTTTCGCTGCCTGCAATGCCTGCCAGCTCGCTGCGGTCTGTCTTTAAGATCAGCTCCAGCCAGCGGCTGCCCCAGAATCCCAGACCCAGCAATAATACTCTATGCTTCATATCAATATCCTCCCTGCTTTATGCACCTTTACGCTTATTTCTGTGCCAGCTCCTGTCCGACCTCTTCCATTGCCTCTCTCCACAGCGGGAATCTCGGCAGGGAACCTTCGGACCAGCCGCATCCGCCGGAAATCACGGTCTTTGCTCCGCCTGCTTCCAGTGCAGCGTAAATCTTGGACTTTAAGTGTGCCTTGATCTCTTCTCTGTCCGTACCTGCAAAGTCAGAGGACGGCAGGTATCTGCACATCAGATCCTTGTAGTCATGTCCGTTGGCATGATCCAGTCCGCCAACCAGTACCTTGTCTGTCAGCTGACGCATCTCGCCGATGGTGTGCATGCCGTTCTCCTGATCTGCCCAGTTGAATGCATCCACCGGATAATCCAGGAACCACTCACTGGTCTCGGCGTCGCCGTGGCAGATGTGAGCCATATTGAACCAGGTGCGGTCCTTGATGGCATTGATGTTGCGCACATCGTATTTCTTCGCGTACTCGTCAAACATCTCCTTGCCCATCAGCTTCGCCATGCCGCACTGATATCCCAGGAAGAAACCTGCTGCACCTGCATCCACAAATGCCTCCATCAGACGCTCATTGGTCTCGGCGATCACTTCCAGCGCCGGTTTCATCAGGTTCTCAGAATACTTGAACTGGTTTAACAGCACCTCCGGATGGAAGAATCCACCGGTCATCTCGCCCATCCAGATGAACGGGCTGAATACGGTTGCCAGCACCGGCACATCTCCCTGGAAATAGTCGTTGACACGCTTACATGCCTCGATCTCACGGGCCAGTGCGCCCTTCTTTAAGTCCGGCACGCGAATCTTGGTCCACTGATGGGGGTCGTTGACAGTAAATGCATCCACGTTCATCCAGGTATCATCGAAGATATGCTCGGACTTCTTTAACTTCTGTCCGAAATCCTCTGTAAAGTACATGCCGTTGGGCATCAGCTTGATAAAGTCGAACTGATAGGTGTTCTGGTATGCGATGGTTGCCTCGGCAAAATCCTTCGCATTCCGGTCTACCAGATTCATGTGCGGACCCCATGCTGCAAATGCCGGGCGGTCGGTCTGTCTTCCTTCTTTTACTGCCATCAAACGTTCTTTGTGAGTCATCGTCATGATAAAATACCATCCTTTCTGATTTTCAACTTGTTTTTTTATAATGAAAATATCTTTAAAACTGCTTACTCTTCCCCGGACACGGTCCCGGTTGCGTCCAGCAGAACGGACACACATACCGCCACGCCCTTCGCCAGTGCCTTCTGATTGATCACGAACCTGGCATTGTGATGGGGGTACACCTCCGTATGCTCCGGTTTTGCCCCTACCTTGTAGTAGAATCCCGGAACTTTCTTCAGATAAGAGGCAAAGTCCTCTCCGCCCAGCACCGGCTGGTCCTCGTACACCACCGCCCCCGGACACTTCCAGATGGACGCCTCCACCTGATGGAGAAGCTTTCGCGGATTAATCAGTGCATTCTGACCTTCACTGAATGTGATTTTCCCGACTGCGCCCCAGGTACTGCAGGTGCCTTCCACCACTTCCGCAAGGCGCTTTCTTATGATCTCCTCGCATTCCTCGTCCAGTACACGAAGCGTTCCTCCCAGAGTCACCTTCGCCGGAATGATATTGGATGCGGTGCTGCCCTGCATCTGGGTGATGGTCACGATGGCACGGTTTGTGGCGCTTACATTTCTCGTCACCACGCCCTGCACCGACTCGATCACCTTCGCTGCTATATACACCGTATCCACCGTCTGGTAGGGAAATGCCGCGTGCCCGCCTTTTCCCTCAATCTCGATCTCGAAGGATGCGGTGGACGCCATCAGCGGTCCCGCCAGAAGTCCGAAGGAATTGACCGGATGAAGCACATCCAGATGCGCTCCGAAGATCAGATTCGCTCCATCCACAGCGCCGCCCCGGATCATCTGATTCGAGCCGCCCGGCTGCACCTCTTCTGCCGGCTGAAAGAGAAAACGGATTTCCCCTGCCAGCTCCCGTCGCATCCCGCTCAGGATCTTTGCCGCCCCAAGCAGCATGGCTGCATGACCGTCATGACCGCAGGCGTGCATCACCCCCGGATGCTCCGACCGGTACGGCACCTCGGCCAGCTCCTCGATGGGAAGTGCGTCAATATCTGCCCGGAATGCGACGATCCGCCCCGGCCGAACTCCCCGAAGGATACCAAGCACTCCGGTCTCACAGGGTCTCGTCACCTCGATCCCGTCCATTGCGGAAAGCTGCGCCGCAATAAAGTCCGCCGTCTCCTGTTCCCGGTATCCAAGCTCCGGATGCCGGTGAAGCCACTGATACCATTCGATCACGGTATCTTCCAGTTCTTCTGCTCTTTTTCTGTAATCTTCCATAGTCCTGCCCTCTCTTTAGAAGAACGGAAGCACGAAGCCGACTACCAGCAGAGAAGAAATCGTGATGGTTGCAAAGCCTGCCACCAGCATTTTAGGCAATAAGTAATCAAGCAATGCCTGTCTTTCTTCATCGGTACGGCCTACGGCCTCAGATACCTCATTGGAAATAACAAACGTTCCCGGGAATCCATACAGTGCGGTCAGACCGATCACGACTGACATCAGGTATGGCATTTTTAAAATTTTACTAAGTACAGAAGTTACGATGAAGATTGCCAGGATACCAAGGGCAAATACCACGATCCACGGAATCACCATGGACAGCAGAAGCTTCGGAGTCAGATCCGGCAGAGATGCAAAGCACATCGCCAGAACCATGAACATCATCAGACCGAAACCATTTGCCTTCTGGAAGAACTCCTTCTCGATGAATCCCACCTGACATGCCACGATACCAAGTAACAGACAGAAAATCATGTAGTGGACGGCGCCGCCGGTCAGCTCTGACAGGATGGTTGCCAGGGAGGTCAGGAGCGCACCCTTTGCCAGATAGACTACCGGCTTGCACATTTCCTGACTCATAGGCTTGAACCACTTTTTATGGTCCTTCTTCTTCAGAACCACATCCTCAGTGGGGCCATTCAACAGCTCTCCGCTCTCCAGAAGCTGCTTACACAATTTTCTCAAAATCATAGAGCTGATAGGAAGACCGACCAGAGACTGGGTCAGAAGCACCAGCAGTCCGAAAATACCGCCTTCCACAAATCCATTGCCTTCTGCCAGCTCCTTCACCATCAGGTACACAGGCATTCCGCCTGCCACCACCGGTGCGCCGCACACCGCATACCGCCTGTCGATGAACATCGGACCAACCAGTACCACCAGGGCACAGATGGCGCAGACTGACGCAAAACCGATCACCAGGGTCTTCCACTGGCTGATCATATCGTCGATATTTACCATGGTTCCCATATTCACCATGGTCAGTCCGTACAGAGTTGACGCTGCTACGGAAAAGCCGGTCACCGTCATGATCTCCGCCGGCATTCCCATCCAGAACATGGCCACCAGCACGATGGTCGTGGTCAGGATGGCAGATAATCTGGCTTTGGATTTTACATTTACATATTCACCGATGGCAAATGCCATCAGCACGATCGTTGCTGCATATATCGGTTTCATAGAATCTATCCCTTTCCATGACAGCAACCTCTTACTTACGCTCTCCCGATGGTTCCTCCATCCTTAAACGTGGACTCCAGAATCCGGTCTTCCCCCGGCTTTCCATCCAGGATCTGTCCCAGAAGCTTCGCCGCTTCCCGTCCCATCTCCGCTTTTGGAACCGAGATGGTGGCAAGCTGCGGGTCCACATAGGAGGCAAACGGAATATCATCGCATCCCACGATGGACACGTCCTCCGGCACCCGGATGTGCTTCTCCCGAAGTGCCTTCATCGCCCCGATCGCCACCAGGTCATTGACCGCGTACACGGCGGTAAATGGAACCTTTCTCGCCAGAAGCTTGTTCATCGCCTCGTAGCCGGTATCCAGATCCGCAATATAGGGCGCTTCTCCGTCTACCATAAGCTCCGGAATCACCGGAAGCCCGCAGGCTTCCATGGCGCTTCTAAAGTTCACATACTTCTCATGGGAGGTCTCTTTCAGGGAATATCCGCTCAGGTATGCGATCCGCTTATGTCCCAGCTCCGCAAGACGCGTCACCATGTCCAGAATGGACTGGCGGTAACGGACCTTGAGCATCGGGCCAAATTCCGGGCACCCGGACACTACCTTGATGCCGTTCTCGCAGGCACGGCGGATTGCCGGTTCCATGCTGTCTATGTAGGTTGCCAGGAAAAGCCCGTCAATATTTCTGGAAATCAGATCGAAGATCGCATCCTCGCTGAAATTGATGATATTGATATCGATGGTGGATACGATGTATCCCAGCTTCCTCGCTTCCTCCTGCATGGCTTCCGCAACCTCGGCGTACCGGGGATTCTTTAAGTTGTTCACAACCAGCGCCAGATGACCGCTCCGGTTGGTGGCAAGACACCTTGCCGCATGGTTTAAGCGGTATCCTTTCTCCTCGATGGCTTTCTGCACCCGCGCCTTCAGCTCCGGGCTCACATACTTGGTTCCGTTTATCACATGGGATACGGTCGCTTCCGATACTCCTGCTGCAAGAGCAACTTCTTTCCGTTTGGACATTCTCGCTTCTTCCTCCATTTCATTTCTGGTGTTATTCTACCACCTGTCTGTAAAAAAAGAAAGAATGATTGAATCTGGCTGTAAGAGATTGTCTGTTGTATCTTTGGTCTACAGGTTCACAATCTGGCCGGTTCTTGCCGATTCCTCGATGGCAAATACCACCCGCATGGCATCGTATGCCTCTCTGGACGGAACCGGAGAACCCGCTTTTGCGGCGATGGCCTTTGCAAAGGTATCTGTCACACCGGAGGACGGATGCTCGGAACTGATGTAGCGCACCTTCTCACCGCCGTCCATCAGCACTTCCAGCATGCAGTCCGGATAATACTGAACCTTCAGCACACCCTTCTCACAGTAGTAGACGATGCTGTTCTCCATGGAACCGTAGTTGGTATACGCTAAATTCATGGAACCCATGATTCCGCTCTCTGTCTTAAACAGACACACGGCATTGTCATATACATCTGCCAGATCGCCATTCTCATCTTTCTTATCGCGGGTGCCTGCAAATGCGGACACCTGTGTGAAGCGCTCTCCCAGTGTGTACTGGATCACGTCACATTTATGGATTCCCAGGTCGGAGATACATCCCAGACCGGAAGTCTTCTTGCTGAGATACCAGGTGGAGTTGGAACGGTTGATACTGTAGCGCTCCGGACCGGAATGTGCCAGGGTGCACTTGAAAGAAAGCACCTTTCCCATCTTACCGCTGTCAAGAACCTCCTTCGCACTGGCATTGCCCAGATTGAACCGCTGGTTGTGCGCTGCCATGTAGAAGGCATCGCTCTTCTCCTCCGCCTCCAACAGCGCTTTCGCATCCTCCAGCGCCGTGCACATCGGTTTCTCGCACAGCACGTTCTTGCCTTTCTCCAGTGCCTCGATTGAGATCGGCACATGGCTGTCATTGGATGTGCAGATCACCACGCCGTCCACCTGCTCATCATTCAGCATGTCCTGATACTGCTCATATACGATGCCGCCGTACTGATCGCTCATCGCCTGCGCATGTGCCGGAATGAAATCATAGAATCCTGCGATCTCGGCAACTGCGCTCTCATGCAGCTCCGGAATGTGGCGCGTTCTTGCAATCTGTCCGCATCCGATGACACCGATCCGAACCTTTCCATTGTTGTCCATAGTATGCTCCCTTCTGTTTGCAACTGCTTTTTCACTGTCTTATGCCCCATGGTTACGCGCGTAACTCAGGGGCAAAAAAGAATGAACCGTCTGGTTCTTATTTCTTAGTTACGCGCGTAACTTAATTATAGTTTAGCACTTTTGTACAGTTTGTCAATATGGTTTTTCATTTTTTTGCAAAAAAATCGCAGAATGCAGACAGACTGCTTCCTCCTCTGCCACATTCTGCGATTCACACCCTCACTACAACCTGATCCCATACTCCTGGATACACTTTTTAAGCGCCTCACTGGTCACGGACCACTTCATCCCGCAGGCCTCTGCCTTGCTGACATCCAGCCGCACATCCCGGTTCTTGTCCTGATACTTCACCGTATCCTCCTCAAGAAACTGATCGATGCGGTCTCCCAGCCCCAGCTCACAGAGGATTCCCTTCACCACTTCATAGCGGCTCTCATCGTTGGGCGCACCCAGATGATAGGTTCCGTAAGGCAGGTCGAACAGCTTCGGGAAGTTCTCCACCATCTCATAGACATCTGTCATACCGCGAAATTCCCGCTTCGAAGCCACGATCTTCTCCTGCTTCATCAGTTTGGTCATGGTCTCCCACAGGATGCCGTTGGACATGTTTTTGCCCCGCTCCGGCATACCGAACAGCCAGGTGAACCGGACAATCCAGAGTTCTTCCAAGATTTCCTTCAAAAGTCCCTCTGCCTCCAGCTTATTCTCGCCGTAAACCGTATTGGGCACTGCCTCGTCGTCCTCCTTGAAGGGTCCCGGGTTCCTGTTGCCGTTAAATACCTGCTCCGAGCTTATAAATACCAGTTTGGAGCCGTTCTTCTTGGCTGCCCTGGCAATATCCACAGACGCCTCCACGTTGATCCTGTGGGCGATATCCGGGTGCTGGTTGCAGTAGTCCGTAACCGCAATGGCACCGGCATGGATGATGATATCCGGCTTGAATTCCCCGATGCAGCGGTCCACAGACTCCTTATCTGTAATGTCCAGCACATCTCTTCCCGCAGCCAGAATGTCGTACCGGTCCTTATAGTAATCTGCGAATCTGGAACAGAAAAATCCCTTGCCACCTGTCAGTAAAATCTTAGTCTTCATTGGTCGTGTCCTCCATTTCTTTCAGATAATCCCGTATTACGCCTGTCACCAGACTGTGGTCCTCATCCTCCCTCAGCCCCGATACTGCAATGGTTCCCACCATACCGGTGGATTTGAGCATGATCGGGACACAGCCTCCGGCTGCCGCATAGGATTCCCGGTCCAGCCCATAGCGGGAGCTGATCTCGTCCTGCTTCAGCTGCATATACAGAGACATCTCGTAGGAGCTTTTGTAAAACTGGTATACGGTATTCTCCTTGCGCCGGATCCAGTTATCATTGATCGGGGTCGTACCCGGCATCGTGCAGGCGAACATCCTTCTTCGGTTCAGGGTAATGGATATGGCCACCGGGAATCCGCCGTCCTTCGCTCTCTGGCGCAGCATGCACCCGATCTTCCAGGCATCCTCCTCGTCAAATGACTCAAACACAAGCTGTCTCTGCTCCTGCTGAAGCTTCTCAATCTCCTTTAAATAATCCATCGCTCCTCCTCATCTGCCGGGAAGCGGATTCCGGTCTGCCGTCTCACCTCATCCATCACCTGCAGCTCCATCACGGAAGCCGCGTTGTACTGCTCCGGATCACCGCCATGCTCGATCAGCTCCACCCAGATCCGAATCTCGTAGATCATATTGCTCGCGCCTTCCTTTTCCACAGCAAGCACTTCTTTTCTTCCATCCCGGTAGCAGATGGTCAGCTCGCAGGGATGTGGAATATCCTCGATAAGCATGGTCGCCTCCTCTCCCTGGATCTGGCTTGGAAGCCGGTTGTCGGTGATCTTGGAATACAGAAGCTCCGCCTGCATATGACCGTAGGAGGCAAGGATCGTGCCTGCCCCGTCCACTCCGTTCTCCAGCTTCAGCGCATCTGCCATGATCCGCTCCGGCATGCCGAACAGCTTCACCAGCGGATGCACACAGTACACGCCGATATCCATCAGCGCGCCGTTGGAAAATGCCGGGTCAAATGCATTCTCCACGATTCCTGCCTTGAACTTGTCATAGCGGGAGGAATACTTGCCATACTGGAAGCTGACTCTGCGCACCTTCCCAAGCTTCGGAAGGTTGTCCTCGATAGCTGCAAATCCCGGATCAAATACGGAACGCATCGCCTCCAGACAGACCACATGATTCTTCTTTGCCGTCTCCAGCATATGCGCTAACTCCGCGCTGTTGCTGGCAATCGTCTTCTCACACAGCACATGCTTTCCGTGCTCCATCATCAGGATCGCCTGCTGACAGTGAAGACTGTTGGGGCTTGCAATGTAGACTGCATCAATGTCCGGCGCACTGGCAAGGGCTTCCAGGTCTGTATAACAGGTGGCAACTCCATACTCCGCAGCAAATGCTCTGGCGGTCTCTTCCTTTCTGGAATAGACGGCTGCACACACCGCATCGTCGCAGTGCTGCAGTGCTTCCATAAACCATCTGGTGATAAAATTTGTTCCGATTGTTGCGATTCGTACCATATTGAGGATTCCTTTCCTGATCTGCATTCATTTCGCTATAAGTATATTGCATTTCGGTCTGATACACAAGAATTTATTGCGCATTTCCTGACAGTCCGCTGTCTTCATTGCTGCAAACATATCCTCCGGCTCAATCCCTATTTTCAGGTTTCTTCACCCGAACCGGACCATTCTTATTCACCATACTCACGATCATATTCTGTCGTTCTTCTGCAAACATAGGGCACCTCTTGTTCTTTATTGTTGTTTATGATTCTATCATGTTTGGGCTGATTTGTCATGGGTGGGGACTCTATTTTATGGAAAGATTCAAAATCAGTCTCACAAAATACAGAATCTGCTTGAATTAATCAGGTAACTGGCTTATAATAGACGTGTAATAAAGAAAGCACCCACTCCAAAAGTGGATGCTCCCAAAATAGGTGATTTAAGTGTCTTTACAGACACCGCCCATCCTGTTTGCCGACAGGGTGGGCATTTTATTTATGCTTGCTTCTCTTATCGAGAAAGGCCAGCAACGCTACAATCAAGCTTCCAAAGGACATCATCAGAGCCAATATCCCAATAAAGATTGAAATGATCTCGTATGCCGTCATGAGCATTAGATGCAATTCACACACGGCAAATCGTACTCCAGCGATAGTGTTTGGACAATTAATGGCAAAATCCTAAAAAATTATCCAAAATCGCAGAAAATCACCTGTTTCAACAAGAAAATCAAGCTGATTTGGGCAATTTATGTCTAATTTCATAAGAATTGTCCAAAAATCAGGGAATTTTGGATAATTAACGAGCAATTAAAGGAAAATTATCCAAAACATGTTTTATGTCAACCATTTAGACCGCATAATCCAGATTCACAACAACAGTTTGGACAATTTTTTGAAATTATGTAAAAAGCCAGAACAGGATCTCTCCCATTCCGGCTTTCACCACACATTCCTTATTTACTTAAAGTACTTCACACCGCTCTCAAAGATCTTCAGATCCTGCTCGCCGTAGATGTTCATAGCCACAGCCTCGCCACGACGCTCGGAGTGAGCCATCTTGCCCAGGATACGTCCATCCGGGCTGGTGATACCCTCAATCGCCATATAGGAGCCGTTCGGGTTCCAGAACTCGTCCATGGTCACATTGCCCTTGTCATCCACGTACTGGGTGGCAACCTGTCCGTTGGCGAACAGCTTCTTCAGCCACTCGTCGTTTGCCACGAAGCGTCCCTCGCCGTGAGATGCCGGATTGCAGTATACACCGCCCAGCTCTGCGCCCTGCAGCCACGGGGACTTGTTGGTAACGACCTTGGTGTAGACCATCTTGGAGATATGGCGTCCGATGGTGTTCATCGCCAGGGTCGGGGAATTCTCATTCTGCTCCACAATCTTGCCTTCCGGAACCAGACCCAGCTTGATCAGCGCCTGGAAGCCGTTGCAGATACCAAGCATCAGACCGTCGCGCTCGTTGAGGAGCTTCTCGATTTCTTCCTTGATGACTGCGTTGCGGAACACGGTTGCAAAGAACTTGGCACTGCCCTCCGGCTCGTCACCTGCGGAGAAGCCGCCCGGGAACATCACGATCTGTGCCTTCGCAATCTCTTTCTTGTACTCATCTACAGACTCGCGGATATCCTCTGCGGTCATGTTCTTGAATACGCGGGTTACCACCTTCGCACCGGCACGCTCAAATGCCCTGGTGCTGTCGTACTCGCAGTTGGTGCCCGGGAATACCGGGATAAATACGGTCGGCTGTGCAATCTTGTTCTTGCATACATAGATGGAATCTGCCTTGTACAGCTGATCCGTCACCTCGGTCTGCTTCACGCCGGACTCGGTGGGGAATACATCCTCCAGAGTCTCGGTCCATGCGTGCAGTGCCTCGTCCATGGAGATGACAACCGGACCATACTCAAATACAGCCTTGTCCAGCACCTCACCGATCACGGTGTAGGAAATGGACAGCTCGCCCACTTTGCCGTCCGGAACCTCGCATACGATATCGCCCCAGCCCGGTGCAAAGAAGTCTCTCGGGTCCACATTGTGCTCAACCTTCACGCCCAGCTTGTTGCCGAATGCCATCTTGCTGACAGCCTCAGCCATGCCGTGACCTTCCACTGCATATGCGGAAATGATTCTGCCAGCCTTGATGTCCTCATGAAGCTTTCCATAGCCATCCATGATCTGGCTGTAAACCGGCAGATCGTACTGATCCTTCTCGATGTGGAATACCACGATCTTGCTGCCTGCCTTCTTAAACTCCGGAGAAATGATGGTCTTGTGGCTTGCCACATCCACCGCGAAGGATACCAGGGTCGGCGGTACATTGATCTCGCCATGCTGCTCGTCGTTGAAGGTACCGGACATACTGTCCTTGCCGCCGATGGACGGCAGACCAAAGCCAAGTTGTGCATTGTAAGCACCTAACAGTGCCGCAAACGGAGCGCCCCAGCGGGTTGCATCCTCGGTCATGCGCTTAAAGTACTCCTGGAAGGTGAAGCGAATCTTGCTGTAGTCACCGCCATTTGCCACGATCTTCGCCACGGAAGAAAGTACCGCGTAAATGGAACCGTGGTACGGACTCCAGCTGGACAGGTACGGATCAAAGCCGTAGCTCATCATGGTCACCGTATCGGTGGTGCCCTTTAATACCGGCAGCTTCGCTACCATGGTCTGGGTCTCAGTCAGCTGGTACTTACCGCCGTAAGGCATAAATACGGAGCCTGCACCGATGGAGCCGTCAAACCGCTCTACCAGACCCTTCTGGGAACATACATTCAAGTCAGCCAGCACGTTCAGCCAGGTTGTCTTCACATCATTGATATCGTTTCTCTCAAAGACACTGCCTTCCTTAGACGGGGTCTCCAGAACCACCTTCGCCTCCTGATGAGCGCCGTTGGTGTCCAGAAATGCACGGCTTACATCCACGATGGTCTTGCCTCTCCAGTTCATCACCAGACGCGGCTCCCCGGTCACCACTGCCACCGGAATCGCCTCTAAGTTCTCCTCAGCCGCAAAGCCTAAGAACTTCTCCACATCGCTGGGATCCAGCACCACTGCCATACGCTCCTGAGACTCGGAAATGGCGATCTCCGTGCCGTCAAGACCTGCGTATTTCTTCGGAACCTTGTCCAGATCGATCTGAAGACCTGCTGCCAGCTCACCGATGGCTACGGACACGCCGCCTGCACCGAAGTCATTGCACTTCTTGATGATGCTTGACACCTCCGGACGGCGGAACATTCTCTGAATCTTGCGCTCGGTCGGAGCATTACCCTTCTGAACCTCAGCGCCGCAAACCTCGATGGAAGCCTCCGTGTGTACCTTGGAGGAACCGGTTGCGCCGCCGATACCGTCACGGCCGGTACGTCCGCCCAGCAGTACGATGATGTCGCCCGGGTCAGAATTCAGTCTCTTCACATATTTTCTCGGAGCAGCGCCCATGACAGCACCGATCTCCATACGTTTTGCCACATAGTTGGGATGGTACAGCTCTTTTACATAGCCCGTTGCCAGACCAATCTGGTTGCCGTAGGAGCTGTAGCCGCTTGCCGCGCCATTGACCAGCTTTCTCTGAGGCAGCTTGCCCTTTAAGGTCTCGGACAGAGGACGGGTCGGGTCAGCCGCGCCGGTCACACGCATTGCCTGATATACATAGGTACGTCCGGAAAGCGGATCGCGGATTGCACCGCCCAGACAGGTAGCAGCGCCGCCGAAGGGCTCGATCTCGGTGGGATGGTTGTGGGTCTCATTTTTAAAGTTCACCAGCCACTCTTCCTCCACACCGTCGATGGTCACCGGAACCACGATACTGCAGGCATTGATCTCGTCAGATTCCTCAAGGTCATCCAGCTTGCCCTCCTTGCGCAGCTTCTTGGCTGCCAGCAGAGCCAGATCCATCAGGCAGACAAACTTGTCGTCGCGGCCCTTGTACAGCTCCTTGTGATCCGCCAGATACTGCTCGTAGGTAGCCTCGATTGGAGCCTTATACTCACCGTCGGTGATGGTCACGTCCTTAAGCTCCGTGGAGAAGGTGGTGTGACGGCAGTGATCGGACCAGTAGGTATCCAGCACGCGGATCTCAGTCACAGTCGGGTCGCGGTGCTCCTCGTCCTGATAATACTTCTGGATATGCTCAAAATCCTTGAAGGTCATAGCCAGATTCAGGGATGCATATAACTCATGTAAATGCTCCTCGTCAAACTCACGGAAGCCATCGAAGGATGCCACATCAGCCGGAACGTCAAATACCGTAACCAGAGTCTCCGGCTTCTCAGCAGATGCCTCTCTGGAATCCACCGGGTTGATACAGAATGCCTTCACAGCCGCTCTCTGCTCGTCAGTCAGTGCGCCGGACAGCACATAGGTGGTCGCAGACTTGATCACCGGCTCCTCGGTCTCCTTTAACAGCTTCACGCACTGCTCCGCGGAATCCGCACGCTGGTCGAACTGACCCGGCAGGTACTCTACGGAAAATACCGTGTCGCCCTCCTCCTTCGGGAAGTCCTCCTCATATACAAAGTCTACCGGCGGCTCGGAAAAGATGGTCACCAGTGCCTGTCTGTAGGTCTCCTCAGACAGATTCTCAATATCATAGCGGATCAGAACACGGACGCCGGTCACGGTGTCCAGTCCTAAGTAGCTGCTGATTTCCTCTCTCAATTCACCTGCTTTGACGGCGAATTCCGGTTTCTTCTCAACATACACTCGTCTTACGCTCATGTGATTCCTCCTGAAAATATATAAATGATGGTTGATGGTTCTCAGTTCAATACACAGAATACACCCTTGTCAGCGCATTCTCTATATAAATAATACCACAAGATATATTATAAATAAAATTAATATATCTTATGGTACTTATTATTTGTACTTATTTAATCTTTTTACTCAAAATAATTCTTGACAAATACCTGTCTTATCGTTACGATATATATGAAAGGAATGGGTTCTTTACTGAGTAAGGTCTTTTGACTGGAAAAGGTTGCTCGTTTCTTTTTTTATTTCCATCACATCATACAGGTAAACCTTTCCATCTTTTGCATGTCTCATCAGCATCAAAACATGAAATACATTATATCGTTCAACCTCACCATTATCGTCCAGAACCGGCAGAGCAAATCGGGATTCATACCGATACCATCCATATTTTGCATCTTTACTATGCTTATTCTTCTGGTTTTCACGATGTGTTTTCCCTGTGGCTATCTCAATCATCTCCGGAAGCCCCTGAGCAGCATTCGCCTTTGCTTTTGCACTTGCACCTTTTAAGTTGTGTGTGTAATTTGAATTGGCATACTCGTCCGGCAAATCAGCACCTATGTAAACGACTTCCTTTGTATCAGCGACGGCATAAAACTCTCCAACATACTGTCTTAAATATTCCTCTACATCTTTCCAGTTTACACTGCGCTTTCCTTTAAAAATAACGTCATTAATCAGTACGATTTTGTTTTCATTCAAGTCTGTTATGATTGTTACATTTCTATTCAACCTCTCCCCTCACCCTCTTTCAGCATTTTTCTTTACATTTGTAAATTTTCTGAATCTTATTCTTCCGCATCCGGACTCACACTCATGGCATCCAGGGTCAGCTTCATAATATCCTTGATCTCATCCACCGTCATCTTCATGGTCTCCGCCAGCTCCTCCACGGTGGCCTCTCTGCCCAGGTCCTCTGCCATCTTGGCGGAAATGTCCTTCAGCACGTTTACCCGCGCCACCATTTCCTCCTCGATATCGTTCTCCTGCTTCTGCTCTGCGACTGCTGCAGTCAGCGCCTCCTCCACCTGTTCCTTCACCAGGTCCCGGAATGCCTTGTTCTGGCTTCCGTACTCTCCCAGCGCCAGGATCAGCGCCATATTCGCCTCCTGAATCAGATCGCCCATGGGAACTCCCTGCCCCGCATAGCCCTTTGACAGCTCTGCAATATAGGAAAGACTTCCCTCCAGCAGCCGCTTTCTCGCCTCCTCGTCCCCAAGGCTGATCCTTGCCAGAAGCTCTGCCTCCTCCTCCGGCGTACACGCCTGGATTGCTTCTATCTCCTCCAGATACATCTGGTAAATGTCATCATGCATCTTCTATCGTTCCTTCCTGTGTTTCTGTAAAATCCGTCCCTGTCCAGCTCCGGTCCGCCGGACCAGTCACGCCTCTTCCCGACTCAGTTCGCCGGATAGATCAGTCTGCTCTCGTCGATCCCGTCCAGCACCTCCCGCAGATACTTATCCGCCAGATAGTTCGCCATGGGCAGGTTCATATCCAGATAGTTGCCGCAGTCTCTGGCACTTGCCCCCGGCACCTCATCCCGGTAATCCCGGATAAACGCGAACAGCTCCCGCATCAGCGGCACAATATCCTTCGACTCATAGTCCCCGGTCAGCAGCAGATAAAAGCCGGTCCGGCACCCCATCGGTCCAAAATACAGCACCTTCTCCTTATACTCTGCATGATTGCGCAGAAACGTGGCTGCCAGATGCTCGATGGTGTGCATCTCCGCCGTATTCATCACCGGCTCACAGTTAGGTCTGGTCATGCGCAGATCGAAGGTGGTAATGACCGCGTCTCCTGCCTTGTCTTTTCTCGATACATAAACACCTGGAAGCAGCTCCAGGTGATTGATGGTAAAGCTGGTAATCTTCTCCATGGCAATTCCTCCTGATTATAAAAACACAGATTGATTGTATCACAAAGTCCGCCGCCTGTGAACACCCAATTCCGGCTGCAAAAAATGCCACTATGCACAAATTTTCTTCGATTTTCCCACATTTTCAACGATATTTTTGGTTATATTGCCGCTTGTTACTTTTATTCTTTACAAACCCAGTAGATTTATGATAGAATAATCAATGTTTTATAAGGAGGGCTAATAATGGACATCAATTACGAATTATACAAAGTATTTTATCATGTGGCAAATACCTTAAGCTTCTCCGAAGCGTCCAAGCAGCTGTTCATATCCCAGTCTGCTGTCAGCCAGTCGATCAAGGTTCTGGAGAAGAAGCTGAACCAGCCGCTGTTCATCCGCAGCACCAAGCGGGTGCAGCTCACTCCCGAAGGCGAGATCCTGTTGAAACATATAGAGCCTGCCATGAACTTAATCAAGCAGGGCGAGAACCAGCTTCTGGAAGCCAACACCCTGAACGGCGGTCAGCTTCGCATCGGCGCCAGCGACACCATCTGCCGCTACTATCTGGTTCCCTATTTGAAGGAATTTCACCGGAAGTACCCGAACGTGCACATTAAGGTCACCAACCAGACCTCCATCGCCTGCGCGAAGCTGCTGGACTCCGGTCAGGTGGACTTCTCCATCACCAACTATCCCAACTCCGGGCTTTCCAACACCCAGAGCGTGCGGATCATCCACGAATTCTACGACGTGTTCGTGGCCAACGAGGAGTATGCCGCCTTAAAGGGCAAGAAAATCAGCTTGAAGGAGCTGCAGTCCTACCCGATCCTGATGCTGGACCGCAAGAGCACCACCAGCGAATTTCTTCACAGCATGTTTCAGCGCCATCAGCTGGATCTGGTGCCGGAGATCGAGCTTTCCAGCAACGATCTGCTGATCGACCTGGCACGCATCGGTCTGGGCATTGCCTTTGTGCCCAACTACTGCATTCCGGAGAATGACCCGAACCTGTTCGTGGTTGACCTGGAAGAGAGGCTTCCCGCCCGCCAGATGGTCGTTGCCTACAATGAAAATGTACCGCTGTCTCAGGCGGCAAAACAATTTATGGAGATGCTTTAAGGCATCTCCATTTTATTGTCCTGAGTTTTCTGACTCCAGAAGTGTTCCAGCCATCCGCCCACATTTCGTCTCGTCACTTCCCCGTATTCCGACCACTCCCGCGGGAACATTCCCTGTACCTCCCTGCGCAAAAACCGGTCGTCCAGCAGCAGGATCACCCCCTTGTCCTCCGCTGTTCGGATCACCCGGCCTGCCGCCTGCATGACCTTGTTCATTCCCGGATACTGGTAGGCATAATCGTAGCCATTTTCCCCCTGACTGTCAAAGTAGTCCTTCAGGATTTCCTGCTCCGTGCACACCATGGGTAGGCCGGTTCCCACGATGATCGCCCCCTCCAGCCGCTCCGCCTTCAGATCGATGCCTTCCGAGAAGATGCCTCCCAGCACGCAGAGTCCCACAAAGGACTTCTCCCGCTCCGCCTCAAAATCAGCCAGGAATTCCTCCCGCTCCGCCTCCGTCATATGGCTCTCCTGCATCCGCCACACAAAGCTTCCGTCCTGGCTCTCGTCCAGCAGCCGCTCCACTGCCTCCATGTACTGGTAGGAGGGGAAGAACACCAGATAATTTCCTCTGTGACTCTGTGCCATAGCCTGAATATACTCCACGATCTTGGCATACTCGCTACGGTTTCTCCTGATATAGCGGCTGCTCACATCCGAGCCGATCATCAGAAGCCGGTTCTCCGGATCAAAGGGCGAGTGGGCATACACCGCGTAATCCTCCTCATTGCCGCTGAGAAGCTTCTTGTAGTACATCACCGGCAGCAGGGTGGCGGAGAAAAATACACTGCCTCTGCCCTTCTCCAGACACTCCTTCAGGCACTTGGACGGGTCGATGCAAAACAGCTTCACCCGGAAGCTTCCATCGCCGCCAAGCTCCGTATAGATCCGGTAGTGGTCGTCCAGCCCCTCGTGCATGCTCAGGAAATGCCGGACCTGGAAGTAGAAATCCAGCACCGCATCCCGGTCCGGAAAGCTCTTCTCCTCCTCCAGAAATGTCTCCAGCTCTCCAAACAGCTCCAGCAGGTTGGCTGCCAGCAGGTTCACATCCTCCAGCACCTGATAGCTCTCGCACTCCCGCTTCATCTCCAGCAGATTCCGGTTGCACCGCTCCAGAAGCCGCTCCACCTTCGCCGCCTTTCCCTTCAGAATCCGCTTCACCGCCAGAAAGTCCTCCTTCACCAGCACCGCGCTGTACATCTCTCTGGCACGGTTCACCAGATTATGTGCCTCATCGATCAGGAACAGATATTCTCCGGACACCCCGTCCGCAAAGTACCGCTTCAGCTTCGCCCTGGGGTCGAACACATAGTTGTAGTCGCAGATTACCCCGTCCACCCAGTTGCTGATATCCAGACAGAACTCAAAGGGACAGACCTGATGCTTCTCGGCATAGGCAAGCACCGTCTCCCGGGTGATGCCCATTTCCTGATGGATGATGTCGTACACCGCATCATTGACCCGGTCGTAATGACCCTTCGCGTAGGGGCAGGCGTCCGGATTGCACTCCGTCTGCTCCATGGGACACAGCTTCTCCTTGGCGGTGATAGTCACGGTGCTAAAGTACAGCTGCCGCTGTCGAAGCAGTCCGAAGCACTCCTCCGCCACGCTCCGGGTGATGGTCTTCGCCGTCAGATAGAACAGCTTCTCCCCGTACCCCTCCCCCATGGCTTTTAAGGACGGATACACCGCCGACAGGGTCTTTCCGATGCCCGTGGGCGCCTGAATGAACAGATTCTTCCCCATCCGGATGGCCTTGTACACAGACACCGCCAGCTCCTTCTGCCCCGCCCGGTATTCATAGGGGAACTCTAGGTCCCGCAGGGACTCATCCCGGCGCAGCTCATGGCGGTACTGATATTCTGCCCACTTCACATACTCATGGATCAGCCCCTCAAACCAGGTCTTTAACTCCTCAAAGGTCCGGTCCTCCCGGAACCTGCGAATCTCCTCCGATTCCATATTGCAGTAGGTAATCTGTATGCCGATCTGCTCCCGGTCATGGTCGCAGCAGTAAAAGTACCCGTAGCACAGGGCCTGTGCCAGATGGACCGGAACCGGCTCCTTTAAGAGAGACAGATCCAGATACATCCCCTTGATCTCGTCGATGACCACCTCGGAAGGATTCTCGATGATGCCGTCTGCCCGCCCCTCAATCAGAATCTGGTAGCGGTCCTCTTCCACCACATGCTTCATGGTCACCTCAGCCCGGTAGTCCGCCCCCATCCGCCGCTGAATCTTCCGGTGAATGCGGCTTCCCGCCTGCATAGCGTCCTTCTCCGCGCCGGAGGTCCGCCGGTTGTCGATGTCGCCGCCCCGCATCACGAACTCCACCAGATTGCGGACGGATATCTTTATGATCTTTTTTTCCTGTCCCGAATCCCGGTCCGGAATCTGTACGTTCTGCTCTGCCATTCTATACCTCGCTCATGTAAAAACAGGAGCGGTCATGCCGCTCCTGCCTGAAATACTTCCCTCAATCCTGTATCTTCGGTCCTTTCTCCTATGCCTTCTTTCCGAACCGCCTCTGCACTGCCCGCTTCAGCACCTGGAAAAAGCCGAGAGAATGAACCATCCGCTCCCTGGGGATGTACTGGTTGATTGCCCGGATGACCCCCTTCGGGTTCTTGGAGGAGAAGGTAAACATACCACTCCTCTTCGTCTGAATCCCGTAGCGGGGAATGTATCTTCCCTTAAACAGCACCGATGCAACCACCAGATCCACCTCCTCCCAGGGAATCTGGATATAATCCGTGACCTTGCGGTCGTTGTAGTATTCGAAGGCCCTGTCTCCGATCATGATCTTCCCGTAGGAATTCAGTCCCTGAAAGGAAGTGCCATCCACCACAAGGTCCACTTTTGTGTTCAGTGATTTGACCATAATACCGCTTCCTGATTACAGTAATCCAATCAGATGGCCTACGATACCTACGACGAACAGGCCCAGAATAATAACGATCGGAGATACGTTCTTCTTCAGCAGCCACATGCAAAGCAGGGTCAGCGCCAACGGCATCAGTCCCGGAAGCAGAGAGTCAAAGTTGCTCTGCAGGGTGGTTACCTTATCCGGTGTCAGAGACATGCCGGAGGAATACTGCATAAATGCCTGCTTGATGCCCTCGCCGCCTGCTGCCAGCTCATCCCAGTGGATGTATGCCTTGTCATCCAGCTTAACGGTGGATACCACCGGCTTGAAGTTGATGGATACCCATCTCTGAATCAGGGCACCCAGGATAAACATACCCAGAATGGATGCGCCCTTGGTGATCTTCTGCAACAGACCGCCGGAAAGGTCCTCGGTGATCTTGCTTCCTGCCTTGTAGCCGAACTCCTGGGTGTACCACATAAATGCCCAGCGAATCGCATTGAACAGGACGAAGAACAGGATCGGTCCTAAAATGTTGCCGTTCATTGCCAGAGATGCACCCAGTGCACCCAGAATCGGGCGAACGGTGAACCAGAATACCGGGTCGCCGACACCGGCCAGGGGTCCCATCATACCGATCTTAACACCCTGGATGGCTACGTCATCCACCGGTGCGCCGTTGGCACGCTCCTCCTCCAGCGCCAGGGTAACACCCAGTACCGGGGAAGCCACGAACGGCTGTGTATTGAAGAACTCCAGATGACGCTTTAAAGCCGCCTTCTGATCTTCCTTGTTGGGATATAACTTGCGGATCGCCGGGATCATTGCAAATGCCCAGCCACCGTTCTGCATACGCTCATAGTTCCAGGAACCCTGAAGGAAAGTAGAACGCAAAGCGCAGGACAAACGATCCTTCTTACTTAATGTAATCTTCTCTGCCATCTCTCTTACCTCCTTCAATTAATAATCATTCAGAATGTCGTCAAGGGGATCTCCCACGTTGCCGCCGCCTGCTGCTGCGCCGCCACCCTCAGACAGTTTCAGATAGATCAGTGCGAAGGAGATAGCGATAGCACCCAGAGCGATCAGGGTCAGGTTGGAGATCGCTGCCAGACAGAAGCCGATCACGAAGAACGGCCATACCTCGCGGGATGCCATCATGTTGATAACCAGTGCGTAACCTACTGCTACGACCATACCGCCGCCGATTGCCATACCATCGGTCAGCCATGCCGGCATGGACTCCAGAAAGCCCTGTACGGTTGCAGCCGGGATGAACAGCAGTGCGCCTGCCGGGATTGCAATACGAAGACCCTGCATGATGATGGCGATGATGTGCCACATCTGTACGCCGCGAAGATCTGCATTCTCAGCTGCTGCGTCCATACGGTGAACACATGCCACAGACAGAGTACGAACGATCATGGTCAGGAACAGACCTGCCACTGCCAGCGGGATTGCCACTGCGATTGCAGTAGACACACCGGCTACGCCCTGTCCGCCCAGAACCAGGATGATTGCAGATGCTACGGAAGCCAGAGCTGCATCCGGTGCGATTGCCGCGCCGATATTCGCCCAGCCCATGGCGATCATCTGCAGGCTTCCGCCCAGCACGATGCCGGCTTCCAGATTGCCGGTCACAAGACCGATCAGTGTACATGCTACTAACGGCTGATGGAACTGAAACTCGTCACATACGCTCTCAATACCAGCCAGGAAAGCAACGAGCAATACCAATATAATCGAAATAAATGATAATTCCATTTCTTTACCTCCTGTTATTATGCCTTAAGTTCTGCTTTCGCCTTGGCAATGATCTCGTCCATGTTGTCTCTTGAATCAGACGGAACCTTGCGCACGTCGAACTTGACGCCCAGAGATTTCAGCTTCTCAAAGGTCTTCACATCATCTGTACCCAGAGACAGCACCTTGCTCACTGCCACCTTGCCTACAGAATGTGCCATGGAACCGATGTTCAGCTCCTTGATATCCACACCTCCCTCGATGGCGCGGAGCGCATCCTGCGGAGTCTCGAACAGAAGCAGAGCCTTGGTGCCGCCAAAACGCGGATCCTTAGCTACCTGGATCATCTTGTCGATCGGGACTACATTCGCCTTCACTCCTGGCGGTGCAGCCTCGGTGATCAGCTTCTTACGCAGATCGTCATGTGCCACAGAATCGGATACAACGATGATTCTGGTTGGCTGAGTTGTCTTGGACCATGCCGTAGCAACCTGTCCATGAAGCAAACGAGAGTCGATACGTGCCAGCACGTACTTAATCTTGCCGTCTCCGACTACCGTTCCCGGAGGCAGAGCACCCTTGGGCTGTCCGTTGTCAGCCGCTGCCGCAGGCTCCTCCTTCTTCGGCTCCAGCGTCTCCGGACAGAGCTTGATGCCGTCCTTACCGCTCGGGCTGATCATCTTTGCGATCTCCTGCGCGCTCTCGACACCCATACGTGCCACATACGCCTCGATCAGCATCGGAAGATTCAGACCGGTGACGATCGCCCACTTGTCCTCGTGACCGGCTAACAGTCCGTTCGCCTGATTGAACGGCGTGCCGCCCCACAGGTCCACAAGAAACAGCACTTCGTCCGGGTTCTCGAATGAGGCGATTGCCTCTTCCATCTGGCGCTTCACATCATCAGGTCCCTGGCTCGGCATCAGAGTAACGGCTGCCAGATTCGGCTGCTCTCCAAATACCATAGCGCCGGACTGTTTGATACCTTCTGCGAATCCGCCGTGGCTAGCAAGAATAATTCCTACCATGTTCATATACCCCTTTCGTCTATTCTTCTGAGACAGAATAACATCCCTCCGCTGTCCCAGTTGTTTTCCATTATACTACAAGATTGATATTTTTTAAACAACTTTTTGTAACTTTTCCTCAAATAGTTTATATTTTTTTTAGAAATTATTTATAAATTGCTGTAATGATCAAAAAATACCGCCTGCTGGCGGGATGTGTTTCCCTCGCCAGCAGGCGGCTTTTGTTCTTCGTTGTTACACTCTTTGTCGGATTATGGTTTTATCTCTGCTCTCCTCTGGATTATGCAATCTTGCTGTCAGCAACCGGTGCCAATTTGTCCAGAAACTCCTCAAACTCGGCATTCTCCTCAAACATTCTTACAGTCAGTACACGGGTCAAATCAAGACTTAATACTCCAAGAATGGATTTCGCATCGATCACCACACGGTTGTAGTACACGTCTACATCATAGTCGCACTTCATAGCGGCCTGTACAAATGCCTTTGCCTCTTCCATTGATGTTAACTTGATTTTTCTTTCTTTCATTTTTTTCAACTCCTTCTTGGTTGCAACACACTTATCTGTGTTGCAACATTTATATCATCTTGAGAAAGAATTGTCAAAATCCATTTTTCACAGGATTCCGGCGGTTTGAAGGCTGAAATTTGTGAAAAACGCCATTGATTTGGAACCGATTCCATGTTTTTACCAAAATACTCAGGAGTTACCGTCTGTAAGATTGGAGATGTTTTCTTTCTCCCATTCCTCCAGCTGCCTGCATCCTGCCATTACTCTGCTGCCTTGATTTGATATCAGACTACCGCTTCCACAATCGTCTTATCTCCCGATTGCACCAGGTGTATTCCCGGTGTTTTATTCTTGTTAAAGTTAAAACTCAGCATATACCCTTTTTTCTGATGATAGTCATCCAGATATCCGCTGATCTGATTCTCTCCTCTGGTATTATAAGCATCGCCCCGCCATATTTTCAGTTCCACAATATATTGCCGCCCAAGATAATCAATAATCAGATCGGTCCGGTCAAGATCTCTGGTCGCTGCCTCCATGTAGACATTTCCTACACCGTTGATAATCGGCTTCAGATAAAGCAGAAACAGCTTGCGACCTTTTTCTTCTGCAAACTTTTCATCTTTTTTGCCAAATATATCAGAATAATGCCGTACAAACGCCGCCAGTATTCCTTCCATATCCAATACACCATTTCGAATATAGCGATTCTTATCTCTGGCTCCAATCTGATATGCTTCACTGACCGACATCTCTTCCGCAATATACTTATTCAGCAGACGCATCTCGAAAATACGGTTGGACACAGTCACCATTCCATCTCGTTCCCGCAGGAACCCGAACATCATGCCTACCCCCACAGACTCTACATCCGGACTGTACAGGAACTGTCTGCCCTGATATAAAATATCCTCAAGCATCTCATTTAACTCCGGGAAGCGGTCCAGCTGCTTCATCATACTGTCGAACAGGCTGATTCCCGGTTCCCTGACAATCACCTTTACCGCTTCTGATATTCCTTCTTCCGACCAGACTGCACTGCCTCTGCCTGCGAAGCGGGCTTCCTGAGGCAGCGTTTCGTCGATCAGCTTACAGATATAAGAAACAAGGAACGGATACCCGGACGTATAGTCGTAGATACTTTCGGCGACCGCGTCCACATCCATACCTGTCTGATGGTCTGTCTCATACTGCGAAAGCATCCCCGCTATGTCTTTTGTGGAAAAACTCAGGTTCACCTCAAAGCGAGCCGCTATATTCCACGGACTGTTGTATCTGTGCTCTTCCTCCGGTCGCATCCGAAGCTTCAGGTTCTTGATATCATATAGCCCTGCCAGAATCACAGACTGAAATGTCTTTCTTCGTGTTCTTCGAAGATATTTGTTCCTGAGCATTCCAAGAAACGTCAGAAACTGCTGACTGCTGCTTGCCTGATCCACTTCGTCAATCATCAGCACTACCGGTTTCCCGGAAGTCTCACATAACTCCGTAATCAGAGAAGATAACATGCGAAAACTGATTGGTTCCTCCTCGTCCGATGCAATCTGACTCAGGCGCTCTCTCACGGAAGCATGAATACCTGTCACCTCGCCGTCCTGAATTTCCTCCCACATCAGTCCGCAGATCATTCTGCAGAATGCCGCTTCATCCCGATAATCCGATTCCCCGATTCCCTCAAAGCTCAGAAAGAATACGATATACTGCTTTGCCAGTCGGCTGGTAAGAAGGCTGAGCAGGGTAGTCTTTCCATACTGCCTCGCCCGATTGATCACAAAATACTTATGTTCTTGAATCAGCGCTTCTATCTCATCCAGCCGTGTTGAAATATCCACCATATAATGCTCTTCCGGATTACAGCTTCCTGCAACATTAAAGTATCGCCTGCTCACTCCCACACCTCCTCTGGAAATCTCACATCTATCCTTATATTAACATGACTGCTTCTGAAATTCCACCACTTTCCCCCAGGATAGCTCTCCGCATAACAAAAAAGTCCAGACACCTTCTCAATCAAGGCTCTGAACTCATCGTGGGTTGGGCTATTCTTTCAAATAGTCAGCAGGGGAAGAGGGGCTCGAACCCCCATCTACGGTTTTGGAGACCGCTGCTCTACCATTGAACTATTCCCCTATGGATGTTCGCGTTTGTGCTGTTCGCTTAACGCTCATTTATAATAGCATAGAACATCCAGACTGTCAACAGAAAATTTTATTTTTTGTAAATTTTTTGTACAACTTCTGCAATTTACGAGATCAGCCCGATTGCCTCTCTCACATTGCTCACGCCGTACAGCCAGATTTTTCCGTTCCGGTCCGCGCTGCGCATCTTATCTAAGCATACCTTTGGCAGAATGCAGGACTCAAATCCCAGCTTCACCGCCTCATTCACCCGCTGCTCCGCCTGGGACACGGCACGCACCTCGCCGGACAGCCCCACCTCACCGAATATGATGCACTTGGGGCTCACCGGCTTGTCCTTCATGCTGGACACCAGAGCCAGAATAATCGCCAGATCCAGCGCCGGTTCATTCATCTTCACACCGCCTGCTATGTTCACGTAGGCATCATAGCGGGACATCTCGTAGTGACACCGCTTCTCCAACACCGCCATCAGGAGGTTCACACGGTTGTAGTCCGTACCGGCTGCCGTCCGCCTGGGGAGCCCGAAGTTGGTCTGTGCCACCAGCGCCTGCACCTCCAGAAGAATCGGGCGGGTACCCTCCACCGAGCATGCCACCACCGCTCCGGAAGCCTCCTCCGGGCGGCCATCCAGCAGATACTCCGACGGATTCTCCACCTCAACAAGCCCCTTCTCCTGCATCTCGAACACGCCGATCTCATTGGTAGAGCCAAAACGGTTCTTGACGCCGCGCAGAATCCGGTAGGAGGCATTGCGCTCTCCTTCAAAGTACAGCACCGTGTCCACCATGTGCTCTAAGACTCTCGGACCTGCCACCACGCCTTCCTTGGTCACGTGACCGACGATAAATACGGCAATGCCCATCCCCTTGGCAATCTGCATCAGGATGTTGGTGGACTCCCGCACCTGACTGACACTGCCCGGCGCCGAGGACACGTCCTCCCGGAACATGGTCTGAATCGAGTCGATGATGACCACCTCCGGCTTCGCCTCCCGGATGGCCTCCTCGATGTTGTCCAGGTTTGTCTCACACAGAAACAGCAGGTCCCCGGTGATCGTGCCGATCCGGGCAGCTCGCAGCTTGATCTGCTTTAAGGATTCCTCCCCGGATATGTAGAGGACTCTGCGGTCCGCAGCCGCCAGATTCCGGCACACCTGCAACAGCAGGGTGGACTTTCCAATGCCGGGATCGCCGCCAACCAAAACCAGGGAGCCGGCCACTACGCCGCTCCCCAGTACCCGGTCCAGTTCCCGATATCCGGTGGACATCCGGTCCTGTTCATCAATTGACACTTCTTCCAGCCGGACGGGCTTCTGGAGCTGCCTCAGCACACTTCCGGTACTCCGTCCCGATGGTTCCCGCTTCGCCGTCGGCTCCTCCACCATGGTATTCCATGATTTGCACGCCGGGCACTGCCCCATCCACTTGCTGGATTCATATCCGCATTCCTTGCAGAAGAATGCGGTTGCTTTCGCTTTTGCCATATGTAATCTGTCCTTCTTATGCCTTTAGCGCTTTATATACAATTCGTCCTTCTTATGCCCTTAGCGCTTTACTACCTTCACCTGGATGGCTGCACCCTCGTTCAGTTCCACGCTGGCTACCAGCTTGCCGCTCATGTTGGTCTTCATGCCGCCTACGGCAACACCATCCACATACACCTCATACTCCGTATCGTCATCTAACTGGATGGTCAGCTGAGCGTCCTTGTCGCCCTCCACCATGAACTCCACGCCGTCATGGTTCACTGCAAAGTGCTCTACAGTGGTTCCCGGTACAGACTCGTATACAAACAGACCGTTGCGCTCTAACTTGGTGATCTCATAGAACGTCTTAATCTTATATAAATCCCCTGCGTGCTCAAAATCCTGTAATTTAGACTTGGTCGCTAACTTGTAATTTCCAAAGCTGATGGTTCCGTCTGCTTCAGAGCGGATTAAAGATTCAATAACTGGCATCTTATTGCCCTCCTGGTATCTTAATGTTTGGTTTCATTTGTTGACAGGAAACAGCACCCCCATCAGGTGCTGTCACCTTTTCATTATTATACACTACCCATCAAAAAATGGCTAGTTGAACTTTGCATATTTTGCTTCTGCGAATCTTACTTCTGTATATCTGCCTCTGTGCATCTTGCTTCCGTGTATCTTGCTTCCGTGTATCTTACTTCTGTGTGTCGTCTGCCTGAGTGCACGGCGCTGCCGCATCCTCTGTGGCAAAATGCAGTCTGTCGCCGTCCCTTGCCACCTGCACCTGGTCGCCGGACTTAACCGCGCCGTCAAGCACTGCCTCTGCCAGCTGGTCCTCCAGATAGTTCTGGATTGCCCGGCGAAGAGGTCTTGCACCGTACTTCTCGTCGTAGCCCTTCTCCACCAGAAATGCCTTCGCATCCTCATTCACCTGAAGCGTCATGTTCATCTGGCGTGCCGTCCGCTTGTAAATGCTGCGCAGCATGATCTCCACGATCTCCTTCATGTGTTCCTGGCTCAACGGATGGAACACGATGATCTCATCGATCCGGTTCAGGAACTCCGGCTTGAACAGCCGCTTCACTTCCTCCATCACCCGGTCCTTCATGAACTTGTAGCGCTCCGCCGCATTGTCCGTGGAGGCAAAGCCCAGCCGCTTGGGAGAAATGATATTTTCCGCACCGGCATTGGAGGTCATAATGAGAATGGTATTCTTAAAGTCAATCTTGCGGCCCTGCGCGTCAGTAATGTGACCGTCGTCCAACACCTGCAAAAGGATATTGAACACATCCGGATGTGCCTTCTCAATCTCGTCAAACAGGATCACGGAGTAGGGGTTGCGGCGCACCTTCTCGCTGAGCTGACCGCCCTCCTCGTAGCCCACATATCCTGGCGGGGAGCCAATCATCTTGGACACACTGTGCTTCTCCATGTACTCGGACATGTCCACGCGAATCAGCGCATTCTCCGTGCCGAACATGGCTTCCGCAAGGGCTTTGCAGAGCTCCGTCTTGCCCACACCGGTGGGTCCTAAGAACAGGAAGGAGCCAATGGGACGCTTCGGGTCCTTGAGACCTACCCGCCCCCGTCGGATTGCCTTGGAGACAGCGGTCACCGCCTCCTCCTGACCTACTACCCGCTCATGCAGGATGGCTTCCAGCTTCTTAAGCCGCTCCGACTCCTCCTCTTCCAGCTTGCGCACCGGAATCTTGGTCCAGCCGGACACCACATCGGCAATCTCGCCTTCATCTACCACCAGACGGCGGGAATCCTTCTCCTTCTGCCACTTTGCCCGGATCTTCTCGATCTTCTCCCGCTTCTTTTCCTGCTTTTTCTTGATCTCTCCTGCCTTCTCGTAGGCCTCGTTCTTGATTGCCGTCTCCTTCTGCTGCTCCAGACGGGCAATCTCCTCCTCCAGATCTCCGATCTCCGCCGGCTCCACATAGGTGGTCAGCCGCACCTTGGATGACGCCTCGTCGATCAGGTCGATGGCCTTATCCGGCAGGAAGCGGTCATTGATATAGCGGGCTGACAGCCGCACCGCAGCTACCAGAGCGTCATCGGTGATGGTTACCTTGTGGTGGTCCTCATACCTTCCCCGCAGCCCCTTCAAAATGCTGATGGAAAGCTCCTCACCAGGCTCCTCCACCGTCACCGGCTGGAAGCGCCGCTCCAGAGCCGCATCCTTCTCAATGTACTTCCGGTACTCCTCGATGGTGGTGGCGCCAATCAGCTGGATCTCGCCCCGTGCCAGAGAGGGCTTTAAAATGTTGGAGGCATCGATCGCCCCCTCCGCACCGCCTGCGCCGATGATGGTGTGGATCTCGTCGATAAACAGCAGAACATCACCGTCCTCTGTCACCTCGGAAAGCACCTTCTTGATCCGCTCCTCAAACTCGCCCCGGTACTTGGAACCGGCGACCATGCCGGACAGGTCCAGGGTCATCACCCGCTTGCCCGCGATGATTTCCGGCACATTGCCGGAAGCAAGCATCTGCGCCAGTCCTTCCACCACAGCCGTCTTGCCCACGCCAGGCTCACCAATCAGGCAGGGATTGTTCTTGGTGCGGCGGCTTAAGATCTGAATCACCCGCTGAATCTCCGACTCTCTTCCTATTACCGGGTCCAGCTTTCCCTCTCTTGCAAGAGCCGTCAGATCCCGGCTGTAATTGTCCAGGGTCGGCGTGGCTGCCTTGCCCTTTCCGCTGCGGCCTGACTGAAACTCCTCCTTACCGGCAGGTGCGTCCTCTCCCATGGAAGAAAGCAGCCCGATATACACCTTCTGAATGTTGACACTCATGGTATTCAGCAGCCGAACCGCCACGCAGTCGCTCTCCCGGATCATGGAAATCAGCAGATGCTCCGTGCCGATCAGCGGCGCCTTGAACCGCACCGCCTCCCGGTAGCTGTTCTCAATCACCCGGGTGGCGCTGGGCGTATAACCGCTCCGCTCCCGAATGCTCACCTGCTGATTCGGTGAGATCAGCTGGCTGACCAGATCCGTCACCTTCTCAGCCGTAACGCCGCAGGACTCCAGCACCTTGGCTGCCATGCCGGTGCCCTCCTTCAGCAGTCCGATCAGCAGATGCTCCGTGCCCACGTAGTTGTGCCCCAGCTCCTCCGCTGCCTCCACGGCAAGGCCGATTGCTTCCCTTGCCTGTTCTGTAAATCGATCTATCATCTATATTATGTCCTCCTGAAAATGTTGTGTACTGCCCCGCAATTCCAATAGTCACCCCAGAAGCGAATCCTTCCTCACTGTCTGGTTTCTTCACCGCGTTCGGCGCTTCTCTTTCTCTCGACTCGGGTTTCTTCGTCGCCGGCGCTCCCCGCTTTCTCAGTTCATAAGCTCCGGCAGCTCCGCTCTGAGGTAGGTCGCCCGGGCGATATCCAGCTCCTCCTTGCCCAGCGGCCGGTCCGACAGCTTCTGCAGATTTGCCGGCTGGATTCCCAGCATCAGGCGGTATACGCTGCACGGTTCCTTCATCGACAGACTTCCGTCTGCCATCCCCAGCATCAGATGCGAGAGAAATGTCATCGCATCCTTGGCTGACAGCCGTCGTGCATATTTTAACACACCATAAGATTTATATGCCTCGTCCGCACACTCCAGACCATGCTTCTCCAGAGCCATCCGGCGCACCTGCTGCTCCTGAGACAGCAGCTGAAGGGCAACCTTGGTCACCAGGTCCAGAATCTCCTTCTCCGAGATTCCCAGTGTCTTCTGGTTGGATACCTGATACAGCGCCCCGTAGTTCTCCGAACCTTCCCCGTAGACACCCTTTACCGAAGCGCCGAAGCGTCCCATCTCCGATACCAGCCCGGCAAACTTTCTGCCGGAGGACAGCATGGGCAGGTGCAGCACCACCGACGCCCGAAGCCCCGTCCCCACATTGGTGGGAAATGAAGTCAGATAGCCGTACTTCTCATCAAAGGCATAGGGAAACCGCTCATTGATATAGTCATCCAGCCGGTCTGCCCGCTTCCACAGCTCATGGAGATGAAGTCCCGCCGACAGAAGCTGGATCCGGATGTGGTCTGTGCCATTCAAGACCACGCTGACATCCTCCTCCGGCGCAATGAGAATCCCCACCGGAGCCTTTCTGGACACAATGGTGGAGTTCAGCACCCGGCGCTCCTTCAGCGCCTTCCGGTCCAGCTCTGTCAGTTCATCCAGATCTGCATACTCATACTCTCTCCCCTCCAGGGATCCCATATCCTTAAGCCCCAGCTCCAGCCGCCGGATCATCTCCAGCCCCTCCTGCCGGGAAAGTCTGGAAGGAAATGCATACTGATCCCAGTTGCGGACCAGACGCACACGGCTGCTGACCACACCCGGACGTGCTCCGTCCACCTGTTCAAACCATCTCATCATTCCACCCTGCCCTCTTTCAGTTCTCTGATCTTGTCCCGGTACTTCGCCGCCATCTCATACTCCTCGCGCTTTAACGCTTCCTGCAGCCTTGCCTGCAGTACCCGGATCTCTTCCTGAATCTCCTCCGGGTCGCCGGTTGCAGAAGGTGCGGCGGTTCCGTAAGCTGCACCGGGTATTCCGGCTCCGGTCGATACGTTGGCTCCCACTTCGCCAACACCTGCGCTGCCGGGCACTCCGCTGACACCAGCTTCGCCGACACCTGCGCTGCCAGTCATCCCGTTAGCTCCCGCTTCACCAATTTCCGCGCTGCCGGGCACTCCGCTGACACCAGCTTCACCAATTCCCGCACCGCCGGGTATCCCCGACATCATGCTTCCGCCTGCCCGCATCTTCTGATGATACCGCGGATGCTTGCCCTTATGGGTATCGCTTCCCTGCAGCTGCTTGATATTATCACTGATCAGCAGATCAAATACCCCGTAGCAGTCCGGGCAGCCAAAGCGGCTGTTCTTAATAAACTCCTCATAGCTGGTCTTACAGGTAGGACAGACTACCTGATGCCCCATCTCTTCCTTCTGTTCCCCGCCGATACCCAGCAGCCCGGATAAGAGCTTTCCAAGGGGAAAATCACTGTCAAATATCGCAGAGTAGGGACCAAAATCCAGTTCTCTGGCACACTGGGCACAGAAGTTGTGCTCCGTCTTCACTCCGTTCACGACTTCCGTATACTGGATATTGGCTTCTCTGATCTTACAACGCTCACACAGCATGGCAATCCTCCGTCAGTCTTTTATTATGCTTATTCTCCACAGTTTCCGGTATAATAATCGTATATCTCATCTACCAGATCGTGGACCTCCATACGGCTGATATTCTTGCAGATCCCGCGGGCCAGGTTCATCGTCAGCACCTCCCGAAGCTCCTGAATCGCACGGATCTTATCCATATCCAGGGAGATCACCGCGCCCTTCCTGCGGTCCAGCCGGATAAATCCCTCCTGCTTCAGCACCGAATACGCCTTATTTACCGTATGCATGTTGATCCCGATGGTATCCGCCAGCTGGCGCACAGACGGCAGGGAATCACCTTCCCGAATCCGGTCCGTCGCAATCCCCATAATGATCTGGTTGCGAAGCTGGATATAAATCGCCTCATCGCTCTCAAAATCGATCTTCAGCATCATACTGCCACCATCTTTCTCTACTTGTTATAGTGTTAATATAACATATTGTACATGAAAAAAGCGGCGAAGTCAATACGCCGCTTTTCATAACGTAACCTGAATAACTTGAAGCTGTCCCTCCTGGTATCGTGTCCGGGTTTTGTGCTGGGTTATGTGTCCGGATTTTGTGCTGGGTTTGTGTCTGGGTCTTGTATCTGGGGTTTGTGCTCAGTTTTGTTCTGGGGTTTATGTTCTATCGAGTCCACGTTTTGGACAATTAACAGCAAAATCTTTAAAAATTGTCCAAACCCCCGGGAATCAACCTGATTTCAGACCAAAAAGCAGGGAAAACTGACCTGCTTTGGACAATTAAAGCCGAATTCCGGAAAAATTATCCAAAAATCCGAGAATTTTGGACAATTATAGCCTGATCAACGGAAAATTGTCCAAAATTTGTTTTATGTCAACCATTTAGGTCACATAACCACCTTTTTTAAGAGGACTTTGGACAATAAATGAGGAAAATGCAAATTATTGTCCAAAACCTGCGCCCCAGGGGAACGTTCAGGTCATCAAATGGTCATCGCCAGCCTCCCCCACAAAACCTTCTCGCCTCTCAGCCCAGTCACCCACGCCGCAAACAGCCTCTCACAAAGGCTTCCTCACTCCCGCAGCACCAGTCACCCGCGCCGCAAACAGCCTCTCACAAAGCCTCCGCACACCTCTCTTCTCACCCCTTCAGCGCCGTCTCCAGGTTCGCAAGCACCTTCTCGCTGAGCAGCTCAAAAGCCTGTCTGGTCCGTCCTGCGGATGCCTGGGGGCAGAATACCTGCGGGTGTGCAAGCAGCTCCCCGGTCGGGTCTCCTAAAGCTCCTGCCGTATCGCAGACGAAGAAGTTTCGTCCCCGGTTCAGCCAGCCCTTCAACGCCTCGATCTCATGAGACGGTCCGATGGAAGTGTTGAACAGGATCTTGCCGTCTCCCAGCTGGTCGAATTCCTGCTGCCCCAGCAGAATCACATTCTTGTTAAGGCAGGTAAATACCACGTCGTTGTACGCCAGCAGGTCTGCCAGCGGCCGGTACTGCATGCCGGCTGCCTCCTGTTCCGGCTTGCGGCTGCGGCTGTAGTAGGACACCTCTGCACCCATGTAGTTCAGTGCCTCCGCGATCATGCCGCCGGACACGCCCAGACCGATCACGCCCACCTTCAGGCGGGTAATCTCCTCCGGCAGTTCCTTCCACATGGGGCGGTCATAGCCGTGAAGCAGGCGAACCAGCTCGCACAGAACGAACTCCACCACGCCCCGGTCTCCGTAGTCGCGGATGCCCAGCACCTGGATACCCTTTTCTCTCGCAAACGCGATATCCACGTTGGCACTTGCCTCGGAATACAGGCTGCAGCACATGCCTACGTAGCGCACATTGGGACAGCGCTCCAGCACATTTTTTCGAATCTGGGAGGTATAGCTTACCAGCACTGCGTCTGCATCGCCGATCCGGCGGATGATCTCCTCATCGTCAGCCGGAATATCTCCGTAAAGTGTGACTTCCTTTGCATAGTCATAAAGCTTCTTCTCCGCCCAGTCCACCAGACTGACCGGCTCGATTGCTACCAGTTTCTGAAACATAGATAACCCCTCCATTTTATTATTTTGCTGTCCCATTAAAATACGAACGGTGACACAATATTGCGCAGCACTGCCACCTGGCTCCATCCGGCGATGGCACTGGTGCTGGAGTAAATGTCCACCACAGCCTTGATGCCCTCTGCCTCTGCCGTGATCTTGTGGTCATCTCCCACAAATCCCGGCTCGCTGTAGATATTCACGCTGGTATTGTCCGGTCCCAGCGTTGCAAGAGATGCGGCAACTGCCACATTGACCTTGGTCGGCAGCAGTCCGATGGCTTCCTTTGCATTGCCCTCGAACACGTGAGTCGCCTCGCCATCCGCCATCAGCTCCTCCTTGAACAGCGGTGTGTTCTGCAGGGATTTCGGGCCCTTTCTGGTCTCAATGCCAGCCGCAGAACAGCCCATCAGAGTCACGGTGCGCAGCACGTCAAATCCGCCGATGGCGCCGGAGGCAATGTAGACCTTCGTTCCGCTGGCAGCCGCAACCTCCTTCACGCGCTCACGAAATGCCTCGTCCGCCAGCGCACCGATGGACAGCAGCACCAGATTGCAGCCGGAGGAAAGGATCTTCTCCGCAGAGTCCTTCACCATCTGCACAGATGCCGCCTCCGTGATATAGTCCGGCTTCAGCGCCAGCAGTTCGTCCAGGCTCATACAGCCCTGGCAGCCGGCAGACTGTGACAGCTTCGCCACCGTCTCCGGATTCCGGCCCATGACGCCTACCAGCTCGTACTCATCCAGAAATCCGTCCTTCCACGCATTTACCACGATTTCAGACAGATAACCGCTTCCCATTACACCTAATCTCAATTTTCCCATGCTTCTTCCCATCCTGTTTTCTTTTTTTATAACTGTTCAGCAGACCAGGCAACAAGTACACTGATCTGCTGAATCGTTTCCGTATAAATTATAAATCGAAGAACTCGAAATCGTCCTCGTCGTCCTCAGCCTCAGCCGGGATTTCTTCCTTCGTGGCAGCCGCTGCCTCCTTCGCAAGATTTCTGGCAATCGCCTGCTCCACATCCTCAACCAGTCTCTGTTTCACCGGTGCCTGAGCCGCTGACCCTTGAGCTGCCGTTTTCTGATTCACTGCTGCCTGAACCGCTGACTCTTGAGCTGCCGTTTTCTGATTCACCGCCGCC